>JACKCN010000002.1 GCA_020634015.1 Candidatus Delongbacteria bacterium | reverse complement strand
TTGCGAAGTCCAGGCCATGAAAGGTGCCACACTTTCCAAGGCTTCGATCAGCAAACCAAGAACACCGGTGATACTAATGCTCTGTAGGATTTCGGACAAGCAGAATCATCGCCCCTGAATCTCGAACAGCCAGGAAAGTTCAGAAGTGAAAGTGCCAGCAACCACGAAGCATGCTGAGACTGGAGTCGTCAAGTCGCAGCACACGCGATGCCCGCGGGCCACACTATCCAGACCAGTGACTTCTCATCTTTCAGCCTAACTTTGAATTCGACAGTCTTCATCAAACCTTCCAGAACTGCGTCAGGGAGCTTGGATAATCACCAAGTACGGAGGCAGTCGCATCATGGAAACCCCTGGCCAGCATCGGGATCGGGGCTGGGCGGCCAGGGGGATGGAGGGTGTTCGCGCGGGGAGTTGGGCGGCATGGTGTCCAGCGGGCTGGTGACGCCGCGGCCGCCGCGGTTGAGGACGTGGGTGTAGATCATCGTGGTCTTCAGGTCCTTGTGACCCAGCAGTTCCTGGATCGTGCGGATGTCCTGGCCGCTTTCCAGCAGGTGGGTCGCGAAGGAGTGGCGCAGAGTGTGACAGGTGGCGTGCTTGCGAATGCCCGCACTGCGCACGGCCGTGTGCATGGCACGCTGGATCAGTGTTTCATGCATGTGGTGGCGGCCTTCGGTTCCCCGGGAGTCACGCCAGCGGTTCTCCTGGGGGAAAACCCATTGCCAGGCCCACTCGCGGCTGGCGTTGGGGTACTTGTGTGCCAGGGCGCCGGGGAGCGGAGCCTGCCCCCAGCCCAGTGCCAGATCCTCGTCGTGCAGCCGCCGCGCCTGCTCCAGCTGGAGTCGCAGCGGCGTGAGCAGGCGTTCGGGGATCATGCTCACCCGGTCCTTGTCGCCCTTGCCCGCGCGCACGGTCAACTCGCGGCGCTCAAGATCCAGATCCTTGACTCGCAAGCGCAGGCATTCCAGCAGCCGCAGGCCGGACCCGTAGAGCAGGCTGGCCACCAGTTGCTGGGGACCACTCAGCTGCTGCAGCACACGGACGACCTCGAAGGGAGTCAGCACCACCGGGATGCGCCGCGATCGCTTGGCCCGTACCAGAGTCAGCTCACTCAGGGGTTGCTCAAGCACCTGTCGGTACAGAAAGAGCAGGGCCGACAGTGCCTGAGTCTGGGTGGATGCGCTGACCTGCCGGTTGACCGCCAGCCAGGAGAGGAAGGCGTTGACTTCCGTGACACCCATCGTGGCTGGGTGCCGCTTCTGATGGAAACGGATGAAGCGCAGAATCCACTGTGCGTAGGCGGTCTCGGTACGGGGACTGTAATGCCTTGCCCGCAGGGCGGCGTGGACACGTTCCATCAACCGCGGCGTCGGCGCTCTGTTCTCGGCGACCCGGGCCGGTGCTGACGATGATGGCATGGAGTAGGTCACGGCGGAGATCCCTGTTCACGCAAGCCAGAACAACACGCCAGAGTGCCAAACAGGCCACCGTCGTGCAAGCGAAAAATCCATTCTGCCAAGACAACGCCTCGTGCTGGCCGACTCCTGACACGAACGCTTGCTGCGGATCTCAGGTCGATGCACGATTCAGCCACCAGAGCGTGGCGTTGAGGACCGTGGCGAAACTGACCCACAACAGATAAGGCAACAACAGTGTGCCCGCACGCCAGTCGAGTTTCCAGAACACGATGACCATTGCCGTGATGCAGCACCAGAGCAGCAGGATCTCGGCCAGGGCCAGCCCCGTGCGGTGCAGACCGAAGAACAGCCAGGACCACATCGCGTTAAACAGCAACTGCAGCACGTACAGTCCCAGCCCCAATGCCACGGCCCGAGCGCCTTTGGGGTGCCAGACCAGCCAGGCCGATACGGCCATCAGCGTGTACAGCAGAGTCCAGACCGGGGCGAAGATCCAGTCGGGTGGATTCCAGACCGGCTTGCGCAGACCGGCGTACCACTCCCCCGGAAGAAAGCGTGCACCAACCCATGCCGCGCAGAAGGTGAGACCCAGAAAGAACAGCAGACCCAGCACTCCGCGGGGAATCATCACAGGCCTCCTTTCGCCCCCTCACGCACAGGCCATCAGGGAGTTGTCGGCGTATCCCGCACTCCTTCATCCTGCGTGCCCGAACGGATCTCGCCCAGATACCTGGGCAGATCGATGCCGGCCATGCCCGCAACCTCGTGCAGCGGGGGCAGGCTCTTGATCAGGCCCGAAAGAAAGTTGGAGGTGGCGGTGCCGCCGGACTCACCCGACGCGCCATGGGTGCCGGAATCCCAGACCGTGACCTTGTCGATCTTGATGTTGCGGATCGCTTCCACCTGCAGTGTGACGATCTGCTCGATCTTCTCGGTCATCAGCAGGGTGGCCGCGGACTTGGCGTCGCCGTTGCAGCCCTGGACCAGGCTCAGGTAACCGGCGGCCTTGCTTTCCAGCACCTTGCGGATGCCCTCGGCCTCGGCTTCGTACTTCAGCAGGATGGCGTCTGCCTGGCCGCGTGCCTCGCGCCGGGTCTTCTCCGCTTCGGCCTCGGCCGCGATCTCGACCTTGCGCTTGTCAATCTCCTGACGCACCACCTCGGCGGCCGTGAGACGTTCCTGCTCGGCCTTGTACTGGGCCTTCTGGATTTCGACCTCGGCCTCGCGGCGGGCCACTTCGCCGCGCTGCAGGGCGATGGCCTGTTTCACGGCCAGCTCGGCATTGGCATCGGCGATGTCGGCCTTGGCCCGGTTCTCGCCGTCCACGGCCTGGGCTTCCTGCTGCTGCACCACCACGCGGCGGTCGGCCTCGGCCTTCTTCTGCCCCTTGGCCGACTCAGCCACATTTTCGGCAACCTTGATTTCCTTTTCGCGGTTGGCGGCCGCCTCGCCGATGGTGGCTTCCGATTCCTGCTGCTGCACGAACACACGCTGGTCGGCTTCGGCCTTCTTCTTGCCCTTCTCCGACTCGGCCACGTTCTCGGCCACGCGAATCACCTTCACCCGGGTGGCTTCGGCCTCGCCGATGGCGCCCAGTTTCTCCTGTTCGGCCACGTCCACCTTGGCCTGGTTGATCGCCTCGGAGGCGGCCTTCTTGCCAATGGAGTCGATGTAGCCCGACTCGTCCGTGATGTCGGTGATGTTCACGTTGATCAGGGTCAGACCGATCTTGTTCAGCTCGGGTGACACATTCTTGCGCACCGACTCGAGAAAGCTCTCGCGGTCCTGGTTGATCTGCTCGATGGTCAGCGAGGCCACCGTGAGACGCAACTGGCCGAAGATGATCTCCTTGGCCATTTCCTCGATCTGGATCGAAGTCAGGTGCAGCAGGCGCTCGGCGGCCGAGGTCATCACTTCCGGCTCGGTGCTGATGCCCACGGTGAAGGTCGAGGGCACGTTGATGCGGATGTTCTGCAGCGAGAGCGCCTTCTGCAGCGGAATGCTGATGGTCATGGGCGTCAGGCTGATGTAGGCATAGTCCTGAATCAGCGGCCAGATGAAGGCGCCGCCGCCGTGGATGCAGTTGGCCGACTGGCCGGCACCCACCTTGCCGTATACCACGAGAATCTTGTCGGAAGGGCAGCGTTTGTAGCGCGACGCCAGAAAGACGATGGTCGTGACAATCAGGACCAGGAACGCGGCAATGGGAAGCATCCAATAATCGAACATGAGCCCTCCGGCGTCAGGTGAGAGGTTCCACCACCAGGATCGACTCCTTCACCGAGACCACACGGATCGCCGTGCCGGTCTTCAGTGCGTGCATGTCGCTCGAGATGGCGTTGAATTCGCGCAGGTGATTGCGAAAGTTGATTGTCACACGGCCCACTCCGGAGTCCGGAATGCCCAGATAGACCGTGCCCACGCTGCCCACCGCATCCTTGGTATTCAGCGTACCACTGGACTGCAGCTTGCCGGCACCCTGGAAGAGCTTGCCGATGATCCAGACCGAGCCCAGACCGGCCAGCACTGAGCCGCCGATGGTGATACCCAGCCCTGCCCCGCTCTGACGCGAGAAGGCCAGCCCCACCAGCCCGAACATCATGAAGAAGGAAGACAGTCCGTGCAGCGACAGCACGCGGAAGCCCGCGTCGGAATTGGTGTGGTCGGCATCGATGCCGAAGTCCGGATCGGCCGCGCTGTCCAGGTCGCTGTCGCCGCCCATGAATTGCAGCACCAGCTTGACCAGCACGAAGAAACCGCCAATGACCGCGCAGGCCAGAAAGAACAGCTCAAGCCCGTTGAAGTCGGCCAGCCTTTCGCTCATTCCAGTTCCTTTCTTCCCGCTCGCGGGACACTCGTGTCATGGCGAACCGGCGCAGGTTCACGCGAAAACGAAAGTAGCGGATCGACCGGCGGAAAACCAGCACAAGGGCCGCATGACAGTGTTTCACGGCGCGCAGGAACTCAGGCGCTGCGTTCGTGTCACGTCCGGGATCAATCCCCCAGAACGCGGCCCATGCTGACATGGTCTTCCACCCGGTAGCCCAGGCTGCAATAGAAACTCACCACTGCTCGATTGCAGGAGCGTACCTGAAGGTTCACCTTGGTGCAGCCCAGGGCCAGCAGGCGGGACTCGGCCTCGCGCACCAGACGTCCCCCCAGGCCGCGGCGGCGTGCGTCGCGGGCGACGGCCAGGTGATACAACCAGCCCCGCACCCCGTCCCATCCGGCCATGATGGCACCGTTCAGACGGCCTTCTTCAATCGCCACCAGCAGCAGCTCATCGCCGTGGGCCAGTTTGCTGGCAATCAAGCGCCCGGGCTCATTGCGCGGAGGATCGTCGGTAAATGTCTGCGACCAGAGGCGGGTCAGGGCGGCAGTGTCCGCATGGCGGAACGCACGGATCACGATCGCCGGCTCAGGCGATTCGACAGCGGCCTTCCAGTCGCTGGCCAGCAGCCCGTAGAGCCCGGTGTCCGAGACGACTCCCCCCACGATCCAGCGCTCGCGCAGCCTGCCTTCCTCGCGGAATCCCAGCCTCAGCAGACAGTTGCGGGAAGCCGCATTGCGCGGATCGATGTCGGCTTCCACCCGGTTGAGCCCGAGCGTGCCGAAGGCGTGATCCAGCAGCAGACGCAGTGCGTCGTGCATCAGTCCCTTGCCCTGTTGGGCCGGGCTGAGCGCGTAGCCCAGTTCGGCCCGCCGGCTCTGCAGCGAGAACTTGTACAGGGTGCACACGCCCACCAGACCGGGCGCGCTCTTCAGTTCGAGGGCCAGTCGAAGGTGCTCGCCCAGGGGCAGGGCGCGTTGGTCTTCGCGAATCGTCTCATGGGCCTTGTCGAGCGAGGTCCAGGGTGTCGTGCTCCAGTATTCCATCACGCGCGGGTCGGAATGGAGCGAGAAGAGCGCCTCGGCGTCGTCGGCTCGCAGGGGCCGAAGGCGCAGGCGCACGTTCTCAAGCATCAGAGTGTCGAATGCAGGCATCCGCTCGCTTCCGGATCGCGGCCCGGGCCGATTACTTCTCCACGCTTTCCCAGAAGTCGTCACGCAGGTAACGACGCATTTCGCGCGTGGCCCGAGGCATGTACTCCTCGGGCGTGGAGAGGTACTTGAAGGGCTGGTCCTCGTCATTGGCCAGAATCGAGTGACACAGGGTGCAGTCGTAGGAAATCTGGCGCCCCTCTTCGTCCACCAGGTCACGGTTGTGGCAGCGGAAACACCCGCCACCGTCGCGGTGTCCCAGGTGGTTGGGGTACGAGCCCCACTGCACGTTCATCGCGGGATGGATGTTGCGGTCGTAGATCGCGGTGGTGGCCAGAATCATGCTGTCAATGGCCGCCGCACGGCTGACCAGCAGGGTGCTGTCCATGCGTTCGTAGGTCGCACGGATGTGCTGGTCAATGCCCCGGTGGCCCGATTCGCGGTCGCCATAGCTGCCCATCAGGGCTCCCAGGGCCGTGCGCTTGGCAAAGGGCAGCGTGCGGTCGATCTGGCCGGAGCGCATGCGCAGATCCACCGCATCGGAGGGATCCTCGAAGACATGTGTCGCACGGTTGTGACAGTCGATGCAGTCCATGGTGCGCACGATGGTGGCCGACGCATTCTCTTCAGCGCCCATGCGCTGGTTGACGAAGCGACGCACCGAGCCGTCGGGCTGCCGCGACTCCACCCAGAGAATCTCCTCGACATCGTCGTTGACGCTGGCGAAGGTCACGTGGTTGGACTTGGCCACATGCCAATGGCTGCCGCTCTCCTGGCCCACTTCACCCGAGCCGATCTTGAGCATCAGGGTGGTGTAGCTGGCTGTGGAGATCGAGTCCTGATCGTAGTGTGTGTAGTTGGCGATGCGATTGCCATGGAACAGAGTGGGCCAGTGACACTTCTCGCAGGTTTCCCGTGCGGGCCGCAGGTTCTTGACCGGAGTGGGAATCGGGCGCTCGTAGACCCCGAAGGTCATCGAGATCACCTGCCAGGCCCCGTTGACCTTGGCGCGCACCAGAGCTTCCAGGCCATCGCCGATGTGGCAGTTGACACAGTCCACCCGGGCGTGGGGCGAGTACTGGTAGGCTGCCCACTCGGGACCCATGATCGTGTGACAGGTGGTACCGCAGAACTCGGCCGAATCCATGTAGTGGATGGCCTGTGTACCCATGAAGGTCATGAAGACCACGTTGAGCACGGTCATCAGCAACAGCGAGCGGATCAGCAGGGCACCGAAGGGACCGGATTCAAGGGCCTCGCCCGCGAAGCGCTCCTTGAGCAACGCCTTGAGGCTCTGCTTGCGCTTGCGCATCTGCAGGAACCAGCTCAGCGGAATCAGCATCAGTCCCAGGATGAACATGCCCGGCAGGGCCATGTAGGTCACCAGCCCCGCATAGGCATTGTGGAACATGCCCAGCACGGTGGCCCCTTCGAGCAACACGAATGAGACCACGGCGGCCGTGGTGAGGATGATGCCGGTACGCGAAAGTCGGTCGACGGACAGACCATGCAGAAAATGACGGATCCAGATTTTCACCGCTTGGGTGCCTCCGGCTGGTCGAATCCCATGTAGGGCAGGGCGGCACTGCCATCGAGGATCTTGCCGCGCAGTTTCTCGGGATCACCGGACATCCAGGCATGCAGCGGGTCGTGAGTCAACACGCTGTCGAGCAGCGCGATGGCCTGGGCATTGCCCGTGGCGCGCACGGCCGGAATGAACCGGGAATAGAATACCTGGGCCGTCTCGTACATGCCCTGCCACCAGGTGTGATCGGGGCTGAGCATGGCCGCGCCCGACCGGGCATGGGCACCACCGTTGTGTGTCAGCTCCCACCAGGCCCAGTCGACATCCTGGGTGTAGGCGTTGGCGCCCTTGGGGCGGTTCGCGTTTATCTTGCCCATGATGCGTGAGGCGGGGATCGCGAACTTCTGATTGTAAAGGTTCACGATGCCGTCCAGACGCTGGTAGTGCCCGTCGATCAGAATGTCGCCATGGCATGCGCGGCAGACCTCGCGCATGGCGCTGCGCTTGCTCTTCCAGTTCTCGGTGTGCGTGGACACGGCGTCCTGCAGGTCCCAGCTCAGGCGACGTCCGGGATCGTGACTGCGCGGCTGCCCGCCCGCGGCGGAAAGATGACAGGTGGCGCAGGTGGGGGCGGCGTCATAATCCTGGCCCACGACCCAGGTGTCGCTGTCCAGGTTCATCTTGTCCTTGTTGGTGTAATAGGCGGCCCCGTGTTTGGAGTCGGTGTAGATCTCCTTCTGGGGATGGCTGGTGCCCACGTGGCACTTTCCGCAGACTTCGGGCTGACGGGCCTGGGCCGCGGAGAAGGAATGGCGGGAATGGCAGGAATTGCACGACCCGCGGGAGCCGTCGGGGTTGATGGGGCCGATGCCCGAATTGGGCCAGGTGCTGGCCGAGAGCTTGTTGGGCGATTCGGGATCGATGGTGATCTTCGACCCGTGGCAGTTCACGCAACCGGCCACCGCGCCCGGCTCGCCTCCGACCATCCAGCCCAGCCAGGCTTCCTCGGAGTCAAGGATGTCGGCGCCCATGGCGTGGGATGACCGGGCGAACTCCTCGGCTTCGACCTGATGACACCCGGCGCAATCCTTGGGCGTGACGAGTGTGGCGATCCAGGCCCCTTCATGCAGGAAGGCGTCCGCTTCGGACTTGCGCGCCGCATGGCAGTCGTAGCAGGTGACATTGTGCATGGCATGGCGCGAACCGTACCATTGCCGATAGAGTCCGGGACTCTTTTCCTTGTGGCAAGTAAGACACTTGCCCTTGATGGCCTCATCCGTGGTGTTCTGGGTGGCGGAAGAGGCCTGGAGGGGACCCAGGAACAGCAGGAGAATCCACAGAATCAGTTTCATGTTCTTTTCCATATAATGGATCACGTGCCTTGGAAATGCACACATAGTTTAACAACCTTAGCCCCTGCTTCATAAGGAAAAACCAGATCCTTCATGCGCCCCACACAAGAACACTCCTCCCTGCATGATCTTGCGGGGGTCGCCCCCACCGGGGCACGCTTCCTGATGCTGATTGTCCTCTTTTTCGGCAGTCTTCCTGCCCAGGCCGTGGTGCGTCGCGATGAACGTTCCAAGGAATGTGTCATCTGCCACATCACCTGGGGCGACGACTACCAGAAACTGGAAGGCCTGCTGCCGCCCGCCCGCAACGATGTCACCATCGATGGCTACAAGGCGCGCAACAGCAACGAGGACATGTGCTTCAGTTGTCATGACGGGTACGTGGCCGACGATCGGGCGCTCTTCGGGAACCTGACCGACGACCCGCACCTGCAAGTCTGGCACGATGCCCCCGACAGCCTGAGCCTGCGTCTGGACAACAACAGCGAGATCTACTGCGGCACCTGTCACACGCCGCACGACCATCGCATGGGCCGCAAGTACGCCTTCGAGCCCTTCATGCGTCGTTCCATCGACCGTTCGCAGCTTTGTCTTGAATGCCACCAGGACCACTCCGGTGGCGGCTCCAGCCATCCGATCCACGCCGAACTGGCATCGGGCCGCTCGGTCCCCGGAGCTCCCGAGAAGACCGCCGGACGCGTCGAATGCCTCAGCTGTCATCAGTTCCATGCCCCCGGTCATCTCCGCATCCAGGAACGCGCTCCCATGGCCAGCCTGTGTCTCAACTGCCATGACCAGCAGGCCTCCCTCGGTGGCAGTGCCCACGACCTGAGCGCCGGGATGGATGCCCAGGGCCAGACGCGCGATCTCTGCATCGGCTGTCACACCATGCATGGGGCCAAGGGTGCGGACCTCTGGGGCGGCACGGCCCTGATGGCTGACCTGGCCCCCGGCGAAGACGTGCGCTGCATCGAATGTCATCGACAGGACGGTCTGGCAGCCGAGCACCTGCCCGACGAGTGGGGCCATCCGCTGGGTGTCAAGGCACCCGAGGGAGCCAAAGGAAAGTTGCCCCTGCCGAACAATGCTGTGGGCTGTGTCACCTGCCACGATCCGCACCGGGGCCCCGTGGCCAGCGATGCGGGTGCCGTCGCCTTCCAGCGCAAGGCAGGGCCTGCCGCCGCCGACCTCTGCATCACCTGTCACCAGGATCAGGCTGCCGTGCTGCAAAGTGATCATGGTTCCGCGGAACCGGCCTTCGTGGCGGCGTCGCGCACACTGCAGAGTTCCCGGATCGAACAGGCTCCGCGCGGCGCAAGCAGCGACTGCGCGGTGTGCCATATCACCCATGGTGGCCAGCCCTTCGCGCTCAGCGTCCGGGGTTCTGCCGGAACCGATGCGGGTCTTTGCCTCTCCTGCCATGGTGCCAGCGGGTCGGCCAGTCTGGCTCACGATGGCTTGCCCGGCCCGACCTCCGTGGGTGAGTTCAGTCACCCCATCGGCACGGCCCTCGACCGCTCGACCATGACCACCGGTACCGTTCGCCCCGGGTCCCGCATGCCCAGCCATCAGGCCGAGGCACGCCTGGCCTGTGTGTCCTGCCACGATCCTCACCGCTGGAGCCCCTCCGATCTGGCCTGGCACGCGGGCAGCGACGGGGACGAGAGCAGCAGCTTCCTGCGGGTGGACAATCGCGAGGGTGGTCTCTGTCTGGGTTGCCATCAGCAGCAGGCCCCCGTGGCACGCGGTGCCCACAAGGCGGTGGCACCAGCGGGTGGAAGCGCCTGCATTGGCTGTCATACTCCGCACAATGCCGCCCAGGAAGGCCTGATGAGGCCCGCGGCCGCTGTACGCGAAACCGGACAGATCCTGGCCCGCTCCCCCTGGCCCAAGGGCGATCTTGAATGGAAGAACGCCTCCTGGACCACCAGCAACCGGGCCTGTCTGGCCTGCCACTCCGATCTGGATGCCGGGCAGCGTGTGCCGGGCGCCTGGGCCCATCCCGACGTGCAGCTGATTCAGACCCAGTCAACGGGGGACACGGCCGTGCCTGCCGAGATCAGCTGCCTCAGTTGCCACAATCCTCATCTGGAGAGCGCGGGATTGATCGCGCACCGCAGCGAAGACACCAATTGTGCCGCCTGCCATGGTGACGAAGCTCTGTGGCGCTATCGCTTCTTCCATGACCCGGAACGCCGCCGCCCCTGAGGCGCGACCGACGATGAGCGGATCACGCACGAGCGGGGCATGCCCCGCTCGCGCTTTTTCTGGAGATTCCGGCTGCTGACGTGGCCCCGGGAGTGGCGTCAGTCGGAGTGGGATGCGCCGGGTGCCCGGCCGGGGCCGACCACCAGCACATTGGAAGCGAGCTGCTCGCTCAGGCGCTGGCCCAGGCCGTGCTCTTCGTGGCGCAGGCGGCGCAGTTCGGCGGGATCGCAGCCCGCGGGCAGTTTGCCCAGATTGCAGAGCGGTTCACCGGGGCTGATCGCGGGCAGGCTGGTCATGCCGATCACCACGCCGTTGAAGGGGGCGTGCAACACGCTGCGCTGCTCCCCCAGCAGGGTGGTATTGGTCGCCAGGGCCTGCCCCTGCTCCACGATGTCGCCGGGTTTGATGTGAAAGGTCATGAAGCCGCCCTTCTCGGCGCGAATCCAGATCGACTTCTCGATGATCACCTGATAGGCGGGGCGCTGAATGGCTCCTGCGAGCATTCCCAGGCTGCGCAACACATTGCGGATGCCACGGGTGGCCGATTCCACGATCGCCGGCTCGACCTTGCAGACTTCGCCCCCCTCCATGATGATCGTGGGGCAACCGGCCTTCACGGCGGCCCGGCGCAGACCACCGGCCGGCCCCTTGCCGTTGAGGATGAACTCGCTGCCGAAGGACTCGGCAAGTTGTCGCACGCGCGGGTCGGCCAGATCGCCACGCACGTTGGGATAGTTGGTGCGGCGCGCGGCCGCGGTATGCAGGTCTATCCCGAAATCGCTGCGTGTGACGATGTGCTGGAAGATGGTGTGCGCCATCCGGCTGGCCAGACTGCCCCCGGCACTGCCGGGAAAACAGCGGTTCAGGTCACGACGATCGGGCAGGTAGCGCGAGTGGCGCTCGAAGGCCAGCAGGTTCAGCACGGGCACCAGAATCACGGCCCCGCGCGTCAGACGGAAGTCCGGGTCACGGATCAGCTGGCGCACGGCTCCCGTGCCGTTGATCTCGTCGCCGTGCAACGCCGCCGTGATGAAGACCACCGGTCCGGGTTCGTGGGCCCGCCGGATCTGGATCGGCACGTTCACCGCTCCGCCGCTGGTGCTTTCGCTCACGGGAAGCATCACATCATGGGTCTCGCCCGCCGCAATGGGCTCGCCCAGCCAGTCGTCAATCGGTCGGCGCTCGCGAGATTCCATGCTCAGCTCCTCGCCCGTGTCGCATCGGCCGGGCTGTCCGGTTCGCGGTGGACTTCGTCGGCCACGGGCAGATCGGGCAGTTGGCGAACCTGCTGTGCGCGCTTGCGCCGTGTGCGCGCCGGAATCAGGTCGCGCATCAGTTCCAGCTTGCCGAAACAGAGCAGCCGGTCGCCGGCCTCCAGCACGCGCTGCATGCGCGGACTGGGAATCACGTGGGTGCCACGATAGAGAGTCAGCACCGACACATCCTTGTCGCGCAGCCCCGATTCGCCGATGGGCTGGCCCACATATTCCGATCCTTCGGGAATGTGGATCTCGGCCACGCCGAAACCGCGGCTGACCGTCAGCCGCTGGCGCAGATCAATCTCGGGAAAATCCACCTGGGCCGCGATGTAGTCCACCACCGCGCCGGCCACATCCAGCTGGGTGCAGCGCTCGATGCCTTCCAGACCCGGCGAGGAATTCACTTCCATCACCTGCGGGCCATCCAGGCTCTCCAGCAGGTCCACTCCGGCCACCCGCAGTCCCATGATCTGGGCCGCGCGCACGGCCGTCTCACGGTAGACCTCATTCAGTTCGACCTTCTCGGTGAGGCCGCCCCGGTGCACGTTGCTGCGGAATTCCTGACCCTGGGCCACCCTCCGCATGGCCGCGACCACCCGGTCGCCCACCACGAAGGCACGCACATCGCGGCCCTTGCTTTCCGCGACGAACTTCTGGATCAGCACGTTCTGGCGCTGGCTCTGGAGCAGTTCGATGATCGCCTCGGCCGACTTGACCGACTCGGCCAGCAGCACGCCAATGCCCTGGGTGCCTTCCAGCAGCTTGATGATCACGGGCGCGCCGCCCACCCGCTCGATGGCCGGCAGCACATCCTTCTTGTCGCGCACGAAGGTGGTACGTGGAATGCCGATGCGGTGCCGACTGAGGATCTGCAGGCTGCGCAGCTTGTCCCGCGAGGTGGCGATGCTGGCCGAGGTATTGGCGCAGTAGACGTCCATCTGCTCGAACTGGCGCACCACGGCGGTCCCGAAATAGGTGATGGAGGCCCCGATGCGCGGCAGCACCGCGTCATAGTGGGCAAGGTGTTTCTGGCGATAGAACAGGTCGGGTTCGCCCTGCTGCAGCTCGATGGCGAATTTCAGCGTGTCCAGCACGCGGGCTTCGTGTCCGCGCTGGATGGCCGCTTCCCGCAGGCGACGGGTGCTGTAACACCCCGGGCTGCAGGACAGTATGCCCAGTTTCATCAGATCTCCTTGCCGGGTTCCGGGTGTCCGCTGGCCGTGTCCGGAGCGGTACGTTTTCCACGTCTGCCATTGGTTCCGCCACACAGGAAGGAGCGGCCCGCATCCACCAGCAGGTGTCCGCGGATCGCCTCACGTCCCAGCAGCATGCGGAACCCCATCTTGTCGCGGCTGGCCAGGGTCAGCTCGATGGGCCAGCGCAAGCCCAGCAGTTCGACCGTGGTCTTGATCACGGGCCTCCGCTCGGCCTTGCCGCTGGAACTGCGCACGCGACGGAACTCGAGGACCGGGACTTCCACTTCAATCGCACGGTCCTTGCTGCGCTGGGCGGGGTGGATTTCAAAGCGCACCCAGGACGCACCTTCCCGCTCGAAGACCTGCAGGTCGAAGGCATGCAGTGAGGACGAACGGGCTCCCGTGTCCACCTTGGCCTTGATCGCCCCCACCCCCAGATCCGGCAGGGCCAGCCATTCGCGCCAGCCGATCACACTAAGGCTCTTGCTGCGGATTCGGGCCATGGGCTCTCCCTTGCTTGCGTCATGGCTGGACGACGTCCACGGATTGCCCGGACGGTCCGCACATTCCGGGAATCGGTCGCCCCTCACGGTAACAAACTTCCACACGGCCGAACAGTGCGCAGCAGGTCCGGTACGGAAAGCCGGACTCCGGATCTGGGTGCCTTGCCCGGATCAGAGCAGCGTGTGTTGGGCCCGCTCCCGATTGAGCTGCAGCACATGTGCATCGGGATCCAACACAAGTCGGGTGGGCTGGAAGGGCAACCGCGTTCGCACCGTGCAAGAATCACCTTCGGCCAGTTCCAGCCGCAGGCGCTGCTCCTGCCCATCGCCCTCCATCGCCAGGTCGACGGTCGGGGACCCGCTGCCCAGATTGCGCACGACAGCCTGCAGCAACCAGTCCGCTCCATCCTGGTCGAGACGGACTGCCTCCAGCTGGAACTCGGGCAGTTCGACCCGTTCGAACCAGACGCGCCAGCGCTCGCGCAAACGCTCCGGATCGGGGGCATCCGCCACCAGCACGGCAAACAGGTCCTGAAGCACCGGGTGGTCCGGGGAGTCCCTGAAGCTGTCGATGAATGCTCGCAAACCCGCGCGCATGTGGTCGCGGCCCAGTTCCTGTTGCAGCATCCAGAAGGCCCAGGCTCCCTTGTCGTACACCACGGTCAGCTCACTGGCCCGGGGCCCCAGCGTGGAGTCCACCAGCGGGCGTTCCAGGTCGCGCCGACGATCCCGGGCGTAGCGCGTTTCCAGTTCGAGAGCGTAACGCACGCGGGCCGCGTCCCCCAGCTCGTGCTCCAGCGCCAGCAGCGTGCAGTAGTTGGCCATGCCCTCTATGAGCACATCGGCCCCGGGACCACGTCCGGGCATCAGCAGGTTGCCCCACCACTGGTGCGCCAATTCGTGGGCCACCACGGCAGCCGGGAAGATACCGGCCGAATCAGCCACAGCATGAAAGCCCATGCCTTCGCTGAAGGCGATCAGCCCGGGAAAACCCTGGGCGCGGCTGACATGATCGGGATACTCGCAGAGCCGGACATCGGGCCAGGGCAGTTCGCCAAACCATTCCGAATACAGCTCCCGGCCCGACTCCAGCGTGCGCAGCATGCCCTCCACGTTGCGCGCGTGCTCGCGGTTGTGGTACAGCGTGACACCGTCACCCTCGTGTGTTTCCCAGACGCCCGCCACGACACAGAGAGCACGCACTGGGGCCCGACTTTCCCAGATCGAATGGCTGCGCCCCTGCTCCGACCAGCGTGTCGTGGGCTGACCGGTGGCGCAGACCTGCAGCCCCTCGGGCAGACTGAGTTCAAGACGGGTGGTGAACGGTCTGCTCGGGCCAGCCAGTGGTGGCAGCTCCGCGTTCCAGTAACCGGGCGGCAGATCTTCCAGCTCACTGCCTTCAACGTACTCCGGTGCCCGGTCAGGCATGAAGCCGGGCACCGGCAGGAATTCCGGCCCGCCGTTTCCCAGCATCACGGCAGAGGGCAGAATGAAACTCGAGACGGCTCCCCCATTGCGCGTGATCCCGGCAGGCACAGAGGTCACGAATCGAAAACCTGCGCGCAGGCTGTCACCGGGAGCCAGTGCCTGCTTGAGCCTGATCAGACGCAGTCCGTTTCGATCTTCAGCCCGCGCCGCCTGGTCATTGACTGTGAACTCGAGGGAATCAAAGGCCAGCCCCACCGTGAAGGGCAGATACCAGAGACTGTCCTGGCCTGTGGATACAAGTGTGACCTCACCGCGCACGCGCATCCGATGCAGGTCGGGATACAGATCGAGTGCCAGATCCAGATGGGTGATTCCAGGTGGCGCCTCCTTGCTCCAGCGCACGTGATTGCGGGTGTCGTAGCGTGCCCAGGCCTCGTCCACCGATGCATGCTGGAAGCCCGCCCGCAACTCGAGGAAGAGCCAGGATCCAGCCAACAGCGGCGGCAGGCAGAGCGGCAACAGTCGCCAGGCCCTGCCCGGGGCTGAGCGCAAGGGACTGCCAAGCCGGTCCGGCCTGCGGCGGGACACGACTCGCAGCGCAATCGCCTGCAGGGCAAAGGCCAGACTGAGGATCCAGATTCTGTTGAGCAACAATGCGCGGCCATGCAGCTCGAGAAAGCCGGGATCACTCCAGCGCAGACTGCCCAGCAGCAGCCAGTTGCCCAACCAGTCCAGGCGTTGCATCAATGCAAGCACGAAGGTTGTCGCCAGAAGCAGCAGAGCCACCAGCAGGGTGGCTGCCTTGCTGCGCACAAGGGTGTGAGCCAGTGCAATGAAAGCGATCCAGAACGCGAAGGTGGGGACCAGCACACCTGACCAGACCCAGACGAAGGGTCCGACCTCTATCGCCGCATCGGCCCGGGACAGCAGAACACATACCCCGGCGACTGTCATTGCCAGCAGCAGCAGCAACAGAATTCCGGCGCCTGCCAGCTGACTGCCCAGCAACTGCGCCACCCTGGACGATGGAGCCGTGGGTTGCAACGGAAACAACCCCGTACGCTGCGGGCGATCCAGACTGTCCACCACCACGAACAGCAGCAGCAGGCAGCCCAGGATCGCCACAGTGCCCAGCAGTCCGACGGCCAGACTGCCCGCGCGGTGGATCACGCGGGACCCGAACACTCCCTGCACGGTGGACGCGTGCTCGCCGACCAGCAGGACCGCCAGCAACAGGAAGAGCCAGATCCCCGGATGACGCACAAGACGCAGAAATTCGATCCGGGCCACCGACAGGAGCGAGCCACACACGCCAGGAGGCCGGGTTTCCATGCCCAGCCTGGCAAGGGGAACGAGAGATGGACCGGTCTGTGCATCCGCGTCGCTCCCAGCCGCAGTTCGAACGCTGGAGCCAGCACCTTTCAGGCGGGCGCGCAGGCTGTACAGGGCGCACAGCATGGCCAGCAGTGACACGCACACGATTGTGCCGCGATTCAGCAGGAAGGCCCGATCCAGCTCCAGATCGGCCGTGTTGTAGAAGGCCAGCCCCCGGTCGCTGGCAAAGAAGGTCTGCTTCAGCCAGCGTGTGCCGTAGATGTCGAAGGCCGCAAAGATCCGCGAGAGCCAGGCTCCCCCCTCCGAGGAAGCGGGCAGCAAGCCGGCCATGGACAGGAAAATCAAGGCGACCGGCAGGGGAAACAGCGCCAGTGAGTTGCGCGCGTGCACGCCGATGGCAAAGGAGAGACAGGCGCAGAGCAGCAGACCGGGCGCGGTGAAACACAGAGCCGCCAGCAGGTAGTTTCCGGCCTGGAAAGGTCCCAGCGCATTGGTGCTGCCCAGCAGCGCACCGAACTGCATCCAGGCCATCGCCGCCAGCACGTGCAACAGCAACACTCCGCCCAGCACGAGCAGCACACCCGCGAGTGTGCCAAGCAGGTATTCCCCGGGTCGCAGCGGAGTGCTGTGCAGCAGTGGCTCGATGCCCACCTCGCTGTCCCGGAGCGCGGCACGGCCCGCGATCAAGGAGACCAGGAAGGTGTAGAACAGCATGCCACTGAGCGAAAAGGTCTGGGCCAGGGCGTAGACCGAGTTTCCCGTGGGGCGCAGTCCAGCGACTCCCAGCTTGCCAGTGGGCACCATGGCGGCCGGGTTGACGAAGACCACCGCCAGCAGGCAGAGCCCGAGCAGACCCCAGAGCAGGGGGCTGCGCAGCTGGAGCCGTGACACCTGCATGACCACCGCCAGCACTCGACGGCTCATGCTTGTTCCGTGCTGCGGGTGGGACGTGAGATCTGGTTGGATGTGGAACGGGTCATTACCAGATAGGCGTCTTCGAGAGTGGCATCCACGGGCCTGAACCCCTGGGGCCCAGTTCCCTCAGGGCAATACAGGCGCACCTGGATGCGACCTTCCTGCAGCCTGGTCTGGGTCACCCGGGACGTTCGGGTCAACTGCTCCAGGCGTTCTTCATCCACAAATCCGGTGTGAACAAGACCGTCCAGGGCCCGGCAGGCTTCCTGGGGAGTGGTGTTGGCCAACAGCCGACCCGCGCGGATCACGGCAACGCGCGGACAAAGATGGGCCACATCCTCCACCAGATGTGTCGAGAGCAACACGACCCGCTCGTTGGCCAGTTCCGCCAGCAGGCGCTGGAAACGCAGGCGCTCCTCGGGATCCAGACCCACGGTGGGTTCATCGACGACCAGCAGATCCGGTTCGCCCGCGATGGCCTGGGCGATTCCCAGCCGCTGGCGCATCCCGCCTGACCAGTCACCCACCCGTCGATGCGCGGCCGCGGAAAGGTTGACCCGCTCGAGCAGTGCATCACAGAGGCGGTTCAATCCGCCTGGAGCGGACACGCCCTTGAGCCGCAAGAGGTAAGCCAGCATGGCCCGGCCACTGAGTTCGGGGTAGAAGCCAAAGTCCTGGGGCAGATAACCCAGCAGGGGCCAGAGCCGCTCGGGATGCTGGGTCACATCCTGTCCTTGCCAGAAAATCCGGCCATCGGTGGGGGCCAGCAGACCGGCCAGGATGCTCATCAGGGTGGTCTTGCCCGAACCGTTGGGCCCCAGCAGGCCGAAGAGCCCCCGGGGGAGATCCAGGTCGATGCCGGAGAGGGCGGTAACGGGTCCTGGATAGACCTTCACCAGGTTCTGGATTCTGAGCATGGCTGGCCTCGTTGCGCTGTGTGAGGGGGTGAACGGCTCTTCGACCCTCAAGCCGGTATCAGGTTTCCGGCCCACTGTGCGGAAGCGTCTGCCCGGGCCGGTGCTCACCGGAGCCTGCAACCCGTGTCGACCGATCTGCCCCGGAGCCGCGAAGCACCATCAGCGCAACATGTGCGACGCGCTGGAATCGGTGATCAGAAAGACTCCGTCGAACTCGAGGGGCAGCACGGCCTGCAGCTCGAAGCCCCAGTCCCAGGCCGCATAGCCGATGCTGCGCAGGGGACGCGGCTGGCGCAGCCAGGCGCCGCCGGCCTCCTGCCGGGCGGGTCGCAGGTCCACCAGACAGCCGATGCCCGCGGCGCAGGCGGGCAGCTCATGCAACACGCTCTCGGCGCTACCGGCGGGGGCGGGCAAGGCACGCGCGCGCACCATCCGGTGATCACTCATGCTGCGCGTGGCGCTGTACCAGCCCTGCCAGGTCAGCAAGCTGAAGGCGCGATAGTCGGCCCCGTGTCGCCGGTCCAGTTCGGCCCCCATCTGGGCGCCCGCATTGAAACTGAGTGACGGATCTCCCCCGCGGCTGATGTGCATGTCATGGGCCCAGATCACCGTGCGCCGTCCGGGCACCAGCACGCGCAGCGCCCAGTCCAGATTGGCGGCCATCAGCGAATCACGGTCGGGCGAGTACAGGCTCGCGTTCAAGCGGGCGGCCTGACTGAGCAGGCTGGCATTCTGGAGTGCCCAGGCCACCCGCAGACTGTCGTGCCCTGTGCGTGCCTCGCCCAGCCAGTCGCTTGCCCTTGAATCCAGCAGTGCACAAAGCGCGCGAGTCTGGTCATACCAGCGGGCGCGCGTGCTGTCGGCCACATCGGGAGTGAAGCTACCGGGCTGTGTGACAAACTCTCCCAGCAGGCGCTCCGCATCGGGCATCAGACCTGGATCATGCTCTGCCAGGAAGGCGCGCAGCGAATCGGCGGGGACCCGGTTGTCCTGCATGTCGTAGCCCAGAAACCGCACGCTGTCCCCCGGATGCTGCAGATTCCAGTCGCGCAGCCACTGCACCAGTGCGCGAACTTCTTCGGTGTTCCAGACCTTGAACAGGGTGCGCATCACGTCTTCCGCACGCCCCGGGCCGCCCTGGATCCAGTCGTTCACCTGTTCCACGGCCGCCTGGTTGGCTTCGATGGCAAAGGCACGAAAGCCCGCTTCCATGACCAGAAAACGCAGCAGCCGGTGTTTCAGGCGAAAGAACTCGCGGGTGCCGTGGGTCGATTCGCCCAGTCCCACCAGCCGGGCATCGTCCACCATCGCCCGGAACAGGGCCAGATCGCTGGCGTCGGCTGCAGGGTCCACGGAGTCCAGCACCTGACTGTATCCGGCAAGCCATGCGAGCTGGGCGGCATCCGGAGGATCGCCCCCGGTGGGCAGCGCGTCCATGGGCCGTCCGTCCACACTCAGAGCCAGTCCGTCGAACCAGACCCGTCCCGGCCCGCTCAGGGCCACGGTGAGGGCGATCGAATGCAGTTCGGGATCGTCGGGCACCCCGAGGCTCAGCTTGAACCGAGTCCAGTCGGAGCTCCGCGGTGAATCGGGCGACCCGACGATGGCCACCGAATCCACGAATGCCACCTGCATCGGCTTCCAGCCTTCCAGATTCAGCTGGGCCGTGCCGCGAACATCCTCGGTCCTGAGCCAGGCGGTCAGGGACAGCTGGTGCCCGCGGGCGAAGTCGGCAGGCAATTGCAGCAGCAGCGCTTGCGGCTCCCCTGAACAGCTGTCGGACTGGAAGACACGCAAGGAAAACCGACCCTCATGCACGATCAGAGAATCCAGCGCGAAGGTTTCACCCGTGTCCTGACCGAAGGCCGACCAGCCCGTGCTCCAGCCCCAGGGTCGCCCGGGACCGGCGGCGCCCGGCAGTTCGAAATCCAGGTTCAGCGGACGCTGGGCCAGCAGCCCGGCCGGCAGACACAGCAGCAGGAACAGCACTCCCCAACAGCTGGCCAGGGACTTGCGTGATGCGCGGGGCAGGCGAAAGCTCATGGAGTCTCCTTGTGTGCTGCCATCGATGTGTGCGGCGACTGGAATCAGGACCGCTTGCCCGCCGTCGTTTCCTCGTTGCGGGCCGTCTCGACGGCGATGGAAAGGTGAGGCAGCAGGCTGAGCACTCCGGGCTTCTGGCCGATGCGCGCGTCCCGGGCGGCACGCGCGGGCTGGGCGGTCAGGCCGCTCAACAGCACACGGATCCTCCGTTCCTCGCACTCCTCCTCGAAGCGCTCGAGAGCGCTCACGCCGCCCGCGTCCAGCAGGGTGATGCCATCGCCATCGATGATCAGGCCGCTGCCGTCCGGGCTCTGCTCCAGCAGCTGGGCCAGAATGCGCTCGGCGGCCGCGAAGAACATGGCTCCGTTGATGCTGACCACGCGCCAGCCTTCGGGCAGCGGAGTGGTGGCCAGAACCGGATCGCTGTCCAGCTCGCGCACCTGGGTGAAGCGCGCGATGTCCCGCATGAAGAGGAACGCGGCCAGCACCATGCCCACTCCGATGGCGATCACCATGTCGAAGATCACGGTCAGCGAGAAGCAGACCAGCAGCACCAGGCGGTCGGCGCGCGAGGCCCGGCGCATCAGCAGCAGGGCCGTGTGCGCCTCGCTCATGTTCCAGGCCACCACCAGCAGCACGGCGGCCATCGCGGCCATGGGCACGAACGCCAGCAGGGGCGCCATCAGCAACACGCCCAGCAGCACGAAGAGCGCGTGAAAGGCTGCCGCCAGCGGAGTGCGTGCTCCGGCCTTGACGTTGACCACCGAGCGCGCGATCGCGGCCGTCACCGGAATGCCGCCGAAAAAGGGCGCGACCATGTTGGCCATGCCGGCGCCCACCAGTTCGCCGTTGGAATGGTGGCGCGTGCGCGTCGAGCGGTCCAGCACCACCGCACACAGCAGGGATTCGATGGCACCCAGCATGGCGATGGTGACCGCGGCGGGCAGCAGGGCGCGAAAGGTGGCCATGTCCAGAATGAAACTGCCGCCCTCGGGACCGGGCAGCAGCCAGGGCAAGGCGAGCCGGGGCATGGCCTGGGGAATGCCGTGTCCGCTCATGCCGTCAATCACATACGCGAAACGGGTGCCGATGGTGTCCACCGGATGCCCGCTCCAGGCCAGCAGCAGGGCGGCCATGGTACCGGCGAAGATCGCGGGCGCGTAGCCGGGCAGCAGCAGCCGCTTCTGGGGCCAGAAGATCTTGACCAGCAGCGTGATCGCCGCCACCAGCAGGGGCGCCCAGCTGGCCTGTGGCAGGGCGGCCAGCAGACTGGCCACCTTGCCCAGGAAGTGCTCGGGCAGCCCGCGCACGCCCAGCCCCAGCAGATCGTTCAGCTGCAACACGGCGATGACCAGCGCGATGCCGCTGGTGAAGCCCACCGTGACCGGTTCGGGCACGTACTCCACCAGCCGTCCCATGCGGGCCAGGCCCATGGCCACCAGCAGTCCGCCGGCCAGCAGGCCCGCGGTGGCCAGACCGGCCATGCCGTAGGTGCTGGCGATGGGGGCCAGCACCACCACGAATGCCGCGGTGGGGCCACTGATGCTGTAGCGTGAGCCACCGGCGAGGGCGGCTACCAGACCCCCGATGATCGCCGAATACAGTCCGTACTGGGGTGGCACGCCCACCGCGATGGCCAGCGCCATGGCCAGCGGAATGGCCACGATGGCCACCGAGACTCCGGCGAGCAGATCCGCGCGCAGGGAATTGAGATCGTAGGGCCGCTGGCGCAGCGCATCACGCAGCGCGCTGAATGGCTGGACCGTGCCCAGCTTGTGACGGTGCGGCAAGGAAGGCTCCTGTTGTCAAAGGGTCGCACGTTGCTCTCACTGCGCTGCCACTGCAGCGCTCACGTTCCGGTCCGGGTGTGGGCGCGCCGGCTCAGCGGCGTCTTGACCCGCCCAGCAATCCGCCCAGCAGGCCACGCAGCAGTTTGCGCCCGACCTGGTTGCCCATGGTCCGCACGGTCTGCTTGGCCATGGTCTCCACCAGTCCCTGTCGGGACTTGGTGCCGAAGAAAAAGCTGCTGAGTGCGCCCGGGCTTTCCGGGGCCGCCTTGCTGGATTGTCCCTCCGGTGTTGCCGGCGCGATGCGGGCCGCCAGCAATTCGGCAGCCGATTCGCGGTTGATGCGTGTGTCGTACCGGCCGCTGACGGGGCTGCGGGAAATCACGGCAGCGCGTTCCTCGGCCGTGATCGCGCCCATGCGGCAACGGGGCGGGCAGATCAGCGTGCGCTGCACGGGCATGGGCACTCCCTTCTCCTGCAGGGTGGAGACCAGCGCCTCGCCCACCGCCAGCTCGCCGATCACGCGGGCCACATCCAATGCGGGATTGAGCGGGAAGGTTTCGGCGGCCGTGCGCACGGCCTTCTGGTCGCGCGGGGTGTAGGCCCGCAGGGCATGCTGGATCCGGTTGCCCAGCTGGCCCAGCACCTCGGCGGGCAGGTCATCGGGAAACTGCGAACAGAAGTACACGCCCACACCTTTGGAGCGGATCAGCCGGATCACCTGCTCGACGCGCTGGCTCAGGGCGGGCGGGCACTTGTCGAAGAGCAGGTGCGCCTCGTCGAAGATGAAGACCAGCCGGGGTTTGTCGGGGTCGCCCACTTCGGGCAGATTCTCGAACAGTTCGGAGAGCAGCCAGAGCAGGAAACTGGAGTACAGCCGGGGTTTGAGAATCAGCTGGTCGGCAGCCAGAATGTTGATAATGCCCCGCCCCGAGAGATCCGTGCGCAGCAGGTCGTTCAGTTCCAGCGCCGGTTCCCCGAGAAAGTCGCCGCCGCCTTCGCGCTCGAGAGCCAGCAGCGAGCGCTGGATCGCCCCGATGGACTGACTGCTGACCAGGCCCAGTTGGGCCGAGATTTCCTTGCGGTGTTCGGCGACGTGAGCCAGCAGTGCGCGCAGGTCGTCCAGATCCAGCAGCAGCAGGCCCTCGTCGTCGGCCAGCCGGAAGACGATCTCGAGCACGCCGGCCTGGGTCTCGTTCAGTTCCAGAATGCGGGCCAGCAGGCTGGGGCCGATCTCACTGATCGTGGTGCGCACGGGATGCCCGGCCTTGCCCAGCAGGTCCCAGAAGACCACGGGGCTGGCTTCCTGGCTGTAGCCTTCCATGCCCAGCTGGCTCACGCGGGCCGCCAGTTTCTCGCTGGGGCTGCCCGCGCAGGCCAGCCCGGAGACATCGCCCTTGACATCGGAAAGAAACACGGGCACGCCCAGGCGCGAAAACCCCTCGGCCAGCACCATCAGCGAGACGGTCTTGCCCGTGCCGGTGGCTCCCGTGATCAGTCCGTGGCGGTTGCCGTAGCGGGCCAGCAGATCCACGGGCGCGTCCGTGCGCCCCAGTTGCAGTCGGTCCATGATCCATCCTTGCAAGACAAACCGGGATACGGTGCCCGGGCGTGATTCAGTGACTTCCTTGAGTGGCCGGTGGCGCTGTCAGGCGCTCCTCGATCGAGACCGGCTGCAGGCGCTCGTCCAGCAGGCGCGAGGTCCAGACGAACTCCTCGCTGGCTTCCACGCGCCAGTCCCGTGCGAAGCGCAGGGCCAGTGCCCGCACGATGGCGTGACAGCTGAGCCCCGGGTTGCCGTCCAGGTGATACAGACCGGAGCGCCCGGCCAGACCGGCCAGGCAGGCAGCGCTGTCATCCAGGAAGGAACACGCGGGCTGCCAGCGGGCGCTGGCAAGGATCCGACCTTCCCGCTGCTGCTGTGCCTCCAGCTGTGCCTGCATCTGGTTTCCCGTCAGGTCCTCGCCGATCTGCCAGCCCAACCTGACGATGCAGGCACCTGGATGATTCTCCCGGACACGCATTTCGCACTCGAGCTTGTAGCGGCCGTACTCGTCCTCGGGCGCGGGAACCCGGTCCACCGTGAAGGGCCCCTGCTGGTGAATCGAGAACACCGAGACCGAACTGGTGTACACGAAGGGTCGCCCGGCACGTGCGCATTCCAGCGCCAGCTCGCCCGCCCAGTCGGGGCTGCCATTGGCCAGATGATACACCGCCGAGGGCTTCAGCTGCCGCAGCCAGTCGCGCCAGGCTGTCGGATCCTCAGGAGGGTGTTCTGCTCGATCCCAGCCGATCACATGATGCCCCTGACTCGCCAGACAGCGGGCCAACCGGGGTGCCAGTGTGCCATTCAGGCCGCTGACGAGAATGGTCATGCGACGGGACTCCTCTTCAGCTGCCGGATGTTTGCCGGCTCACGACAACAACACAGCGCTCTTGACCTGGGCGAACACGGCCAGTCCCGGTGCCAGCCCCAGCTGCTCGCACGAGCGCCGGGTCAGCAGAGCCAGCAAGGGAGTGCCGCCCACGCTGAGCCGCACCATCCTGCGTGCTCCGTGGGGCTCGCCCAGTTCCTCCACCCTGGCGGGCAGGATGTTGAGGATACTGGTGTCACGCGCGTGGCTCAGGGTCAGGCTGACGTCCGCCGCGCGGATGCGCACGCGCACTTCCTGCCCCGTGGCCAGTGCGTGATCGGGCACCCAGAGAGCGCCCCCGGCGAACTCCAGTCGGCACAGCTCGTGCGCGGCATCCCGTTCGCGCACGACCGCCCGGACCAGGGATTCGGCCTGCTCGTTCTCGCCCAGAGGAAGGTCCAGTCGCACCAGCATCTCGCCGATCGGCCCCGTGGCCAGCACACGCCCGGCCGAGAGCAGCACCAGGCGGTCGGCCAGTCGGGTCACTTCCTCGGGTGAATGGCTCACGTACACCAGAGGAATCTCCAGTTCGCGGTGCAGGCTCTCGAGAAAGGGCAGAATCTCGCGGCGATGCTCGTGATCCAGGCTGGCCAGCGGTTCGTCCATCAGCAGCAGGCGAGGGCTGGCGGCCAGTGCGCGGGCGATGGCCACCCGCTGACGCTCGCCACCGGAGAGTCCCGCGGGTCGGCGTTCGAGCAGCGGTTCCAGCCGGAACAGCTCGATCGCCCGCTCCAGTCCCACACGTCGCTCTGCGGCAGGTACCCGCTTGAGCCCGTATTCCAGATTGTCGCGCACACTCAAATGTGGAAAAAGGCTGGCCTCCTGAAACACATAGCCCAGCTCGCGCCGATGGGGTGGCAGGAACAGTCCATCCTGCTGCCACACACGGTCTCCCAGCTGCATGCGGCCACCGGGCACCCGTTCCAGTCCGGCCAGGCAGCGCAGCAGGGTGGTCTTGCCACTGCCGGAAGGGCCGAAGAGGGCTGTCACGCCCTGCGCGGGCAGGGAAAGCTGCACATCCAGGGTGAAGTCACCGCGGGTCAACTGGAAGCGGGCCTGCAGTGTCATGGGCGCAGACCGCGCATGCGCCCGCCGGTGGCGTACACCGCCAGCAGCATCACGAAGGAGAGCAGCAGCAGGCCGGCCGCCAGTCCGTGGGCCTGCCCGTACTCCATGGCTTCCACATGGTCGTAGATCGCGATCGAGAGCACCTGGGTGCGACCGGGGATGTTGCCGCCGATCATCAGCACCACCCCGAACTCGCCGATGGTATGGGCAAAACCGAGCACGGCGGCGGTCAGATAGCCGGGACGCGCCAGCGGCAGGGCCACGCTGAGGAAACGATCCAGGGGTCCGGCACGCAGGGTGGCGGCCACTTCCAGCGGGCGCTCACCGATGGCGGCGAAGGCGTCCTGCAGTGGCTGTACCACAAAGGGCAGCGAGTAGCACACGCTGCCCAGCACGAGCCCCGTGAAACTGAAGGCCAGCGCCTGCCCGCCCAGGGCGATCATCAGCCCCCCCAGCGGCCCATTGGGACCCAGGGCCACCAGCAGATAGAAGCCGAGCACGGTGGGCGGCAGCACCAGCGGCAGCGCCACCAGCGCCTCGACGATCACCTTGGCCCGCCAGCGGCTGCGCGCCAGCCACCAGGCCAGCGGCGTGCCCAGCAGCAGCAGCAGGGCCGTGCTGGTGGCGGCCAGACGCAGGGTCAGCCAGAGAGCCCCAAGATCCTGTGCGGAAAGAGTCATGGCAGGCCGTACCCGGCAGCGCGCAGGATCGCGCGGGCCTCGTCGCCAACCAGAAACTCGAGAAACTGGCGGGCCAGCGGGTCATCCTTGAGCAGCACCGCCTGCTGGATCACGGGGGAGTGCAAGGAGTCGGGCACTGCCCAGCGGGAGCCCGACAGGGATACCCCATCGGCCAGCAGCTGTGAGGCGGCCACGAAACCCAGCTCGGCGGAGCCGCTGGCCACGAACTGCCAGGCCTGGGCCACATTCTCGCCCAGCACGATCCGGTCCTGGAGCGTGTGCCACAAACCCAGTGCCTCCAGCGTCTCGCGGGCCGCAAGTCCATAGGGCGCCAATGTCGGATTGGCCAGTGCGATGTGGCGAAAGTCCCCGGTACCCAGCACCTGCCCGAGCGTGTCCACCAGGCCGGGCTGCGGACTGAAGAGCACCAGCTGGCCGATGGCCCAGCTGACCCGGGTGCCGGGCAGCGCGTATCCTTCGGCCTCCAGCAGGCGCGGGCGCTCGGCATCGGCGGCCAGAAAGACCTGGAAGGGCGCGCCATTGAGAATCTGGGCATAGTGCCGGCCCGTGGATCCGGGTGACAGGTTGACCTGTGCGCCCGTGCGAGCCTCGAAAGTCCGGGCAATCTGGCGGACAGGCACGATGGCATTGCTGGCCACCGCCACCTGGAGCATGGCCGCGTACGGTGCCACAGCCCCCCACAGCGTGAGCCAGAGCGCGAGGATGAGGCGGGTGCCGTTCACCGGAATGTCCTTGAGCTGTTTGCGAGGTACCGACCGGCGGGCAAGATGGCATTGGAAGACGGAAGACGCAGGAGTGGGCGAGCTGTGCCTGCGCCTCCGCGCATGGCTGGCAGAGGCGGAAGTCGGGCGGGCTCAGAGTTCGTCGCGAATCCGCTGGCCAGGCTCCGGGGCTTTCCGCGGACGTTTGTCCGGAGGGCTGATCCTGCGCGCAGGAGCTTTGCTGCTGAGAGGCACCCGCGGCTCGAGGGTGGACAGATCCAGACCCTGCGGCAGTCCCTGGGGAAAGCGGGAATGGGAGGCCAGCATCCGCCAGTCAGTCACGGGCAGATACAACCGCGAGTCCCGCGCCAGGTTGCTGGCGGTCACGCCCCCGGCAACCCACCACAAGGGCCAGGTCAGCAGGGCGAAAGCGCCGTTGGCGAACGGTGCCACCACCGTGGCCCCCAGGGTGATTCCGGATGTCCCCCCGGTATCCGGCAGGTAGTCCTGCACGGTGCCCTGCAGAATCCGGGCGCAGGCCAGAGCCCGGGGACCGTCCCAGGCCAGCACCCAGATCGAATCCTGGCTCACGCCAAGCAGCTCGCCAAGCACCCGTTCGCTCCGGCCTGGCTCACCATGGTCCAGATCGATCCAGCTCCCGTAGACATCCGCTGGCTTGTCGGCCGCACTGGGCAGCCAGCCACTGGGAGCGGTCGTGGCACAACCGCCCAGCAGGCAGAGGGCCAGACCGAGGACAAGGCCATGAGTGCGCGGCTCAGGGCTGGATGACATAGCGGCTGCTCCAGAAATCTTCTTCCATCAAGGGTTCCAGTTTCTTGAACTCCGGGGCCAGCTCGCGCAGGCAGGCGGCCGGATCACGGGCCAGACGGGCAGCCTTGCGCAGGTCCTGTTCCGCCAGCCACTCCTCGCGCATCCATTCCAGATAGTAGCCCCGGGCATCCAGGAAGAGTTCGAAGGACGCGGGATCTTGGGGCAGGGCGTACTGCAGTTGACGACAGTCGCCGGGCAGACTGATCAGCACGCGCTCCGGATCACGCAGGCGGTCCAGTGCGTCGGCATCCGGGCGACCGTCCTGCTTGACGGCCACCGGAGACAGTCGCACGGGCATCACAGGGTCGCCCAGCCGGACGAGCGCGGCCTGGTCCAGTCGCCACAGCCCCCGGGTCTGCAGCAGGCGGACGCGCAACGGACGCTGGACCGTTTCGGGCAACGGCACCAGTTCGGTGTCGGCCGCGATGGGTCCGGTCTCGCCCACCGATCCCACCGGGATCCAGGCGCCCGCCATGTCCAGAACCTGCACTTCGATCGAGCCCAGCAGGTCGCCCACGGCCCCGGCCCTGGCGCACGCATCCGGCCCGCCGGAGTCAAGGGATGCCAGCCAGCTGCCCGCCTCATCGCCCAGCCAGGCCAGCGCCTGATAGAACAGGAAGGTCGTGAGCAGGGTCTGTCGGCCCACCAGCACCAGTCCCAGCGGCCCCTCCGGCACTTCGTCGAACTGCAGCTCCAGCCACTCCCGGGCCGCCAGATCGTGCGGATCCGCGGGGCCGAAGCGTTCCTGGCCGTCCGCGCGGGCCAGCAGCTCGGTGCAGTCCCCCTCGGGAGCAAGGGCCACACTCGCCGGGCGGGCCTCCAGCCCCTGCACGAACACGCCCTCGCCGGTGGCGTAGGTACGGCCATCCGTCGGACGCGGTAGCGCCAGCAGGTCCAACCGACGGATCACATGGGTTTCCTGGGCTTCGTTGGTCAGTTGCAGGCGGATGTCGCGCGTGTTTGCCCGGGCATTCAGCAACATGTCCAGATCGGAGGCTTCCAGGGCCGGTGCCACGGAGGAGCTGAAACACTCGGCCATCAGCACCATCCGGCCCTGGGCATCGGGGGCGTACACCGTGGGGCACGATCCGAAGCAGGCTTTCGGATTCACTGCGCAAACCAGCCCCAGGATACCGGTGACCACACTCATCCCGATCAGGGGCCCCCCCTTGTCCGCCGGTGTGATGTGTGCGGTCTCGCAAAGCACGACGCGGCTCACGGGAACGGCCAGCGACCCGTGCTGCAGAACCCGGCGGCTGGCATCGTAGTGCACGCCCTGGCCAAGAAGCCAGGTGTCCAGCGAGTCGAGCTGCCAGCTGTCGAACAGCAGCAGGTCGCCATTCACAAGGTGGGCCTTCAGCTCCGGACGACTCCCGTCCTGCCCGTGCAGTCCGGCAAGCCCTGCCGGGGGCAGCAGGCGGCGCTCAACGTGGGAGGCACACCCGAGCGCCAGCAGGGCCAGCACCCAGGGGGCCAGCCAGCGAAGATTCAAGGCAGTCTGTGGAACCATGGGTCTTCCCGATTGGGGGTCGTATCTGCGGTATGAGCGCACTGCCCAACAAGGGACTGGACTCGCAGCCCAGGCGGTCGCGCGCAGCACATTGTTCCGTCAGGGCAGCTCAGGCGTTCACCCTGCTGGCCGGTTCTCCGCGGTGTTCGGTCGCTTCGTGCAATCGGCATCCGGTCGTTGGAGCATCCGGTGACACAGCTCAGACCGTTGGCGCTCGAAGGACTCGCTGGTACTGGGCTCGCTCTTCCGCGGCGCTACTTCGTCAGGACCATCGTGCGTGTCATTCGCGACCCCTGTGCCTCCAGCGTGACGACGTACATGCCGCTGGAGAGCGCGCTGGCATCGAAGTCAATCCGGTGCGCACCTGAAGCGGTCAAGCCCTGGACAAGAGTCCTGACACGACGACCTGTCAGATCCGTGATGAAGAGTTCGGCCGGCATGGTGCGCTGAAGACTGAAGGCGATGGTCGTACGGGGGTTGAATGGATTGGGAAAGTTCGGTTCCAGCTCGAAGGCAAGTGGCGCATCCTGAGCATCCGCCGTGCTCTGCCCAATGAAGGAGAGTCCTTCGAGCCTGAAGTCACCGGCGAACTGTCCGACGATCGATGGCTGGATCTCGGTGACCGTTCTCCAGTCGCCGGCAAAGTCAGCCAGGCTGACATCGACGGCGAGTACCTCGCCGTCCATCACGGACACCTGTTCCTGGATGATCGTCTGTCCTTGCTGGAGATGGATCTCCGTGGAAGTACCGAACTCCGAGCCCAGCCCGTCCAGCCCGGCATCACGGAAGCGATAGCGGATGGCGGAAGGGATGAAGGTCTCGAACTCCTGATCATGCTGGTAATTCATGAGCAGCGAACAGAGACTGTTGGGACCACCGTGCAGGAGGACATGGCCTGCAGGGCCACAGACCAGCTCGCAACTCCCGTTGAAATTCAGGAAGTCCATGTAGCTGATGACTCGACGCTGGCCCAACACATTTGGAACGTCCTGCACCAGATTGGAAAAGCTGCCGATCACGGCATTCTCGCCCAGCGTGAAGTCATCGATCGTCAGCTCGGATGCGTGCACGACAGGAATCAGCAGACCAATGCTCAGCAACGACAGCATGTGATTCATGGCAACTCTCCTGGGTTGGAACGGCGATGGGCAGCGGGTGTCTCACGCCACGGTGGCGGCAGGGGCCGGGCATGTCATGTCGTGGTTGCGCCATGACGCGACCGGGTCGTCAACCGTGGGTCGAAGGTCCTGCACGGTCTGCCATCGAGTGGTCGGTGTGCGGGTCAGATCAGAAACGATGCCACCAATGGCAGAATTCGGCGCGAAGATACGCAAATGAGTCCGCCGTGCAAAGCCGCCAGTTCGCCACGGCAAACAAGCCGCTTGTCCTGGTGGCCAGCGGTGCACAACTGGCAACACAGGCCACCGCACCTCTCCCGATGTGTCACGGGGGGCCGGCCCTGACCACCCAACGGCAGCCGGGAGTCCGGCGCGGGCAGCTTCGGTGGCCGCTCAGCAGGGGCGATCGATGGAGGATTGCGAGTCGTGATGCGGATTGGTGAAGGGCACGGTGGCGATCTGCACCACGTCGTCGCGGCGCGCCGCGCGCAAGCTCCACCACATCAGCGAGAGCAGGCCCAGGGCCCAGACGTGCAGCGCGACCAGCTCGAGCCACGCGGGTGCCTGCAGGTGTTCCAGGATGGAGCTGGACACTCCATAAAGCAATGTGATGCCGAATCCTGCACCTTTGCCGCCGGAGGTGACGATCAGCCGGGTGCGATCGAACCAGTCACTCAGCCAGTGCGCGGTGGGCAGGCTGAGGACCAGCAGCAGAGCCGCACTGCTCGCGACCGCCCGGGGATCCCACCCGCCCAGCAGCAGCTGCAAGGCCAGGTAGCTTCCCATGAAGACGGCGATCGTGAGACCGCCGGAGACCAGCCAGAGGCGAAAGCGGGCCAGGTCGCGCACGGGCCCCGGCATGAAGGGAATCCGGCGATTGATCCGGTGCAGCACCAGCAGGCGCAGGCAGAAAAGCAGACTGAACACCAAGGCGAGCACGGGGCTCTTCAGCCACACTCCACCGACGAGGCCGGCTCCGCCCAGCCAGATTCCAACCTGCCAGGGCACGATGACGTACAGGGAATCCCACTGCGCGCGCAGGGCGGCGGGCCACCAGAGGCGGGTGTGAGGCAGATTCTCGTTCAGGCGTGGAGTCTCCCGTGGGTGCCGGAGATCGCCACGTTGGAGCGCACGATCACCGGCGCGAGGGGCCGCGGCGACGGGGGCCGGGCACGTCGCTCAGCGCAGCAGCAGCATCCGCTGGGTCTGGCTGCCTGCGGCGGTGCGCAGCTCGGCGAAATAGACCCCGCTGGGCAGGCGGCCCGACTCGAAGGGCAGGCTGTGCTCGCCGGCCGCCCAGCGTCCGTGGGCCAGTGTGGCCACCCGACGCCCCTCGATGTTGTAGACCGTCAGCGTGATCTCCTGCGCCCGGTCCAGCTCAAGTCGCAGCAGGGTGCGCGGGTTGAAGGGATTTGGCGCGACGGGCAGCAGGTGGGCCGTGGTGGGCAGCGCCACGGGGGCGGGGTCCACGGCCGTCAGGACGTCGTGACGCAGCACCAGCAGACCCTCGGCGGCATCACAGAGCAGGACGATGTCGTCCATCAGAGCCAACTGACGCGCACTGCCGCCCGTTTCGTAGTAGCCGACTTCCACGGGCGAGGCCGGGTCGTGTACATCAATGATCCTCAGGCCGTGGAAATGGTCGCTGACATAGGCGAGGTCGCCGCTGACCTTGACGTGTTCAGCCCATCCGGGCGTGTCGATCAGGCCCAGCTGCACGGGATTGGCCGGATCGGACACATCGAGAATGCGCAGCCCGGCCATGTCGTCGGCCACGTAGAGCAGATGTCCCACCAGATCCAGACCGGTCGCGAACCAGGTATCGAACGTACCGAGCTCAAGGATCGCTCCGGGGTCGGAGACATCGAGAATGCGCACACCCTCGCTGCCTTCCGCCAGATACAGCAGGCCGTCGTGAACCAGCACCTCGCCGAGCCACTCTCCCCGGCTGGAAATGTGTGCCAGATCGCTGGGCGCTTCGGGCTGGGTCACATCCTTGATCGTCAGGCCCGAGCTGTTGCTGACGACATACAGTCTGCCGTCTTCGGCGAACAGCCCCTGAACCAATGATGACGCTGTGGTGATGCCCAGCAGGTGAATCCCGGCAGATTCGCTGATGTCAAGCGCACGCAGCTGACTGCCGTTGCTGACCCAGAGCACATCTCCCGCAAGGGCCAGCAAGCCCGCGCTGCCGTAACTGGTGGGATTCCAGGAGCCCATGAACTGGGGGGCGGAGGGTGTCGCAAGATCCAGCACGCGCAGCCCGGCGGAACCGAAACCCACCCAGGCCAGATTGTCGCGCACCTGCACGGATGTGGCTCCAGGCACGCCGGGCAGCTGGGCCAGCAGGGTACAGTTCTCGGAAGTCTGGGCCAGCAGCAGGGCGGGGGCGCAGAGGGCGATCAGCAGGGAGGTCAGATGCGACATGGGTGCTCCTTTCCCACGGGGGACGTCGGGACAGTGTGCGACCGGGAATCGTGCCGAACTCGCGTCACGAGGGCACACCCGGGTTTGCAGGACTCCACGGGCCAATACTGTTGAAAGCCCGCACGCATCGCAAGGGGAATCTGTGCGCCCGGGAGAAACATCCGTTTGCCCGCACGACATGCAATCCGGCGAAGACGATCAGCTTTGGATGACGGAATCCAGTGCGCGGCGCAGCCCTTCCTGCAGCTCGCCGAATGCCTCGGGGCTGAAGCGGGGCGCGCCCGCCCAGTCATGAAACCAGATCGGCTTCAGCCGCAGCTCCTCGGCTTCGTCGGCGAAGCGGGGGATCACGTGGGCGTGCAGCTCGGGGTCGACATTGCCGAGGATCTCGTAGTTGATCCGCAGCGCGCCGGTGACCGTGAGCACCGCATCCCCGAGGCGGGCCATGTCCTCCAGATACTGGAGTCGGGCCGCTCCCTGGAGGGCATTCAGGTTGGGCACCACGGGATCGGGCAGCAGCAGGCAGTAGCCGCGCAGCACCTGGCTCTCCCCCATCACGGCCCAGCCCGAGGGCAGGGCGCAGATCAGCTGGGGCAGGTCACCCGAGCGGGCGCGCTGGACGAGAGTGGTGATGGCGGCCATGGGACAGCTCCTGTGCGTGGTTGCAGTGCTTGAACGCTGTGTGCGGAGTTGAGAACAGCTGGCAGGTTGAGCCGGGTGCGGCGGTTCGCGCTGCCGGACACTCAAAACGACGCGCTGGCAGGCTTCAGAATGGCGTGATGACGCTGGATTTCCTGCTGAAAGGAGTCCGGCAACCGGGACCACTCATGCAGATCCACCAGGATCGGCAAGCGGCTCTCCTGCAGAGCCGTGACGAGCGAACTCCAATCCTCGAGTGGAAGTGACGGATCACGCGGGTTGCGCAACACCAGATCCAGGTCGCTGCCTTCGTGCCAGGTTCCTTCCAGTCGACTGCCGAATGCCCAGACCTCGGCCGAGGGCACGTGCTGTTGCAGCAGGTCCACCAGTAGAGTCAGGCAAGCTTGAGTCAAACCCAGTTCAGGCATCAGGCAGCGACTCCAGAGTCTTCGCAAGGGCGCGTGCATCGCTGACGAATTCTGGCAACAGAGTCAAGGTCTGATTGGCGAAGCCTTCTCCATAGTCATGAGCCGTCGTGTTCCGGTTCGCCCTGTAGGACAACCAGCGTTCGACCTCATCCAGACTCAGCAATCCGTGTTTGCCCGCATGGCGCAACACATCGTTGAAGACCAGACTGTCCACCTGTCGGGGAGTGGCACCGAATGCTTTCAAGGATTTGCGCAGCAACTTGCCGGCCGTCTCGATCGAGAGCTCGAAACTCTTGATGGCCGCATTGCGGTAGAGATCATGGAACACCTCGCTGTTGTCAGGATTCCGCAAGGCCAGCAGGGCTTGCTCGAGGGTGGAAACCGTTCGAAGGAAGTGTTCGAGATTCAGGGACATGTGGCGACTCCATCCTGATCCGGACCTACTCGAATGGCGTGAAAGTCAACGGCCCGAACTTAGGGAATCGCCATTCAAAGGTCATCCCCGAATCCAGCAGGAGATTGCCTCACGCGCGTGGCGACATCTTCCATTGCTGGCGGCGGTAGTTCTTCCAGTTGCGGCGGCGCTCCCGGTAGAAGTCATCGAAGCTGGAAGGCAGGTGCCAGGGCCGGCGCCGGCCCCGCACCCGGATCGGAAGCTCAAGGTCGTTGCAGACCGTGGCGGCAAACTGGCGCTGCTCGTTGAAGGTATGCAGCGTGCGATAGCGGGAACACAAAGGCATGGGATCCTCCATTCACAATTGCTTGTAAATGGAAGCCGGTGATCTCTTTGCGAGCTTCGGTCCGGAATGTCATACAGGGTCCATTGACTGATCGGTCAGATTGCATGTGAGAGACTACAGGGGACGGGATTCTGCTCTGTCCACTTCAAGTGTGGTTCTCCGGGAGGTCTCCCCAGCGTGATGCAGCACGACGACGTTTGCGTTCGACGACGCAAGCCATCGGAAGTCCCAGCAGCAGACCCGCTCCAATTCCTGCAAGCCCTACCACCGCGAAGAACAGACTGAGGACCAACACTCCCATCAGATCGAAGGTCAGGTTCAGGACAATCAGAATCCCGCTGCACATTCCCAGAATCAATCCGTTGACAAGTTTCCGTATCGTCAGCCAGAATCTTCCGGCGAGGACAAGCACGCCCGCGATCACACCAAGACCGAACACGGCGATCAGAAATCCCTGAATCATCCTGTCATGCCTGGACTCTGCCATCCCCCAATAGATACCATCCATGGCTTGCACCAGACACAAGAAGGACAATAGAAAACCCACTAGACAAGCCATAGCCAGGGTGACAGATCGCTTCATTCAGTTTGCTTCCAGATTGACGTGCCTGACCGAGTCCGCACTGAACAAGCTGATCGGATATGTGAGGTCGGACTCCTTCAGGGAACTCGCCCGAACTCCAGCCTTCATTCCCCCAGCGCGTCATAAGCTGCGAAGACATGCCGCAAGGCCTGCTTCTGCTCTGCGGTGATCTCGCGGTCCTTCTGGAATTGGCGGCCCTTGTAACGGATCACGGCGGTGGAGGAATTCATCACGGCGCGGGCCATCTCCAGGTCCTTGCGGTCGGCATTGCGGTCGAACCATTCCCACTCGCTGCGGCCGGTGTCGCGGTCGAATTCGGTGCTGCGGTAATGCCAGGTCTTGCCATCCACCTCGATGATGAAGGACTCGATGAAGGACCATTCGCCCTCGTTGACCTGGATCCGCAGGCGCAGCCAGGGGTCGCTGTCCTCGCGCTGGCCGATGTACAGGAAAAATCCGCTCACGTTGGTGTAGCCCGGGGAACTGCGGTCGCGGTACCAGCTCACGTGTTCCACCGAGTCGACGCGCATCTGCATGGGGGCCAGGGCGGCCCGTCTGTCCACGACGTCCGCCCGGTCGGGAGTCCCGGAGGTGTCCTTCCAGGACTCCACGTCCGCCTCGCCAGCCGACGGTTCGGGCCGGTCGGACACACGCTCCAGTCGATCCAGCAACAGGTCGCGATCGTGGGACACCATGTCCAGCTCGCGGGTCAGGGAATCAATGCGCGCCTGGAGGGCCGCCTGCTCGGGAATCGACGTGCTCGAGCAGCCATAAAACTGCCCAAGCAGCGCCAGAAGGAGAGTCAATGGAATTAACCGGACCAGGGCGCGCAGCTTGTGCATGAGCGTCTCCGCCTTGAAGCTTGAATTCAGGATGGGGCGAGAACAGCGGCCAAAATAGACCAATGGCGGCACGGATCGAAACACTATTGCGCTGGCGCGAACATATCGGCTCGTGCGGTCAGCGGGCGGCTCAGCGGGGAAATCAACGGACGCGAATGTCCAAGGGTGCCGGATGGGCAGCTTTCACGCCCCGGCAGACTCAAGCTCGATCCAGTAGCGCCGTTTCTGCAATGTCGTTTCGGGTTCGTCGCACAAGCCCGCGAATACCCCGCCGCACCTCTCGATCACCCGGCAAGAGGCCAGGTTGTCCTCATCGCAGGTCAGCAGGATACGCTTCAGACCCAGTCCGGCACAGATCGGCAGGGACTGCCTCAGCATCGCGCGAGCATGGCCCCGCCGACGGCAATCGGGAATCACAGCGTAACCAATGTGCCCTCCCACTCGCTCCAGACTGTCGTTCACGTGGTGTCGAATGGAGATCCGCCCGACGATGCGCCCGTCCACCACACCCACCAGAAACGAATTGGGCACCCACCCAGCGGGCAATGACCTGCCCTGGCTCCAGTCCTCCAGCAATCGGAGATGGTGTTGAAAATCCCTGGTTGCGTCATGATGGGATGCGAACGAAAAGGGCGGTGTGTCATTCCGGAACGCAGCGATCGCATCGAGGAATGATGCTTCATCCTCAAGACACAGGGGCCGCAGGATGAGGTTTCCTGATTCCATGGTCTGTTCCTGGCAAAGGGATTCGGACTTGTCAGTGATCCATCCATGCGCGGAGCATCAGGAGTCCGCGGAAATGAATTCCATGGTGCGTGCCACATGCACATCCGCGACGATTTCCCGGGCGTAGCTGGAATTCGCACCCTGGTCGTACTTGCGCAGATACTCGGCGCTGATGGCCGCGGACATCGCCTCCAGATCCGGAGGAATGATCCCGCGCACCGCAACTTCCTGCCCCCCGCTGCTCAGCACACCCGGCTCGCCAGCCAGGAAGAGCGTATACCAACTCCGTTCTGCCAATCCCCAGGAGCGCGCGAACAGGCGACCCTGCACCACCACGACCCAGATCTCAAGAAAGTCCCGCACGGGAGGGCCGGCACGGACACCGGTCAGATTGCTTGCGTGCACGGCGTCGAGGAAGGTGATGGGGATCATTGCGGGGGCCTGTTCATGGGTTGGTTTGATCCATCAGTCGTGGCGTGATGCGAGGGGAACGATTGAGAAGTGGGCCATAAGCATAGAAGTGTGTCTTACCATTCCGGGCGACCCATTCCGGGCGACCCGATCACGCGGACAGTATGTGAAAGCGGGTCGGGTAACGAGCTTCAGCGGGCCCGACTGGATGTTGCGTCGTCCTGTCGTGGCGTCGTGCGTTCGGATCGGCACAAGGGTCAGGGAGTGGACGCACTGACTGCCTGAATCAGGGCGGCGCCGAGGGCGTGGTTGGGCATCAGGCCGGAGAAGTTCTCGGAGCCGGGGCCCCAGGCCAGCAGCGGCACGGCGGCGGACGTGTGATGCGTGGCTCCCCAGCCGGGACCTGACTCGGGCAGGGAAAGTCCACCCGTTTCGTGATCCGCCGTGACCACCAGCAGGGTGTGGCCGTCGGCGATGGCGAAGTCCAGGGCCACACCAACGGCGGCGTCGAAGTCGAGGGTTTCGTTGATCACGCCTTGAAAATCGTTGCCGTGTCCGCTCCAGTCGATCTGGCTGCCTTCCACCATCAGGAAGAAGCCGTCGCTGAGAGACAGCAGGGCCAGCGCGTCCTGGGTCATGCGCGCCAGACTGATCTCGCGCTCCGCGGCGGGGCCGCCGTGGTCGGCGGCCAGCAGGGCCAGGGCCGGGCGCTGCCAGCGGGCGGCCGTGTACTCCGCCGGGCTGAAGGCCAGACTGCGGAAGCGCTGGCGCAGCGTGGGGCGCAGATCCACGTCGTCATGGCGACGCGAGCCCTGTTCTCCACTGGGCACGAACTGGCCCCAGCCATAGCCGAAGAGCACGTCCAGCGGGGCCAGGGCCAACTGGGCCGCGATGGCGTCCTCCATGTCGCGCTTGAGCACATGCGCGGCGAATGAGGCCGGGGTGGCGTGCGTCACCCGGCAGGTCACCACCAGCCCGGTGGCCATGCCCCGTGCGGCGGCCAGTTCCAGCACCGTGCGCAGGGTGTCGCCCGCGGGCGAGAGACCGATCACGCCATTGTTGGTGGACACGCCCGTGGCCAGGGCGGTGGCGGCGGCCGCACTGTCGGTGACGCGCTGGTCGGCGGCCTCGGTGAAGACCAGGCCTCCGCTGCGCAAACGTTCCATGTTCAGCCCGGGATGGGCTTCGCGGGTGGCGGTCAGCTGGCCCACGCCCATGCCGTCGCCGATCATCAGGATCACCCGGGTCGGGGCCGCACCGGCGCGGAGGCTCAGCGCAAGCAGAAGCAGGGGCAGCAGTCTGGCGATCATGGTCCATCCTCCGGGCAAGTCGAACAGGGTGCATTGAGTCTTCGGGGGCGCTGTCATTCACAGCGGCCATTGCAGGTGAAACACGGGGCGCCCCCCTTGCGGACGGCCTCCAGCCGGGTGATGAGTTCCGTTTCCGCTTTGTCGGGCCAGGCCCAGCGGCAGTCGGGACAGTGATACTTGCGGTTGCGGGAACTGAAGCAGACCAGCGGACCCGCCTGGTCGAAGGGGGCCTGCCCCAGATTCACCGAGTGGTTGGACAGGAGCGTCGTTTCCTGCGGGACCTGGGTTGAGTCCGGCCGCGTATGGTCCGTGATCCAGGTTTCCAGTGCCTGCAACTCGGCGCTGTCCAGTTTCTGCAGGCCGCAGCGGGTGAAGTCCTCCTGGCCCATGCTGGTGGCCAGATCCAGCGCCCACAGGTTCAGGGGCAGCAGGACACACCACAGCAGCCAGAGTCCGCGTGCACGCATGGCTTTCTCCCTATCGTTCGCAGGGTCCTACTTCAGCAAGGTCACTCGCGTGGTCTGCCGCCCCTGCGGACCCTCCAGCGTCAGCAGGTAACTGCCCGACGCCAGCGTCGATCCGTTCAGCAGCAGGCTGTGCTCTCCAGCCTGGCGCATGCCCTGCTCGAGAATCCGCACTCGCTGGCCCGCCAGGTTGTACAACTCCAGCTGGACGATGCCCGGGGCTTCGAGCCGATAGCGGATGCGCGTGTCCGGGTTGAAGGGATTGGGACCCGCGCTCAGCTGATAGCTCGCCGGCTGCTCGGGCATTCTGTCATCCACGGATGTGGAATGGGTGAGCTCGAAGTCCCAGATGCCGCGACCGTAGGTCACGAAGCGTGCGGTCTGGCGGCTTTCGATCCACTCCACGTTCCAGTAGACCTGGTCGGGAGCGGCCAGTCCGGCGATGCTCTGCCAGCTCTGCTCGGCGGCGTCCCAGACCCAGGGGCCCAGTTCGCTGGCGGCGAAAAGCCATTGACCATCGTCACTGACCGCCAGCGCGTAGACCAGCGTGCCGGGCAGGCCGGCGTCCATGGGCTGGAAACTGGCGCCGAAGTCGGCACTGGTGTACACGGGCGGGTTGTCGTAACCGCTGCCGCAGACCCAGAGCCGGCCCGGTTCGCTGGGTGACACGGCAATGTCGTTGCCGTGGAAGTAGTGGGCATCCGGGCCATCGAAGCCCGCGCTCTGGGTCCAGCTGTCGCCCGCGTCCGCGCTGCTGAAGAACCGGCCCTGGCCGGTCATGGCGTACCAGCGCTGGGGGTCGTCGGGCGCACAGGCCATGGCCGACAGCGCACCGCCATTGCCGTTGGCGAAGTTCCAGGGATGCTCGCTGTGCTGCAGGGAATTGCCCACCCGCTGGATGCGCTGGAGGTGGGTGCCGCCGTTCTCGCCGCCGCCGGCCATCCAGACCACGGTCGGGTCAAGGGGATCGGCCATCAGGGGCGGCAGCCAGTAGTGGCCGCTGGTGGTGAAGTCCCAGAAGAGCGCCTGCTCGCTGGCGGTGGCCTCGGGATAATGCATCACGAAACCGGGGTAGACGCACCAGAGGCTGTTGCCGCCATCGCCGGACACCAACTGGGCGTAGTCGCCGCTGATCAGCTGGTCAAAGGCGATCAGCCCGCCCTGGTCCCCCGTGCTGCGCTGGAAACCCTGATCCTGGGCGCCCGCGTAGACGATGTCCGGGAACTGGTGGTGGCTGTAACTGCCGTAGTACTGGCTGACATTCAGCCCCCGGAGGGACAGGTTCTTCACGCTCTGCAGACCGTCAGTGCTGAGATACAGGCCGCCGTCCGTGCTGATGAACACACCTTCGGCCCAGTCGGCCCCGGCGGGCGCGGGCACGGCCTGGAGGCCCGGAATGTCGGCGTGCAGGAAATTATCGGGGTCGTCGTAATACTGCCACCAGATGTTGGGACGGGTCCAGTTGGCGCCCGCGTCCTCGCTGCGGTAGGCATCCACGCCACCGATCCAGATCGGCCCGCCTTCCAGCGCGCTGATGCCGAAACTGTTGATCATGAAGGTCCCGGTGGGCGCGTTGCCGCTCTGGCTCCAGCTCTGGCCCCCGTCGGTGCTGTGGTAGAGAATGCTCGCATTGCCCAGCGACAGCGCGGCGAAGAGTTCCACCCCCTGGGCCGTGTGACGCCCACGCAGGTGAGTCCGACCCACGGCCGACGGGCTGTGATTCTGGGGCAGCTGGCCCAGGGCGGTCAGTTCACCACTGGGTGCGATGGCCCAGCATTGCAGGTTCTCGAGCAGGAATCCGCCGCTGCCGTCCCCGGCGGACCAGATGTCGGCAAGCTGGGGTTCGCAGCTGCAGTCGTGCGCCCGCAGGAAGTTCACCCCGCCATTGCGGCTGGTGTACAGGGAGGCGCGGCTGACCCAGTTGGTGTAGTCCCACTCCCGCGCGAGCAGCAGCAGGGTGTCGGACGCGGCGTCCAGCGCCTCGGCGCGGATGCAGCCCCCCCAGTCCTCGGGGTCGTCCAGGCCCTGTGCGTGTTGCCAGAGCTGACCTTCGTCGTCGGAAAAGTCGAACAGTCTGCCCCCGCTGTGCGCCACCCAGAGCCTGGCCGGACGGGCCTCGCGGGCCGCCCGCCGCCCGATGCTGACGATGTCGGGCATGACCAGCCAGTCGTTGAGGGACACCCAGTTCGAGCCATCCAGCGGCCCCGTCCAGACGATGCCACCATCGGAAGCCGCCCAGACCGTGCTGTCCACCAGCATGGCGCAACGGATGCGGCCGGCCTGGTTGGAGCTGCCCCGTTCGGTCCAGCTGCCTTCCACCTCGCGCTGGCCATCCCGCAGCGGCACAGGTCGGTCCAGTGCCTGCACACCCTCGAGGCGCACACGGTTCAGGCGTTCATCCTGCAGGCGCAACCGGTTGACTCTGTCCCGGGTCCGCCAGTCGGTGCCCGGGGCCGCGCGGTGCAGACTGTCGATCCAGGCCTTGCGCTCCGCCTTGTACTCGCGGCGTTCTTCGCGCAGACGAGCGCGGTCGGCGCCACCCAGCGCATGGCTGCGTTGCCGCAGCGAGGTTTCGGTGGGCTGCGGACGGCGGACCGTCGTGTCCGTCCCTTCCACCGTGTATCGATACAGACCCAGCCCGGCCAGCAACGCGACCACCGTCAGTCCCGCCGTGATTCGACTCGCTCGCATGCACTCTCCGTGGAACAGGAATTGACTGAGTTACTTGACCAGCATCACTTTGCGCGTGTCCTGGCGGCCCTGGCTCTCAAGGCGCAGCAGGTAGAGGCCCGAGGCCAGCCCACTGCCATCCAGCATCAGCGTGTGCTCGCCGGCGGGCAGCGGGCCATTGTGCAACACACGCAGCAACTGGCCCTGCAGATTGTACAGCTCAAGCCGCGCCGCGCCGGAGAGCGGCATTCTGAAGGCCACCCGGGTACTGGGATTGAAGGGGTTGGGCCAGGCGCCCGTGATGCCGAAGGTTTCGGGGCCTTCGCGTGCGGGATCGACGGCGGTGGCCGCGTACTCGATGCGCAGATCGTCAATCAGCAGGATGCTGCTCTGGGTTGGGTCGTTGTCGCCATCCAGAGAAGCCCTGAAGCGAAGTTCCACACAGCCCCAGATGCAGCCTCCCAGATCCACCTCGGTGAATTGCCAGCCGTTGGACTGCCCGGTCCAGCTGTCCCGTTCCGACCACTCACCCCCGTCCTCCCGCACATCAAGGCAGAGTCGATCGTCACCGGTCTCGAGATTGTGCAGACGCCAGAACCGCAGCACTCCACTGCCTGCGTCGCACATTCCAAGGTCCAGACACTGCACGAAGGTCAGCGCGGCATCCGCGTCCAGGGGCAACTGCCCCGGCACTCCGTAAGACAGGCTGGCCTCTCCCCCGTGATGGATCTGGGCATTGGTCGTCCAGGCTCCTTCGGCGAACCAGAGCGGCAGGGCGGGGTCTTCGAATCCGTCCTCGATCGCCGCCCCGAAGGTGGCTTCGACCACCGGGGTATCGGCGGTATTGGCCAGGGAGCCCGCATCGGTGGCCACCAGCTTGTATTCATGGACACCGAATCCGTCGAAGATTTCGACTTCTGTCCGCCAGAGCCCGTCTTCCGCGGGCTCGAGGAACACGTCCGCCTGCCACTCGCCCCCACTGGGACGGCTGAAGAGCTGGACGGTGGCCACTCCCAGATTGTCCTGGGCCAGTGCCTCAAGCTGCCAGGTGGCACGTTCGAAGACCGTGTTCACCGGATACCTGCGCCAGGCCACCGTGGGCAGCTCGCGGTCTTCGCCCAGCGAGAAGGAGTACCACTCACCTTCGAAGGGTGGAGCGCTGCTGTGATACCCGTCGGGGCCGCTGGCCTGCAGGCGATAGTAGACGGTACCTTCGGCGCCCGGGCCGGGGATGGTCGCGTTCCATTCGCCGGGAAGTTCGCCCGGGCTCATGGCCACCGTCACCGCATCGTCCTGGTTGAAGCGCCATTCCAGCGTGACGCTCTCGGGAACCACCGGGGCATTCAACCGGGCCACCACGTCAAAGCTCTCCTGAGCGACGTTCTCCGTGTCCGGCAGGGGAGTGTGCACGAAGTCGCCGGTCCCGGTGAAGCCCATGTACTCCAGATCATCGATGAACCAACCCGCCTCGGTGACGAAGGTATCGGTGATCAGACTGAAGCGCAGGGCCACCTGATCCCCCGCGCCCACCAGGAGGCTCAGGTCGATGCCGACCTGCTCCCAGCCCACGCTGCCCGTGAAACAGGGAGTGCCGGGGCGCGCGCTGTTGTCGGGGGTGCTGAAATCATACCCGCCCGCGGGTGTCACGACCTGCCAGGGGCCGCTGTTTATCGACACTTCCACGGTGCCGCCATCCCAGCCCGCTTCGATCGAGCGCCAGTGCATGAAGCGCAGGCCCACGGGGCCATTGCCCGACACGGTGCGCGTGGGAAAGACCAGCCCGGCATCCAGATTGTCGGTGTACGCCCCGGTGAGATTGGTGCCCCAGAGGCGTTGCCCGCTGAAAGCCTGGCTGGGCCCGTTGTCGGGCACTCCCCATTGCCAGGGGGTGTCGGGTTGGCCCTCGCCATCGTCGGCCTCGAAATCCACCAGCTGGAGGCTGGCCGGTCCGAAGTAGAGGCGATACAGGGTCTCGGGCGCACCGGTGGGACAGCTCAACGGCACATTCGCTCCGTTCAGGGCTTCGGCCCAGTACTCGACCCAGGTGCCCGCCGGTTGTGCGGGCAGACTGACCTGCCACTGGCTCTGGTTCAGGGGAGTGGCCTGCAGATCCGCGAAGGGGCCATCGGGGGCGATCCGCCAGTGCAGGATCAGTTGCTCCACGGAGATCCACTCGGGGGTATCGATGGTGTACAGCAGCCCGTGATCCAGCTCGGGCGGGGTGGTCAGCACGGGATCTTCGAGAGTGAACTGGGTCACGGTCCAGGCCAGCACGCTGCCGATGCCGTGCTCGTTGAAGGCCTGGTCGATCTCGTCGAAATGGGGGCAGAGGTCACTCAGGTCGCCGTTGTCATCGTCGGCCACCAGCAGTTCCAGGAAGTACTCGAAGAAGGCCCGGCCGGTCTCGGAGTCGTCGGGCCGGCCCCAGCGCGCGTAGTGATACAGCGGGCGCACCGTGTCCAGCGGCAGCAGCAGGCGCAGATCGTACATGGCTCCGCCAATGATCATGCCGTCGGCGTGCACCTCGCCCGAGATGTTCCAGGGATAGCTGTTGGTGTTGTTCAGATTGCGGATGTTCCAGCCCGGTGAGACATAGCTCTCGTCCTGGATGTAGATCGCGTTGACGTCGGCCAGCCCCTCGTGCATCGCGCCGTTCTCCATGCCCCACTGGGCGCCCGCCTGGCGGTACTGGCGATCGTTGATGCCGTGTCCGTATTCATGGTAGACCACACCGGCCACCCGCGCCGTGTTGGGGCAGTTGTTGCCCGCCATGAAGAAGTTGATGGAACTGCCGTCCCAGAAGGCGTTGCAGGTCTGACCGATGTTGATGTTGACAGGCAGCGGTTCATCCAGCCCGTCGAAGATCTGGTCCATGTCCTTGATGAAGTCGTGCGTGACACCCGTATGTATGTAGGCATCGCGCTCGGTGATCTGGCCCTGGTTCAGCACCATGGTGGCCCCATTGACCGACTGGTTCAGGCTCCACTGGGTGTCGGCCGCGTCCTGGCGGTTGACGTCGGCATACAGACCGCGATACTGGCCGGTCACCGTCCAGGGCCCCGTGCCCGGTACATCCACGCTGTAGTCGCCGTTCTCATCGGTGGTGGTGGACACACCATTGACACTCAGCTCGGCCCAGGCCAATGGCCAGTTTTCCAGTGCATCACCGGGAGCCTGGGGTTCCACCGCGCAGAGCAGTTGGCCGTTGACGGTCAGGTGACGGATCAGTGAGTGCGCCCGCAGGATCTCGCCCGTGTGCTCGGAGATCCAGACCCGGTCGCGCTGCAGCCCGTCCTCGCTGGCCAGTTCGTAGACCCGGGCCGGTTCCGCCGCGCGAAAACGACCATCCGGATCCTCCATCGGCACCAGCCAGCTGCCCTCATCGGCCAGGCTCAGCAGCACCGGTTGGGAGGAGGCGGCGCGCAGGCGTGCTTCCAGCTCCTGTGAGCCGAAGTGTGCGGGCCGAAGTTCAAGCGCGCTCCAGGCATCGCTGCCCAGCAGCATCAGGTTGCCCGCGGCGGACACGCGAAAGGTGACCTCGCTGCCCACCACGGGCAGACCGTGGAGCTGCTGATGATAGTGGGCGTACCACACCTGGCCGTGCAGCGAAATGGATTCGGTGACCAGTTCGGCAGGCGTCACCGCCAGCAGCTCGTGGTTCTGGCCCACGAAGGTGCGCAGGCTCTGGTCCAGTTGTTCGGCGGATGTCGGAGGGCCGCCGGGCAGGGCCAGCTTGCCGCCGATCACCCGGTGGGGGGCTGCCTTGTGGCGGTCCCAGTCCATGATCCGGAAACCGGGATTGCTGGCCAGAAACTGCTGCCAGACCGGGCCGGCCTGCGGTTGGCGATTGAGATCCATGCGCCAGCTTGCCTGGGGCAGGTCGCGCCAGGGGACCAGAGCGTCGCCCGAGGCGGAGGTCAGCAGGGGCAGGCCCATGGTCAACAGCAGCGCAGCGGGACTCAGGAAGGAACGGATGGCGGTCATGGGGCCTCGTATGTGTTCGGGACCACCGGCGGCGGTCCATGGACGTCGTTGGGAATCATTCGGGATCAAGCGCTTCGCGACAGACGATGAGAAGCAATAAACATGCCCGCGCACTGCCCTGCAAGCCGGCCAATGCCCATGCGGGGAGAAATGGCTCCGGCACTGGCATGGCAAGGGGACGCGGAGAACGCCGACAGCCCGCCGGCGTCTCGTGGAACGCGCGGCGGGCTGTTGGAACAGACAGCTGTCAGGAAATCGCGCCGCTCAGTGCACGGTCTTCTCGATGTTTCCCAGCACGCGTCGCAACTGATCCAGCTGGAAGGGCTTGCTGAGGCGGTTCTCGAACCCGAAAGCCGCATGCTGGGCCATCACCGGGTCATCGGAATAGCCGCTCATCACCACCATGCGCTGCTCGGGCCAGCGGCTGCTGATGATGCGCGCGGCCTCGCGTCCCCCCATGCCGCCCGGCACGGTCAGATCCATGAAGATCAGGTCGTAGTCGTTCCCCATGCGTTTCACGGCTTCCAGCTTCTCGATCAGGCTGGCCCCGTCGGGCACCGTGTCGGCTTCGCAGCCCAGCACCTGCAGCAGGTCCTTCATCAGACCACGAATGGTGGCTTCGTCGTCCATGACCAGCACGCGGGCCAGATTGCCGCTGGGCGTGGACGCGCCCGAACCGGCCGTCTCGGTTCCGTTGCCGGCCACGGGCAGCCAGAACTCGAAACAGGCTCCGGGACCCACGCTGGGCTCGAAGCGCAGCAGTCCCCCGTGTTTCTTGATGATCGAATAGGACGTGGCCAGGCCCAGCCCATTGCCCATTTCCTTGGTGGTGAAATAGGGGTCGAAGATCTGGGCCGCCCGCTCGCCCGGAATGCCCGGTCCCGTGTCCTGGAAGCGCACCCGGACCCACTGGCCGGGCGCAAGACCCGGGGGCAGCACGCAGTTGGGGCCGCTGAGACACGCGCTGACCCTCAGGGTGCCCTTGCCTTCCATCGCATCGATCGAGTTGCTCACCAGATTGTGCAGCACCTGGTAGAGCTGCCCTTCGTCGCCCTGGACTTCGGGCAGGGATTCGGGTAGGTCGAATTGCAGCCGTGTCTCCATGCCGCGCAGACTGAAGCGCAGGGTTTCCTTTATCAGCTCGGTCAGTTTCAGGGGATGTGTCACGGGCGCGCCCCCGCGCGAGAAGGTGAGCAGTTGCTGAGTCAGTCTGGCGGCCCGGTCGCAGGATTTCTCGGCTTCGCAGAGCACCTCGGCCAGTCGTCCGCTGCCCGAAGGCAGCAACGCCTGGGCCAGCGACACCGATCCCAGGATGCCGGTCAGCAGATTGTTGAAATCATGGGCAATGCCGCCGGCCAGAGTCCCCACGGATTCCAGCTTCTGCATCTTGAGCATTTCCGTGTCACGCCGGCGGTTCTCGGTGATGTCGGTCAGGGTGCCCACCCAACTCGATGTCTCACCATTCTCGTCCAGCACGGGCCGCACCTCGCCGATCACGCAGACTTCGCTGCCATCCTGACGGCGCAGTCGATGCTCCTCGCGAAAGGGTTCGCCGGTGGCCAGCATGCGCTTCCAGCTCTGGTCCAGTCGCTCGCGGTCTTCCTCGTGAACGTTCCGCGCGAACTGGCGAGCGGTCTGGGGCCCCAGCGACAGGCCCGTGATCCGTTCGGCCTGAGGATTGGCATAGGTCACCTGGCCGTCCAGAGAGCGGCGGAAGATGCCGACCGGTGCCATGTCGGCCACGGCACGGGCCATCGCTTCGCTCTCCACCAGCTTCTGGCGCAGGCTTTCGGCCTCGGTCACATCCTGATGGCTGCCCCAGATGCGGACCAGTCGTCCATTCTCGATCACGCCCACCGCATTGTTCTGCCACCAGCGCACACTGCCCGGACGGTTGCGGTTGCAGACCAACCGGTTGACCATCCGATGTCCGTTCTCGACGAAATGGGACAGCAGGGGCCGGATCCGTTCCGGGGATTCCAGCAGGGAACGGTAGTGACTGCCTTCCACCTGCAGGGCACTGCTGTGTCCATAGTCCTGCGCGCAGCGGTCGTTGCATTCGGCGAGCACGGCCTGGCGCAGGATGCGATCCACCTGCTCGGCCACGGGCAGGGAGGTGGGAACACCCGGAACCAGTTCCAGTCGCCAGACCGATTCGTTGCTGTTCTCGATCAGGTTGCGGTAGCGTTCCTTGCTGCGCTCCAGCTCACGCAGGGCGCGCACGCGCGAGGTGATGTCACGCACGAAGGCCAGATACCAGACCGATTCGCCGACCACCAGGCGCCGCATGCGGGTTTCCACATGGATCAGGCTGCCGTCGCCGCGGCGGTCCTCGCCTTCGATGGATACACTGCCCACGCGGGTCAGTTCTTCCCAGACCTGCTTGAAGAGTTCGCCGGCCCCGTGGGCATCCAGGATCGACGCGGGCTGGCCGATCAGCTGTTCGCGCGTGTATCCGTACAGCTCGGCAGCCCCGGGATTGACGTCCAGAATGATGCCCTGGCTGTCACTCAGCAGAATCGCCTCGGGGGCATCGTTGAACAGGGCCGAGAGAAAACTGTCCCGGCTGGCGAGATGGCGACGGATCTGAATCAGGTATTGGTCGCCGTCGGAGAGGGTCCGGTCCTCCAGACTGTCCAGCAGACCCAGCGGATCCGTGGATCCGCGCCCGCGCAGAGCCCGCAGTTCGGCCTCCAGCAAAGAAATGCGCGAGCGCAGCGAGCGTTCGAGCGTGCACTCCAGTCCTGACACATCATTCTGGTCGGCACCGGCCCGGAGCCTGTCCGAGTTGAACATGCCGGTGCCCTGGAGATTCGGTTCGGTTCCGTGTTCCTGACTGGTCTGCAAGGCACCTCCTGAATGAGCCGGGAATCGTGGTGTTCCAGCTTTGCACTCCCGGCAGGACCGAGGGGGCAAACGGCTATATCGACCCGGCGAACGAGGGATTGAACCTGAATCGCGCGGTTCCCGCCAGATTCTTCGCAGGGCGGGTCAGGCGGGGGCCTCTGGATTCCAAAGCTGGACTTTTGCGCGGCCCTCCCCGCGCTCAATCCTATCTTCGGCGACTTGCAGCAGAAAGGGACAACAATGCAGAACGTGACGGTTCTAGGTGCGGGCATGGTGGGGTCGGTGATGGCTCTGGACCTGGCCCGCGATTTCAGGGTGCGGGTGGTGGACCGTGACGACGCCGCGCTGGCCCCGCTGGCTGAGGCCGGACTGCAGACCCAGCGCGCCGACCTGTCCGATCCGGCCCGGATCGGCGCACTGGTCAAGGACAGCGATTGGGTCGTGGGTGCCGTGCCGGGATTCATGGGGCGCACCACGGTCGAGGCGGTACTGGGAGCGGGCAAGTCCATCGTGGACATCAGCTTCTTTCCCGAGGACCCGTTCGAACTGGACGCCCTCGCCCGCGAGCGGGGACGGGTGGCCATCGTGGACTGCGGGGTGGCCCCCGGCCTGAGCCACATGCTGCTGGGCCACCACTGGGACACGATGACCGTGAGCCGCTACCTCTGCCTGGTGGGCGGGCTGCCCATCGAGCGCAGGCTGCCCTGGCAGTACAAGGCACCCTTCTCGCCCATCGATGTGCTGGAAGAGTACACACGGCCCGCGCGCCTGCGCCAGAATGGCAAGCTGGTTGAAAAACCGGCGCTCTCCGATCCGGAATGGGTCGAGATTCCCGGTCTGGGCACCATGGAAGCGGTGAATACCGATGGCCTGCGCAGCCTGCTGTTCAGCCTGCCGGTGCCCGAGATGGTGGAAAAGACCCTGCGCTGGCCGGGCCACTACGACGCGATCCGCCTGCTGCGGGATGGCGGCTTTCTGGATACCACTCCACTGCCCGGCATGCCCGGAGGTCCAACGCCGCTGGAGCTGAGCGCACGCCTGCTGCTGCCCCAGTGGAAACTGGAACCGGGCGAGGCCGAACTCACCGTGATGCGTGTGGACGTACAGGGGCACGACGAGCGCGGCCCCCTGCTGCACCGTTGGGACCTGGACCACCGCACCACGGCCGCGGGGGTGTCCTCCATGGCCCGTACGACCGGTTACACCTGCACGGCCACCCTGCGAGCCCTGGCCGAAGGCCTGTACGACGTGCCCGGAATCTCCCCTCCGGAGACCGTGGCCCGCAATGCCCGCGCCTTCGAGCGCATTCTGGCCCTGCTGGCCGAACGGGATGTCACCCTGCATCACACGGAGATCCGCGGGTGACCCTGCCCCTGGCCGACAGCCTGCTCGGATCTGAGCTGGAGTCCCTGGGCCGGATCCTCAACCCGGTGGCCCGGGGCGAGGAGCGTCTGCGCGAAGGCGAGAACCGCTGGGTGGCGATTCTCTTCATGGACCTCAAGGGTTTCACCGAACTGGGTGAACGCCTGCACTCCGAGGACGTGCAGCAGATCCTGGACCGTGTGCTGACCGTGTTCACCAACTCCATCGAGAAGTACTCGGGCTACATCGACAAATACGAAGGCGACCTGATCATGGCGCTCTTCGGCAGCCGCAATGCCAGCGAGCAGGACACCGAGCGCGCGCTGCTGGCCGGGCTGAAGATGCTGCGGGACCTGCCGGAGGTCAACCGCCTGCTGGGCACCTCGCTCAGCATCCGGATCGGAGTGAACACGGGACTGGTCACCACCGGACGCGTGGGCAAGAAGCGCGAAGGGGATTTCACCGTCTACGGCGATGCGGTGAACGTGGCCTCGCGCATGGAAAGCCACGCCCCGCTGAACAGCATTCTGATTCCCGAGGAGACCCGGGCACTGGTCGCCAACCGGTTCCGCTTCACCGACCGGGGCGAGCTGCAGGTCAAGGGCAAGGCGCAGCCGCTGCACGTCTGGACCGTGGATCACGCGCTCGAGAGCACGCCCCTGCCCCTGGGCAGCGAGAGCGAGCAGGACTTCATCGGGCGGGAACCACAACTGCAGGCACTGGCCATGGCCTGGGATGAGGCCTGCGCCGGGCACGCCAATGGCACCCTGGTGGCGCGCGAGCTGCTGGCGCCAGCCGGCCAGGGCAAGTCGCGACTGGTGCGCGAGTTCCTGGGCCGTCTCACACAGGAGTCCAGCCATCTGGTTCCCGTGCCCCTGCGGGTGGCACCGGGCACCACGGGCGGCACGGCCGGCAGCCTCTGGCGCAGCCTGCTGACGCAGCTGTTGCCACTGGGGGACGCCGACCAGGACGAGTCCTGTCGCGCGCTGCTCCGCCAGACCCTGGCCAGCATGGGGAGTGACTCGTCCGATTCCGGGGACGATGTGATGCAGCGGGCCAACCTGCTGGGTCTGTTGCTGGGACTGCCCTGGCCGAGCGGACAGCCACCCATGGATCCGGGCGGTCTGCCGGCGCGCCTGGCGATCTGCCTGCGCCACCTGCTGGAACAGCTGGCCTCCCGGTCGCCTCAACCGCTGACCCTGATCTGCGAAGATCTCGACCGGGCCGATGCCCTAAGTCACACACTGCTCGAACACCTGGCCAGCAACTGGAATCGCGACCGCGATCGCGAGCAGGCTCGCGGTGGACTGTTCCTGCTGCTGCTGCACCGGGGCGAGGGCATTGGCAATCCGGGAGCGCTGCCCGGTGTGGACAACCTGCGCCTGCCTCCGCTGAACGACGAGGAATCCCGGCGCCTGCTGCTGCACGCGCTGGATTGCCAGCGTCTGCCCGAGGGGCTGTCCGCATTGCTCTTGCCCAGAGCCCAGGGCAATCCGCTGGTGCTGCGCGAGTTGCTGGTTCTGCTTCAGGAACGTGACCTGCTGGTGCGCCGCGAAGGTGCATGGCTGCTGCGCGACGAGAGTCGCCGCCTGCCTTTGCCACACGGTCTGAACCAGTTGCTGCTCAGCCGCGTGGACCTGCTGCCCGCCAGCCTCAAGCGCGGCCTGCAATGTGCGGCCGTGCTGGGTGGCCAGTTTCCGCGGGAACTGCTGCTGGACTGCCTGGCACGGCTGGCGGACGCCACCGAGGGTCACGACCCATTGCAGGAGCTGCTGCGGGGTGGCTGGCTGCGCGAACTGGAGCACGGCGAGCTGTGTGTGGTCTCGAGCCTGGTCGAGGAAGTGTGCTACACCACCCTGTTGCGACACAATCGACGCCTGATCCATGGTCTGGCGGCTCGCGAGGCGGCGAAACGCTGGCCGGATGACCCCGCACGGACCCTGCTGATCGCACGCCACTTCGACGAGGCGGATCTGGCACCCGAGGCGGGGCACTGGCTGGCCCGCGCCTGGCGGGAAGGCGCTTGCAATACCGATCCCCGACTGAGACTGGATCTGGGGACCCGTCTGGCCCGGCGGCTGGAGGCGGCTCCCGGAATCAGCACGGAACCCGCCCTGACCAGCCTCCAGCGTGAGCTGGCCGCGCTGCAGGAAGGTCTGGGCCAGTGGGGCGAGGCCCTCGAGCGCTGCCAGCGCCTGATCGCTGGCGACCACGGCCCGCTGCCCCCGGGAGCACGCAGCGAGGTCCTTGTGCTTCAGGGACGCCTGCAGGCGCTGCAGGGCCGGCGCGAAGAGGCCGGGGCCAGCCTCGAGGAGGCACTGGTCCTGGCCGAGGCCACTGGCACGGCCAGAGAGCAGGCACTGGCCCTCAGCGAACTGGCGCGGTTGGCGCGCATCCGTGGTCATCTGCCCCGGGCGATCGCGCTCTATGAAGACGCTCTGCTGCGGCTGCCCCTGCAGGAATCGCCGGCCCAGCGCGCCGACTGCCTGATGGGCCTGGGCAGCTGCCGACGCGCGATCGGCGACAGTCCCGGCTCGCGCGAAGCCCTGGAAGCGGCCCAACGGCTGTTCAGCCAGCTGGACGACCTGCGTGGACTCTGCGGCTGCCAGCAGTCCCTGGGCGATCTGGCCCGCCTGGGTGGCGACCTGGCGGGAGCACGCCAGCACTACCAGCAGGCGCTGCAGCACAGCCGGGCCCTCGGACTGCGCGAGAAGGAAGCGGCCGTGCGCCGCAGCCTGGGCGATCTGCTGCTGCTGGACGGGCAACTGGAGAGCGCCGAGCAGGAACTGGCCGACGCGCTGGCCCTCTTCGGTGAGCTGGGCGACCTGCATGGCCGGGCCGTCGTGCTGCGCAGCCAGGGTCATCTGGCCCTGCAGCTGGGTGATGCCACACGGGCAAGCGACTGTTTCCTCAAGAGCCGCGACCTGCGCCGCGTGCTGGGAGACGCCAAGGGCGAGGCTTTCGCCCTTACCGACCTGGCCCGACTTGCCGCCAGCGAGGGTCGGCTGGAGGCGGCCGAAGCCTTCACTCAGGAAGCGCTGGAACTCTTTCGCGTCCAGGGGCAGCGTCCCGCCGTGACACAATGCCTGTGCGGTCTGGCCGAGCTGCGGCTCCAGCGGGGCGAGCGTGCCCGCGCCCGCGCTGCCTGGACCGAAGCCCTGGCACTGCTGGAGGGCCAGCCGGATTCCCGCGCGATGGCCGTGTGTGTCCTGGGTCTGGCAGAGTGCGAAGAGGGGCCGCTGCCCCCGGCCTTGAGGGAGCGACTGGAAGACGCTCTGCCTCGCCTGGTGGAGAGCAAGCTGGACTCCGCCGCGCGACGGGCCAGGGAACTGCTGGACGGCCCGCCGCGCTGAGCCCGGTGTCATGTGCCGGCGTGTCTTTCCTCTTTGCTCGCGTCCCGGGCTTCACCATGTTCCCGCCGTTCGCGATTGATCCTTTGCCCGCCCCGGGACGCATCCCGCGAGACCCTGTCAAGCGCAGGGTGTCGTCCGGGTCCACTGGAAAGTGCCCATCATGCGCAACGCCTCCTCCTTGCCGCTGCCCTGGCTGCTGATTCTCCTCTGTCTGACATCCGCACTGCGAGCCGCCCCGCCCGCTGCCCGCAGTTCCGATGCCGTGTCCGGTGGACACCCCGGGATCGACGTGGAGCCTGTCCAGAAGCCGGACGGGCGGCTGGTGGACGACTGGCTGGGCAGCGCGTTCCAGCTCGGGATCACCACTCTGGACGCACAGCATCCGGGATCGATGGGGCGCAACATCGTGGTCTCACCCACCGGAATCGTGCACGGCGTCTGGGGTCGCATCGTCTGGAACCACACGCTGCCCACGGTCGTGTTCTGGTGTCATGATCTGTCAGATGATGAGCTCGTATCGGGTCCCTGGCTCCCCGACAATGTGCCCTCGCGATTCCCATCGATGGCTCTCACCGGCCCGGGTTCAAGCACCGTGGAGCCCAATTCAATGGTACTTGCGCTGCATCACGAGAATGCCTCCCGCAGCTCGTACAATGTGGACGTCTCGGAATGCATCGGATTCTTCAGCACCGACTGGGCCGGGGATCCTGACCAGTCCTGGCCCCAGCTGGCCGTGGACAACCAGCAACGGATCCACATCCTGACCCAGGCGGGCCCGCAGGCCGCGCTGCCCAACAGCCTGTGGTACCGACAGGCCGTCACCGACATGATGGTGCCACCGGGCCCCTCCCTGCTGCTGGCGCAGGAGTGTCGCACCGTCTCGGCCATCGCGGTGGCCTCCCATCACACGGCGCGCACGGCCCTGGTCTACTTGCAGCCCACCGATTCGCTGGATATGCCCTGGGAAGGAGAGGAGGGCGAGATCGGACGTCTGCTGCACCATGATGTGTTGGCCCTGATCGCCGAGGATGGCAATCTGGCCCCGCTGGTCCATCCGGGAGCCGGGGTCAACCTGACGCACTGGGGTCCAGGCTCGAGCAGCCCCTTCGGCGACTTCGGCTGCCGGGCCTTCTGCGACCTGGACGGACTCTTTGACACCACGCCGCAGGCCAACCTCCATCTGGTCTTCTCCACCGCCGTGATGTACGACGACACCAGCCGCGTGCGAACCGCCAGCGGGGATTCGCTGAGCCGGGTCGCGTACCAGTGGCACACCGACCGGGGCCAGATCTGGCATCTGAATGTGGACAGTGGCCAGTGGAGCCATCTGGCCGGCTGGAACTCGGTGCTGCGCGATCCGCCCTCACGGCTCACCCCCCAGAGCGGGCGGATGTGCGTCGACCGGCCCCAGCTGTCACTGGACGAGAGCACCGGATGGCTGTACTGCATCTGGTCGCAGTACGACCCGGAAGACCGCAATTTTTACGGCTGGTACAACGGCGAGATCCTGGCGCGCTGTTCGGCCGACAACGGCCAGACCTGGGGGCCTGCGGTCAATCTGACCAACAGCACCAGCCCTGACTGTGACACCTGGCTTTGCGAGGCCGAGGACTGGCCCAGCGTGGCCGACCGCGTCCATGAGGGGCAGTTGCACCTGAGCTTCATCCGCGACCTGGATGCGGGTGACTCGGCACTGGGCGAAGGCGACATCACCTCGAATCCGGTGATCCATCTGCAGGTCCCGGTGGCGCTCATTCCGCCCTCGGGCACTCCCTGGAATGCGGTGGGCCGGGTGGGACTGGCCAGCGGGCTGGATGGACCGCGCTGGCCCTGCGCCGACTGGTCGGGGCCCGAGGCTCCCCTGCGCAGCGGCACCTTCTGGCAGACGGTGCCACTGCTGAACGAAGGAGTCGAGCCGGCCCAGCTGTTGCGTGTGGACCTGCTGCATCATCCGGAGGACGGAGTGGGTGATGGCGGCTCCGCGCTGCGTGCGGTGGCACTGGAGGTGCTGCAGGACGGCCACTGGCAGACCGCCCGGGACTGGGATGGCTGGATGCCCGAATGGCGCGCCACGCGCCTGCGGCTGGCCGTGTCGCACACCGGGCTGCCCGGCCACGACCAGCTGCTGCGCCTGCGCATCGCGGGGCAGCCCGATCTGCTGCATCGCATCGCCTGGCAGTCCGAAGACCAGCCCGGCTGCCCCGATGTGGACCCGCTGGACATGGATCAGGCCCAGGAGTTCGCGAGTCTCACGCTGTGGTGCCCGGGCTGCACTCCGCGGACTCCCCGCGATCTGCGGATCGCGATCGTGGCCAACCGGGTCCGGCTGCACTGGGAGGCGGTGACCCAGTTCGAGAACGGCACTCCCCTGAACGAGCCGCTGTACCTCATCCATCGCCGGGACGCGCAGGGGCAGGAGATCCTGCTGGCCCAGACCCGGGAGACTGCGCTGGACCTTCCCGGCGAGTACGGCAGCGACCGCGTGGGACTGTACCGGGTGAGCGTCCTCTCGATTCCCTGAGCGCGTGTGCCGCGCACGGCCGAGGCCTACTGGGCCGGGTTGACCGAGCCGGTGAAGATGTTCATGATCCATTCATCGCCGTCGTCGAACCGGATGCCGCCTTCGCCCGGAGTGGTGAATTCGATCACGGCGCGCCGCCGCACGTCCACAGCGTCCCGCCGGGTCCGCAGGTCCAGACTGACCTGACCGGAGACCGGCAGCAGGCGATCGCCCACGGGCACCATCCGGACATCCTCGAATTCCAGCTCCAGCTCGAACTCGTGCTCCACCCACTGGTCACGGCGCAGCAGCATGCCATCACCGCGGCGTTCGTGGCGCCCGTTGACCAGAATCCCGGGCAGGCCGGCATTGAATTCGGTCAGATGGAAGGAGTCGTGTCCGTCGCGCTGGCCCGTGAAGGTGCCGTTCCAGCCCGAGCCGTTGAAGTCGCGACGCATGTCCATCCAGCGCAGGGTGCTGTCGGCGTACTGCAGGCATTCGCTGGCCTCGTCACGCAGCCAGACACGCCATGCCTCCTCGAAACTGAAACCGGACGAATCCTCGGGCTCACTCAGGTGGTCGCGGTGGGCTCCCAGATCCCAGATGCAGGAATCGGGGTCGAAACTCTCGGTGGCCACCCGCGAGCCCTTGCCCGGTTGCTGGGGCGGCTGGGGCAACAGGTCCAGGCGCGCCACGGCATCCAGGGCTTCCAGCGCGCCACCGGTGAGCAGCGCCATGCTCTCGCCGATGATCACGGCACTTTCCAGAGCATTGACCGGACGGACCGTGATGCTGAAGAGCGCCGTGCGCGAACTGTCCTGCCCGTCCCAGGCCCGCAGCAGAAACGCGTCATCCCCGGTGAACCCGCTGTCCGGCTGCAGCACGTTGCCCACCAGCGTGCCATGGGCGGGTGCCTGCAGCAAGTGGTAGGACAGCGAATCGCCGTCGGGATCGCTGCCCAGGAAGTCCACGGTCTCAGCCGTCTGCTCGTCCAGCAGCAGTTGACGATCGGCCAGAACCGGTGCCCGATTGGCCTGGGCCGTCTCAGCGTCGTCGTTGTCGCAGGCCAGCATCAGCAGCCCGACCAGAAGGCAGCTCAGCAGGGCCAGCTGCGTGGCGATGGTAGGTCTAGACATGGTGAGTCCCGTGTTGTTGAGCTGTGGGAGTTCCTGTGGCGCCCCGCCCGGAGCCGAGGTGCCAAACCTAAGGAAAGCCGGCAGCGGGAACACGGAGAAATTCACTCGTCTCAACAAGTTTTCCGGTGCCAAGGGGCCAAAGGCGCGAAAGTGTCCTCTTCTCCCGTGAACAGCAGCGGGGAAAATGACCCGGGACAAGCCGAGAATTTCTGACAGTCCGGTCATTTTCCAGAGGTTTTCAAACGCCGTTATCAAAGCTGGAACTGTCATGCAATCCTGATAACGTGTCGCATGACGCATGCCTGCGCCCGACTCAAAGCCGAATGGCCCGAGGACCATCGGCCATGCGACACAGAACGCGACTTCCTCTCTCCAGAGGACAGATTGTGTCCTGAACAAGCGGCATCTTCAGGGCGTCCAACACCACCCCCCCAGACACGACAGCACATCAATCATACTGCTTGGACGCAAAGAATGTTCGTCCCGGCTCAACCACTTCGGGAGGAATCATGTTGATTGAACACAGGATGAGAACGGCGCTGGCGCTGCTCGTGAAGGGACTGGTCCCTGCACTGCTGCTGGCCGGTTCCGCGCAGGCGGAAAAGTACGTGCTGCTGGGTTGGAACGATCTGGGCATGCACTGCGCCAACGGGGACTTCTCTTCGTTCGTCGTGCTGCCGCCCTACAACAATGTCCGGGCGCAGCTCGTATACAGCCAGGAAGGCTCACTTCCCCAGCTGGTGACCGAGGGCGTACGCATTGATTACTCGATTCCCGGCAACACCACCTCGGTGACCAAGACCAATTTCTGGGACTATGCCCAGCAGATCTTCGACCTGCCCGCGCCCCTGCCTCCCGATGTGGGCCTGACCGGCAATGGCTTGACAGGCAGCATGGAAGCCCTGGATGGTTTCTTTGAAGTCACGGGCGTGCCCATCACGCCCTTCCAGGACGATGACCTTGTGAACGAGCAGCCCTTCCAGCTGATCCGGCTGGAAGCCCGGCGCGAGAGCGACAACTTCCTGCTGGCGATGACCGAGGTGGTGATTCCCGTTTCCAACGAAATCGGCTGTGTCTCCTCGGGCTGCCATTCCTCGGAACAGAGCATTCTGAACCATCATGATGATGAGGCAGGTTTCGATCCCAACGATACCCCGATTCTCTGCGCTCGCTGCCACTCCTCGAACGCGCTGGGCACGCCCGGCATTCCGGAAGCCCGTTCCCTGAGCTACCGCCTGCACGAGAAGCACAAGGACATTCGCCCCACGAATTCCATCGCCACCTGTTACAAGTGTCACCCGGGCAACCAGGCCCAGTGCCTGCGTGGAGTGATGGCCACAGGAATCGACGAGCCGATGATCTGCCAGAGCTGCCACGGCACGATGCGCGATGTGGCCGAAAGCATCAGTGAAGGCCGGCGTCCCTGGCTGGACGAGCCCAGCTGCGGCGCCTCCAATTGCCACGGCAGCAACTATGCCGAGCAGCCCAATACTCTCTTCAGGATGAGCACGGGCCACGGCGGCCTGTACTGCAGCGCCTGCCACGGCAGCCCGCACGCCATTCTGCCCAGCAGCGAAGAGAACGACAACCTGCAGGTGATCAGCCTCCAGGGTCATGCCGGAACCCTGGCGCAGTGCACGGTCTGTCACACGGACATCCCCATGGGCAACGGTCCCCACGGCAGCCCGGCTCCCGCCGCGGCCGTCGCCGACCTGCAGATCGTGCGTCTGGCCGGCAATCAGGCTCACCTGAGCTGGAGCCCCGTGCAGGGCGTGAGCAGCTATCTGGTGTACAGCATGCCCAGCGCAGATGCGCGTCCCGCCCAGTGGACCCTGCTGGGCGATCAGGCTGCCACCGAGTACGATGACCTCATCGGCACCCCCGACGAGGAGCGCTTCTACCGCGTGGTCTGCGTGAGCCACTGAGCGCACCGCGCTGGCAACGGATCCAGATCTGGGGGAGGGCAAAGCCCTCCCCCTTTTTTTCTGGTCGTGCTCGCCCCTGCCCTGCACGCACACCCGATCGGACAGGTCACAGGCCGGATCGTGCCACGCCCCAGCCGGGGCCGAGGGCCCGCACGGTCAGTCGCCGCGAGCACCGCCATTCATGCGGCATCGGCCGAATGACAACCGCTGGGTGACGAGATTGCCACGATCACACGTCCTGGTGGTACCCGCGGTGGGTGGCGAGGAAGGGGGCGAGGCGGGAGGCAAGGAAGCGCCCACCGAAGCACCCCCGGTAGGTGGCCCGGACACGGACATCTCCACCGAGGCGGGGATGTCCGTGTCCGGAGGATTCCGGAAGCCTAGTGGACCAGTGTCACACCAATCGCTTCGCCGGCGGCCATGACCTGATAGCTGCCGGAAGGCAGGGGGCGGCCCTGTTGATTGCGGCCGTCCCAGACCAGTTCCAGCGGACCGCCGTTGCCCACGAGGGCAATCTCGCGCACCAGGGCGCCGCGCACGTTGGTGATGCGCAGGGAAAAATCGCCCGCGGGCGCGTGTGCCAGCGCAATGCGGCAGACCGGGTTGAAGGGGTTGGGCCAGGCCTGCAGGCCCAGCTGCTCAGGACGGGCAGCGGGCGCAGCGACCGCGACCACCGGAATGCCCCAGCACTCCAGTGTGGGGCTGCCCGCGCTGGGGTAACGGTTGAAGATCAGCTGGCTGGCGGCCGTGGTTTCCATGGGACCACTCCAGGGACCGATCAGGTAGCCCGCCCCTTCGCCCGGATTGTAGGACACCGCACCGGTGGCCAGGTTCCAGACACGCCAGCCGGAGGCATAGGCAGTGCCCACCAGGCGGTTCCAGGCCGCGGCAAGCTGCTTCTGGCCCGTGCCGTACAGGTCGTCGCTGGTGGTTCGGTACAGGACACCGCTGAGCGTGCCGCTGGTCCAGGCAGGCGCATTGGCCATGGCGTTGTAGACCAGAACTTCGCTCTGCTGGCTGGTGGTGTTGACCCGGGTGAAGATGAAGGAGTTGCCCTCGCGGGCAGCCAGACTGAACCAGGCATTGCTGTCCGGGGCGGGGTCCACCACAGACCAGACCGTGGCATAGGAACCGTCGCCGTCGAGGAAGACCGTGCCCAGCCCGTCTTCCTTGATCAGTTCTTCCAGACCATCGCCATTGAGATCCGTGTACAGCCAGCCCGCTTCCATGCTTCCCTGGTCGGCCGACCAGAGCAGGCCCAGCTGGGCCGAGGCCAGCAAAGGCAGTGTGAGGGGCAGCACCAAGGCCAGCCCGCGCAGGAGACTCATTGTTCTGTTCCTTGTCTGTGACTCATGTCGGTACTTCGGGAAAACATGCCCCGTCTGGGATCAGTCTTCACGCAGGCGCAGGATGCGCTTGTGACGACCGCCCTGATTCAATTGGATTTCCACCAGCCCACGCCCGGGTTCCGCAACAAAACCACTGGTCCAGCTGCGACCGTTTGACAGCACCAGCTCGCTCCTGCAGGTCAAGGGGCTCAGCGGGCCCGGTTCGCGCCGGAAGAGCTGGCTCAACTTGCCACGCCCTTCCAGGCTGAATGAGCGCCGCAGCCCTCCGGCCAGCCCGGTGGAGTGCACGTCCTGGCGAACCTCCAGCTCATGGCTGCCCATCAGGGGCAGCACGGAGCTGAATTCCAGCAAGGCCTGGACCAGACTCCGGCCGTGATGCAGGCAGCGCCAGTCAGGATCTCCCTCGCGCAGCGGCAGCAACTGGATCCAGCCCGGCCAGTAGACCACCTGGGCACGCTGCAGGCCATCGTCGAGCAGCAGGCGGCCCCAGCTGCCAGCGATCACCTCCAGCACCACCTCGTCGCGCGAGTCGACGTCGGTGTACACGAAACGCCGACCGGGCACCGAAAGGGGCAGGCAGGCGCTCCAGTCGGGCCAGTCCATGTGAGTCAGGGTGCAGACGCGCATGCCTTCCTGCGGGGTGCCCAGCGGATGGAAGAGCGGACCCTGCCCGGGGCGCAGCTCCAGCCAGCTGCCGAAGACCGCGGGCTGACTGCGCGACGCCAGCCAGGGACCATCGTTCAGCTGCAGGTGCAGGTGAGGTTCGGGGCTGCGCCCGCTGTTGCCCAGCTGGGCGATTTCCTGGCCACGCTGGACGCCCTGCCCGGGCAGGACACGCAGGCTGCCCGCCCGCAGGTGGGCCAGCAGGCTGACCATGCCGTTCTCGTGGGTGATCATCACCCAGTTGCCCCAGGGATGCTCCGTATCCACCGCGTGCACGGCGTTGTCACGCATGCGGCCTTCCATGGCGGTCACCACACCGTCGGCGGGAGCCAGCACCGGACAGCCGAAGCCGTGAAAGTCCTCGCGCTCGGCACCCAGACCACTGGCGGCCCGCCCCTGCTCGTCCAGCAGCATGAAGTCCCAGGCGTGCTTGCCGTTGATCGTGCTGTGAGTCAGATTCCCCATCGGGCCCTGGGTGATGGTCCAGACCCCGTGCAGCGGCATGGTCAACACGGGCTGGGGCTGCTGCTGCTCGCGCTTCCAGCGCTCGAAGGCACGCAGATTGTCCTCGGCGCGCCCGATCAGCGCCAGCGGCGGAGCCCAGATCGCGTGCCGTTCGAGAGCCCCCGAGCCGGTCTTGAGCGGCAGCAGGAAGAGCCAGCTGGCCAGACAGAAGGGCAGCGCCAGCACGGGCAGTCCCATGGGATCGAACAGACCCTGGATGCCCGCGGTAAGCACCACACCCGTGATCACGGCCAGCAGGGCGTACACCAGAGCCTGGCGGGTGAGCGCCACGAAGATTCCGGTGAAGGCGGCCGCGATCAGCACACCATTGAATGCCAGCAGCGCCAGGGTGCTGGAACTGAGATGCTGTCCGCTGATGAACTGCAGCAGGAACACACTCACCAATGCACCACCGGCCATTGCCAGCGCCGTGATCCGGCTGCCCAGCACAAGCCCCACCAGAATCAGCACACCGGCCAGCGGTTCGGGCAGGAAGAGCAGGCTGCCGATGGTACGCAGGAAGGCGTCCAGCAGATGGGGAGCGTACACCGCGAGGGCGTGATTGGCGTGCTCGAAGACGGGCAGCAGCCAGTTGTCGATGCCGTGCCCGGCCTGGATCTTCAGCCCCAGCACGGGGGCCGCGCTCAATCCCACCAGACTGGCGCTCACGAAAGGCAGGGCCAGAATGGGCATGTCATGTTTGCCCAGCAGGGGAACCAGCGCCAGCAGCACCATCGCGGACAATGCCGCACAGAGTGCCGTGAAGGCGACCATCATTCCGGATACCGGCAGATAGGCGGACAGCGCCAGGGCCGTGAGCATTCCCGAGCCGCCGAAGAAGCCAAGTTTCTGCCACACGGGCGAGCGCGCGGCCAGCCCGCCGACGGTCATCGCCACCAATGCCCCCGCCAGTCCCAGAACCAGGCGGGAGGGATCCAGCGCCAGTGCGGCAAGGAAGAGCAGCCCGCTGCGCCGCCGCCCGGTGAACAGGATCACCCCGGCGGCCGTGGCCAACCGGTTGGGCAGCTCGCGCAGCAGGGCTCCCGTGGCAGGGCCGGTCATCGGCCGCCGCCGCCGTCCCCGTCGGCCCGGAAGCGCGGCAGGGCATCGGAGTCGGCCACGCTGCGCAGATGTGCGGGCAGGCGGTCCTGGATGCGCATGGTCTCGGCGGTCTCGGCCACACGCACCACGTGCACACCCTGCTGCTCATCCACCAGCAGCACCGCGGGGCGCCCGTGGATGAACTGGGTACTCTGGCTCAGATTGTACGCCCCCACCTTGCGGATCACGAGAGTATCGCCCGTGTTCAGCGGAGGCAGCGGCACCGACTTGCGCAGCACGTCAATCTGCATGCAGAGGTTGCCCAACAAGGTGGTGTCCTCCAGCACCGTGGAACCCGGATCACGGGTCGGGCACACATCGTAACGGTACCAGTAACTGTTGGAGAGCAGGTTCACGCCGGCGTCCAGCACCAGGGCCCGGGTCCCGTCGCCCAGCCGGCGTTCGGAAATCACGCTGACCACAAGGTCCTGGCACTCCTCGATGAGCGCGCGGCCCGATTCGAAGAACAGCTCGGGCAGAGCCTCGCCTTCCTCACGTTCCAGCTGGCGCAGTTCCCCGCAGATCGCCTCAGCGTAGCGCGCGAAGGTGGGGCAGGTCACATCGCCGTTCTGGTAGGCCCAGTGCAACGTGTTGCGGCTGGCGAAACCGCCGCCCAGGTCCCACCATTCCAGCCGCACGCCCAGCTCGCGGCGCAGCCAGTTGGCCAGCTCCACCAGCTTGAGGGCCGCCCGGCGGTACATGTCCACATTGTCCACGTAGGTGCCGATGTGGCAATGCAGCCCACGCAGGCAGAGACTGTCACTTTCCTCCACCCGGCGTGCCACCTGATGGGCGCGACCGCTCTCCAGATTGAAACCGAAGCGGTCCCAGTGCTGGGCGTCCAGCTGCATGTTGACCCGGATCGCCACCGCCAGCTTCTTCTGGGGGCCAAAACCCTGGGCGCGCGCCAGTTCCTCGAGGTGCAGCAGTTCTTCGCTGTTGTCCAGATGGATGCGTGTGCCGCCGTGCATCGCCTCGATCAGGCTGGCGTCGTCCTTGTGAGGACCGTTGTAGATGATCTGGTCCGGACGCACACCCAGCTGGCGGGCCATGCGGAACTCGGTGCCCGAGACCACCTCGGCCATGCTGCCTTCCTGGTGCATGATCTGGCACACGGCGGCCAGATAGTGCGTCTTGTAGGACCAGCCCAGCCGCACGCGCGGATAGCGCGAGCCGAAGGCCATGTGGAACTCACGCACCCGGGCGCGGATCTCCCCCTCGGAGAGCACGAAGAGCGGGCTGCCGTGGGTCTGCACCAGATCACTGATGGGCACACCCGCGATCGCATCGTGATAACTGCTGCGCGGAGAATTGCCGAAGATGTTTCCGCTTCCGGCCTTCTGCTTGACGATGGTCGGGGCCTGGTATGCGGTCTTGGGGGTGGTATCCTGGCTCATTGGGGGTCTCCTTCCTGGCTGTCCGTGCGAGCGTGCACGGTCTGCCCCTTCGTGTTCAGGTCCTTGAGAATGCTCAGGTCACAGACCTGGTCGCTGGCCATGCGCGTGTACACCACGCCGCTGCGGGGCTGGGGCAGATCCACCGTGGACGCACCACTGGCCATGGCCGCCTGGGCTGCGGGCAGATTCACTCCCGCGCCCGCACAGAGATAACACCAGGCCGGGAAGCGCGGGTTGATCTCGATGAGGTAGAGCTGGTCATTGGTCTCGTGGCAGAGGATTTCCAGCTCGCAGGGGCCGCGCCAGCGCAGGGCGTGAATCATCTGACGCGACAGCTCTTCCAGGCGCGGATCGCCCACGGTGACACCGGACCAGGCCTTGCCCTGGGAGGTCAGTCCCAGCTTGCGCATGGCCACCGCGCCCACCAGACCCCCCAGGCCATCGCCGAGGCAGCAGACATCCAGTTCGTTGCCGGGCAGGCCCTGCTGCAACACGATGGGCAGGCCCCAGCGGGCACTGATGTCGGCCCAGGCCGCATAGGCCTGCTCGAGGGTGAAGGCCTTCTTCGCTTCGTAGTACTGGCCCTTGACGTACACGGGCTGCTTGCCCGCCGGGTCGACCAGTTCCTTGAAGGCCTTCTCCAGTCCGGCGGCGTCGTATACCACGCGCGTGGGTGGGGCCAGAAAGCCGTTCTCCTCGCAGAAGGCGGCCAGGCGGGCCTTGGAACGCAGCGCCAGGGACTCCCGAGTGGGCAGGAAGGTGGCGATGCCGCGGTGGGCCAGGCCATCTTCCAGATACCCGTAGAGGTCCATCTCGCTGTCCAGGGTGGGCAGCAGGATCTCGAGCCCGCAATCCCGCTGGATCTCCTCCACGCGCCCCAGCACGGCCTCGGCACCCGCGGACGGGAAGGGCATCATGTACACGGCGTCGAAGAGTCCTTCGGTATAGATCCCGGCATCCAGGCTGTCGTAGGCCAGTCCGATCAGACGGCCCCGGTGCCCACCTTCGCGCAGGCTGCGCGCCACGGCGATGCCGGGGGCAGGATTCTCGCCCGCATTCAGTCCGCTGACCGCGATCACTTTCGATACCCAGTCACCCGGGATGGGTGTGTTGCCGACCATCAGTTCTCCCTTCCGCCCAGCAGGCGCTGGTTGTCAAGTCTTTGCACGAATCCGGCCAGATCGCGCGAGGCGCGCTGGGCATCGATGGCCCAGGTTTCCACCATTCGGTGAATCACGTCGGCCTGCGACAGGCCCTGGTTCATCCACTTGAGCAACAGGACTCCCGTGGGGTTGAGCACGTAGCTCGCACCACGCCGGTGGTCGAACAGGAAGCCATCGTCACTCAGTTCCAGTGTGTCATGGGGTGTCATTTTCCGCCCTCGCTCAGACTGCCGAACAGATAGGCCTTGCGCTGTTCCAGGTGGTAGCCATTCTTCTGGCACCAGTCGCAGTCGGTGGCGCAGTCCTTGCGCAGCACCTTGCGCCCCCAGAGCGCACATTCCAGTGAGCCGCCCACCATGCGGGAGGGCACTTCAAAGGTCTTGCGGTCACGCTGGGGCGCCAGTTCGAAGATCTGGTGCTCACCCTGGCTGCCCGCATCCGTGATGCCCGGTGCGTACCAGGACACTCCCAGCCAGGTCTTCTGTTCGCTGCGGGCATCAATGACCACCTCCACCGGTCGTGCGTCCTTGAAAGCCAGGGTCATGCCCAGTTCGTCGGTGGCCCCGGCCCGGGGCACGGCCGCCAGCAGCAGCAGGGTCAGACCGATGGATGCCAGCATGCGTGCGGGTTGACGAAATCCTTGAATCATGGAGTCTCCCTTGCCGGCGGTCCGGCGTGGTTGTCAGATCATGGCGCATCACGATGCCGGCCGCAGCGGATGCGTGAGTCAGAATGTCCAGACAGTACGGTGCCAGCCCAGGCCGACGAACACCCAGCGGGACGAGTGGTCCTCGACCCGTTCCCAACCCGCACCCAACGACAGCCTCAAGGCGGGTCCCAGAGTCTGTTCGAGCCCCGCGCTGGCCATGCCGGTCAGGGCCTGGCCGCTGTCGTGCAGGACCAGCCGGTCGGCATCGAACCAGTTTTCCTGGTGTCCCCCCAGACCGTGCATCTGCATCACGGCACCCGTCCAGAGCGGAACCCGCAGCAGGGCGCGCAGGGCATGGGAAATCGCGCCCGTCCGGCGTTGGCCCAGCCAACCCAGTTCCCAGCTTGCCTTGCCCAGCCCGTCGCGCACGGTGAGCGCGCCCACCCACAGCTCCCGCTGGCGGGCATCCGTCACGCCCTGCTCCAGCAGGACGGCGTCATACACACTCTGTTCGATCCAGACGCGCTGCCAACCGGTCTGGAGCCTGAGTGCGGGGCCATTCTCCAGCCAGCGACGCTCGTGCGAGATCCCGAAGCCACGACCGTCCACGTCCAGGTCACCGCGGACCGCGAAGGCCTGCAGGCCGAGGGTCGCACCGGACAGGGGCAGTTCGGCCAGCAGCAGGCCCCGGCGTGTGTCGTGCGCCCAGTACTCCTGCTCCAGCTGCAACTGATTCACGGCCAGTGCCAGCAGATGGCCCCGGGTGCTGCCCGTGGACAGGTACAGCGAGCGGGTGCTGGCCGTCGCCTTCTGGAAGCGATAGGGGTCGTCGTCCTGGTAGCGGTTCCACTCCTGCGCGGCCATCAATGACAGCCAGCGCCCCGTGGGCTCGCTCAGGCCCCCGGCCGCGAGCGCGGGTCGTGCAGGACAGAGTGCAAGGAACAGGAGTCCTGTGCCGATCCAGTGTTTCAATGGATTCCTCTTGACATTCTGCTGGCGACCACGGATCAGGCGGCGGAACGCGGGGTGCATCCTCAAGTTCCGGCCTGACTGCTGAACGCCCAATCGGGAAGAATATTGCGTGGTGTCGGCGATTTGGCAATTTTTTCCATCACCAAAGCTGATTCGCAGGAGAGAAGTCTGAAATTTTGCCAGCGACCCGGTGCTGCGGACACTCAGCGACTGGCCAGGCGGCGATCAAGTGCGCGGGCGAAACGGGCGGGAGCGTCGCCATCCAGGGCGAAGTACAGCGAGGGTTCGATCAGTTCCAGTTCCATCAACTGGAAGCGGCCCCCGGGCGAACGCACCAGGTCCACCCGGGCGTAGACGGGCGGAATGGGAATCGCGTCCATCACGATCTCGGCCGCCTCGTGCATGGCAACCTCCGCCTCGACCGCACGCAACAGCCCGCCGTGTTCTTCCTGCACACGAAAATCTCCGGCCCGCGGTGTCTTGAGCACCGCATGGCTGAACTCGCCCCCGAAATAGAACAGGCTGGTTTCGCCCTCATCAACCACCGACCGCATGAAAGGCTGGGCCATCCAGTCCCGCCCCGCATAGAGCTCAAGCAATGTCCCGGCCCGCTCCCCCAGCTCGTCGGCGGTCACGCGCACGGTGTCCATGGCATTGGCGCTGACCCGGGGTTTGATCACGATCTCGGCACTCTTCAGCCGGGTGGGCAATGCCAGCAGGCTTTCGCGCTGGAAGCCCCGCCCCAGAGCGTGGGCACGATCTCGGCACCCAGGCTGTCCAGGGTCTTGAGGTAGCGCTTGTCGGCATTCCAGCGCACCAGCTCCAGAGGGTTCAACAACAGAGAGTGCCGGCTGATCTGCTCGAGCGTGGCCAGGAATTCGGGCAGGCGCTGGTGGTAGTCCCAGGTGCTGCGGATCACGACGGCCGCGTAGCGGCTCCATTCACACCCGGCCTGCACCAGGACACGGTCTCGAGCTGCCAGCCCAGTTCGGCCAGTGGCTCGCGGCAGAGTTCGTCATAGATGAAGTAGCCTTCGCTGTGATCCATGCTGAGGAAGGCGATGGTGCCGTTCATGGGGTCTCCAGGGGTGCAGGATGCAGATGTCGAAGCGGGCGGTGGTGCGGGTCAGGGCGCATCCACCGGTTGAATCAAGTCCCAGAGGGTGCCGTGCAGGTCCTCGAACACCGAGACGCGGCCCCAGCTTTCATCGTGGGGCCCCGCACGAAACGCACTCCCGCCGCGGTCCAGGCTGCGCGGTCCCGATCATGGTCGTCGGTGTACAGGAACAGGAAGACCCGGCCGCCGGTCTGGTCGCCCACCCGGGACAACTGTTCCGGACTGGCCGCCCTGGCCAGCAGCAGGGCGGCTCCGCGAGCGGGATCCGGGGCCACCACCACCCAGCGCTTGGTCCGGAGAGCCGGGTATCCTCCAGCAGATGGAAGCCCAGAATGTCCACGTAGAAATGAATGGCCGCGTCATAGTCGCGCACCACAAGAGCCGTCATGCCCAGATGGCGCGCCGTCATGGCCCGGTGCCTTCACGCCGGGTGCTCACGGTGCCCGTGCTCATCGTGAGGCCGTGACACGGGCCGCTGATCCGGGCCAACCGCAGAGGGTGAAGGCGGCCCAGTAGGCGGGGTGGGGATTCAGCACGCGGCGCACCTCCATCATGGAAAGGCGCAGAGCTTCGGCACTGTCCTTGCCCGCCGCCAGATTGCGGTAGAAATGCTTGACCAGCACGGCCGTGGACAGATCGTCCACCTTCCAGAGACTGCTCACCACCTCACGGGCGCCCGCCACGATGAAGGCCCGCGGCAGGCCGGCCACTTCGTCCCCGCCCTGACTGCGTCCCAGGCCCGTGTCACAGGCCGAGAGCATCACCAGTCCGGTGGGCAGGTCCAGAGTACTGATCTCGGTGGCGGAGAGCCGGCCGTCGGCACCGCGCCCGGGCGTGAGCAGCAGGCCCGATGCGGCCGGGCTGAGCGGGTCCATCACACCGTGGCAGGAGAAATGGCGGAAGCGCCGGGGCTGTGAATCCTCTTCGATCAGGGCTTCTTCGGCCAGTGGACCCTGCTTGACCAGCATGCTGGGCCAGGAGGCGCGCATGGCCTGGGCTTCCAGGGCGGCGAATTCCAGGCCCGAGTCCACGGGTTCGGCCAGCACCAGACCGGGTCCATCCACGGGGAGAGCTGGCGGCACCAGTCCAGCAAGGCCAGGCTGGGCACCTGGATCAGGGGCCATTCGACCGATGATCGGGGTGGCCGTGCTGTCTTCGAGGGAGGCGAAGGGCAGGCGGTGCAGGGCTCCGTGACTGACCACGAACAGACGTTTGGTCGTGGGGCGCGAGGCCAGCTCGGGCTGCATCAATTGCGTGTACAGTTCCTGCCCGCTGCCGCCCGCGCTCAACAGGCCCAGAATGCGGCTGCGGTGCTCTTCGGCGCGCTCTTCCAGCTCAGCCGTGCTCCAGTCCAGCGAGCGCACGGTCAGGCTGTCGCGGCTCATGCCGAAGACCTGGCCAAGTTTTGGCCCCAACTGATAGAACAGCACCAGGTCGCCGGGCGCGAGGGGCCGCCTGCAGGGTTCGCAACTGATCTGTCTCACGCAGCAGCGGTGGCCGGGCCAGGTCATCGCCGGGGGCCAGTCCGCTGCCCTCGGCTTCCAGAGTCAGCAGCAGGCGGTCCAGACTGGAACGCTGTTCCTCATACTGGCTCTGCAGCGTGCGCAGTCGCTCGGGATTCTCTTCGCGCGAGAGCAGGTTCTGGCTGGTGGTGAGCTGGTTCATCAGACTGTCGCGACGGGCTGCCAGCAGCGAATCCACGGGCAGGCTGCGCTCGCGCAGGGTCAGCAGATCCTCGAAACCGCGCCCGTGGGAGCGGTCGGCCACCAGCAGGGCACGTTCCAGTTTTCTGCCGGCCACCAGTACACGCAGGCGCGCGGCCACCAGTTCTTCCTGTTCGCTGTCCACGCCGCTGCGGAAGCGTACTCCGCTCTGGCGCATGCGCAGGTTCTGCAGCTCGCGGAAGGCGGCCGTGAAGTGCTCGTCGGCCTGATCCAGCTTGCCATCCAGTTCACTGGCCTGACCCATGCGCAGCTGGGCCTTCCAGACCAGGGGCTCGATTCCGCGGCTCAGCGCCAGGTCCTGCATGCGCTGGGCCACGTCGCCCAGTTTCCTGCCTTCGCGGCGACTGAGGCGGACACGGGCGAGCACGTCCAGGCAGCGGCCTTCTTCAATGCGCGCCTGCAGCTCGCGGGCCAGCGACAGCGAGGCCTGGGCCGCTTCCAGAGCAGAGTCGGAGGTGTTGCCCTCCAGGCCGGTGGCCAGCAGCGCTTCGGCCCGATTGCGCAAGGTGGCCACGTGATTCAGGCGGGCGCCGGCCAGCGAGTCCTGGCGGCCCGCTTCCAGCAATTTTTCCAGTGCCAGTTCGGGGCGCCCCATCCGGGTCAGGCTGCGCGCCAGGTTGTTGTTCACGGCGGACAGTTCACGGTGATCGCCCAGTGCGGTGGCGTGTTCCAGCGCGCGCTCGAAATGTCCGATGGCTTCGGGCAGTTCGCCCACGCTGTGACGCACGAGGCCCGAACTGTTCTCCCAGAGCAGCAGGCGGGCGTCATCCTCATCGTCCAGCAGGGGACGAGCCTGATTCAGCTCGAGGAAAGCCTGGCTGTTCAGTCCCTGCTCCCAGGCCAGGTCGGCCCGACGCAGATGGGTCAGCGCCGTGCGTGCGGCGGGCACCTCCAGCCGCCCCTGCTGGCTCAGGGAGCTGTCCAGCAGAACCTGGGCCCGTTCCAGCTCACCATTGCGCATCCGGGCCAGGGCCTCCAGCTCCAGCCAGTCCAGCCAGGCCAGACTGTCCAGACGCTGCAGTTCCAGCCCGGGCCATTCGAAACAGCGCAGGGCCTCGCTGGTGCGCTCACCATCCAGATAGACCTTGGCCAGGAACAGAGCCCGCCGCCCATCCAGGTCGGTGGGCAGACTCTGCTGGCGTGCGGCCAGAGAAGCGGCGGCCACCGCCTCACGCTGGTCGGCCAGATGTTTGATCCGGCGATCGGGGAAGCTGGCCCGCGCCTTGGCACCCAGCAGATCCGAGGCGGCTGCCCAGAGGCTGTCGGCCTGACGCTCACGCCCGGCCAGGTCGGCCAGCAGCACCAGCCGGGCCAGCAGCCTGGCTTCGCTCTCCTGGGTCTGTTCCACCGTGCGCGCGCGCTTGAGCAGCACATCCAGCGCCGGCCCTGCCAGGCGTGGGGCGGACGCCCCGGTGTCGGCGGCGCGGGCGGCCAGTTCCAGCAGGGCCTGGCTGCGCTCGGTGAGTTCCAGACGCTGGCTGAGCCCCAGGGCCTGACGGAATAGATGCCAGGCCCGTTCGCCGTTGTCATCCTTGAGGTGGCGCGCGCCCAGCCGGGCCAGCTGTTCCAGACTCTGCTCGGCACGCAGACGGCGTTCGGCAGGCTCCATGGCCGCCGCCCCCAGCACCACCAGGTTCGCGTCGGCCTCGTTGGCTTGGGGGTCATTCAGTTCGTGGCGGGCAACCTCCAGCAGGCGCGCATGGCTCAGTTCGCCGCCGGGAAGCGGGCAGACCAGCCGCCGGATGCCCGCTATCGCAAGCACACGCTCCAGGCAGAGCCAGCCCTCAAGAGCCTCGGCTCCTCCGGGCGAGAGGATCACGGAACGCAGCACGAGGCTCTCGGTGGGCCAGGTGCGCTCCAGCAGGCGGCGCAGTTCCACGCGCTGACCGCCCAGATCGAACCAGGCTCCGAGAGGCATGCCGGGATCCATGCGCAACACACCATCGAGAGCCAGAACCCGGCCCTCGCGCTTGCTGTCCTCGGCCAGCAGCGAATCTCCGGGGCTGGTGCGCAGGCTGTCCCCGATGGGCCAGGCGTCCCGCGGGCCGCTCCAGCTGATGTAATCGCCACCCGGGCTGGCCGCGGCCGCCATGCGTTCCAGCAGACGCGGATCGGCGCAGTGTCGCCCCCCGCCTTCTGCCGGTCCCGCCGAGGTCATCAGGCGCAACCCCGCGGCGGGCCATTGTTCCAGACTGTCCAACGGCAGCGCCGTGGCACTGGCCAGCAGATCCAGCAATGGGTCGGCGGCCAGGTTGCTGCGATCCTCTTCCAGCCAGCCCTGCAGGCGTTGCCCGCGGCTCAGCAGATCCTGCCAGGCGCTGCTGTCCACCGCTTGGCCCGAGGCCAGCACGGTCTCAAGGCGCAAGGCTTCCTGACGCAGGCCCAGCTGGGCGGCATCCAGGTCCTGACGGTCGGCGATCCAGTTGTTCCAGAGGTTGCTCTGGCTTTCCTCGGGAAAACGCAGCCCCTTGCGCGCGAAGGGCAGCCTCGAGGTCCACCAGCGCAGCCAGAGTTCCTGTTCCTGCGCGCCCAGACTGTCCCCGGCCTCCAGCATGCGGGTTCGCCCGTCCTCGAGCTGCCGACGCCAGCGCGCCAGACGCACCGGGTCCTGGGTATCCAGCAGCAACTCACTCTCGAGACGGGCACGCAGATCCAGGTCGGCCACGGGGCTGGGCTCGTCCTTGCTCAGGGCAGGCGCCTGGCGATCGACCGAATTGCGCAGTTCCAGCAGGGCCATGGTCCAGGCGGCTGGCGCATCGTCACCCAGCAGCTCGCCAGCCAGATCCAGCTGGCCCCTGGCCTTGCGGGGTTCGGCCAGCAGCAGGTGCACGCGCGCTCGGGCCAGGTACAATTGAAAGCGATCGGGCAGTGCGGGCTGGGCGGCCGCATCCACGGCATCCAGAGCGTCCAGCGCCTGGGCCCGCAGCATCAGCGCGTTCAGGTCGACGACTCCCGGGAGGTCCTTGTTGGGCTGCTCCGACTGCAGCAGCAGTTCCGCCTGGTAACAGGCCAGTTCAAGCCGCAGGCGCCGGGGCAGGCTTTCACCTGCCGTCACGCGGGTCAGCATCTGCTCGAGAGCGGGCAGCCCCTTCTGGGCCAGATCCTCCTCGCCCGCCAGCAGACGGCACTGCAGTTCGCCACAGAAGGCCTGCGCTTCCAGACCCAGGCCCAGCTCATTGTTGCCGGCCAGTCGGCGGGCTTCCTTGAATCGGGCGGCCGCCTGGCTGGGGCGACCACTGCGCGCCAGAAAGGCCGCAATGGCCAGATCCATGCGCACCATGCCTTCGGAATCGCCCTGGCGGCGCAGCAGCTTGCGGCGCAGATTCATGCTGGCCAGCAAACGATCGGGGCGTCCTTCCAGACCTTCGATGCGGGCCAGCAGCGCCTGCCGCAGCAGGGATTCGTCCTGCTCGCGCCAGTGCAGGCGACCCGAACCGGTGTAAAGATCCTTGAAGTTCCAGACGGGAAAAGTGATGCCCAGGAACTTCAGCCTCAGCCAGTTGCCGCTTTCGTTCAGAGGCCATTCCGCCTCGTCGAGCAGGGCCGCCGACTGGGCCAGATCCTGGCGGGCAGCCTCCAGATCGCCCAGTTCGATCAGGCAGGCGGCCCGGTTGCGCAGGATCAGCGCCTGCTGGCCCGTCACGCCTTCCAGGGCCAGGGCACGGTCCCAGGAGGCGATGGCCGGATTCCAGCGTCCCTGGCTGGAATGCAACTGGGCCAGCCGCCCGAGCAACATCCGCTGCTGGGCACTTTCGCCCAGACGGGCGGCAAGCTGCTGGGCACTGTCCAGGGCCTGCACGGCTCCCTCATAATGCCCGTTCCACTGGCGCGTGATGCCCAGCTTCTCCTGCCAGGCCAGGCGCTGGCGATTGTCGTGGAACTGCAGTCCCAGTTCGCTGGCCTGCTCGAAGGCCGCCAGGCTCTGGGCGGCACCGAACTCGCCCCGGGCGAAGTAGAGGTTGCCCAGGTTCCATTGCAGCTCGGCTTCCAGCCCGGGTCGTCCTTCCAGGCGCGACAGGTCAATGGCGCGCTGAAGCAGAAACACCGCCCGATCCAGCAGCTCCTCCGGATCACGATCGCGGGAGTCCCAACGCCAGCGGTTGAAGAGTTCGCGGCTGTTGCCCACCTGGCTGAAGAGGCTGGCCAGACCTTCGGGGCGTTCGATCTGCAGGCGACGCTCCTCGGCCAGATTCCAGGCCAGGGTCTGCCAGGGGCGCACGGTGCGCGGGCTGGCCGACAGAGCGCGCTGCAGCCACCAGTCCGATTCGGGCAGCATCGCCGGGTTGCTGGAAGACTGCCAGGACAGCGCCAGCCCCAGCGCATGGAAGTCGATCGCCCGTGCGCTGTCGCTCTCGGCGGCCAGGCGCAGGTCGGGGATCAGGTCTTCGATATGTCCCGCACGGGCGGCCGATTCCAGCCAACCGCGCAGAGCTTCCACATCCTCGGGTTGCTCGGCAAGCACCTGGCGGAAATCCGCCTCAGCCAGCACCGGATGCCCGGAACGCAGGGTCTGCTGGCCGCGCTCGAGGCGCAGTGCCACTCGCAGGTTGGCCAGCTGGGCCTGACCGGCCAGATCGCGCCAGGGTGGTTCTTGGGCGAGCAGATCAAGTGCTTGATCAAGTTGACCGATCTGCTTCAGCATCAAGGCTTTCTGAATTCGGGCCTCAGTCATTACCCAGATTTCCAGCGGCCCGCAGTCGGCCCGTTCCTGGGCCAGCACCAGCTCCAGATCCTCGAGGGCCACCAGGGGAGCGGCTTCCTTGCCCACGCCTCCCGCCTCGCGGCGCGCCAGTTCCACCAGCCAGGCCTGGCGGAATTCCCGCACCCGGCCCAAGCGCGCCAGGCGATGCTGGAGGTCGCGCAGGGCGGTATTCCGGGGCAGCAGATCCAGTCTGACCCGGTCGGCGCGGAACCACTGGATCAGCAGGTCGGCGCGCTCGGGAAAGTCATTGCCCAACTCCTCCAGCGAGCCGAAGGCGGCATCTTCCTGGCCCAGTTGCTCGTGGGCCCAGACCTTCAACAACAGAGCATCGGCCCGTTCGGGCTCGCCAGGGGCCAGCTCCTCGAGCCGCAGCACACTCAAAAGGCAGGCATCCGGCCAGTCAATGGCCCGCTGGCGGCGGGCCAGGGCCAGCAGGGCTTCGGCGGCCGGGCCGGTATGACCTGCACGGGCCAGGGAGTCGGCCAGGGTTTCCTGGACCCGGGCCACCGAATCGGCGCGCGCGGGGGGCAGTGGATCGGTGAAGAGGCCCAGCTGAGCCAGACTGCGGCCGCGCAGCAGGGCGTCGGGAGTCTGCAATTCGGCCAGCCGGCGCAGGGCGTCCTGCTGGAAGAGGGCGGGAGTGTTCAGACTGTCGGCCAGCAGGCGGCGCAGTTCTTCCAGAATGGCGCGCTCGGCAGCCGGGGACCCGGGAAAGTCCTGGCGCAGGCGGCTGAGCACCAGGTCGCCCATTTCGTCGCCCCGGTGACGGTTGAAAAGGAATTCCAGGTCTTCGGCACTGGGCGCCGGGCCCAGGCGTCCCCAACCATTCAGCAACCAGAGGCCGGGCCGCTCGCGTCCTTCGGTGGTGATCAGTCGGGCCGACTCCACCGGACCATCCAGCGGGCGCACGCTCAGCTGGCGCGGGTCGGTGCTGGCGGGGACCAGTTCGTGGGGCAGGCCGTCGCGGTCCAGCAGCCAGAGCCCGGCTCCCGTGCGCGATTCCAGCGCGCGCCGCGTGCCCTGTCCCCGATGGCGGTCGCCCGCATCGTCACCGGCCGAACGGGGCAGGCGGGGATCGCGCAGGCCGCAGAGCCAGATCACGCCTTCGGGACCGGTCTCGTGGTCCAGCACTCCGCCCGGGGGGCTCCAGAGTTCCTCGATGCGGCCATTGACCCGGCGGAACAGACCGGCCTGGCCATCGGCGCGGGGCGCGATGAAGGTCAGCGTATCGCCCAGGACGCGCAGACGACGCGCGGGTTTGAACAGTTCGGTGGGACCGAAGAGCGCCACCTTCGGCAGCGACATGATGCGCTGACCCGAGGGATCGGCTTCATCCCAGTAGAGAGTCCCGTTGCGTGCCTGGGCCGGATTGTCCTGCGGCCCTGCGCGGCGCACGACCACTTCGGCCTTGCCCAGTTTGAGGCTGCCGAATCGATTGCGGACCCGCACGCGCCAGATGTCGCCCAGGGCGTCGTCACGATTGCTCACGAACAGCAGCCAGCGCCCGTCCTCGGACCAGGCCGGTTTCCAGTCGGGCGCGGGATGCGAGGTCACCCGCACCGGCAGGTCGCCCAGCACGCCGGGGTCGACCGTGCGGATCCAGATGTCCCGGTTGCCCTGGTCTTCGGAGGTATAGGCCAGCCAGACTCCATCCGGGGAGAGCGCCGGATCCTCTTCCACCAGCCGTCCGCTGAGCGGCGCCTGGGGTTCCAGCACCAGCTTTTCCAGCTGCTGGGCCCGCAGCTCTTCGCTTGAGATCTGGGCCTGCAGGGGGGGCTGGCAGAGGGAAACCGCCAGAAATCCAAGCAACACAAGCCATTGATTGTTATGGCGTTTCATGTTCAGATCAAATCCGTTGCATCATTTGCGGACCCAGCGGCCACCCGTGGACTGGACCCAGGCTCCGGGGGGCGCCTCGTCGCGCTGGATGCCGGCGAAGATGCGCACCACCTCGTCCTCCTGTCCTGGGTTGAGCCGTTTCAGCCGGTCGAGGATCGTGGCCCGTGCGGCCAGTTCCGGGTACCAGAAATTGTTGAAGTTGCCCAGCTCCAGCGGAGTCATCGGGGGCAGGGTCTCGTCCTTGCGCTGCTCCAGCGTGCCGTCCAGTTTCTCGCCAATGCGTCCCTCGGCCAGATAGCGCAGGCGATCGTCCAGGTAGAATCGCCGCACCCGGATCGCTTCGTTCACGCCCTGGCTGGTGCTCTCGACTCCCGTGCTGTCCGCCTGCTGGCGCGTGCTGCCCACGGCCCAGAGATCCTGGCTGAGCGCCTGATACTGCCCCAGGATCTGCTTCTCCAGCGCGCTGCGCTCACCCGTGATGCGCACCTCGGGGGCGTGGATCGAGCAGGCCGACAGCAACAGGGCCAGAGCCGGCGGCAGAGCGCGGGCGATGAAGGTGCGTCCCGCATCAGCGGCGGTGCGCAGCGCCGTCCGTTGCATGCGGGTGGCTGATGGTCTCATTCTGTGTCCTCCGCAAGGCAATGGGTGCGCACCGGACATCCGCTGGCGGCAAGCTCCAATCGTGAACCGTCCTGCGTCAGCGGCGGTGCGCAGCGCCGTCCGTTGCACGCGGTTGCTTGCTGCCTCACAAGTCTTCCTCTTCCGTGAGGGCGAAGGTGCGCACAAGGAATCCGAGGGGCAGCGGGCTCATCGGGAAGACCACGTTGGGCAGGGGCGAGAATGGACTCTTGCGCAAAGCCACCCGGGGTTTGACGAAGCCGTTGCTCAGGTCGAAGTCCAGACTTTCCACCGAATACTTGAAGCCGGGCAGATCCAGCAGTTTGCGGATCCGACCGATGGTGGGGTCCGCCCCGCGCTCGTCCAGCGCCCACAGCAGGTTCAGGGTCACCTGACGGCCTGGCGCGGGAAGGCGCAGGCGCCCGGTGGCCGTATCCAGAGCTTCAAGGCTCAGGCCAGCACCTTCGAGATTGATCACCAGATCCAGGCGGTTCAGCTCGGCGGCCTTGCCCGTGAACAGCGAGCCCCTGGATTGGGTCTCCGTCCCGCTGAAGCGGAAGCGGCGACTGTCCAGCCCGCTGGCCCAGAGTTCCATGCCGTAGGCCGGGTTGTCCAGGGCCCCGGGCAGATCCAGCCAGGCCGAGCCCGCGATGGTGCCCCCGTAGGCCACCGCCTGCAGCTGCGGGCAGTCGAGGCGCCGCCCCGCGATGCGCAGGTCCATGGCCAGGTCTTCCAGAATCCAGTCCATGGCGTTGATCTCACCGATCTGCACGCTCCAGCCTTCGGGACTGAAACTGGCCACGCCACTGGAACTGCGTCCCAGACTGAGCTGGCTGTTCCAGTCGGCGGGCGGGCGTTCGAGACTGCCCAGGGCCAGGTAGTCCGGGTGCTCCAGGTCCACCAGCTGGCTCAGGTTCAGGTCCAGATCCATCCGGCTGATGGTGGCCATGTCCTCGTATTGCAGGGTCTGAATGGCCCCGAAGGACCAGGCATCCATCTGGATGAAGCGCTCGTCGCGCACCTGCAGCACGGCTCCCAGATCCTGGCTGCCGGTGAGGAGAATCCCGGGCCAGACTTCAAGCGGCTGCTGCTGGGTATCCATCAGCACCTGAATCACGACCTCCGAGCGGGGCAGCGCATTCAGCGAATCGGCGCGCGCCGTCAGGTGCACCGTGCTGGCATAGTCGGGCACGGCGATCGTGCCCTGCAGATCCAGTTGGGTCCGCAGTTCGCCGGTCAGCCGTCCTCCCATGCCGCTCAGAGTTGTCGGCAGGCCGCTGATGACCGAGCGCCCCAGATGGAAATCCAGGCTGCCCGCCGCGCTGTCGGGCGTCCACCAGCCACCCAGCTCCAGACCCAGTCCGTCCACCTCGGCCGTCTCCTCCAGCTTGAGCGAGAGCCCCTGGGCCACAATGAGCGCGTCCATGCGCACCGGCATCAGGGTGCTGTCCAGAGTCACGCTCAGCAGAGTGTTCATCTGCCCTTCCAGATGGGTCAGGATGGCCGCGCTGTCGGGCAGACGCCGCTGGATCATCGCCAGCTCCAGTCCGGGCCAGTCCATTTCAAGGAACCCGCCCTTGAAGAAATCCAGTGCGCCCTCAATGTGGATCGGAGCCAGTGGTTCGGGAGCCAGGTCTATCCGTTCCAGAATCGGCATGCCCTGCTCCATCCGACCGGCCATGTCAGTCGCCAGGCCATAGAGCGGAATGGCCATCGGGCTGGCCTCCCCCGGAATCAGCACGGTCCAGTTGCGGGGCAGCAGGTCAAGATGACAGCTGAACTCAGGTTCCGTGAGTTCGATCCAGCCGCCCAGGCTGGCAGCGCCGCCCAGACTGGGGTCGAACTGTTCGAGGGCAAAGGGCTCGCTCTGCAGGTCCAGGCGCAGGACGGGCAGCTCGCCTTCGGCCAGCCGGTCGACGGGCGGCAGGTCGAGGCGTGCACTGAGCAACAGTGAGCTGGCCAGCAGCCCATCGATGCCCAGGTCGGCATCCAGCGAGGACCGGGAGTCCAGGGAGGCGGCCCGCCAATTCAAGCCCAGGTTCAGTCCCTCAAGCACGGGTGCGCGCAGTGCGGGGGGCAGGGCGGCGATGCCCGTGGAATCCAGCCAGGGATCCAGGGCGGGCACGAGGCGCCGCAGGCCCAGATCCAGCCGGGTGTCCAGCGCACCCGGAGCGTCGGGTCGGGCGGGGTCGATGCGGGCGTGGCTGATGGACTCCAGTTCCAGCTCGTCGATGTGCAGCCCGAAACTGGGCCAATCGAGAGTGGGCAGGCTCCAGTGGCTGGCCAGCTCCACGGTCACGGGCTGGACCTGCCCCAGCGAATCCAGCTGGCCCGCGAGGGACAGATCAAGCTGGATGGGTGCTGGCGCCAGCTGCAGGTCCGCCAGACTGGGATCCGCCCAGGCGAGCCAGGGGCCGGCCAGCGAGGGATCCAGCGCGTGATGCACGCTCAGGGCATAACGATCGGGAATCAGAGGTCCGCTCAGATCCAGCCCCAGCCGACCATTTCCACCCAGAGGAAACAGGGCCCAGTCGGCATCCACGCGGATCCGGCTGCTGTCGCGCACGCTGGCCGCGACCGTCAGACCCAGTGCCAGACTGTCGGGGAGCGGCAGGCGCCAGTCGCCCTGCTCCAGGTGCATGCCGGGCATTGCCAGCGCCCAGTCCAGAGCCACATTGAGGCTGTCCTGGCGCAGTCCCGCCTTCCATGACAGATCCTGCAAGGGTGTGCCCGGCAACACCAACAGCAGTGGATCCATTCCGGGGCTGGGCAAGGGGCCGCCGGGCCAGCCGCCGCTCCAGTCCAGCTGCAGGCCGGTTCGCAGGCCTCGCGGCAGTTCCCCGTTGGCCAGGAGCTGAAGTTGGGGCCCGCTGAGGCCGGGCAGTTGCACGGTCAGTCCCAGAGGTGGACTGGAAATCGCCCATGGCTCACCCGGAGACTGCACGTCCAGATTGACCTGGAAGCGCCGCACGATGAGCGCGCCCGGTTCCACGCGTACACGCTCGTCCACCAGCCAGGCCGGCAACGCAGTGCTTGCGCTGCTGTCCACGAGCACGGAGTCGCTCTCGCCGGCCTGCAGCCAGTCGGGCAGCAACAGGCTGTCGCGCCAGACCAGGTTCACCTGAAGACCTTCGATCACAAGGGAATCCAGCAGCAGGCGGCGGGACAGCAGATCAAAGGGCTGCCAGTCCAGCTGCAGCCGGTCGAGGCGCAGGAAAGGGTGTTCGTGACCCAGTTGCAGGCTGTCCAGACGAAAGCGCGAGAGACCGCGCCGCGAGATGCTGGCCACGGTGAATTCCATGCCCGTGGCCGCCTCGATGCGTGGGCCGATGAAGGCGGCCAGCCGACGGGGCTGGGTGAACCAGAAAAGGAACAGCCACAGACCGGCCAGCAGGGCCAGCAGAACCAGCCCCGACCAGAGAAGGAGGCGACGCCAGCGCCCTGTTGGTTGGTGTGTGGGCGGGCGTCCGGGAGAGTCGCCCTCCTCCGGTGCATCCGGGGCCTGGATTCCGGGCTCAGCCATGGTGTGTGCGACGCTCCACGAAGGCTTCCAGGCTGTGCCACCAGAGCTCGGCCAGAGTGTCCAGCGATTGGTCGAGCCACTCGCCCACGCAGAATCGTTCGCCGCCCGTGGTGCCAAGCTGAGTGCAGGGCAGCTTGAGCGAAGCGGCCAGCGCCTCAATCGCCTCGCGCCTGGCGGGACGGACGCTGATCACGACCTGCCCCGGGCTTTCCAGGAACAGCAGACCGTCGGGACGCCCCTCGAAGGGCAGACGGGCCCTCAGGCCCACCCGGCGATCGGGATCCATGAGGCAGGCTTCGGCCAGGCAGACCGCCAGGCCACCTTCGGACACGTCGTGTGCGCTCTGCAGCAGGCCCTGCTCGGCCGCGAGGGCCAGGAATTCCTGGAGACGCTTCTCGTGGGCCAGATCCGGATCGGGCACCTGCCCGGCCAGGCTGCCGTGCAGACTCTCGAAGTACAGGCTGCCACCGGCTTCACCGCGAGGCAGGCCCAGCAGGAACACATTGTCCCCGGGGCCCCGGAATGCCGAGGGCACCGGGCGATCGTGTTCCAGCAAACCCACCATGCCGATCACGGGTGTGGGATTCACGGCCCCGGCGGGGCTTTCGTTGTAGAAGCTGACGTTGCCCCCGGTCACCGGTGTGTCCAGTGCGCGACAGGCTTCGCCCATGCCGGCAATGGCCTCGCGGAACTGCCAGTAGATTTCCGGATCCATCGGGTTGCCGAAGTTCAGGCAGTTGGTGATCGCCAGCGGGCGCGCCCCCGTGCAGGCGATGTTGCGCGCGGCCTCGGCCACCGCGGCCCGGGCACCGGCACGCGGGTCCAGCCGGACCAGGCGTGAATTGCAGTCGGTGGTCACGGCCAGGGATTTGCCGCTGCCCTTGACCCGCACCACGGCCGCATCGCCGCCGGGGCGCACGGTGGTGGCCAGTCCGATCATGTGGTCATACTGGCGGTAGATCCAGCGTTTCGAGGCGATGTTGGGGTGGGCCATCAGCATGCTCAGCACGGCGTTGAGGTCAGCCGGGCAGGCATGATCCTCGAGCCGGGGCCGGGCCAGCACCGCGAATTCCTCCGGCTCGCGCCACTCGCGGATGTACACCGGCGCCCCTCCACCCAGCACCAGATCGTGGCTGGGCACCGAGGCTTTCAGCTCTCCGTTGTGGTACACCTCGAACAGGCCGGTGTCGGTGACCTCGCCGATCCGGGCGCAATGAATGTCCCAGCGCTCGCAGATGCGCCGCACGGTGGCCTCGCGGCCTTTCTTCATCACCACCAGCATGCGTTCCTGACTTTCGGAGAGCAGGACCTCGTAGGCGCTCATGCCCGGCTCGCGCTGGGGCACCTCGGCGATCTCGATGCGAATCCCGGACTCTCCCTTGGCGCTCATCTCGCTGCAGGAACAGGTGATGCCCGCGGCTCCCATGTCCTGAATGCCCACCACATCGCCACTGGCGATCAGCTCGAGTGTGGCTTCGAGCAGCAGTTTCTCCATGAAGGGATCGCCCACCTGGACGTTGCTGCGCTTCTCCTCCGATTCGGCCGAGAGTTCCTCGCTGGCGAATGTGGCGCCATGAATTCCGTCGCGTCCCGTGGACGCGCCCATCAGGAAGACCGGGTTGCCGGTGCCGCAGGCGATGGCACTGGCCGTGCCGCTGTGGGTGACCACGCCCACGGTCATCGCGTTGACCAGCGGGTTGCCGTTGTAACACGTCTCGAAAGCCGCCTCGCCACCCACGGTGGGAATGCCCAGACAGTTGCCGTAGTCGCCGATCCCGCGCACGATGCCATCCACGAGCCAGCGGGTGGTGGGATGCTCGGGGCTGGGAAAGCGCAGACTGTTGAGGCTGCAGATCGGGCGGGCACCCATGGTGAAGATGTCACGCATGATGCCGCCCACTCCGGTGGCGGCACCCTGGTAGGGTTCCACGGCACTGGGATGGTTGTGCGACTCGATCTTGAAGGCCACCGCCAGGCCGTCGCCGATGTCCACCAGACCGGCGTTCTCTTCCCCGGCCTCCACCAGCAGGCGCCCCCCGCTGCGGGGCAGGGTCTTGAGCTGGGCGATGGAGTTCTTGTAACTGCAGTGCTCGGACCACATCACGCTGAAGATGCCCAGCTCGGTCAGATTGGGCATGCGGCCCAGGATCTGCTGGATGCGTTGGAATTCCTCGGGGCTCAGACCATGTTCCCGGGCCAGTTCCGTGGTGACCGGAGTGTCATTGTGATCGTGCATGGGTGGGGAATCTCTTGGGTTCGGAGTGCCCTGCGGTTGGCGCGGGCCACCGTGCGGCTGCTCGTCTGGATTGGGATCGGCCAGTCCCGGGCCGTGTGACATCTGCTCGGGGGACGGCGCAATATAGGATTCGCGGGCTGGGGCGGCAGATGCCCTTCGCTGTTTCGGCTGTTCAGCATCCGGCGGCCAACTGGAATGGGACAGAATGCGGTCCGCGGGCAGCTCAATGAAAATCAACCACTTGCGTCAACTCGATTCGAACCCTGCCCTAAGAGAGCGAGAGGCACGAAACTTGCAAGATTTGGCAGACCTTGCAAAGAGCGCTCGTCTGGGCGCCAATCCACCAGCATTCACCCCCTTGTTCCCACGGGTCGGAGCACCCGGTGGCGTGATGCTGCCCTCAAGCCAGGAGACCAGCGATGTCGCGACTCACTCACGTTCTGTCGGCCCTTCTGCTGGGGCTCGGTCTGTTCTCGCCCGTCTGGGCGTACTCCACGGTCAGTGGCAATGTCTCGGGCCAGACCTGGGCAGCGGGCACCTACCATGTGGTGGGCACCCTCACGATCAACGACAACAGCAGCCTGACCCTGGAGCCCGGTGCCGTGCTCAAGTTCAATGCGGGAGTCGGCATCGATGTCTACGGAACACTGGTCAGCAGCGGACTCGAAGGCCAACCGGTCATCCTGACCAGCGTCAACGACAACCTGCAGGGCGAGCAGATCCCCGGTTCCAACGCCTCCCCGACCGCGGGTGACTGGCGAAACATCTACGCCTATGGCTACTCCTCCAACGACGGCGTGCTGCAGCTGCTGCAGACCCAGGTGCTCTACGGCGGCGGCGTGAACAGTCCGGGCGGGGCGGCCGTGTATGGCAATGCCTGCGACAGCATGAGCCTGACCCAGACCCGGGTGGCCCAGTCAGCCGGTCACGGCCTCGCCACGGATTCGGTGAGTCCCTCGCTGAGTGGCTGCACGCTGGAGGCCAACCTGGGCCACGGCCTGTTCTGCACCGGCAGCACCCCCCAGCTGACCGACAATTTCTTCATCGGCAACGGCGGCTGGGGCGCGCTGCTGAACTCGGTGGCGCTCAGCGACTACAGCGGCAACACGGGCTGGTACAACGGGGTGAATGGTCTGGGGCTGAACGGCACCCTGTACTCCAGCCTGAGCTGGAACCAGCCCGATCCCGGTTTCCCCTTCGTGCTCAACGGCGTCAACACCATCTCCAACAATGTGACCCTGACCCTGCCCGCCGGAACCCTGGTCAAGGGCGGTCCTCAGGCCCAGCTGTTCGTCAATGGCAGTCTGGTCTGCACGGGCACCCAGGGCGTTCCGGTGCTCTTCGTCTCGCTGAATGATGACTCCCACGGCGGCGACACCAATGGCGATGGGCCCAGCAGCGGAGCGCCGGGCGACTGGCAGGGCATCTACCTCTACGGCTACTCCTCGAACCAGGGCGCCGGAATGCTGGACTGGACCACCATCCTGCACGCCGGAGGCTCCACGGGCAGCCAGGGTGGACTGCATGCGGCCTACTGCGACCAGGCGACTTTCGTCGGCTGCACCTTCGGCGAATGCAGCGCCTCGGGTCTGGTGATCGATGCCTGCAGCCCCGTGGTGAGCGGCTGCACCCTGCGTGACAATGCGGGCAACGGCCTTTACGCCGGAGGCGGTGGAGCGCCGGTGATCGAGAACAACACCGCCAACGACAACGGCGGCTGGGGCATCCGGGTTCTGGGCATGACCCTGACCTCCTACTCGGGCAATGTGGGCAGCGGCAATGGGATCAACGGATTCGGCCTGGCCGGCGTCCTCAGTTCCAGCCAGAGCTGGAATCAGCCCCTGCAGTCCTTCCCCTTCGTGTTCACCAACCAGGTCACGGTCAATGACAACGTCACCCTGAGCCTGCCCGCGGGCATGCTGATCAAGGGCATGTCCCAGTCCCAGCTGATGGTCCATGGCACCTTGCTCTGTGCGGGCACCGCCCAGGACCCGGTGCGCCTGGTGTCCTTCGCCGATGACACATCCGGGGGCGACACCAACGGCGACGGCCCCTCGACGGGCAGCCCGGGAGACTGGTTGGGCGTGTATGCATATGGCTATTCATCCAGCGACGGAATCGTCGATCTGGACTGGACCACGCTCAGGCACGCGGGTGGCAGCAGCGGCAGCCAGGGCGGATTGTTCCTTGCCTACTGCGATCAGGCCACTCTCGACAATTGCCAGTTCAGGGACTGCAGCGCCGACGGAGTGCTCATCGAGTCCTGCAGCCCCGTGATCACGGGCTGCAGCAGCTCCGGCAACCTGCGTCACGGGCTGTATGCCGGAGCGGGCTGCGCCACCACGCTGGTGGACAATGCCTTCACGGACAATGCGGGCTGGGGCGTCCTGCTGATCAGCGCCAGCGTGACCGACTACAGCGGCAACACGGGCTCGGGCAACGGCATCAACGGCTTCGGTCTCAGCGGAACGCTGTACTCCGATCGCAGCTGGTCCCAGCCCTCCCACACCTTCCCCTTCGTGCTGAATGGGTCGATCACCGTGAATGACAATGTCACCTTCACCCTGCCTGCGGGCATGCTTGTGAAGGCCGCCGACCAGTCCCAGCTGCTCGTCTATGGCAATCTGGTCTGCGCGGGAACCGAGCAGGCCCCGGTGCAGCTGGTCTCGGTGCAGGACGACAGCCAGGGCGGTGATACCAGCGGCAACGGGCCCAGCGAGGGCGCTCCCGGCGACTGGCAGGGTGTGTACTGTTACGGCTACTCCAGCAACAATGGCATCGCCGATCTGGACTGGACCGTGCTCAGGCACGCGGGAGGAAGCGGCGCCAGCCAGGGTGGGCTGCATCTGGCCTACAGCGACCAGGCGAGCCTCGATGATTGCACCTTTGGCCAGTGCAGCGCCAGCGGGGTGACGGTGGAAAACTGTTCGCCGGTTCTCAGCCGCTGTCTCATGGAATACAACTTGTCCCACGGCCTGTACAGCAACCCCGGTTCGAGCAGCCATCTGCTGGACAACCAGTTCGACCACAACGGCGGCTGGGGAGTCTATCTGAACAGCGTGACCCTGACCAGCTACAGCGGCAACACGGGCACGGGCAATGCGCTCAATGGGCTGGGACTCAGCGGCACGGTGAGCAGCACCCAGACCTGGCAGCATCCGGACGACCACTTCCCCTTCGTGCTCAACGGCACGGTCACGGTCAACGACGATGTCAGCCTCAACCTGACTCCCGGTCTGGTCTGCAAGTCCCAGCCTGCGGGCAGTTTCCTGGTCTACGGCAATCTCAACGCCTCCGGACAGGCCACGGCTCCCGTGCGTCTGACCTCGCTGCGGGATGACAGCATCGGAGGCGACACGGCCAACGACGGTTCCGTGGCTCCCGCGCCCGGCGACTGGGTCGGAGTATACCTCTACGGATACAGCAGCAACAACGGCAATGGCAATCTCAGCTGGTGCTACCTGGACTACGCCGGCAATGGCCAGGCCGCCGTGCAGGCCGATTACTGCGACAACCTCAACATCCAGCATTCGCGCCTGATGTTCAGCGCGGGCGATGGCCTGCGCGCCAACTACTGCAGCTTCAGCCTGGGCGGCAGCCTGGTGGCGGCCAACCAGGGTGCCGGAGTGTTCCACAATGGTTACACGGCCACGATGGGTTCCTGTTCGGGCGATGCGGGTTCGAACTGCATCTTCGGCAACGGCAGCTGGGCCCTGTACAACAACACGGTCAACCCGATCGAGGCCTGCGGAAACTTCTGGGGCAGCGACGATCCGGCCACCATTGACGCCATGATTCACGATGACGACGAGAATGCCAGCTTCGGTGCGGTGGACTTCAGCAATTTCAGCGTGATCGGCTGCGCGCCCGTGATCACCAGCATCACGGCGGTGGATGACGTGGTCACCCTGGAATGGCTGCCCGTGGCGGGTGCGTCCGGTTACATCGTGTACAGCAGCGCCACCCCGTGGGGTACTTTCACCGAAGATACCAGCGGAGTGTACATGGGCACGCAGTGGATGGCGCCGCGCCCCTCCGACCTCCACTGTTACCGCATCACCGCGATTCTCGAGTAGAGACCTTCAGCTTCGGTCTCCGGGGCTGGATTTCCTGAGGGGAATCCAGCCCTTTCTCTTGCCCCGGAATCCCTTGCCCAACAGGATGTCAGGCGGCAGGGACGAGCCGTTTCCGGCGTGTCGCGCCACCAGCCCTGCGGCGTCAGCCACAGGATCCTGAACGGAAAATGGGGCCGTTCACCCTTGGGAGTGAACGGCCCCATGGACTGTCGGTGCAGTGAGGCGGATCAGGGCAGGGCAATCACCCGGCAATGCCGCTGCGACGGGGCGGCAGGCATCAGGTCGGCAAAACCCGGCTGGCTGGAACTGCCCACCGTGATCCAGGCCTGACCGGGAGACTGGCGTTCCACCCGGTACTGACCGGCACCTTCCACGGCCGCCCAGCTCAGCGAAACGAAACTGCTGACCCGTGCGATATGCAGCACGGGAGCCGGCAGCACCACGGCCTGGCCGACGGTGGCCGACAACGCCAGCGCCACGCTCCCGGCTTGTGACCTCTGTTCGGGGGACGGCGCACGACAGGATTCGCGGGCTGGAGCGGCAGAGGCCGCATCCTGTTCCCTTGTACGATTTCGGGCGGTTCGCCGGAATCAGGACGCGGGATGGCCGAATTCATCTTTCAGAAAATCAATCTGTTGGCATCAGAACATTGCTGCGCAAGCCGAATCGGGCAAGGGGCATGAAACTTGCAAGTTTTGACAAGAATTTCATGGCTGATTCACATTCTGCCCTTCGCAGCACCTTGCACACCAAGAATTTTTCTGGCCGGGCCGATGTTCATGCCTTCCCGCCCAGCAACATGGAGAACGACGACCATGCAACGCTTCCTGTACTGGCCCGCCCTCCTGCTGGGCCTGGCCCTGCTGCCCGAAGCACGGGCCTACACGATTGTCAGCGGCAATGTATCCGGTCAGACCTGGGGTGCCGGGACCTACCATGTTGTGGGCAACCTGCAGGTGGACGATGAAACGACCCTCAATCTGGACCCCGGTGCCGTACTGAAGTTCAGCCCGGGAACCCAGCTGCTTGTGTACGGCACCCTGAATGCACCGGGGCTGTCGGATCAGCCGGTCGTCCTGACCAGTTCGAATGACGATTTCACGGGCGAAACCATCGATGGCTCCACAGGCTCACCCATGTCCGGCGACTGGAAAGGTCTGTACTGCTACGGCTACTCGGGCTACGACGGCATCATCTCGATGCAGCACGGCAAGGTGCTGTACGGTGGCAGCGCCGAAGCGGAAGGCAGTTCTGCCGTATACCTGTACTACAGCGACAGCGCCTTGCTGGAAACCACCGTGGTGGCCCAGAGCGGCCAATGGGGCATCAACAGTCTGAACTGCTCCCCCGTTCTGAGCGGCTGCCTGCTGGATGCCAACACGAGCGGAGGCATGACGTCAGGGGGTGGGGCCCCGGAACTGGTGAACAACACCTTCACCAACAACGGTGGCTGGGCCGTCGTTCTGGCTTCCGCCAGCCTGACGGCGTACAGCGGCAATACCGGCTCGGCCAATGGATTCAACGGGCTGGGGTTGTTGAATGGCACGCTGAACACCTCGGCCACCTGGACCCAGGCCGACCCCAGCTTCCCATTCATTCTCGTTGGAACCGTGAACATCGTCGACGAGGTCAGCCTGACCCTGCCTGCGGGCACCCTGGTGAAAGCCGCGGACCAGGCACTGCTGCTGGTGAATGGCAACCTGTACTGCACGGGATCATCGGGCAATGAAGTGCAATTCGTCTCGCTCAAGGATGACAGCCAGGGCGGCGACACCAATGGCGATGGGCCCAGTCAGGGATTTCCCGGTGACTGGCTTGGCATCAAGGGCTACGGGTATTCCGGCGCCAACGGAATCCTCGCTCTGGACTGGACCGTGATCCGGCACGCGGGCGGTACGACGGGCAGCACGGGCGGTGTGTTCGCCAGTTACAGTGACGACACCCAGCTCAGCCATTGCACCATCGGTCAATGCAGTGCCAGTGGCATCGTGATGGAATACTGCAGCCCCGTGCTGGTGGACTGCCTGCTGGAACAGAATCTGGGCCATGGTCTGGACGGCCATGGCAACGGGCCCACGGTGCTGACCGACAACCATTTCAACCAGAACGGTGGCTGGGGGGCCCAGCTGGTCAGTTCCACACTGACGGACTACAACGGCAACACGGGAACGGGCAACGGGATGAATGGTCTGGCCCTGAACGGGACCGTGACATCCGACCGTGTCTGGAACCAGCCGGATCCGGGCTTTCCCTTCGTGCTCACGGGCACCGTGGTGGTCAACGACGATGTCAGTCTCACCCTGCCGGCGGGCACCCTGGTGAAGGGTGCGGACCATGCAATGCTGTTGGTCAATGGCAGTCTCATCTGCCCGGGCACCGAAATGGATCCGGTGCGTCTGGTGTCGCTCAAGGAAGACGCATTCGGCGGGGACACGAACGGAGACGGCCCCAGCAGCGGCAGCCCCGGTGACTGGCTGGGCGTGAAATGCTACGGCTATACGTACTTCGACGGCATCGCCGATCTGGACTGGACGATCATCCAGCATGGCGGTGGCAGCAGCGGCAGTCAGGGGGGGCTGTACCTGTCCTACTGCGACTGGGCCCAGCTGGACGACTGCACGTTCCAGTCCTGCAGCTCCAGTGGTTCGGTCGTCGAGTACTGCAGTCCTGTGTTCGAGCGCTGCCTGTTCAACGACAATCGGGGCCACGGTCTGTATGCCGGCAACTCCACGGCCACCCAGCTGACGGACAACACCTTCGATGGCAACACGGGCTGGGGCGCCTTGCTGAGTTCCGTGACACTGCTGGACTACAGTGGCAACATGGGCACCGGCAATGGCATCAATGGCTTCGGACTGAGCGGCACGGTCTCCGCAAACCGGATCTGGAACGAAGTTTCACCAAGCTTTCCCTTCGTGCTCACGGGCAGCACCCTCGTGAACGACGACGCCAGCCTGACCCTGCCGGCAGGCACTCTGCTCAAATGCATGAGCAACGGCCAGTTGTTGGTGTATGGCAGCCTGATCTGCCCGGGAACTCCCGAAGCCCCCGTGCAGCTCGTCTCCTTCCGGGACGACAGTCAGGGCGGTGACACCAACGGGGACGGTCCCAGCAGCGGCAGTCCGGGTGACTGGCTGGGAGTGACCTGTTACGGATACTCGAGCAGCGACGGCATCGCCGATCTGGATCATACCGTGATCCGACATGCGGGTGGCGCAACGGGCGGTCAGGCGGGCCTGCGCCTGCAGTACTGCGACACGGCGACCTTTGAGGACTGCACCATCGGTCAGTGCAGTTCCAATGGAATCAGCGTGGAATACTGTTCTCCCGCATTCACCCGCTGTCTCAGCGAGTACAATCTGGCCAGCGGTCTGACGGCCACAGGGTCCGCCTGCGATCTGCTGGACAACCATTTCGAGCACAACACCTCCTGGGGAGTCTGGCTGGATGCAGCCACCCTGACGGATTACAGTGGCAACACCGGGGTGGGCAACGGGGTGAACGGTCTGGGCCTGAGGGGCACCGTCCACAACGACCGGACCTGGCAGAACCCGGACGCCAGCTTCCCGTTCATCCTGACCGGCACGGTGACCGTGGACGCCGGTGTCAGTCTGAACCTTGCCCCGGGTCTTGTCTGCAAGAGCCAGCTCACCGGCCAGTTCTATGTCTTTGGCACGTTGAATGCAAGCGGTCAGGCCTCAGCCCCCGTGCATCTCACCTCGCTGCAGGACGACAGCGTGGGCGGCGATACGGGTGGCGACGGCGCGATCAATCCCATGCCCGGAGACTGGAAGGGCGTGACACTCAATGGCTATTCCAGCAATGATGGCATCGGCAATCTGAACTGGTGCTACATCGATTTTGCCGGCAATGGGCAATCGGCACTGCAAGCCCAGTACTGCGATGCACTGAACATCAACGAGTCGCGTCTGCTCTTCAGCGCCAGCCACGGTCTGCGTGCCGACTACTGCAGCTTCTCGCTGGGCGGCAGCCTCATCGCGGCCAACCTGGGCAATGGCATTTTCCACAATGGAAACACGGCGAATCTTGGTTCCTGTTCAGGAAACGGAGGCGGCAACTGCATCCTCGCCAATCAGGGCTACGCGCTGTACAACAATACCAGCAACCCGATCGAAGCCTGTGGCAATTTCTGGGGCAGCGCGGACGAAAGCAGCATCGACGCCATGATCTTCGATGACGACGAGGTTCAGACCCTGGGTGCCGTGGACTTCAGCGGCTTCAACACCAACGGCTGCGCGCCCGTGATCACCAGCATCACGGCGGTGAATGACGTGGTCACGCTGGAATGGTTGCCCGTGGCGGGTGCGTCCGGCTACATCGTCTACAGCAGCGCCACCCCGTGGGGTACATTCACCGAAGATACCAGCGGAGTGTACATGGGCACGCAGTGGATGGCGCCGCGCCCCTCCGACCTGCACTGCTATCGGATCACCGCGATTCTTGAGTAGAGACCTTCAGCTTCGGTCTCTCGGGGCTGGATTTCCTTCGGGGATCCAGCCCCATTTCTTTTGACGCAGGACACCCCGGTCTGCGGGATTCTGTCACCGTGCAGGCTGGCCCAGCGGACTCAGTGAGACGCTCTGCCTCCCGCAGCGCGGGTCTCCCTTCTCCGGCCCGACTCCGGTCAAAGGAAATGGGGCCATTCACGCACCAGTGAATGGCCCCATTGACAGTCGGTCGCGTGATCCTCCGATCAGGGCAGGGCAATGACCCGGTAGAGGCGCTGGGACGGATTGGCGGGCATCAGTTCGGCGTAACCCGGCTGACTGGAGGTGCCCACCGTGATCCAGGCCTGACCGGGCGACTGGCGTTCCACCCGGTACTGACCGGCACCTTCCACGGCCGCCCAGCTCAGCGAAATGAAACTGCTGACCCGTGCGATATGCAGCACGGGAGCCGGCAGCACCACGGCCGCCCCCACGGTGGCCTGCAGGGGCAACGCCACCGACCCGGCTTCGGTATTGAAGGACAGGATGGAACTGTACTCGCCGGGCACGGCGCCATCGGCGATCACATTCAGGCTGACGCTCTGTCCGGGAGCCAGGCTGGTCGGCAGACCGCTCACACTGAAGCCGGCGGGGCTCACCTGCTGGCCCGAGGGATGCAGGGTGGTGTTGCCCGAATTCACCAGAACCAGGTGACCATTGAGCAGACCGGAGTCACCGGCGCCCAGGTCCAGCCCCGCGGGCGGCCAGACGGCCAGGGCAGGCTGGGACGGCAGGTTGGCATTGCCGCTGATGCTGGCCATGCGGTCCAGCAGTTCGGGATGGTCCACGAAGGGATTGCGATTGCCCTGAGCGGACTGGATGGCCGTGTTGCGGCTGCTTTCCTTGGTGCTCACGGGATCCTGGAGGCTCCAGGCGCGCAGCGTGGGTTCCATGTAATCCAGAAAGCCCATTGGGTTGCTGTAGTGGATGGATGCATAGAACATGGCGCGCGCCACATCGCCCTTGTGCTGGTCACGGGGTTCGAAGACCGTCACACCGTTGGAGTCGGTGCCACGATCGCAGCCAAACTGGGGAAAGCCGCTGGACGAGTTGACCACCATCCCGAAGGGCAGGTTGCCGCGACTGGAATTGATGGTGGACTTGGACGGAAAGAGATGATGCAGATCGGTGCGAATGCTGTCGCGCCCATCGAACATGCTCTGGGGCCAGCTGTGTTCGGTGTTCATGACGTTGGGATCAGGAATGCCCGAGGTCTGCACCAGGAAACCGGTGTACACACCTTCGACCCATCCTCCCACATTGTCGATGGTGCCGAACATCAGCGCTCGGGCCGCGTCGTAGGACAGCTCGGTATGCACGCGCTCGAGGGTGTACAACTGGCTTTTCAGTGCCTCGCCCGTCAGCCCATAGGTCGAATCCCAGATCGTGCCCGGCCAGTCGCCGGCAGCGCTCATCGCGCAAGCGGCCGCATCCCCGCTGCTCGACGCGACCAGGGCGCCCGCATAGGGCATGTTCTGCACGGGCTGGAACTGCCAGCCCACCTGAATGCTGTCGCCCGGGGCCAGCAGGGCCGAGGCGGGCGACAGTGCCATTCCGGGCACACTGGAGACCAGATCCTGCACGAGCACCGGTTCATCCCCGGTATTGCGCAGCCAGAGGCTGCCCGAGTGAACCTGGTCCGTGGCGCGGGTGCCCAGATTCAGACTGGTGGGATTCCAGGCCAGATCGGCGAGGGCGGAAGGGGCGGTACCCAGGGCGAGCAGAACTCCCAGGGACAATCGAGTGAACCGTGCGTGCTGTCCCACAGGACCTCCGTTTTTGACATCGCAGACAGTAAAGAACGCGGATGAGGACTGCAAGCAAAGCTTGCGAGAGTCTCATTCAGCTTTGCAGATTCTCTCCACCAGCTTCAATGACTCATCGAGCAGGCCCGTGTCGCTGCAGGCGACCCCAAGCACCTGTTCAAGCTCGTCACGGCGAGCCCCGCAGGAATGAGCACCGCGCAGATGGGCGCGCAGTTGCTGGCGCCAGCCCTTGCGGGCCAGGATGCATACCGCCAGCAGCTCCCGGTCCGCGGCAGCCAGATCGGGACGGGACAGCACGCGCCCATAACCGTGCTCAAGGATCCAGCGCAGCAGGAGCGTGCTGCGCGCGCCCAGGGCCGCCTTCACGATCGGGGCGTGCGGGCCGTAGACCCTGGCAAAGAGCTCTTCCCCGCGCCGGGTGTCGGCATCCGGGGATTCCAGGTCTTCGTGCGCCAGTTCAAGGGCAAGCTCCGGAGGCAGAGCCTCCATCAACAGACGCAGTGCTTCGATGGTGGTCGGGTAGCCGTCGAAGATGAGCAACTGCAGCGCCCATTCCCTGAGAGCCCGGGGATTGGTTCCCCGGTGAACCAGCGCTCTCAGGGTCACGGCGGCGGACTCAAGGTGTCCGGCCTGCAGCTCCAGGCTGCAACGAACCAGCTCGAGCAGGGTGCCCGGTTCCAGCCTTTCGGTGAGCTCGCTCCCCATGGTCACCCCCAATGCAAACGACGCGCACCCGAAGGTACGCGCCGTGTGACTCTGTCAGTTCCGGGACTGGCTCCCGAACGGAAACGGGCGCTCAGTTGTTCTTGATGCGGTCCAGTTCCCAGTTGGCCCGATCACGCCAATCGCGCTCCTCGGCGGCCAGGGTCAGCTGGGAGCGGGCTCCGGCAATGTCACCCTTGTGCTCCAGGGCCAGACCCTTCTCCAGATGCACTCCCCCGCGCACGAACTTCTTGCGGGCCCCCAGCCGATCGATGTTCGCCAGGCACTGGTCACTGGCCGAGATGGCCTGCTCGAACTGCTCGCACTGGTTGTAGGCGGTGGCCAGGTAGAACCAGGCCGCGGCGATTTCCTTGTTGCCCTTGTCGCGCAGGCCGTTCTCCAGAGCACCGATCGCCTCCTGGCAACGGTGCAGGTCGATGTAGGTGCGCCCCAGCCCTTCCCAGGCCAGATAATAGGTATCGTCGGCCTGGGTGGCCTTGCGGTAGTTCTCGAGAGCCGATTCCAGCTCCTTGGTGTTGTAATACAGGTTGCCCAGCTCGTACCAGGCCTTGGCGTAGCTGGAATCCTCGGTGCCGGCACGGGTGAAGGCCGCCACGGCCTCGCTGCGCTTGCCCGCATCCACGTAGGCCTGACCCAGACTGAACCAGGCCCGGGCGTAGCTGGGATCCAGCTCCGTGGTCTTGCGGAAAGCCGAGATCGAGGCACCCGTTTCGCCGAGACGGCTCTCGGCCAGGCCCAGGGCATAGAACGCCTTGGGATTGTCGGGGCAGAGCTCGATCGCCTTCTGGGCATGGGTCCGGGCAGCTGAGTAGTCCTTGTTGCGCAGTGACTCATTGGCGCTGTTGATGCTGACCTTGCAGGCCTTGTCCTTGTCGTTGGCCGAGCCCTGATTGGCCATCAGGGTGCGGATCTCCGAGTTGAGCGCATTGTAACGGACCAGCAGCTTGTCGTATTCGTCCTTGTTGGCCGCGGTGCCCATTTCCTTGACGACCTTGTCCAACTCGGCCTTCTTGGCATCAATGGCGGGGGTCTGGGCCTGGACACCAAGCGACAGCAGGAAGCTGGTCAGAATCGTCAGAATGGTCGTTCGCAAGGGGGAGGTGTGGATTCGCACGCTGAATTCTCCTCTCTGGAAGGCAACATCCGTTGCGGATGCACCATGGCAGGTCACCGGGATCGAACGGTCCGGATGACTTCCCGTTCAAACCTGCAAAAAACCCCGTCGGTTCCCGGTGCCGACGGGGTCATGCCCGAGAGCGGACTTGAACCGCTACGTCCGTTAGGACACCACCCCCTCAAGATGGCGTGTCTACCAATTTCACCACTCGGGCAAACGAATGCTAGTTGTCGGATTCCTTGTCGCCGGAATCGCCAGCGGGTGCGGTCTCTGCGGGAGCAGGATCACCGGTCACGGGCAGTTCCAGGGTGGGGATGCTTTCGCTGAAGCCTGTTTCCAGACGCTTCTGCTCCAGGGCTTCGCGGGTGACCACGGAAGTGCCTTCACGCGGAGCGCGCGAGAGCACGGTGGCCAGCAGGCTGAGCACCATGAAGGCGGCGACCAGATTGATCGTGACCTTGTGCAGGGCGTTGGTGGCCTGGCGAGTGCTGAAAGCCGCATTGACCGCGCCGCCACCGCCACCGAAGGCACTGGAGAGTCCGTCGCCCTTGCTGGACTGCATGAGGATGACCACCATCAGCAATCCGGCCACCAGGACGGCCAGGACGAATACGATCGAATACAGCATGGGACTCTCCGCGATTCAGATTACTGGAAGGAGCTTGTTGACGATGGCTGCAGGGCGTCCACGATGCCCTTGAAGCTTTCGACCTCGAGACTGGCTCCGCCGACCAGGGCACCGTCGATGTCGGGCTGACTCAGCAGCGACGCCGCATTGTCGGCTTTCACGCTGCCGCCATAGAGGATGCGCACGCTGTCGGCCACTCGGCTGTTGCCGACGCGGGACAGCAGCCCGCGAATCAGGGCGTGCACTTCCTGGGCCTGCTCGGGGCTGGCGACACGGCCCGTGCCGATGGCCCATACCGGCTCGTAGGCCAGAGTCACGCGGGCCAGCAGGTCGTCACTCAGGGTTTCGAGCGCTTGATGCACCTGACGCTGGATCACGCTCTCCAGCTTGCCTCCATCCCGCTCTTCGAGGCTTTCACCCACGCAAACGATGGGATTCAGCCCACTCTCAAGGGCTGCCAGCAGCTTGCGGGCCACCCATTCGTCCGTGTCTCCGAAGAACTGGCGACGCTCGCTGTGGCCGATCAGGACCCAGGATGCCCCCGTGCTGCGGATCATGTCGCCGCTGATCTCGCCCGTGAAGGCTCCACTGCGACGATCGTGGAGGTTCTGCGCGCCCAGGGCGATCTCGGTGTCGGTCAGAATCTCCGCCACGGCCGTGAGGGCCGTGAACGGAGGGCAGACCAGCACCTCGCAGTGCGACAGTCCACGCAGGCGAGCCCGAAGCTGGCGTGCCAGAGTGACCGCTTCAGCGTTGGGCATGTGCATTTTCCAGTTGCCGGCGATCAGCGGTCGGCGCATGGTTTCCTCCAGGTCCTGGTCCGTTGCCCGACGTGGGCGGAATCCGGGACAAAAATGAGCACGGATGTTAGCGGATTCTGTCCGCAGATGCAAGGTATCCGTCAGTTTCCGGTTCCAGGACCAGGACTCCGCCAGCCCCATCGATGCGGGCCGTGCCCCCGATGGGCAGGGACAGGCGCGGGGCCCTGTGTCCGAAGTTCAGCCCTTGAAGCACCGGGATACCAAGGCCATCAAGGTACTGCTCGAAGAGCTGGTTCAGGCTGAAAGTTGACTTTTCACGATCGGGCTCGTCGCACTCGGGAAAATGCCCCAGCACCACCCCCGCAAGCCCCTCGAGGACTCCGGCATTGCGCAGCTGGCAGAGGTGGCGATCCACGCGGAAGGGATATTCCCCGTAATCTTCAAGGAACAGGATCGCCGCGCGCAGGTCGGGAAACCAGGGGGTGCCCACCAGACTGGTCAGTACGCTCAGATTTCCGCCCGCGATGAATCCGGTCGCGTTTCCCGGGACGCGCGTGCGCAGGTCGTCCAGTGGAATCTCCTGACGCGCGGCAGCCACGAATCCGTGCTGGAGGAAGGGCCGCAATGACTGCGCACTGGACTCATCCAGTCCCGCGCCCAGCTCGCTGGCAGCCATGGGAGCGTGCAGGCTGCCCAGACCGCAACGTGCCAACAGTGCCAGTTGCAGGGCGGTCAGGTCGCTGTAGCCAACCAGCAGGGGTGCGCGCTCACCGATGGCCTCGAAGTCCAGGTGACGCAGCAGGCGTGCACAACCAAATCCACCCCGGGCGGCCATCACGATGTCCAGCCGCGGATCACAGAGGGCTGTCTGCAGATGTGCGGCGCGCGACTCATCCCGGCCAGCCAGGTGGCCATGCACATCCAGAATCCCGGGCGAGAGCCACACCTCGAACCCTTGCTCGCGCAACCAGCGGACTCCGGCGTCAAGCGCCTCGGCCTTCACGGGCCCCGCGGGTGCCACGAGGCCCACGCGGGGAGGAGTGCCATGCGGGTGGCGGGGCAGGCGAAGCGTCCGCATCAGTGGGACAGCTGGGCATCGGGGACCAGGCGGAACTCGCCGAAGCCGTATTCATCCACGAAGACGAAACTGCGGTCCGACTCGTGGTACACCCAGCGCTCGAGGGCCGGCTGGTCGAAAGTGCTCTCGAAACGCTCGCGCACGCTGGGCTCGCCGTAGAGGATGTAAACCCTCCCGCGATCGCTCTTCCAGCCCGGAAAGCGGGCCCAGGAGAAGCTGTTGTTGCTGATTCCCACCCGCTCGTAATACTCGCGCTTGAGCTCGTTCTCCTCGCTCTCGGGGTCGGGATCGTAGCGTTGCCAGAAGCGGTCGAAGAGGGTCTGGTTGTGTGGCGGCCGCGCGTTCTGGATCAGCTTGAGTTCCTTGCGCGGCGCGATGTAGCGCAGCTGGGCGATCGCGCTCTCCAGGTCATCCACGGTCTGGGGCACGTTGCGCCAGCGCACGTTGAAATCCACGCTGCGGGTGAGCGTGTGGGTCGAATCGGACAGCGAGAGCACCAGCCGATACTCGCCCGCACCCAGCTTGTCCAGTGGAATCCGGAACTGGTTGTGCGACACGCCCGAGCCGTAGCTACGCTGCACGGACTTCTCGTGGCGTGCCTTGCCGCGGCGGTCTTCGATGCGCGAATCCAGGGTCAGTGTGCGATCCCGGTCGGTCAGCACCTGATAGTACACGGAAAACTGGTTGTGCTCCTCGTCCAGCTCGTCGGGGCCGATGGGTTCCAGATCCAGGGGCGAGGCGGTGGTGGAATCGGCCTGGACACTGCGCCAGAGACGGCTCAGGTTCCAGCCGTCCGGGGGGGAATCCACGGTGAAGTTGCCCTCCAGACGGCGGCTGCGGCGGGTGTTGAGGTCCTGGAATTCCACCCACCAGTGATACTCACCCGGCTCCAGATCCATCTCGAAGCGGTGCCAGCGCAGGTCGTCGCGTCGATTGGTCTCGCGGTAGGCTTCGGCACCGGCGTGCCAGCGGCCGTAGCGGCTGACCACGGGACGTTCGTCCTGGAAGATCTCCAGGCTGATTTCATAGAGCGCGCTGTACACGGGCGTGTTGCCGTCACGATCGCGGTCGGCCTTGAGCATGGCGGGACCATCGCCCGTGCGCCGGAACTGCAGGTCCGAACTGCGGATCAGGCAGGTGAAGACCACTTCGGGAATCGAATTGCCGTCGGTGAAGTGGTCCGCGATGTCCACCTGGACCTCGGGCAACCACTCCGGCATGCCCGGCCCGACCTGGGCGAAAACGGGCCAGGCCAGCAGGGCACTCAGCATCAGGATGGCACTCAGAAAACGAAACATGGTCTTCTCCTGGGCCGGCACGGGGGCCTGGCCCGGCTGCTCAGCCGCGTGCGCCCTTGCCCTCGGTGGGCAGAAGCTCGGCGATCAGGTCATACTCCGAGGCGTCCACGATGCGGCAGTCGACGAAGGTGCCCGGTTGGCGCACGCCCCGCAGCTCCACCGTGTTGTCAATCTCCAGCGCATCCCGCCAGGTGCGGCCTTCGCTGATGCCGCTCGCGGGATCCACCTCATCGATCAGGATGCGTTCCACGCTGCCCACAAGAGCCTGATTGGCCGCCAGGCTGAGCTCCATCTGCTTTTCCATCACGCGGGCCTTGCGCTCTTCGGCCAGTTCACGGGGCACCTGGTCGGGCCAGTTGATACTGGGCGTGTTTTCTTCGGGCGAATAACAGAAGACGCCCAGCCGATCGAAGGGGCAGTCCTCCATGAATTCCAGCAGCTCCTGAACATGGCGTTCCTGCTCGCCCGGGAAGCCCACGATGATCGAGGTGCGGATCACCATGCCCGGGTTCAGCTCACGCAGCATGCGCATGGTGGCCTTCAGGCTGGCGGCGTCGCCCCGGCGGGCCATTTTCTTCAGCATCTCGCCCGAGACGTGTTCCACCGGAAAATCCAGCCAGGGCAGAATCCGGTCGCAGGCGGCGATGGTTTCGCCGAAGGCCCGGTCCACCTTGGGCGGATGGCTGTAGAGCAGGCGAATCCAGGGCACGGGCACATCGTTCAATCGCCGCAACAGCTCGCAGATGCGGTTGGTGCCCAGATCTTCGCCGTAGGAGGAAATCTCCTGGGCGATCACATTCAGCTCCTGCACGCCGCGGCGCGCCAGGCTGAAGGCTTCGTGCACCACATCGTCCAGGGGCCGCGACACCATCCGGCCGCGCATTGAGGGAATGCTGCAATAGGTGCAGTGCTGGTTGCAGCCATCGGAGATCCGCAGGTAGGCGCTGTGTCCGGGACTGAGCAGCTCGCGGCGCTCGAAGATCTCCAGCTCGGCGGGCAGGGGCGTGGAACCGTCCAGGCCCGTGTCGCGCAGGATGGCCTTGAACTCGCCGATGCCGTAGACCCCGTCCAGCTCGGGAATCTCCGACTGGATCTGCTCGCGGTAGCGCTGGCTCAGGCAGCCCATCACGTAGACGCGGCGAGCGGGGTCATCGGCCTTGAGCTGCACGGCTTCCATGACCGCGTCAATGCTCTCGGCCTTGGCCTCGTCGATGAATCCGCACGTGTTGACCACGATCAACGAGGCGTCCTCGCCGGACTCCACGAGGCGTGCCTTGCCCTTCATCAGGCCCAGCAGCATCTCGCTGTCGACCAGGTTCTTGGCGCAGCCCACCGTGTGCACGTAGATCGATGGCAGCGGGGACTTGGTCTGGTTGTCAGGCATCGAGTTCCAGTTCCTCAAAGAGAGCACGGGCGTAGGCCCCGGCGTCGAATGGTTGCAGATCGTCCAGGCCTTCGCCCACTCCCACCCAGCGCACCGGAATGCCCAGTTCGCGGTGGATCGCCAGGGCAATGCCCCCGCGGGCGGTACCGTCCAGTTTGGTGATCACCAGACCGTTCACTCCCGTGGCATCGGTGAAGAGGCGGGCCTGGGACAGTGCGTTCTGGCCGGTGGTGCCATCCAGGACCAGCAATACTTCATGGGGCGCACCGGGCAACTGGCGGGAGAGTACCCGGCTCATCTTTTCCAGTTCCTGCATCAGGTTGCGTTTGTTCTGCAGGCGTCCGGCGGTATCGACCAGCAGTGTGTCACAACCGCGTGCCCGGGCCGCGGACAGCCCATCGAAGGCCACGCTGGCGGGATCGGCCCCGGGGACACTGGAGACGAACTGGGCTCCCGAGCGCCGGGCCCAGGTTTCCAGCTGCTCGATGGCTGCGGCGCGGAAGGTGTCGGCGGCGGCGATCAGCACCTTGCGGCCTTCCTGGCCCCAGCGGTGGGCCAGCTTGCCGATGGTGGTGGTCTTGCCGGCGCCGTTGACGCCCACCACCAGCACCACCCGCAGCCCCTCGTCGGCGGGCAGAGCCAGGGTGCTGGCGCCCGCGTTCATTTCGGCCAGGATCTGTGCTTCGATCAGCTGCACCAATGGAGTGTCGGCATCGTTGCGGGCCACCTCGCGCAGGCGCTGGATCACGGCCTCGGTGGTATCGACTCCCAGGTCGGCGGCCAGCAGGATCTCCTCCAGCTCCTCGAGCATGGCCCGGTCGATGACACGGCCCAGACCCACCAGCTGGCGGATGCGCCCCCCCAGGTTCTCCCGGGTGCGGCTGAGGGCCCTGGAGAATTTTCCAAGCAGGCTCATGCGGGCTCGTCCCCTTCCAGGTTCCATTTCAACTTGTTGCGCAGGGTCTTGAGAAAGCCCTGCTCGTCCAGCGTGATCAGGCGGCAGATCCGTGAACTGCGCCTGACACGCACATGTTCGGACCGTTTGAGCCTGAAGGTCTCCTGACCATCCACGGTGACGATCAGCGGGCTCGAGGGCGTGCCGATCCAGCTCTCGATCACCGACTCGGCACCGATCACCATGGGCCGGTGGGAAATCGAATGGGCCATGCTGGGCGTGAGGATGATCGCCTGCATGGAGGGATCCATGATCGGTCCTCCTCCGCTCAGGCTGTACGCACTGCTGCCCGTGGGCGTGCTGTGGATCAGGCCGTCGCCTTCCAGGCCGAACACATTCACATGGTCGATGCGCGTGCGCAGGCGCAGGATGCGTGCCGGCCGCGCACTGTGGATCACGATGTCGTTGAGCGCATCGCGGCGCACGCGCACTTTCCCGGCGCTCGCGTCAGCCAGATTCGGGCCGATCTCCATCTGCAGCATCATCCGGGGCTGCTCGATCGCCCGGCCAGCGATCACTCGCTTCAGGCCGGATTCCAGCTCCTCCGGTGCCAGGGCGGTCAGGTACCCCAGCCGCCCCATGTGCAGACCGAGCACGGGGCGGTCCACCACCATCTGGCGTACAGCGCCGAGCATGGAGCCGTCGCCCCCCATCGAAATCACCAGGTCGCAGTGGGCCGACAATTCACGGGCGTCCACCAGTTCCAGATCCTCGGGTAGATCCTCGGGCCAGCAGCGCACGGCCAGGGCGTGATCCAGCACCGCCTGCTGCCCCAGCCGCTCGAGAGTCTCCAGCAGCTCGGGAAGTACGCTGCGCAGGTCCCGGGAGCGCGCGCTGCCTGTGATGCCGAAGATCATTGGCCGAAGAGTCCCGAATCGGGACCGGCGGAGTCCTGCGATCCCTCGTCATCCGGATTCCAGGTACTGAGACTGCCGTCGTCCTCGAGCAGGCGGGCCAGTTCTTCCTCCACCCGCCCCAGGCGTTCCTGACAGACCCGGTGCAGGCGCAGACCTTCCTGATAGCGGGCCAGGCATTCCTCGAGGGAGATGTCGCCCTCTTCCAGTTCGTGGACAATGTCCTCCAGTCGGGCCAGCGCGCTTTCGAAGGATTCCGTCGTGGCGGGTGCCGGGGTCTTCTTCGGGCTCACTCGGTGTCTCCTTGGGCTTCGGTGGGAGGAACCAGCCGGGCCTGGCGTCGCCCGTCGCGCAGCACCAGTTCCAGCTCGCCCTCGATGGGCAGGTCGACGGCGCGCCGCAACCAGTGTCCATCGGGGCCGTGCAATTCAGCAAATCCAAGTCTGAGCGCCCACTCGCGCAGGCGTCCCGTTTCCAGTCGTTCAAGGCGTGCGCCCACGGCCTGCAGCCGCTCACGGCGACGTTCGAGCTGCAGGGCCAGCGCCCGTTCCAGGGCCCGACGGGACCCGTCCGGTCCCCGTCGCCAGTGCTGCGTACGCAGGGCCAATCCCGCGCGCAGCCGGGGCCGCAGTCCGTGCAGACGCAGGGCCGTCTCGGCGGCCCGGGATTTCAGGACCTGGCGCAGACGGTGATACAGGCCGGGCAACTGGTCGCCCGCTGCCGCCAGGCGCCGCTCAAGCAGGGCCAGGCTGCGGGAAATGGCATCATCCAGAGCGCGACGAGCCTGCAGCAACCGTTGGCGCGGCTTTTCCAGTCCGCGATGCCCGGCCAGTCCGTCCAGCCTGAGGCGGGCAGTCCGCACGCGCCGCGCGACACCGCGCCCCAGCTCGCGACGCAGGCCGTCCAGCTGTTGGGCCAGCAAGCGGCTTTCGGGTACGGCCAGTTCGGCGGCCGCCGAGGGCGTGGGCGCCCGCAGATCGGCCACCATGTCGCTGATCGAGAGATCCACCTCGTGCCCGACCGCCGAGATCACGGGTATCGGGCAAGCCGCGATGACACGGGCAAGAGTCTCGGAGTTGAAGGCGAAAAGGTCTTCGAAGGATCCCCCGCCGCGCCCCAGGATGATCAGGTCCAGTCCTGGCACGGCCTGCAGGAGGCGCAGATTGTCGGCCAGAGCCTCCCCGGCTCCCGCACCCTGCACGGGCGTGGAACGCAGGGTCAGAGTCAGGCCGGGACGACGGCGGCGCAGCACCTTGAGGATGTCCTGAAGGGCCGCTCCCCGACGGGCCGTCAACAGCCCGATGTGTTGAGGCCAGCTGGGCAGGGGCTTCTTGCGGTCCGGGTCGAACAGGCCTTCGGCGCGCAGCTTGTCCTTCAGCTCGAGGAATCGCTGCATCAGATTCCCCAGGCCCGAAGGGCGCATGTTCTGCACATCCAGCTGCAGTCGTCCGCCGGGACCGTAGAACACGATGCGGACCAGCGCTTCAACCGCCTGTCCGTCACCCGGACGGAAGCTCAGCCGCTCGGCACGGCTGCGCCAGAGCACGGCACTGAACTGGGCATCGCTGTCCTTGAGCGTGAAATAGTGATGTCCCGAAGAATGGCGCTTGTACCCCGAGAGCTCGCCCCGGACCCAGACCGCGGGAAACTCGCGTTCCAGGTGCAGGCTCAGCCGCTGGGCCAGTTCCGCCACGCTCAGGACTGCCGATTCAGCCATGACCATTGTTCCGCCGTGAATGTCCGATGGGAGCACAAAAACCCCTGGTCGCGCCACAGGCAAGCCAGAGACTTCCCTTCGCGCGACCAGGGGCTGCCGGCAGCCTGCCGGAACGGGTGGCATTCAATGACACCATCCGTCGCAGGGGCTTTCGGAAAGTCCCTTGCTCCGTGAGGCTCCGGCTTGCCGGAGCTTCACGCCAGCCACATGCTACTTCTTCTTGTGACGGTTCTTGCGAAGCCGCTTCTTGCGCTTGTGAGTGGCGATCTTGGCACGTTTGCGCTTTTTTCCGCAGGGCAACTTACCCTCCTTGTCGTTGTGTCGACGGGTTATCCATCAGTGATTTCAGTCGTTCAGCCGCCTTGAAGGCCGCTACCCTGCGTTGGGGCAGCCACACTTCCTCCCCCGTACGGGGATTTCGCGCCGGGCGGGCCTTGCGTTCCTCGGCCGTGAAGATGCCGAATCCACGCAATTCCACCCGGCCTCCGGTGGACAATTCTTCCATGATCAATTCCAGAGCCCCGTTGAGGACGGTCTGTACTTCCTCACGACGGATGCCGCTCTCCCGGGCCAACCGGGATACCAGATCCAGCTTGTTCATCCCTGGCCGTCCTGGCTGACCTTGAGGCGGGTTCCCGCCTTGATCTCGTCGGACGACAGGGAATTCCACTGCCGGAGCTGGTCGATGCTCACTCCGTACTTCTGGGACAGCTCCCAGAGGGACTCACCGCGCTTCACCACATGGGTCCGGGCCTTGGCCGTGGCGCGCGATTCGCTGCCCACCGGGTTGCCGGGCACCACAAGCGTCTGCCCTACCTTGATGCGGTCGGGGCGCTTGAGCCGGTTGGCCGCGATCAGATCCTCGGTGGACACGGACAGCTTGCGGGCGATGCCTTCGATGGTCTCGCCGTTGCGCACACGGTACGTCTCATTCTTGCGGCTTCCGGTGGCCTGACCGTCACTGGCCCGGAAATCCAGATCGGGCAGCACCAGACGCTGTCCCGGATGGATCACGGCCCGGTTGCTCATGCCGTTGGCCTGCAGCAGCCGGCTGAGGGGAATGCCCCAGGTGTCGGCGATCTCGCCGGGGGTGTCCCCCGCCTTGACGGTGTAGGTGCGCACCGCACCATTCGCCGTCCGGTTCTGGCTGAGGTCCGCATCCTGTGTCCGGGCGTGCTCGGGGGGCGACAGCCAGAGTCTCTGCCCCGGGTAGATCCGGGAATTCTTCAGACCGTTCCATTCCTGAAGGCGCGCAACGCTCACTCCGCTGCGCGAGGCGATCAGGGACAGGGCATCGCCGGGGTGCACGGTCCAGACCCGACGGCCATCCTTCTCCACGGCCAGGGCATCCATGTCCGTATCCTGGCGGGCACCGCCGTTGCCACCTGAAATGACCAGCTTCTGGCCCGGGTGGATCAAGGAGCGGCTGCCCAGATTGTTGGCCGCCCGCAGAGTGGACAGGCTGATGCCGTAGCGAGCGGCGATCCTGCCCAGGGTCTCACCGCGCTTGACGGTGTGATGCTGGATGGTGACGAAGGCATCCTTGGGCAGTTCGGCCAACGCAAGCCGGAAGCCGTCGGCCTTGTCGGGCGGAACCCGCAGGTCACAGCCGCGGGGAGCCGTATTGTTGCCCAGCACATGCAGGTTCAGTTCGCGCAGTTCGGCTTCGGGCAGTTCCAGCATTTCCGCCAGTCGTGCGAAAGTCAACGCGCCGGGCACGTGAACCCGCTCGTGCACCATGGGCGACTCGATCTCGCCGGGCATGAAACCGAATTCCTCGCGGCGCCGGAAGACTTCACGTGCCGCCAGATAGGTCGGCACATAATTGCGGGTTTCGGCGGGCAGACGCAGGTTCCAGTAGTTGCGATCGCCATTGGCGCGCTTCATTGCCCGGTTGACACGGCCCGGACCTGCGTTGTAGGCCGCGAAGGCCAGATACCAATCGTCGTAGTTGCCGTAGAGGGACTTCAGCAGACGTGCAGCGGCCCGGGTGGACAGCTCCAGATCCAGGCGCTCGTCGACCCAGGGATCGACCTGGAGGCCGGAGCGGCGACCGGTTTCGGCGATGAACTGCCAGGCTCCCACGGCCCTGGCCTTGCTGCGTGCGTGCAGCTTGAAGCCGGACTCGATCATGGAAAGGAAGATCAGGTCCTCGGGCACGCCTTCTTCCCGCAGGATGGGCAGGATGGTTCCCGCCACCGTGGGGTAGCGTTCCATCCAGACCGTGTAGTGCTTGCGTCCCTTGCCGTTCACGAAGTATTCGATCATCTGCTCGACGCTGCGCTGGTCGGCATCGGGAATGCCGGGCACGGTCAGGCTGTCCAGCTCGCGCACCAGCACGCTGTCAAGTTCGCCCGAATCTTCATTGGGCAGCATCAGGCCGGCCAGCAGGCTGTCGGCTTCCAGGGAGTCGCCGTACTGCTCGACGGCAAAATCCAGCGAGTGGATGCCGGTTCCGGCTTCCAGCTCGGTTTCCAGCCCGGGCTCTTCGTCCATCTCGTCCACGATCAGCCGCGCCACATCAAGACTCAGTTGATCCTGGCGAGGGCCTGCCAGATCAGGATTCAATGACTGGATGTCAAGGAACAGACGGCGCAGCTCGCTCATGCTGGCGCCCTTTTCACCGGCCCGGGCCAACTCGGCCTCGAGGCGCTTCAGTTCCAGCTCCACCGAGAGGCTGTCGTCGGCAATGCCTGCCTCGCCCGATCGAGAGTCAGGCGAATGCGCGGGACGAAAGGTGCAGGAGGCAAGGCCGATGGAGGCCAGCAGTGCACAGAGGACGAGCCTGGGCGCGCTCCACAACGGGCGTCCCCCATGAGTCGTCTGATGGATGCCCGAAGGAATCACAGGGGTCTCCGGCAGGTGTTTCCCGACAATTCAACCCGCCAAGCTAGGACTTGGGAGCCTATTCACAAACAGTGCCCCTCGCCATGACCCCTTCGGTCGACGATTCAGCACACTCTCAGGGGGCATCGGCCAGTCCCCCACTTTCATCCGCCGTTGGCGTCCGGGCCAGCACGAACGCACCCGCCACTGTCAGGCCGCCCTGCCGAAGTTCTCGCGCACACCGCGCGAGCGTGGCTCCCGTGGTGACCACATCGTCCACCAGCCAGACCGCCTGCCCCGCCAGGATGCCCGCTCGTCGGTGAAGGGCAAAACCCCCGGAACGGTTGCCCAGTCGCCCCGTGCGGTTCAGGTTCTTCTGCTGCCCGCCCTGCCCGTGGCGAACCAGCAGCTCCCCGTACCGTGCATCAAGCGCGCGAGCGAGGTCCAGGGCCAGCCGTGCCGCGGGATTGCCGTCCAGCTCGCGCTGCCGCGCGGGCCGTGAGGGCACCGGGCAGAGCAGGCGAAAATCCGCCTCCGGGGCCAGCCGACGGGCCTGACGGGCCAACAGGCACGCCATTCGCCTGGAAAGCCCGTGCGCGCCGCCGTATTTCACGGCCGTGACCAGTCTCCGCCCCGGACCACGGTATGGCAACAGGGAGAGCACCGGAAGTCTTCCGGACTCCTGACCGGTCCAGTGCAGTCCACCCCCGCGCACCAGCCCTTCCAGGCAGGCATCACAACAGATGCTGCGACCTGCGGCCAAGGCTTGCCCGCATTCCTGACAGACCGCCGGGAACAGTACCGGGACAAGACACTCCACGGCACGTTGGAGAATGGATCGACCGTGATGCATGCCGGAATCTGGCAGGTTCCATCGATGGGCGGGGAGAATTCGCAGGCCCCCCCAGACTTCTCGTGCCCCTGTGTCAGCCGGAGTGGACAGATGAGACCCGAGCGCACGAGTGCGTGGGCGACGCAACCTTTGCGCCCTGCCTATGTGGATCACGAGGCGAGGGAGTTTTCAACCTGGCAATCGATATGGGACCGACTGAACGCACCGGTCGTTCAGAGCGGGGCCAGTCGGGAGTTGAGGGTACGCAAGGCCTCGGGACCCACGGGAACCGCGCCCACCTCGGCGCAGGCCACCGCCGCGCTCAGGCTGGCGAAGGCCAGTGCCCGGGACGAGCTGGCGCCCTGAAGGCGGGCGAGCACGAGGGCGGCGATCACCGTGTCACCGGCGCCCGAGACATCGACGATGGCGCGGCTGAGCGCGGGTGCGCTGTCCTGACCGTCCTCGCGGTAGCTGGTCATGCCCTTGCCGCCCCGGGTGACCACCAGTTCGCGGCAGCCGCTGTCCTGGCGGAAGGCGTCGGCCAGCGCGTCCAGTTCGTCATCGCTGACCAGACCCGCGCCCATGGCCTCGCAGAGTTCCTTTTCGTTGGGCTTGAACAGGTCCACCGCGCCATAACAATGGAAGTGGCGAAACTTGGGGTCCACCGCGCTGAAGATGCCGTTGCGCGCGCAATGATCCCGCAGGGCGTCGATGATCTCGGGACCGAGCACGCCTTTGTCATAGTCCTGGAAGATCAGGGCATCCAGACCCTCCAGGCTGCGTACCTGGTGCAGCAGCCGCTCGACCAGTTCGGGGGACAGCAAGCCCGTGGATTCGGCATCCACGCGTACCACGTGCTGGTCGTGGGCGATCACCCGGGTCTTGATCGTGGTAGGCCGGCTGGGGTCTTCGAGAATGCAGTCGCCGCCAATGCCCGAATCCCGGAACAGTTCGCGCAGGATCTGGCCGTCGTGATCCACGCCCGTGACGCCCACGGGAACCGGAGTCGCGCCCAGACTGCGCAGGTTGCCCACCACGTTGGCGCTGCCACCCAGGCAGTGGCTGGTGTGCTGCACGCTCACCACGGGCACGGGGGCTTCGGGACTGATCCGCTGCACACGGCCCCAGATGTAGCGGTCCAGCATCAGATCGCCCACCACGGCCACTTTCAGCGAGCGGGCTCCGGCCAGCAGCGAATCGAGAGTGTCGAGATACATGATGTCAGTCCTTGCTCAGCAGGGCCACGGTTTCCACGTGGAAGGTATGAGGAAACATGTCCACGGGACGCAGGCGTCGCAGGCGATACCCGCCTTCGGCCAGCAGGGCCGCATCACGGGCCTGGGTCACCGGGTTGCAGGACACATAGACCAGCCGCTGCGGGCTCATCTCCAGCAGTTGCCGGGTCACGTCGGCATGCAGACCCGCGCGTGGCGGATCGACGACCACCAGATCAAAGGGGCGTTGTGCGTGTTCGGCCAGGGCGTGGCGCACATCCCCGCAGTGGAACTCCAGGTTGTCCAGTCCATTCAGGCGCGCGTTCTCGCGGGCATTCTCGATGGCTTCGGGCACCAGTTCAATGCCCACCGCGTGCTCCACGAAACGGCTGAAACAGGCTGCGATCGCGCCCGATCCGCAGTAGAGATCGAGCATCCGGACGCCCTCGAGGGTGCCGGCCATCTCACGGGCCAGCGCGAAGAGGCGCTCTGCCTGGCGTGTATTGGTCTGGAAGAAGGCCTGGGGCGCCAGCCGGAAGCGCAGCCCGTCCAGGTCCTCGTGGATCACACCCGGGCCATGCAGCACGTCGCCGGCCCGACCGCTGGCCACGGCCCCACTGCGTTCGCTGATGGTGTGCACGATGGTACTCAGCGCTCCGGGAAACTGCTCAAGCAGCCGATCGGCCAACTGGCGCACGCGGCCGTCGTCGGGGCCATTGGTCACCAGATTCAGCATGCGCTCGCCCGTGTGCTTGCCTTCGCGAATCACGACAAAGCGCCAGAAGCCTTGCTGCTCGCGCACATGCCACACATCGGCCAGCTGTCCGGGGCCAGGATCCACGAAGCGGCGAATGGCCTCAAGCAGCGGCGCTGTCAGTTCCGACTGCAGGTGACACTCCGTGAGATCGAAGACCTTGCTGTAGATGCCGCGCACATGCTGGCCAAGCCCGAACCGCAGGCCGCGCGGGTCGTCGCGGTCCTCGACCCACTGGCGGTCCGAGAAGGTGAATTCCATCTTGTTGCGGTAGTGCCAGAGTTCTTCGCAGGCCAGGATCGGTTCCACCTCGACGTGCTCGAAGCCACCCACGCGACGCCATGAATCCTCGACCATCTTCTGTTTCTGGCGCAGCTGCTCAGCATACTCCAGAGTCTGCAGGGGGCAGCCGCCACACACGTTCTGATGGATACAGCGGGCGGAGATGCGCAGGGGCGACGGTTCCAGCAGGTCGAGCACCCGGGCTTCCTGGTGGCGCTTGCGCTTCTTCGTGATCACAGCGCGCACCGTATCGCCGGGCAGGCCGCCCTCGACGAAGACCACGGGCCCCTCTTCGGGGCGGGCCACACCCAGCCCCCCGTAGGCGATGCTTTCGATGCGGAGGTCGGCGGTGCGAAACTTGGTGGCCATGGGGCTCCTGAAGTTGCCAGTGAGGCCCGCAAGCTAGAAAACCGGCAGCGGATGCAGGGAGCGTGTCCCCAAATGAAAAAGACGGCTCCGGGAGAACCCGAAGCCGTCCGTTGGCATGCTCTGGTGATGAATCAGTTGCTGGATCCGGGCAGTCCCGCCGGTTCCGCGGGAGCCGGCAGGGCCGGGAGCTCCTCGGTGTCCGCTTCGGGCAGAGCCAGTGCCGGCTTGACGATCTCGAAGTCCAGCTTGCCGTCGGCCAGTGAGACCTTGACCACGCAGCCCGCAAACAGTGTGCCCTTGAGAATCTCCTCGGCGATGGGGTCCTCGATCATGCGTTCCAGCGTGCGACGCAGGGGGCGCACACCGGTGGCCGGGTCGTAGCCCTTGGCGATCAGCTCGTTGCGCACATCTTCATTGATGCTGACCTCGATCTTGCGCTCGCGCAGGCGGGCGAAGGTCTCGTCGGCGATCAGGCCCACGATCTTCTCGAGGTCGGTGCCGCCCAGCATGTTGAAGACGATCACATCGTCCAGACGGTTGACGAACTCGGGCCGGAAGTGCTTCTTCACGCTGCGCATGATCTCATTGCGCATGCTGTCGTAGCTGGGCATCTCGCCTTCGCGGCTGCCGAAACCGATCACCGAATCCTTGACCAGCTCGCGCGTGCCCAGGTTGGAGGTCATGATGATGATCGTGTTGCGGAAGTTGACCTTGCGGCCGCCGCTGTCCGTCAGCTGACCTTCGTCCAGCACCTGCAGCAGCAGGTTGAAGACCTCGGGATGCGCCTTTTCCACTTCGTCGAGCAGGATGATCGAATAGGGCTTGCGGCGCACCTTCTCGGTCAGCTGGCCGCCCTCCTCGAATCCCACATAACCGGGAGGCGCACCGATCAGGCGACTGACGGCGAACTTCTCCATGTACTCGCTCATGTCCACGCGAATCAGGGCGCTCTCGTCGCTGAAGAGATGGGCGGCCATCACCTTGGCCAGCTCGGTCTTGCCCACGCCCGTGGGGCCCAGGAACAGATAGGAGCCGATGGGGCGGTCGGGATTCTTGAATCCGGCGCGGCTGCGGCGGATGGAACGGCAGAGCATGTCGATGGCCGGATCCTGGCCCACGATGCGCTGGCGCAGAATGTCCTGCATCTTGAGCAGGCGGTCGCTCTCGTCCAGCGAGACCTTCTGCACCGGGATGCCCGTCATCTGGGCCACCACTTCGGCCACTTCCTCGGGACCCACTTCCACCATGTGCTCTTCGGCCTCGCGCTCCCATTTCTCGCGCTCGAAGGACAGCTCGCTCTCGAGCTTGAGCTTCTGGTCGCGGTACTCGGCGGCGGCCTCGTAGTTCTGGTCTTCGACCATCATCTCCTTGCTGCGCTTGAGCTCGTCGATGCGCGATTCCAGTTCCACGATGCGATCGGGCACGATGATGTGCGCCAGATGCACGCGGCTGCCGGTCTCGTCGATCACGTCGATGGCCTTGTCGGGCAGCATGCGGTCGGTGATGTAGCGCTCGGAGAGCAGCACGGCCTGGCGCAGGGCCTCGTCGCTGTAGCGAATGCTGTGATGCTCTTCGTACTTGGTCTTGAGGCCGTCGAGAATCTGGATCGTCTCCTCGACCGAAGCCGGCTCGACCATGATCTTCTGGAAGCGGCGCTCCAGCGCTCCGTCCTTTTCGATGTGCTGGCGGAATTCGTCCAGAGTGGTGGCGCCAATGCACTGCAGTTCGCCGCGGGCCAGGGCCGGCTTGAACATGTTGCTGGCGTCCAGGCTGCCCGAGGCGCTGCCGGCACCCACGATGGTGTGCAGCTCGTCGAGGAAGAGGATGATGTTGCGGTTCTTCTCCAGCTCGGTCATCACGCTCTTGATGCGTTCCTCGAACTGGCCCCGGTACTTGGTGCCTGCGACCATTGCGCCCAGATCCAGCGCGATCACGCGCTTGTCGTGCAGCACACGGCTGACCTTGTGGGTGATGATGCGCAGGGCCAGGCCTTCGGCAATGGCGGTCTTGCCCACGCCGGGTTCGCCAATCAGTACCGGGTTGTTCTTCTTGCGTCGCGAGAGCACCTGGGCCACGCGATCGATCTCGTTGTCGCGGCCGATGATCGGGTCCAGCTGACCGGCGCGCGCCATTTCGGTAAGGTCACGCCCGAAGTGATCCAGCGCAGGGGTGGAGGACTTGCCGGCCTGGGTAGCACCCTTGATGCCGGCAGCGCCCTTGTCGCCACTGCCCGAGAGCAGGGTTTCCAGCTGCTCGCGCACCGCGTCGTAGGTCAGGTTGAACTGGGTCATCACCTGACGCGCGATGCCGTCATCCTCCTTGATGATGGCCAGCAGCAGGTGTTCGGTGCCGATCTGCTCCGCATTGAAGTTGCGGCCTTCCATATAGGTGACCTTCAGCACGCGCTCCGCCTTCTTGGTGAAGGGGATGTTGCCGATCTTCATCACCGCGTCGCTGGATTCGACGATCTCCTCGATCATTTCGCGAATCGCATCCAGACTCACGTCGAGAGCCTGGATCAATTGGCAGGCCCGGCCTTCGCCCAAGCGAACCATTCCCAGCAGCAGATGCTCGGTGCCGATGAAATCGTGTCCGAGCCGAAGGGCCTCCTCGCGGGAGAACTGTATCACCTTCTGGACCCGCGCGGAAAACTTGCTGTGCATGTGTGCCTCGCTGTCTGTTGACCTCTGCGGACGGTGTCCGCGACCACCGGGTCTTTCCCCCCGACCCGGCTGGATCCATAACGCCGTTGTGACCTTCCGGGATCCTGAGATCCGCTTTCCGGGTCCGATCTCAGGCTGTTCGGCCTGAATCCAATCCCCTCAAAGCTGTTCCGGGGCCTTGTCCTGTCCTGCCCCACTCACTCCGGCGCAAACGCCGCCGAAGATAGTGCTCTGGGCTCAATCGTCGCCCGGAAAGCCTTGCTCTCGGCCGACACGTTCCGGTTATCGGGTGCGCCGGGTCTGCTATCAAGCTGCGGGATCATGCCTGTTTGCTTCGGCTGAGTCGAGAATCCAGCCGTCTGCCGGTCACTCGTGCGCCGGAGCGAAACGGGAGCGCCCCCGCAGGCAGAGCCGCACCAACCACAACATCAGCGGAACCTCGATCAGCACGCCCACCACGGTGGCCAGAGCCGCGCCGGAACCGAGGCCGAAGAGCATCACCGCGGTGGCGATGGCCACTTCGAAGTGGTTGGAGGCACCGATCAGCGCGCTGGGCGCCGCATCCTGGTATCCCAGTCCCAGACGGCGGGCCAACCACCAGCCCAGGCCGAAGATCAACAGGGTCTGGACGAAAAGCGGCACCGCGATCCAGAGAATGGTCAGGGGCGCCGCCAGAATCACTGCGCCCTTGAAGGAGAACAACAGCACGAGCGTCGCCAGCAGGGCCGCGATCGATACCGGGCTGAGCCACTTCAGAAAGCGTTCGTGAAACCAGGTGTCGCCCTTGAACGCCAGAATCGCCTGACGCGAGATCCAGCCCGCGACCAGCGGCAGCGCCACGTAGACGCCAATGCTCAGTGCCAGCGCCTTCCAGGGCACGGGCAGCCGCCCCACTCCCAGCAACCAGCCACCCATCAGTCCATAGAGCCCAAGCATCACGAGAGAATTGATCGCCACCATGGCCAGGGTGTGTCCGTCGTTGCCTTTCGCCAGCCAGCCCCAGACCAGCACCATCGCCGTACACGGTGCGATGCCCAGCAGGATGCAGCCCGCGAGATAACTGCGCCAGAGCGGCACTTCCAGCAGCAGGCGGCCACCCTGCTCCACCACGGTTCCCGCACCGAAACGGCTGCCCGCGGGCAGATCCAGCCCCAGCGGCAGGCTGACCAGGTCCGTGGCCTCAGGTCCGATGAAGGGCAGGAACACCACGCCCAGGAAGAACCAGGCCAGCGCGAGCATGGTGAAGGGCTTGATCGCCCAGTTGAGCACCAGAGTCAGCGCCACCGGCTTCCAGGAACGTCCGGCGCGCAACACGGCCGCGAAGTCGATCTTGACCATGATCGGATACATCATCAGGAACAGACACGCGGCAATCGGCAGGCTGATCACGGGTGCGCCGTCCACGGTGAGCGACATCCGGTCCAGGCTGGACGCCAGCCCGGGAAACCAGTGCCCCAGCAGGATGCCCGCCGCGATGCAGAGCAGCACCCACAGACTCAGCCAGCGCTCGAAGCGCCCCAGGTCGCGGCGCACGGGAGTCTGGCCCGTCGGGCAGGTGGAGTTGATGATCTGACTCACGCCGGTGTGTCCTTTCCCTGCTGCAGCCCGGGCAGCAGACCGGGCAAACTGCCTTGCACGAAATCGCGGATTTCATCGCGCACCCGGCGGTAGGGAGCCAGCGCCTCCTCTTCGGAGCTCGCTTTCCGTGCCAGGGCAGGCGGGTCGTCGAAGGCGTGATGCACGACCCGGGCTCGCCCCGGAAAGACGGGGCAATGCCCGGCGGCATGATCGCAGACCGTGATCACCAGATCGATGTCATCCAGGGGTTGCGAACTCAATTGTTCCGAACTGTGTCCGCTGATGTCCACCCCGGCCTCGGCCATCACGGCAACAGCACGAGGGTTGAGCCCGTGTGTTTCGATGCCCGCGCTGCGCACGACCATTCGCGCTCCATGCAGATGGCGAGCCCAGCCTTCGGCCATCTGGCTGCGACAGCTGTTGCCCGTGCAGAGAAAGAGCACCACGGGTTTTCCGTTCAGATCGGGCATGCGGTTCCTCCGGTGTCGTTGCGCCATTGTGCCAATGTCTGCACGGCCCGCTCGCGCTCCGCGGCCAGTTCCGGCAACTGGACCAGCCAGTCCAGCCAGGCACGCGCTTCGCCCGTTCCGGGCCCGAAGTGCACCCAGCGCCCCGCGCGGCGAGCACTCACCAGTCCCGCCTCGCGCAGCAGGCCCAGGTGACGGGAGGCGGTGGAAGCCGGTAGCTCCAGCAGCTGCTCCAGGTGGCAGAGGCAGAGTTCCCCTGCGCTGAGAATCAACAGCAGGGCACGCAGGCGAGTTTCATCTCCAAGAGCCAGGAAGCGGCGGCGCAGGGTTTCCATGGAATTCCTCATTTCAACAGTTGCGGGATTGTAGAAATGAACTGTCTGTGGATCAAGCTCCGTCTTGAAAAAGTGACAGGGTTTCTGGACGGTGGCTGGGTCTGTGATCTAGATTCCAGCTTTGGTCCGGTTCGGTATGTCGGGGGTGGTGGCGGTCGACGCGCCATTGGGGTGCGGCCGTACACGAGGGCAGGCGCACTCCGTGGGGACTCGATCCCGATGATGCATTCCGGGCGACCGATTATGGGCGACCATTCCGGGCGACCCGATGCACCAGGAAGTGTGGGGGGATGGAACGGATGGGGAGTTTCATCGAGTCTGGCTGGACGTGATGTTGTGGGGGTTGGCCAGGGGGCGTGTGACTCATCCGGGCGGAGTGTCAAGAAATCTGGACGGTCGGATTTTTGGGGTCTCCTTCCCGCCCACCGCTTCCACCACACACCCGGGGCACGATGGATCACGCATTTTGTTCCCGGCGATTCTGGCGATTCAAGGGATGTGGGAAAATACCTGGAATTCTGTCCAGCACTCTGGACGAAAGTCACTTCCACGTGGCCATGTCCGCTCCAGTTCGACCTGGATCACCGCAGGCCCCGGCAAGGAGAACATGCGCAGTAATACCTGCAAGTCACAAACCCCTGAGACGACACAATCAGTGCAGAGTGTCAAGAAATCTGGACGGTCGGATTTTGGGGGTCTCCTTCCCGCCCACCGCCTCCACCACCCACCCGGGGCACGGTGGATCACGCATTTTGTTCCCGGCGTTTCTGGCGATTCAAGGGATGTGGGAAAATACCAGGAATTCTGTCCAGCACTCTGGACGAAAGTCACTTCCACGTGACCTGTCCGTTCCGGTTCGACCTGGATCACCGCAGGCCTCGGCAGGGAGAACATGCGCAGTAATACCTGCAAGTCACAAACCACTGAGACGACACAATCAGTGCAGAGTGTCAAGAAATCTGGACGGTCGGATCTTTGGGGTCCCCTTCCCGCCCACCGCCTCCACCACCCACCCGGGGCACGGTGGATCACGCATTTTGTTCCCGGCGATTTCAGGGAAGGGGAAAACTCCTGGAATACTGTCCTGCAACCTGGACAAATGCCTATTCCGAATGGCCAAGTCCGTGCGGTATGACAAGCATACTGGACACTCGGAATTTTGAGGCTGTTCGTCCAGCCTACCGCCTCCACCACCCACCCGGGGCAGTATGGAACAGGCATTTTGTTCCCGGAAATTCTGGCGAATTCAGAAAAAAATGAATACGTCCACATTTCCGACCAGCCGATTGGACACATTCACCTCCAATCCGGCCCAGGGATGGTCTCAGCCCGAAAACCCCAGCAGCGGCGCCCAGATCCGGGTCCAGAGCAGCACCAGCCCCAGCCCTACCAGAAACACTCCAGTCCCCAAGCGCATTGCCCGCTCCAGTCGGCCAGCCTGAGTGAAGATCCCGCCAAGTCGCCGTGCGCCAAATGCCATCACCAGGGCGAAGAGCGCCACGGGCAGAGCGGTTCCTGCACCATAGATCACGGGCACCAGCAGACTCTGCCCGCTGCTCATACTCAGCGGCAAGAGGCTGCCGAAGAACAGAGCCGCGGACAAAGGGCAGAACGCCAGGGCGAAGAGCACTCCCATGGGCAGCGCGCTCCACAGTCCCCAGAACTGTCGGCGCCGCTCCCAACGTTCCGTGTTCAGACCCGAACCAAGCACAGGCAGCGTGATCCAGCCCAGCAGAATCATGCCCACCAGCAGCAAGATCGGCCCCAGTAGAGGTGCCAGCACCCGTTGCAGCCAACCCGACAGCCCGGGTGCGCTGAGCAGCCCCCAGGCCAGCAGCACCCCGAGCGCCACATAGGCCAGACAGCGCCCGGCGGCGTAGAACAACCCTCCGGCCAGCACGCGCAGGGGACGCGCATCCCGCCCCAGCCAGGCGATGGCGGCCAGATTGGAGGCCAGTGGGCAGGGGCTGAGCGCGGTCAGCAAGCCCAGCCAGAGCGCTCCGCCGATCCAGGCCAGAGGGTCCATCAGGGGGTGTCCTTCAGGAAGGCGCGCGTCTCGGCAACCACGTACTCGCGAAAGGCCAGGCTGTCGCCCACCAGTTCCCAGGTCTTCTCAAGGACCTTCCAGTGGCACGGGGCTCCCTTTCCGTCACTCAACACCAGACTGGCCGAGGTGAGCTGGAAGTCTTCTTCGAAATGCTCGTTGCCCGCCTTGTCGATGTTGCAGCTGGACCAGGCCAGTCGCCCCGACGCCAACTCGCCGGCGAACACGTCCTCGAAGGTCTGGCCCGCCTGGGCCTCGATCGAGTTGCAGGTTTCGCAGCGGAAATTTCCGTGGTAGTACACCGCCTGCACGGCCGCGCTGCGGTCGGCGTCCTCCAGTCCGGCCAGAGGATCCTTCGTGTCCTGTACCGAGGACAGGCTCTTCCAACCGAAGGCCACCAGGCTGAGCAGCAACAGCCCCAGCAGAGCATTCCGCGCAATCAGTCGTGTGTCCATGAATGCCTCAGGAATTGGATACACTTTCCAGCAGATTCTTCAACTCCTCCACCGCCGGCACCCGCCCGCTCAGGCGCACCCGGCCGTCGATCACCAGCGCGGGCGTGGCCATCACGGCATGCTCCATGATGCGCTCGATGTCGCTGATCTTGCCCAGCTCAATCTCCAGATTGGCCTCGCGGGCCGCCTGGGCCACCCTGTCGTACAGCAGGGTACATTTGGGGCAGCCCGTGCCCAGCACGTCGACTTTCATCGTTCTCCTCCTGGTCCTGAACTCGTTCGTGTCATACGATCATACCGAAGATCCAGCCCGCGAAGGCGGACAATCCCACCACCAGTCCGGCGAAGACCAGGGTACGGCTGATGCCGATGACCCGATGGATCACCAACAAGCTGGGCAGGGACAGTGCGGGTCCCGCCAGCAACAGCGCCAGCGCTGGCCCTTGCCCCATGCCAGCGCCCAGCAGGCCCTGCAGGATGGGAATCTCGGTCAGGGTGGCGAAATACATCAGCCCACCGGCCAGGGCCGAGAACAGATTGGCCGCCAGCGAGTTTCCGCCCACGGCCGATTCTACCCACGCCCCGGGCACCAGCCCTTCTCCACCGGGTGTGCCCAGCATCAGCCCGGCCGCGAACACGCCCGCCAGCAGCATGGGCAGGATCATCAGGGCATAGCCCCAGCTTTCGTCGAGCCACTCGCCCGCCTCGTCGTCCCGTCCCAGCAGCAGCAGCGCCAGTCCGCCCATGGCGAGCGCCACCAGCAGGGGTGGTGCCAACGATGTACCCACGGCCAGACCGGCCAGCACGACCACCAACCCCAGCAGCCCCGGCCACCAGACGCCATAGTCCAGCGCCAGTTGCAGCGCCAGCAACACACCCAGTCCCGCGGTGAGCGGCCAGCGCAGGTCGTGGATCACGGCCCAGAGGCTGCCCGGCTCACCCGCGCCGCTCCAGTTGGCGATCACCAGTATCGCCATCAACAGGCCCAGCAGTCGCAGACCGCGGCCGGGACCGATGGATTCCGTGTGTTCCGCTTCCGGGGCCGGAGCGCGAGCTTCCCGGCTGGCCTCGGCACGGCGGAACAGACCGGCCATGATCAATCCGATGATCACACTGAAGAGGATCGAGCCGATCACGCGGGCCAGCCCCAGCTGCCAGCCCAGCACGCGCGCGGTCAGGATGATCGCCAGCACATTGATCGCCGGTCCGGCATAGAGGAAGGCGATGGCAGGCCCCAGCCCGGCCCCGCGCTTGTGGATGCCCGCGAAGAGCGGCAGCACGGTGCAGGAACACACCGCCAGCACACTGCCCGAGAGCGAGGCCACCCCATAGGCCAACCAGCGCGGCGCCAGCGGCCCCAGCGTGCGCAGGACCGCATCCTTGCGGATGAAAACCGTAATCGCCCCGGCGATCAGGAAGGCCGGAAACAGACAGAGGATCACATGCTCATGCGCATACCAGCGCACCAGCGCCAGCGCCTCATGGATTGCATTCTCGAAACGAGGCACCCCCGCAGGCAACCTCCAGGCCAGCCCGAGCGCCGCCAGCAACCAGAGCGCCGGCTTGCCGCGTCCCTGCCAACGGCTGGAAGGCCAGGTCCGGCTCACGCCATCACCTGTTCGCTCATCTGCTCGCGCAAGGACTCCTGCTCATCCAACCGCTCGAGAATCAGCCGGTCGATGCAGGCGAAGGACTCCAGCATGCAGGGCATCACCAGGGAATGGATGCTGCGAGTGCCCTCCTTCCGTACCGCGACCACACCCGCCTCGCGCAGCAAACCGAGATGCTTGGAAATGGCTGGCAAGCCAATTGGAAACAGCGCCGCCAGTTCACAGACGCAAACCGGCCCGCCCCGCAGCTCCTCGACCAGACGCAAGCGCACCGGATGCGCGAGGGCCTTGAACACCCGGGCCCGCTCCCTGAGCAATGACTTCTGCACGACGCCTCCCTTGTTTCCCATTTCGGAAACAAGGATAGATGCCCGCGGTCGGTGCTCCCTTGATCTGAGACAAGTGTTGCGCGGGGGATGAACAGAGAATCCGCACCCAGGTGTGTCATTCCCGTGAAAGGGGCGCACAGCATGGGGCGGCCAGCATGGCGACCCATTGCATGGCGCCCCGGCAGTTGCATCGCACACCCATCATCTTCCGGTTCATCCGCACCCACCCGTGGATTCCCCACGGGCTACGGATGCATGATGCCCCGTTCGGGGCTTGGCTGGCAGAGATTGTGTGCCGGGGCGAAGCCACGACCACCTTCCCCAGCGCCAGTGGGGGATGGCACGCCGAAGGCGTGAGAGGATGGGGGCCATGTGTGGCGAGATCGCCCCAGGATGTCTTGCCCCACGGAGATGCCGCCAGCCCCTCGCACCCGCACGTGGATTCCCCACGGGCTATGATCTGTCATGCCCCGTTCGGGGCTTGGCTGGCAGCGATTGTGTGCCGGGGCGAAGCCAAAGTCCCCTTCCCTCGCGCAGCGGGGGAAGGCACGCCGAAGGCGTGATGGGATGGGGGCCTTTCGTGCCAGGATGAACGCGAAGTGTCGTGCCGCGCGAAAGTGCCCCCATCCCCCGCAGCGCAAGCGCTGCGCCTTCCCCCGCTGCGCGAGGGAAGGGAAGCCTGGCTTCGCCCCCGCAGCGCGAACATGGCTAGACATGAATACGAGTACGCGAGAGGCCGACCTTTCCCCTCAGATTCAATCCCCAACAATAGCGGTGACGCCGGTGGCGGAACCATCGAGACGGAACGGTCGGGCAGGGAGCGTGGGCCGCCGCGCTTGGCCCGAAGGACCGCATCGCGGGCCAAGTTTGCGCGGCGCGAGGCCTGCTGAGCCTTCTTTTGGCCTACCTTTTCTTCGCGAAGAAAAGGTAGAGAGCGCCCCCCGCGCAGGGGAGTGCATTGCCGGCAACCGGCGGCAGCATCCGGGACAAGCACACCATCAGTCGCACAGTGGCTCCGAACGCGAGAGAGTTTCGGAACAACCCGCTCGGGATCCCCGCCTTCGCGGGGATGACACTGATTGTGTCACTTCCGCAGCGGTGACGCCGGTGGCGGAACCATCTAGACGGAACGGTCGGGCATTCACGTGGGTCGCCATGCTGGCCGCCACATGCTGTGCGCCCCTTTCGCGGAAATGACGATTTTTGGCAGGATCAGTCCAGCCGCTTGCGGAAGCGCCAGAGAGCCAGGCTGAAGGAGAGCGAGCCCAGCCCGGCGAGAGCGGCCATCTGCGGCCAGAGATCGGAAAGGTCGGAGGCCTTGAGGAAGATGCCGCGCACGATTTCGATGATGTAGCGCATCGGGTTGAGCAGAGTGAGCCAGCGCAGCGTGTCTGGCATGTTGGCCACCGGAAAGAAGAATCCACTGAGCAGGATCGCGAAGATCAGGAAGAACCAGACGGTGAACACCGCCTGCTGCTGGGTCTGCGAGACCGTGCTGGCCAGCAGGCCGCCGCCGATGGTGACCAGCAGGTACAATGCCACGGCCAGCGCCAGCAGGGGAATCGAACCGGCCAATGGCAACTGGAAACCGATCACGGCGATGGTGGTGGCCAGGATCAGCTCGCCGTAGGCCAGGATCGCCAGCGGCAGGGTCTTGCCCAGCACCAGCTGGCCGGCGGTCAGCGGGCTCACCAGCAATTGCTCGAGCGTGCCCAGCTCCTTCTCGCGCACCACGGTCATGCCGGTGAGCATCGCTGAGATCACGGTGATCAGCACCACCACGATGCCCGGCACCATGTTGTACTTGCTCACCAGTTCCGGATTGTACAGGGTGCGCTCGCGCAGCACCACGCGGCCCGGGGAGCGTGTCCCGGCGCTTGCGGGCACTGGGTGGAGGCGGGGAGTGCCCAGAATCTGCAGGGCCTGGCCGGCGGCCTGTCCCGCCTGGGAGGAGTTGCGGCCATCCAGGAAGAGTCCCGGTGGGACGCTCTCGCCGCGGGCCAGCCGCGAGCGCCAGTCGGTGGGAATCCAGAGCGCCAGATCGGTGTGACCGTGGATCAGCAGGGAATCCAGCTGTTGGGGAGTATGGACCTGCGGCCCGGGCACGAAGGTGTCACAGACCAGCAGCGCCTCCTCGAGCTGGCGGCTGGCGGGGCCGGGGTCCTGGTTGAGCACGCTGACCCTCACCCCCTTGAGATCGGTGCTGAGCGCGTTGCCCAGCACGAAGAGCTGCACCAGCGGCATCAGGATGATCAGGCGCAACATCACCGGATCGCGAAAGATCTGGCGAAACTCCTTCTGTACCAGGCGTGAAACAGGTCCCATGCTCGGCTCCTAAGCCAGTCTGCGCGAGAAGCGCTTCATCGCCAGCACCGTCAGTCCCAGCGCCATGCCCAGCAGCACGAGCGCCTCACGCGGCCAGCCGTTGACTCCGGTGAGCATCACTCCGCGCACGATCCGGAGATACCAGGTGGCCGGAATCGCGTGGCTCACCACCTGCAGAGGCAGCGGCATGCTGGACACCGAAAAGATGAATCCCGAGAGCATCAGGGTGGGCAGCAGGGTCACCATCAGAGCCACCAGCATGGCCACCTGCTGGGTCTTCGTGAGCGCCGAAATCAGCAGCCCGATCGCCAGCGAGACCCAGAGATAGAGCAGGGTGTAGCCGGCCAGCGCCCACCAGGAGCCCACCATGGGCACCTGGAACACGAAGCGCCCCACGGCGAAGATCATCACCGTATCGAGAATCCCGATCAGCAGGTAGGGCTGCAGCTTGCCCAGAATCAGCTGGAGCGGAGTCATGGGCGTGGTCAGCACCTGCTCCAGAGTGCCGGTTTCCTTTTCACGCACGATGGCGATGCTGGTGAGCAGCGCACAGATCATGATCAGCACGATGGCGGCCAGCCCGGGCACGATGAACCAGGCGCTGACCCGCTGCGGATTGAAGCGGAACACGGGCGCGGGTTGTATGCTGGCGGCGGGCCTGAGACCCTGCGATTCCAGCCGCCCCAGATTGTGCAGTTGCAGGGCCTGTTGCAGATAATTGTAGACGGCGCTGGCCGTGGCGGCATCCGCGCCGTCCACCACCAGTTGCACGGGTGCGTCTTCTCCGTGGGCCAGGGCGCGCGCGTGTCCGCGGGGAATCACCAGCGCGGCCAGGAATTGCTGACGATGGAATCCCGGCTCGATCTCCTCGCGAGAGGACAGCCGCCCCGCCTCGCGAATGAAGTCGCTGGAGGTGATGTCGCGGATCAGGGCCCGGCTGGATGTGCTCTGGTCCAGGTCCAGCACGGCCACGGGCAGGTGACGCAGTTCCATGTCAATGGCGTAACCGTAGAGCAGCACCATCATCAGCGGCATCAGCAGGGCCACGGTCAGGCTGCGCGGATCACGCAGGATGTGCAGAAATTCCTTGGCCGCGATCGCCAGAATGATTCTCACCGCTGCACCACCTTGAGGAAAACATCCTCCATGGTGCGCGCCTGCCATTCCTTCTTCAGCGCCGAGGGCTGGCCGAGGGCCACGATCCTGCCAGCCACCATGATCGAGAGGCGCTCGCAGTATTCGGCCTCGTCCATGTAATGGGTGGTCACGAACACGGTGGTGCCGCCCGCGGCGATCTCGTACATCAGGTCCCAGAAACGGCGGCGGGCCACCGGGTCGACACCTCCGGTCGGCTCGTCCAGGAAGACGATTTTCGGGTGATGCAGGGTGGCCACTCCCAGGGCCAGGCGCTGTTTGTAGCCCAGGGGCAGGCTGCCCGTGCGCCGGTCCTCCATGCCTTCCAGACCCAGCCGGGGCAGCAACTCGGCGCTGCGTTCACGAATCGTCTCACCGGAAAGCCCGTAGATTCCCCCGAAGAACTGGATGTTCTCGGCCACGTCCAGGTCGTCGTACAGGCTGAAGCGCTGGCTCATGTAGCCGATGCGGCGCTTGATCTGCTCGGCACTCACGCTCAGCGGCAGACCGTCGACCCAGGCCTCGCCCTCGCTGGGGGCCAGCAGGCCGCAGAACATGCGGATCGCGGTGGTCTTGCCCGCGCCATTGGCGCCCAGAAAGCCAAAGATCTCGCCGGGTGTCACGTCCAGATCGATGTGATCCACGGCCGTGAAGGAGCCGAAATGACGGGTCAGCCCTTGGGCGCGCACCGAAAACTCCGGGGTCTGCGTGAGGGGGGCGCTCATGCGGACTCCTCCTCACTGGCTTCCACCAGGGCGAAGAAGGTGTGCTCGATGTCCGGTTCGCCCGTGTGCAGTTCAAGACCGCTGCCGTCCAGCAGAGTGCGGATCGCGCGCTCCTGTGCGGCCTCCCTGTACACCAGATGCAACTCATCGCCAAAGCGCCAGACCTCCACTCCTGGCAGGGCTTCCAGGCGCACTTTCCAGTCCAGCAGGCCAGTTCCGCGCGCCGCGAGGATCTTTCCGGGAAAGGCTGCGGCCACATCGGCGGGGGTGCCGCGACTGAGCACGCGTCCCCGGTGCAGCAGCAGCACCTCGTCCAGCCGTTCGGCCTCATCCATGTAGGGCGTGCTGACACACAGCGCCATGCCCTCCTCGGCCAGCGACTTGAGCAGGGCCCAGAATTCCAGTCGGCTCACCGGGTCCACGCCCGTGGTGGGTTCGTCCAGCAGCAGCAGGCGCGGCTCGTGAATCAGGGTGCAGGCCAGCGCCAGCTTCTGTTTCATCCCGCCGGAGAGTGCGCCGGCGCGACGTGTGACAAAGGGTTCCAGGCGGCTGAAGGCCAGCAGTTTCTCACGGCGCTGCAGGCGCAGCTCGCGCGGCAGACCGTGCAGCTCGGCGAAGAAGCGCAGGTTCTCGTCCACGCTCAGGTCGGGATAGAGGCTGAAGCGCTGGGGCATGTAACCCAGCAGATCGCGAATCCGGTCGGTCTGGGTGGTGCTGTCGAAACCGAACACACGCGCGTGTCCCCCGTCGGCGGCCAGCAGGCCACAGGCGATGCGCAGGGCGGTGGTCTTGCCGGCTCCATCGGGACCGATCAGACCGATGGTGCGGCCGGGCTGCAGGCTCAGGCTGAGCTCGTGCAGGGCAGGCACACCGTCCCAGCTGCGCGCGAGGCGCTCCAGTTCCAGGGCGGGCTGGCTCACGGGCGGGCGTCCAGCAGCACCTGGGCCGGCATGCCGATCTGCAGGCGGCCATCAGGGTTGTCCAGGGTGGCCTTGACGGCGTACACCAACTGGCTGCGCGCCTGGCGGGTCTGGACATTCTTGGGGGTGAATTCAGCACGCGAGGAAATCCAGCTCACGCGTCCCTGAAGTGTCTCGTCGGGAAAGGCGTCCACGGAAATCGACACAGCCTGCCCGGGGGCGACAAGTCCCATCTCGGTTTCATCGAGGAAAAAACGCAGCTCCAGCGTGCTCAGGTCGGCCAGCAGGCCCGCGGGCAGCCCGGGGGCAATCCACTCACCGGGTTCCGCATAGCGTTCGATCAGAGTGCCGGGCCCGGGTGCCCGCAGCACCAGATCCTGCAGCTGACGATCCTGGGTGGCCAGGGCGGCCAGCAGGCTTTCGCGCTCGGCCCTGAGTGCCTCACGGTCGTGTCCGGCGGCCGTGTGCGACAGCCTGGCCCGATCGCGCGCGTTGCGGGCGTCGTCCAGCTGCTGGGCGGTCGTGCTGCCCTGGGCTTCCAACTCCTCCAGACGCGCCAGCGTGCGTTGGGCCAGTTCCAGGCTGAGTTCCGCCTGGCGCACGGCATCCCCGGCGCGCTTCAGGCGCGCGTCCAGCCCCGCCAGTCCCGAGGCGGTCTGGGCCCGCTGCAGACGCAGCAGGTCGCCATCCAGTACCAGCAGGGTGTCGCCGGCGGCCATGGTTTCGCCCTCGGCCACCCGCACCTGCAGCACACGACCGGCCAGTGCCGGAGCGAGGCGGATCTCGGTGGCTTCCAGGGTTCCCGAAGGGGCTGCCGGTCCGTGCCCGCCCGAACAACCCGCCAGGGCCAGCCACGCGAAAGGTAGCACCGTGATCCGTCGCAGGGTCTGCATGATTGAAGTCTCCATCTCTTACTGTCCCCGGGCGGCCAGCAGCCGCACTTCCGCCAGGCGTACCCGGGCCGCGGCCAGGGCTTGCTGTTGCTGGGCCAGCACCAGGTCGTCGCTGGCGTCCAGCCAGGTCTGCTGACTGCTCAGTCCTTGTGTCCAGCGCTGTTCCACCAGCGCCAGACGTTCCGTTTCGATGCGTGTGCGTGCGGCGGCCGCCTCGTGCACCTGCTGCGCGCTCTCGAGCAAGGTGTTCGCCTGAATGCGGCGCGCGCTGGTCTGGCGGGCCAGCTCCTCGCGTGAGCGCTGCAGGCGCAGGGCGTCGGCCCGGTTGATCGCCGCCTGCTGGCGCACGCGCCCGTGATCCAGCAGCGGCCAGTGCAGGCTCAGCCCGGCCGTGCCGTAAGTCATCCAGTCATTGCGGATCGGGTCCACCCCGGGCCGCCCCAGATGCCAGCCCGCGCGGGCTTCCACCCGGGGACGCGCCGCCCCCGTGGCCTGGCGCACGCGCGCCTCGGCTCCCTGCTGACGTGCGGCCAGGGCCCGTTCGGACGGCAGGCTCTCCGGAATCGCGCGCGACTCGAGCAGGCTTGCATCCAGGGATCCCGCAGGGTGAATCGGGTGCTCGGGCGTGCCACACAGGCGCCCCAGTTCGAATGCCAGTTGCTCCAGTTCTCCCTGGCGCTGCAGCAGTTCCTGGCGGGCCTGCTGCACGCGACCCGCCACGGCCAGTTCTTCCTCGGCTCCGGCCAGCCCGGCCCGGCGCGCGCCACGCACGTCTTCGAGATGACGTTCCAGGCGGCTGAGGCTGTTCTGCGCGGTCAACACGCTCACCCTGGCCGTCAGGCCCTGGATGTAGACGCCGCGCAGTTCGCCGAGCAGCCCCAGACTGTCCGAGGCCAGGTCGTGTCCGCGGGCCTGCAGCTCGGCTTCGGCCGCCGCTTCTCCCGCCTTGAGTGTGCCACCGGCGTAGAGTGTCCACGAGGTGCCCAGGGCCAGATCGGCGCTGCTGCCGTCGCCGAACTGGATGGTCTTGCCGGGCAGGCTGATCTCCTGGACCTGACTGACCCAGCCCGCGCTGGCATCCAGCCCCAGACCGGGCAGCCGCTGCACGCGCGCCAGCTCCCGTGCTGCGCGCCCGCCGTCAAGCGCGGCCCGTGTGGCCTGGAGGCGCAGGGCCTCGGGCAGGGCACGCTCGATCAGGCCGGACAGCCCCAGTGAATCGGGGAGGGCAGCCGTATCCGCCGCCGCCGCGGTCCCGGGTGTTCCGGCCAGCAACAGAAGCAGCCAGAGCGCATGGCCGTAGCAGAAGCGGGCCGTCATCGTGTGTCTCCTTGCTTCAGACCCCGTGAGAGCAGGGTTTCCAGTGTCTCACGCTGGCGCTGCCAGCAGTCTTCGTCGCGCAGGTCCAGCTCCAGAATCAGCTCCAGGATCGGTTCGATCAGTACCATGCCCCAGGCCAGTCCCAGCAGGCTGGCCAGCAGGGCTTCGAAGTTCAGTGGGCGCACGCGCCCCTGCTCGATGCCCGTTGTGACCAGTCCCTTGAGATGCTGACTCAGCCCCAGCGGACCGTGTCCGCCCAGCTCCTGCACCAGGCTGCGCGCCCGTTCTCCTCCGGAGCCCAGTTCGCGCCGGATCAGCCGGGCCGTGTCCGGATGATGACGCAACCAGTCCAGCATGCGCGTGGGAAAGGTGACCAGCACCTCCTCGATGGGCAGAACACCCACCCGCTCGGCCACCTGGAAGCGCAGCAGCTGCAGCAGCTCCGTGGCCAGCACACGCCGGTAGAGCTTCTCCTTGGTGCCGAAGTAATAGTGGATCAGCGCCGGATTCATGCCGGCTCGTTCGGCAATCTGCCTGGTGGTCGCGCCTTCGAATCCCAGTTCAATGAACGCCTGACGGGCCGCCGCAAACAGTTGCCCGGCCGGAGTTTCCGGCTGGGGTGTGCTGATAGACTCCGGCAGTGCCAACTCAGGTATGTCCTGTGGACCGGGCAGCGATGAACTCATTTGACCATCCGCATTAACCAAGTGATTAAGGCGGTCGAATAATAAATCATCCATGGCAATTGTGCAATGCGGGTGGATCTTGAGCTGGAAACTCAGGCAGGAAAGACTCAGTTCGACCCGCAGGTGGTCGAACAGCTGGCCGTGGGCAGGGCCGCCACTGAATCCAGATGGTCGTGATGGATGAAATCCGAACCTGGCCAGCATGGCTCACCGCAGCATGTGGCACACCTGCTACTCAGCTCGAACCCACGGAATGGAAGACCCACCAGAATGCCCATCCAGGACCGCGGTGCAAGGATGCACAGTTGCGGAACGGTGATCCCTCAGGGAGCATCCGTGCCGGCGGCGATGGACAAAGAGCTCGGGGGGCTGGTCCGTGCGACACGGAAGCCAGTATCAGCCAGACGCACGGCGGGGCGACTGGCCATGCGCTCGCTCACACGGCATGCTTCGGGAATCAGATCGAATGCGCCCCCTTTCCGCAGTTTTTCCACACCAGTGCTTGGACCGCGGGGGTCAATCCAGTTTGCTGACAACAGGTAGTACTCGGGGTGATACCAGTCCTGTACCCATTCCCAGACGTTACCCAGCAGATGCTGCGCACCCTGGGCGTTCTGCGCCCAATGGTCGCTTCCGTACAGGTCGATACCGGTGGTCCCGTCTTCCACGCTGTAGAGGTTGACTTCGGCCAGAGCACAGAACTCCTCCACTTCATTGAGCACGGAACCTGGCCCACGCACCGCGTACTCGAATTCCGCCTCTGTGGGAAGTCGATAGCCCTGGCTATCCGGCAGGGGTTTTCCTTCTTGTGTGTAGGCAGGTTCCAGCCCGGCAATCTGGCTGAGCCAATTGCAATAGCTCACCGCATCGTACCAGCTCACATTGACCACGGCTGCGCGGGGCCAGCGCTTCATGGCATCCTGATTGCCCGCCAGTTCCGGATCGGGCGGCAATGGATGCCCCGTGCTTTCGCAGAAAATCTGGTACTCCTCATTGCTCACTTCCCGTTCTCCCAGTTCGAACGACGTGATCCGTACCTGGCGAGCCGGCCCTTCGTCAGGTAGAACACCCGGACCATTCGCACCCCGCCATCCAATACCCCCGGTGATCAGCAACATCCTCTGATCGGGGATGGGCACGCTGTAGTGCAGTGTGCGAGTCACGGCGGAGAGTCGTGTTCCCGAGAGACTGGACATCCGATACCACAATTCCAGACCGGGGGTTACCAAAGAATCCACCCAGATGCTGTCTTCCCGGGCAACCACCGCCAACTCACGGAATTCCGTTTCATCGCCACTGCATCTCTCGATCCGGTATCCGGACAGAACATCCAGTCGGGAAGGCAGGCGCCAGAGCAGTTGCACACGTGACAGATCCAGCAAGCGAGCACCCAGAATGCGCGGCGTTTCCAGAGTACTTTGCGGCGAGACGAGAAATTCTTCCGAAACCAGCCGGTTGACCTCATTGTAGCTGATCAGTCTGTATACGGACCCCTTGCCATCTGCGTCCAGGGTGTCGGTGAACACAGGCTGCGTCAGATCGCGCAGTTCCTGCACCGTTCGCCAGCAATCCAGCTCCTTGCGTTCCAGGATCACACCCGTGACCCGTTTCGGCTGGTCCGGCACCATGGCATAGTGGATGTCGACTCGACCACCGGGAAACTGGTCATCCACGCCAGCGTAGCGCGGTCTGGGAAACTCGGTACGCACATCCGCCGAAACCGCTGGCACACCGCGTCTGCCGTCCACCACAGGGCTCAAGCGCCAACGCACACGTTGTGTCGAGAGCAGACCTTCCACCTGCCAGCTGCTGTCCGTTCCAGTCGGACTGGCGAGCAGCCGGAACCCGGCATGTGCATCCGCGGCCAGACCCGTGGCTGGATCCAGAGTAGTGCGCAGTTCCTCCAGCTCGTAGTGATCCACATCGTTGCGGGCCTGCCAGCACAACTGAACTCGCTGGTCATCCAGAACCACCACCTGTAGGGAGTCCAGGCGTGGCAAACTTACCGCGGCACTCACCATTTCTGAAAGTGTACGCTGGCCCTGCCCCACATGGATCAGACGATATTCATAGTCCGTTTCCAGACTCAGATCCGTGTCCGCAAGGCAGTGCGAACCATCAGGAATCATGAGAGTCTGGAATGCACCACTTCCTGCAATCCGGCGTTCCAGTCGGAAGCCTTCCGGCATCGCCGTCGGATCCCAGCAGACTTCGAGTGCCAGACGGGCCGGAACAGGTGACACGGTCAGCCCGGCTTCGACGGTCTTTTCCAGCGTGGGTTGAATGGCGGCCTGGATACGGGCCAGATCCTGCAGATACGGTGGCAGGTGCAGTGGGACATCCCGTTCGACCTGATCCTGCCAGTCGCCCAGATGACCCAGTGCACGAGTGGCCGTTCGCACACGGATGCGTCGGGTGGCCGGTGGCAGCAGCAGTTGCTGGGTCTGCCCGGACAGCAGCGCCACCTGAATCTCCCGATTCTGAGGTTGCAGTTGAATCAGGGCCAGTCCCGTACCGGAACTGGGCAGTTCGTTTGACTGCAGACTCAATTCGATGCCATCGTCGCTGTCCTGGCAGGACAGGATCACGGCCGGTGCGGGCCACTGTGGTACAAAGACAACTTCTGGTCCGAAACGACAGGCGATGCCATCAACGGGCGCGGCGAGGCGAAAATGCAGATCGTTGCTGAACCGCAGGTCGTCCAACTCAAGTTCATTTCCTGGAACCAGTCGCCCTGCTGTATGAAAGTCGAGGGTTCCGTCTCTTCGCACCTGAACCAGAGCGGGCTCCCTGAGTGGCCCTTTGGGAGCCAGAACCACCGCGCTGCCCGAAAGGCGGACTGTGAGCGCAGGCAACTGGCTATCGGGAGGATCAGGTATGGCTGCCTGAGCCAGCGAGTGCTGCCCCAGACTGTCCGGACTGGTCATGAGACTGTCCGAAAGGAGACGCTCCTGTTCTGCATTTGGGGATTCCGCGGCAGAACGGACATCCGGGGTGCCGACCGCCAGCAACAATATGAGCACCCACTGGACAAAGGCAGGACACCTGGTGGAGCGACCACTCACCGTGCTACCCGGAAGCCGATCATCGCGAAACCTTCTCCAGCCGGTCGTCGCACAGTCACGGCAGAGCGCAGCAGGATTTCCGGGTCGGCCCAGCAGCCACCCTTGACCGATGCCCAGCCTGAATCTGCGGACACCTCGGAGATCCACTCCGCCAGATTGCCCGCCAGATTGACGTGCCCGAACGGCCCGGGCCCCACCAGGGTATCGGCAGGCCAGGTATAGAGCACACCCAGGCGTTGGGTTTCCTGGCAATTGGCCTGGCTGCCACCCGATGGTTTAGGTCCCCAGGGATACCAGCGTGTGGCCCCGTTCTCCTCCTCCGCACGACCACGCGCAGCCGCCTCCCACTCCTTGGCGGTGGGCAGGCGACCGCCGACCCAGCCAGCGTACTCACGTGCCGCATGCCAACTGACGTGATGCACGGGATATCGTTGACGCCCCTGGACGCAGACGTACCCATCCGGCAGTTCCAGAATTTCCATTCGGCGATCGAAGCGGTTGCCGTGACCGGCATTAAGGAAACGGCAGAACTCGTCGTTGCTGACTTCGTTGCGCTCCAGTGTGAATGCGCCCAGCGTGACCAGGGAATCACTGTCGGGCAGCAGTCCACCAGCCGAATCTGCTGAACCCAGCGCATAGCGCCCCGAGGGTACGGGCAAGGCCTGTGCCTGTGTCACGGAACAGTGGACCCAGAATCCGAGCAGCGGACACAGACAGCGCATCAGGCGGTTCATCGTGTATCCTTCCCGATTTCGTGGGACGGGTTCTGCGCAAGAATCTCATCGGTGCGCCGGGCACTTTCCGGCAGCAACCAGCGCACAGTGCGGAATCCCAGGGTGGACAACCGGGCTCCAGGATCCTGGGCCGTGACCAGACTGCTCAACTCTGCTTCCGTATTGTTGTAGCTGCCCCCGAAGACCAACCGGGAATCCCGGCCCGCCGGGTCGAAATACGCGCTGCGGCCCGGACTTCCGCTGGCCGGAGCATGACCGAAACCATTCTCGCACCATTCCCAGACATTGCCGGTGACATTCTGCGGGCCGTCCGCGGAACTGCTCTCCCGATGCGGAATGGGTGTCTGGGGCACATCTTCGCTTGCCCAATGGGGCGGGTCACGCTGCAGATCCGCAAGCCAGTACATTTCGCGGACAGTGGGAAGTCGCCAACCCACGGACTCCATGTCGAGGCCGTCAGCGTTGTATGCAGGCGGCAATCCATCCTGGCCACTGAGCCAGTTGCAGTATGCGCGGGCGTCGGCATCGTCCACATTGACCAAGGGGTAACTCCGGAAGAACTGCAGATAATTGCGCATCCGCGGAAAGTTCTGCTCGGGTGGTACGGGCCAGCCGGTGAGTGCGCAATAATCCATGTATTCACCGCAACCGGTCTCGGCCAGGGTGTACACCAGGGCATGCCCGCCATTGAAGCCGTTCAGGAACAGCAGTCCCAGCGGTCGGACGACCGTGTGCTTGCGCATGCCATCCAGGTGTCCCGTCCGTTCGCCCGCTCGCCAACTCCACGCGTAGGTGGTTTCCGGCTGCAGATCACCATCCACGACCCAGGCCTTCAAGCCATCCAGGTAGAGCCACAGACTGTCCCCCAGGTTTGAGACACGCAGCAATTCCACACCATCAGTCGCCTGCAGTTCATGACCGTACAACACCACACTGTGATCGTCCAGCTCCAGCACTTCCAGGGCCCACAGTGGCACGGCCCCCAGCAGCAGTCCGGCAAGCAGCCAGGAACAGCTTCGTCGGTGATCCATCACTCCTGCTCCTCGAAGGAGAGACGGCGCCCCGGCCCCTTGCTGGTGAAGATCGAATCGGTCTGGGTCTGCACGATGTACAGCAAGTCCACCATCACCGTATCCGGCACCCAGACCGTATCCTGTGACTGGGCCAGCAGCAGATCCAGTCTTCTGCCACCGCTACCCGTTGGTTGCAGGCATCCCCCTTCGGGGGGTATGATGTCGGCAGGGTTGACCTTCCAGGTCTGGACTGCATAGCCATCCGCATTCAGGGTCACGTGAAAGCCGATCTCGGCACCATCGTAGGACTGCTGCAGCGCGGTCAGCATGCGCAGTCTGAGGCAGGAATCCTCCAGATCCGAGTCCTCATCACTCTCGTACTGGGCGAACCCTTCGCTGGACAGGGGAAAGCGTTCCACCTGCAAAGGTGTGGGATCGGCCCAGCTCTCCATCAGGCGCTTCAGATCGTTTGACAGATGAGTCACGAGCACCTGCAGTCCCTGGGGACGTACCACGAAGATGTCGTTCACGGTATAACCGTCATTCATGGTGTCCACATATTCGATGTGGGTGACCTTACTGCGATCCACCTCGGCCAGATCGAACTTGAATTCGTCCAGGAACTTCTGGACCATCTGAGGTTCCCGCAGGGTAATGTGTCTGTGCAGCACATAATCCGCCTCGATGGACTCCTGGGCGTGTGCGGACATCCCCACAAGCAGCAGAATGGGCAGAATCAGTCTCATGGAGTGGTCTCCTGTGTGCCGGTGACAGCAGAGCGGGCCTCGGCAGCACGCCTGTGATACTGTGATGCGGCCAGGTCCTGCTGGGGCATGCGCTCGAATTGCAGGGCGATCAGGTCATAGACCCGGGCCAGAAAATCGGTTGGATACTGGCGTGCCACAATGGGTGGCAGCTCGTCCTGCAGGTCCTCACAAGCGGTCAGGACCTGGAAGGCAGCATCAAGGACCATTTCCGGTGGGCCGCTTTCCAGAACCCGCGCTCGCAGATATTGTGCGCGTGCCTCAAGCTGTGGCGAGCGCGAAGCCGCCCGCTCAAACAGGTTCAGTACACGCCCGGGATCCTGATCCGCCTGCAACAGCTCCAGCCCCAGGGACATCAGCGCGTCCCCTTCCATTTCGGCCGCAGTACTTCCTGCTGGCGCAGGTGCAGAGCGCTCCTGAAGATCCTGCAACACCAGCACATCCCGGAATTGCCCCATACTCCACACGGAACGTGTGAGCAACTCCAGGGTCTGGTCCCAGGCCTGTGCGGTAGGGCAATCGCACAGCAGATCTTCAAGATCCCGGCGCAACTGCTGGTGCTGTTCAGCCGCCGCCCCGCCCTGTATGGTGAGGGCATTGTATCGCGTGATCAGGGTCTGATAGCGTTCCAGCAATTCCTGCCCGCCCCATATTCTGTCCCGGTCAAGCTGCTGATGGGCACTGCTCAGATTTTCGAGCTGAAGACCTTCCTGCTTGATGGTCCGCACGAGGTGAGTCAGGTACGCAGGATCCTCGAATCCGGGCCACTGCTCGCTCATTCCCTGCTTCAACAACTCGAGCTGGTGTCCGTATGCCGCGCGACGAATCCCCGGTGTGGCACTGCGAGAAAGCATGAAATCGCAGAACACATACACCTCGACCGGCGTGGACACGACCCCGGACAGACTGCTCAGAGCACTTTTCGCACCAGTTCCATCCCGCTGGAGCAGGCAGAACCAGGCCCGCTCCATCGCATCCTGTGCCAGACCGGGGGCATCCCCTGCCTGGCGACGGACCGCAACAAGGGCGGCAGTGACATAATCCAGCACACGTGAGACATCAGGAACGGGATGGGCCAGGTAGATCGCCGCCATCTTCCGGCAACGTACCTTGTAGCATTCCATGATGTCCTGATACTGGGGGTGGCTTGCGATCTGCGCCTTCTTCGTCAGCTCGAAACCACATTCGGGCAATTCGGTGTAGGCCAGGTTGATGGCGGATACGGCGCTTGAAGCGCTGCTGATTCCTTCATCCTTTCTGCCGGAAAGCAGGGCTGAACCGGCTCGCCAGGCTGCGAATTGCGGGGTCGGGCTCTCAGTCCGCCAGGGGCGTTCCTCAGCCGTCAGGTCTTCCTTCGATTCTTCGGGACGGGCACAGAGATCCACCGGCTCACAGGCCAGCTCCCTGATGTACCACTCCAGCGTAGGCGTCCGGCCGTCCCACACCGGAAGGCCCACCCTGCCTTCTGACGCGACGTCCAGGGCGGGTGTATACTGCGTTTCCGGGCTGGACATATCGGCGGGCCGGAGTAATTCCACTGCCTCATCGGCCACCCTGGCATCGGTCTCGATCGTGTCCGCCACACCCACGCTGGCGGCCACAGGCAAGACTTCTTGACCAACTGGTTCCATGGCTGAAATGGCTTCGGGTGCCGTGACCCGAATCGAATCCACAGCAGTGTTCACCACGATCCCGGCATCCGCAACCTGCCGATGATATGGGCTGGCGCAGGATCCCAGGATCACGGCCAGCAATCCCATGGCCAAGTGGGGATACATCGTGGTCCGCATCACGAGTCAGATTCCCTGGTGGCCAGTGCGTGGTAGTGTTCGGCCTGATCCAGTCGTCCGGCCAGGCGATGGATTCGCATCAGGGAAATGTAGGTCTGGCGGCGCAGGGTACGACGCTCCTCTGGCTGCACCGGCAAGCCCCAGCCATTCTGCCCGATCATGGCTTCCAGTCGTTCCAGCCGGGCCAGTGCTTCATCGGGGTGATTGGCCTGAGTCATCACAGCACTGGCCAGCAGGGCCAGTCCCGTCCGGGGATTGGGCACCCGGCACAGTTCATCGTACAGTTCAAGCGCGTCTTCGGACTGACCACTGCCATCCAGGATGCTGGCATAGTCAAAGAGTGCATCTCCGAAGCGAGTCAGACGTTCAACGGCCACCGTGTCCAGTGGCTGCCCCGCATTGTCCAGCAACGGTGCCAGGTCCACCATCCGCCGGAACAGACGAATGCCCGCAACCGGTTGCTCCAACCTGTAGGCCGTGACCCAGGCCAGGTCGTAGGTCACACGCTGTGCCTCCGACCCGCTGCGCACCCCTTCGAGTGAACGCGTGTACAACTCGGCAGCAAGTACATAATCCAGGCGGCTTTCCGCCTCCCTTGCCGCCTGCCAGTCCAGGCGGGATTGTGGTGTCCCGCCCCACTGCAGGCTCTGGCGCCATCCCGACACTTCTTCCTGGGTCAGATCGGTGTAGGGGGCAAGGCGCTCCAGTGTGGCCAGTGCATTGTCAACCAGACCTGCTTCCTGTTCACACGCGAATTGCTCCCAGAGAATGGCACGGTAATTGTCCCGGTATACATCCCCGGGTGCGCCCGCTGCCGACTTGGGGATGCCCTGAAAGCCAGGTGGCCGCCGTACTCCCCTGTCGTTGGTGAACAGGGAAACCGAATGAAGGAACTCATCTTCGGCTTGGTACAGCCATGGCAGCGCTTCCCGCGGACGTCCCTGAGCGTGCAGCACCCGAGCCAGCTGAAAACGAGCCGTATAGGACTGCGCATTGCGCCGGATGGCATGCTGAAACAATGCCAGGCACTGGTCCAGCACATCAGCAGAGCGGTAGACACGGCTCAGCCGTGCGTATCCAAGCACCAATTGATCCAGCACATCCAGATCCCAGGGATTGTTGCGCCAGGACTCCAGCAATCCCAGTAGCGCTGGTTCCAGCTCCTTGCCACAGTGCTGCTGGACCTGAGCCCGCGCCGATTCCGTTGCAGTGGCCCAGCCCTGGCTCACGGCCACCTGTCTCAGGGAATCCTGTGTCCGGATCTGGTCCTGACTGCTTCGACTCTCCCGGGATTCCGTGGCATCCCAGGCCAGCATCCAGCCATAAGGTCCCGCATCCAGACGGTTCAGTTGTTCCATGGCTGTGCTGCGCAAGGTGTCGGCCAGCAGGCGTTGGCGCGCGCTGACCAGCCGGGTACTGTCCGCCCGGGCCAGCAGTGTCTGCAGATGGGCAAGGTCCAGACACAGTGGCTCCTCACTTGCGGCCCGGGCAAACCGCAGGCCGGACAGCAGCAGTATCACCAGGACCAACCTGAGTGGGTGGATGTGCCGCCCTGCACTCATCGTTGCCCCTCGGCAATCCACCAGTTCTCGATCATCGCCTTTGTCTCGAGGGCTGTTCCACCTGTACCGGAATTGTCTTTCAGCCCACAATACCAAGTACCATTTGTGTTGATCTGGATATTTCCACTACGATAACCAGACAGTTCCATCTGCTCACCGCCGGAGACGAGCCTGAGTCGGGACAACCTCGCAATTTGCTTGCCCTGAACGTGTACATTGTAGTCTTTGACTGCCAGCACGGAGACACTGTGTGTGAGTTGGTTGGCGCAGAAGAACAGAGCCCAGCGCACACCCTCGTGCATCACCTCACCCTGATACAGACAGTCACCGTTGTGCCAGTCTAGTTCGGCGGCGAGGCGTTCGTCCAGATGCATGGTGGGATCATTGCGATCGCAGATTCCCCTGCTCAGCCCGCTCAATGTGTGTCCGATTCTGGTCCCGTCGTTCTTGCTCTTCTTTATGTGGCTACCACTGCGCGTGACATCGGTGTCCGTGTCTGAACCATGCCCTGTGCCATTGTCATCACTTTCGATGAGGGCTCCCTGGGTGGAACTGCTTTTGCCAATCGCGACCACGGTTGCAGCATCTGACTTGACTGTGCGGTCTGGGTTGGCATCGTCGATCTGAGTGGCTGTCTCACTTGTGGGGGAAGATGCAATCTGCACAGTTCTCGCAGCTGTCGGCTGGTCCGGCTCATCAACCACGGAAGGAAGATCCGGCAGAGGAATGGATTCGATTTGCTCCTCCACCGCTTCTTCCTCCTGTGCCGTATCAATGGGCGGCGGTGGTGGAACCACGTGTTCAGTCACAAACGGGATCCAATCTTCCGGTTTGGGCGCGACCAGATCCTTGATCTCAGGGAACTGAACAAGTACCGCCACCAGCAGCATCAACAGCACGGCACACAGTGTCAGGGTCACGGCCAGTGTACGGATCTGGGCCTCGCTGAGACGGGCCAATCGGCTTTGCCCGGGGCGGGGTCCGGTGGAAGCGTCCTTCGTCATCATTGCGACTCCACACTGAAATCAAAGCCGATCCGCGGCGGAATGGGCTCTTCACCAAGCTTCGGTTGCGGGCTGGCAGCATACATTTCGTAGCGCGCGCAAAGGTCCACCATGCGGAACAGGTCCGTGGTACGTGCCCGGTCCTTTGGTTGGAATTTGACCAGAAACTGCTGATCCCCCACTGTGTGGATGCGATAGTCCAGGGTCCGATCGAAGAGCTGGGGATCGTTGAAGTATACGGCCCACAGACCTTCCAGACTGTACTCGCCCGAAAAGCCGGATGGGTCCAGACCGATGGCTCCCGCCAGATCCGGACGATCCGGATTCTTCACGGCCAGCTTGTAGAGGAAGCGGTCGTTCTCGCCAAAGACCGTCAGGGTCAGAGCCAGAATCCTGCTGTTGTCCGACACCTTGCCATCGCCGAGGGTGGGCATGTCCGTTTCCGCATTCACATCAAAACGCGCGATCATCAGGTAGCCGAAAAGCAGAATGAACAACACATCGATGAGGCGCACGACCATCGAACCACCGGGTCCGTTGGAATCCATCAGTTGGTCCCTTTCTCCCGTTGTTTCACGGTCAGCAGTCCGCAGGCGATCTCAGCCTGCCGACAGATGTCCACCAGCAGCTTGATGTCCTCGCAGCGGGCCAGACTGTCGGCCCAGATACGCACCTGGGGTTCCATGCTGGCCTGCTGACCGGTCTGCTCACGGTTGTGTTGCAGGATCGCTTCCTTCTCCGCGAGGATTTCCTCCAGCATCTTCTCACGATCCGCACGGCCGTATACTTCGCGTCCGAATTTGAAAAGAAAGCTGGAGTTCTCGCCCAGACCCACCATGATGAATCCCCGTGCATCCTCGGGCATGGGCAGCATGTTGCTGGTCTGCACCAGGCGTACCTCGAACTGGTCGTTGATGGAGGTGATCATCATGACGGCAAAGAGCACGATCAGGACGACGTCGATCAGTCGCAGCATGGATTACTCCCGTGTTCCCAGTGCATCATAGACCAGAATCTTCAGATCCGCAGCGCGGGAGAGATTGCGCTGTGCACGCTTTTCCCGGGCCATGTTCACACTGGCCGCCGCCGCATCCAGAACCAGGGAGAACACCAGACCGACGAAGGTGGTGGCCAGGGCAACACCCATGCCCTTGAGCGCGGTACTTTTGTCCCAGTTGGCCCCGTTGAACGTGCTTGTGAGTCCGTGCACCGTTCCCATCAGACCCAGGGCTCCACACGCACCGCTGAGATAGGTCATCCAGCGACTGAAATTGCGCATGCGCTCCTCCTCCTGGCTGCGGTAGCTGGAGACCAGATCATCCACGCGCTCGGGCTGATTGTGATCCACGGCCTTGGCGATGGTGACGATCATCACAGCGAAGAGATTGTCCCGCAGTGTGCGGGCCCGTTCCACCAGCTCTGCCAGGTGGCCGCTGCTGGCCTGGACCTTGTCAAGAAGTTCCTGCTCAACAGCCGCCTGGCGCAGATTGAGCAAGTACTTGTAGAACGCGGCCAGCAGCCCGAAGACGAACACAAAACCCAAAGGATACTGGAAAATCTGGCAGTCGGTCCAGTATTTGATGATGACCGAAGTCGTACCCTCCGTATCACCGGCGCCATCCGTCACCACTTCCGCTGCCATCGAGACCAGGTTCAGCACTCCCACACCCGCCGCAGTCAGCAGCCAGCGAACCGGGAAACGGTCCATGCTCGTCGCTTTCATCGTTCGACTCCTTGATTGGGGTTGACAGACTCTTCAGCGGGCGGATCCTGCAAGCCCAGGAAGAAGGTCTTCGATTCCACGTTTCGTTTGTATTCGGGTGCTTTGCTCTTGATCTCGATGCGCTTGCTGCACTTGAGAAGGTCAACCTGCAGATACTGGGGTCTTGTGAGACGGCGCTCGCCACCATCCTCGTAATTCATGCTTACCGTGTAGTCCCCCGGTGCCAGGTACTCTCCGCTGGCCAGCCGCCAGTCCCAGTCCACATGTTCCGGCGGCAGACCATGACCGACCCAGCTCTTCACCGTGGATCCCAGTGCGTCCTCCACGGTCACCTGCCAGTTGCCCGCAAAATCTTCCATGTGGATCGGAACAATCCAGAGCCTGTACTCACGATGGTTCAGATGGTAGCGCCGCTCGGATCGCAGGCGTTCCACGATACTTTCCAGATCCCCAATGGGCACGCGCCCCCGCGGATCCAGCAGGTAACGCATTTCAAGTCCACCCATGGGGCTTTCCATCACGTCGCGCAGCACCAGCGCCTGGTCCAGCGCATCCCCAGTGAGGGCCACCACACCCACCTTGGTGCGCTGACGGTCCATTTCGATGCGGGACGTCTGCATTTCGGTGTAATACCGCGAGGAGAATCCCCACTGATCCGGCAGTTCCATGCCCGGTTGGCGCTGGGTGAGTGACAGACTGGCCACGCTGTCGGGCAGGGCGGTGCCCGTGTGCACCATGTTGCCCTGTGCATCCGCGGGGATCAGGGCCCAGATGGGCAGGGTCGTCTGCTTCAGACGTCGCAGTTCGTCAAAGTCGATTTCACGGCTGACTTCGGTCTGCACCACGGACAATTCGGAAATGGGCGAAAGAATGAAAAACTCCCGTTTGTCCTCCACGACATGATCCTGCAGGGGACGAATCGGCAGCAGACCATGAACCGGTACCGAGCCGCCCGGGATCACGGACAATTCACTGAGCCACACGAGATCCCAGACCAGGGCCAGGGTCGTGGAACCGAATGAAAAGTCCGACAGCTCCCGGGGAGCGGGCTCGTAGCGCACCGTGCTCTGCAGATTGTCGGAAACCATCACCCCACCCCCGAGGGAGGGTGAACGGTCCTGGAACCCTCCACTGAGGTATCCCTGGCTGCCCAGTTGAAGATTCAAACCGATGCCAATGGTCATGTCCTTGCCGAAAAGACCGGGGTTGGCCAGCCAGGTGTTGCGATTGCTCAATTGCAGAAAAGGGTTGATCGCTCCCAGTTCCAGACTCAATCCAAGACTGTATCTCAGGGGCAGACGGCTGGTCTGACTGCCCAGGGCCACATTGGGGCGATTGATGTCTTCCAGTCCCAGGCCAAGCACAAGATCATTCCAGCGGTAACGGGCTCCTGCATTGACCACCGCGACCAGTTTTGACGGGCTGCTCAACAGCGGATCATTACTCTGCAGCTCGTCCCCGGAAAATCCCGAATAACTTATGTGATGCAGACCCAGGGAAAGTCCAAGATCAAGATCACGTCTCACGGTTGTCGAATATCCCACCAGCAGTCGATTGCGCTGGTACTGTCCTGTGCTGAACATTTCCACACCCAGCATTGCTCCCGTGGGCAGGAATCCCGGGGAGGCATAGCTGAGAAAGAGCGTGCGCAATCCGAACGCCGAACCCGTCGCGCCCATCTGATGGCTTTTCATGCCCACCACGAACTGTTCGCTGCCGATGGCCAGGGCCGGGTTGCCAAGAACCGACCCCGGTGAACTGCGATGGGTCGGGTCCGCGGTAACGTATGCGCCCTGGGCATGGGCCATGTCGCACAGAGCCAGCAACCCGGCGATGAATAGGATGGGGCATTTCATTTGATCAGCACCAACTGACCGCGATACTTCACCTCGCTGCCGATCCAGACCGCGTAGAGATAGGGCCCGGGAAGCAGTTCTCCGTTGTCGGGTCCCCGGCCATCCCAACAGACACGCGGCTGTGAATCGTCCGGACGGGCGCGATGGACTTCCACCCCCGAAAGGGAATACACACCGACTTTCATTCGCGAAAGATCATACCCACGCTGGAACACGAAGCAGATCTCGTCGTTGATTCCGTCACCATTGGGTGTCACCACGTTGCGATTGAGCTCAAATGGCTGCACGTCGGTGTCATTGCTCAGACACAGCAGTGAGTCCTGGAAGACGATCCACTCGTGCTGCAGGTTGATGGGCCGCAGCAGATCCAGACAGGCCTGGGCCTGGCCCATGCCAATGAAATCGTACAGGGCGGTTCCCGTCAGCACCGTATCCTGCAGCCAGGTCAACCCTGCGCCACCGATCCATTCCCGGTCCGGGTTGCTGACGCTGGAACCACCTGTCAAGTGCAGAGAATCGTGTATCCGCACCAGCACGGGTGCGGCCACGGGCCCACCGGTGATTTCAACACCAAAGGGCAGCTCGAACTGGCGTTCCCAGGGTTCCCCTCTGAACTCGTCGCCATTGGTGCCCGGCGGTGTGCCCAGGAACAGACGCAGGCTCACATCGCAGGGCAGCACATCCAGCGGGATGGGCAACACCAGCACTTCGCCCTGTTCGTCTTCAAGATGCAGCATGAACTGGCCGGTCCAGGCATCCAGTGTGCGGGGAACGCCGTCCACCGTGGTCAGATTCAGACAAAGCTCAAAATCATCCAGTTGCCAGGAAGGAATGTCCAGTGTATCCCGCGGAGCACTGCAGTCTTCCGCGAGGGCCAGACTCAGCCGATAGGGACCAGCGGGACTGTCGATGAAAGCACGCAGGGAGCGACAGTTCCAGCCCTGCACCTGCACCGTGAAGTTCTGGGGTTGTGCATCACATCCGGGATCCTGCAGACTGGGATTCGCGGGAATCGCCTCCGCATGGGGCACTGCCGCCACGTGCTGCGCATGAAGATCGATGGTCAGCGGTTCACCGAACACACTCCAGTGGTTGCGGGGATGATTGGACCAGATGTTCAGTGTGGCAGACTGGTCGAAGTCGCGGCTGACGGGTGCCGTGAAGCCCATGTCGACGGCAAGCCCTTCCATGGGTACGGGGAGCGCATCCAGTCGCCACACCTGTGATGCGGTCCGTCTCCCGCCTTTGTGTACAGCAGCGGCCAGTGGCGCAAGCCCATATTCAAAATGAAACGGCCCCCCCGTTGGCAACTCCAGCCAGACGTTCAGGGGAACATCCCGGAGACCGTGCTCGAGTGCCAGTGGCGCATGCAATACTGGTTGACATGCCCAGGAAAAATCCAGATTGTCCGGAATCAGCAGTTCCGGAAATTCGCACACACGGCGCAGCGGCACACTGAATGTCAGTGTGTTCACCTGTGTGTCCCAGATGGACTTCCAGTCCAGCTCCAGTGCCAGATTGCCCAGAAGCAATGGTTCTTCGGGAGGATTGATCCGCCAATCGGGCCAGAAACCCACCAGTTGGTTTTCCAGGTCGATCTGCACCGTGCTTCCTGGATCCAGTGTATCCGCGGGGAGTGCCAGCAGCCGTTGCCAGAGTCCCAGACCTTCATACTCCAGTTCTCCGGGAAACTCGTCGGCGAACAGTGTTGTGTCTCCCCATTGTGTGGCAGGAAAATCGGTACCGCCGCGTTTCAACCGCCAGCCAGTTATTTCAAGGGGAACGCCGGTATCTGTGGTCGGCTGCAGTCTCAACTGGAGCGTTTCCAGACCCCGCTCCGGTTCCCTGTCCGGGCCGGGTTGACCGTCCAGATCACCGCAAAGATCCAGTGGGCCAGGTGTGGCCAGCACGGGTTCTTCCACGATGCAGGCCCGCTCGAATTGCAACGGCCACTCCAGTCCCGTCAAAGGACCACTGCAGGCCTGGGGCCAGTCCGTCAGCTGCTGCTGCTGGACCGCCAGATCCGCACCCGGATACAGTTGCAGGGATAGTGGCCACACACCACTGTCGCCCGCCGGCAGCCATTCGGGCAGTGCGGTCCAGTCCGCCAACACTTCCCAGTCTCCAGGGATTCCAGGCCAGTCGTGATCGGCCGCCCGGATCCTGAACGCCTGGCCCGCCAGGGGATCCCCTTCATTCGTGAGGGACAGACTGCCCTGTGCCGTGCTGAATCCATCCCAGGGTGGACACATGGCCACGGTTTCAACGAGGCCGCCGGAAAGTGTCAGGTTGGACGTCAGACAGGACAGGGTGAAAGGGAGCACAAGCAGCGTATCACGCGGACCATCGCATGCTTGCCAATCCAGCTGCAGATTCAGTGCACCATCCAGTGGATCCAGGCAATCCCCGGTCAGTGGATCCAGCAGCAAGCGCACCCCGCACTGAGCAGACCCATTGCCGTCCACGTCGACGGGCGGTGATATCGTCTCAACGGAGCCACTGAAACCTGTGGCGATCACGGATCCTGCAATCTGCAGTTCAGTCACCGGCGCCGCAGTGTTCTGCAGTGAAAGCTGCAGGTCCAGTCCTGCGGCCTGGTCGCTGAATCGGAAGGGACAGAAGGACACCGTGGCGACGGGTGAATCTTCCAGGGCGAAGCTTCCCGTGAGCGAGGACCCGCTGCCGTAACTCTCACCCCTGATCTGGCGTGTGAAACTGGCAAGAATCGTTCCTGGGTCCCAGTCACCGAATACCTGTATGTCCAGGGTGGCGTGATGCTCACCAGCAAGACCGATCTCGGGGCAATGGATCAGACTCAGTTCAGCCAGCCCACCGGTTCCGTCGACAGTTGACTGCAGCGACACCAGACTGAACTGGTCCCTGTCCGGACCGGAAAGACTGGCGCTCCACGTCAATTGGCCTTCGGCACAGGCGGTTGCCAGTCCGAAATCCAGAACACGTTGCGCCCAGGGGGCACCGATCGGGCTGCCTTCAGGACGATCCGGACACAATGGCGTGAAGAACAGACTATCCCCTGCGGCAGGCAGATCTTCGGTCACGGCTGGCAACTCACCGGCAGCGTCAATCCAGATCTGCAGCGGACCCGGTGCCACGGAGAAACCATCCGCGGCCTCAAGCACAATGGTCAGATAGCCCGACACATGAGGTGCCTGTACACCGAACTGAGGGCGGAATGCCACCTGCAGATTGTCACCGAACACACCGGCGGGTACCAGTGCATCCAGAAGTGTGACGCACACTTCCGGCTGCAGCGCGGCATCCAGGGTCCAGGACAGAATCTGCAGGTCGATCGCGCAGGTGTTCTGAAGTCGTACCGTGTCCATCGCCGCAGGTACTGCGGCATCACAGACATTCAGTGCCACGGAACGCAGCGCACAGATCTGCAGGGTCAGTGAATCCATCTCCGCCACGGCCTGGCCGTCGCAGCCCACACTGGCTTCCATCCGGACTCGCATCGGCTCGTCGGACAGATACTGATCGGTGTCGTAGCGCGGCTCCGGTATCACCAGTTCCAGGGAATCGGAGAGGGTGGTGCCGGTACAGGCACAGGTCCAGCACCCCACCAATGCCAGATGCAGGGAGTCGTCCAGTTGCACGGTGCGAGCCCCCCCGTCGGCAAATGGCTGCCAGAGTTCTCCATCCGGGTGAACCCACAAAGCCAGATTGTCCGTGTCGCCGAGCGTGGCATCGGACAGCGTGAAAGCCCGTGTGGACTGCGCGGAAGGGTTGAGCAGCGTCAGGGGCCAGAACAATCCACCATTCTCGTCAAGGACGTCGCAAGTGCGAGGTCCCTGATAACACAGCTCGCCCAGATCCCAGATCTGGGTGCCGGGAAACCACACCTCCGCCGGTCCAAGCAATACGACTGGATAGGTCAGATCACAGCGGGAGAATGCGGCCAGATCACGCTCCAGCAGCACCTGGCCCGGACACGCCGGGCCACCCGACAGTGTCAGCGTGGCCGTGTGCCACTCACCCAGTGGATTGGTGGTCCCAGGCAGATAATCCAGCACCAGGTCGAAATCGCTGTAGGCATCTATCCGCAAGGGAGAGCCGACGGAGACGGGCGGCAACACGAATCGCTGTGGGTCCTGACCGTCAATCGCGAACATGGAGAGGCCGGGTTCCGAGGACCAGTCCGTGATCTGCATGGACCAGGGACTGTTGTTGTAGAACGTGAAGCAGGTGGAGATGGGAGTGTCGCAGGCGGCGTTGCTCTCGTCATTGAACTGGACCTGGGGAGGGACGGTTCCCGGAACACCACCGCAAGCCGGATCCGAATAGTCCGTGCGGTCCCGGACATCCAGACAGGTCAGGTTCGGGTCACAGACATAACAGACGTCCACGTCCCAGGTGAACACGTCCGGTACCCATTCATCGCCGGGCTGCCACTGTCCATCTCCATCCGGATCCACGCCACACGAGCGGTTGTGTGCCACGATCACCACCCGGGTAGTGCCGCACGGAAAGTCCGGATCCTCTTCGGGCTGCACCAACAACGAGAGGCTGACGATCCCGCCCACAAGATCGATGGGGGAATTCAGGGGCTGCCAGACTCCGCCAGCACCCCGTTCCTGAAAGCAGAAGGCATTCCGCCAGGGTGCGGGTCGCAACTCGCCGGTACTCTCATCCCGCAAAGCCATACTCAGGGAATCGCAGACATAGTGCGAGCGGAAAGGTGCCGCCTGGACCTCCCACGAGCTACGATGTGTACCGGTCGGATCACAGGCCGGCCAGGTTTCACCGATCTGGTCATAGCAGGGTACCAGCGGGAGAACGGTGCCCGGGTCATGATCAAAGGCAAGCACCGGGCAGTCGCAGAAATTGCTGGCCTGCAGCAACAGTCTGTTGGCTGGATCCGACCAATAGGCCATATTCCACTCCGTGCCACATTCCTCGAATTCCGCTCGCAGGTAGAAGCCATCCTCGAACAGGTAGCTGGCAGGGGCACCGGGTCCGGGACAGAACCACAGACTGAAATCCCGTGCCTCATTCGCTTCAAGGTGCAAGGGCAGTGTCAGGTCCGTCCCGGTGCAGAATGGAATCAGACCTTCACGGTTTCCGTCCTGCTCCACCACAAGGCCCGTAAGCACAACCGGCAGTTCGCTGGTGTTGACCAGCTGGAAGTTTCTACCGACACAGCCTTCCGCCTCCGGGTCCACGGGGCAGCCATCCTGAACCGGATCGAAGGTGTTTCCCGCGCAGACCGTCTCCCAGTCGAACTGATTCACTGCCACCGGACCTGAACCATCCGGCAGATAGTTCCAGGCCAGCGCCAGCGCACTGGCCGAACCGGTGAGAATGCGTCTTTCCATCCAGTAACAGTCACTGGCACCCTGAGGAACATGCCAGCGGCATTCCAGTTGTGTCGCATGCGGCCGTGCTTCCTGGGTGCTGAAATCCAGTACTACGTGCAAGGTGTCCCCGTGCGACATCGGCAGCGGTGCACCGGACCAGGGCTGACCGTTCACTGTGACGACATCGAAACTGGCTACATCGGGAAAATCCGGATCCCCGCCTGCCGTGATTTCCAGTGCGTCGATGATCACGGATACTCCCGGGGCTTCGTCCGGGTCCAGATACAGGTCCACTTCGATGCTCGACGTGTCCCCCAGGCAGATGTCGGGAAAGATGTACCCCGGTGCATCTCCGCCACCATGCAGTTGCCAGCGCAGCAGTGTTGGAAGGTTCCAGCGTCCGCCATCGATCAGATAGTGAAACTCCCAGGTGTTTGTCAGTGTTTCCTCATGGATCACAAGCGCATCCTGGTCCCCATCCAGATCAAAATCGGCCACGCTGAGAACCGCCCCCGCAGATAGCGGATCCTCGAGGATGGTGGGAAACGAAATGGGCTGCTCCACGGCGTTGTAAACATCGTCCACAACCTCAAGGATCTGCCCCTCGGCTGGATTCGCCGGGTTGACGTCACGCAGGTAGAGCAGTCCCGGATTCCCGCCCTGTCCCAGTATGGAGGCCAGTTTGCGACTGCCCGCGCCGCCAAGGAATTCTTCCGTGGGCATTGGATACAGGCCCGTAGGATTTCCATCCCATTCAAGGAAGCGGTGGAATGGGCCGGGCAATTCTCGGTAGAAAAGATCCGGCCCCCCCGCGCCTCTGGTGTCAGGCAGCAACTCGAACTGGTAAGCCAGGCGCTCATCGTTGGCAGCGGCTTCAATCTGGAATCCCACCCCTGTGTTGACCAGACCGTTGCCATCCCAGCGGAAGAACTGGCCGAAGGCTGGCGAACGGGAGGCCGGCTGCTGCAGATGGCCCACGAGGATCTCCAGCTTGCCGTCCGCGCCGGGATTGCCGAATTCGTCCATCACGTCCATCACGGCAAAGGAAGTCAGGTAGTACGTGTGACTGTAGCTGGCACCGGCTGGCGCGGGTATCTGGAAAGGTGCATTGAAGTTGCCTGTACCCGGATGGATCTGCAGGGTGGATTCACGCAGAATGATCGCATCGGGAAGCCCGTCTCCCGTTACATCCGCGATGTCGGCCATTTTCAGGATGCCATCGCCGGGCGTGAGGAAATCCAGATTGTTGACGGATGGCGCGGTAAACTCCACCGGATTTCCAATTCCCGTGGTCAAATTGTGCAGGTAGTAGGCTTCGTTGAGATTGTAACGGTGAAAGAGCAACAGGTCCGGGAAGCCATCATTGTCTATGTCACCGTCGATGATGTAATAGAGCCGCCCTCTGCTGTTGACATCGCTGATGCCATCAAGGGTCTGGGACCAGTTGAGCAGTCGTCCCGAATTGACGTCCGACGGGCAGTAGGAGGACGTGTAGAAGTGGATCTGGGTTCCGGCCAGCAGCACCAGATCTGGAAGGTGATCGTTGTTCAGATCCACGGTGTGGGACATGGTCAGGCTCTGCGAAAGAGCTGGCTGCACATCGACCATGTCGGCCAGGGAAGCTGAGTCGTGAAAACCGCCCCCCCCGGACTGGAACTTCCACTGGAACGACCCCGAATAGGTTCCGCCGGCTTCCGTGATGCCCGGCAGAATTTCCACCGTGATCCAGTCACCCGGCTGGACATTCCGGATCAGGTCCGCCGGATCCGCCGACAGAAGCAGGTCTGTCCCCTGCATGGCTATCTGGTAGAAATCTGTCAGATCGCCGCTGAGCACTCCCCGGACACGAAAGTCCGAATCCATATTGGTCACGTCCCAGCCAGGCGTGCCCGCGACACGCATCGAATTCATCTCAGTGAGAGGATCAATGTGCGCTGCATGGAACCCGGGCGTCGGTACCTGACAGAACACTTCAAGGGCATTCAGCAACAGACAGCACGGACTCAGGAACATGGAGCCCCCGGAGATTTCGGTTCGGTGCAGGAGTTCAATTGTTCGATCCTTCGGGCGGCCCTGTCAGACGGCCCAGACTGTCCGCCGGCATGGCCTGCTTGTCGTGCATCAAAGTGGGATCAAGGCTTTCCGGCATTTGCGACAGCGGCTTTGCATCGGGGACGGCGGTTACGGCAGTCAGGGGCCGTGCACGTGCAGCGGCGCATTCCCGTACCGCATCGTAGAAAGGCTGTTCAAGTTCCCGTAGCAGTCGGTCCACGTCCTGGTCACTGATGGTTGTACTGCCAAGGTCAGACACATCGAATTCAAGCAGCTGCTCACCAAAGTGCCGGGCATAATCATCTTCGCGCCCCAGATGGAGCGCGAGTACACGGTAATAGGAACGGATCTGCAGAAAATCCGGCATCAGCTGCAGCACACGGTCAAAGTTCTTCTGGGCTTCCAGGAAGTCGTAACTGTTGAAGAGGCACTGCGCAAGCCGGTACCAGGCAAGTGGATTCGTACTGTCTACGGTCACCACCTTGTCGAAATAATGGGCCGCCGTTGTCCAGTCTCGCTGATTGAAATAGTATACTCCCACCGCCATGCTGAATTCCAACCTATCCGAAAAGAGTCCCTCCGCCAACTGAATGGCAGCGACCACCTCAACGTGTTGCTGCAGCACCTCGAACAGGGTGATGCGTGCCAGATGGTAGCGGAGTTCGCGGGGGTGACGCAACAACTGCGACTGGACCAGTTCCAATGCTTCATTCCACATCCGGTCTCTGGTGAAGCACAAAACCAGTCGATCAGACCAGCGGTCCGCATCCCCCTGCCCACTGTCGAGCAGTTGTCTGTAGCAGCTTCGTGCCTCCTCGTCTCTGCGCAGGGAATCCAGCACGAATGCCTTCAGCTCCAGATAGTCCAGTCGTCCTGCGCCAAGTGGATCCACGACGGGAAAACGTTCCGCCGACTCTTCCAGTGCGTTCCTGGCCACCAGGCTGTCCAGTTCATGGTGTTCAAATCCCCAGGCGACCTCCTGTCGGTTTGTGATGAGTGCATCGTATTCACTGCTGAGCTCTTGACAGCGCTGAAATGCTGCCAGCATCTCCGCGTACGCACGCAGATTCCGGTTGGCATCCCCCTGCAGAAAACACAGTTCGGCTCCCGGTTCCGGATGCTCTGCGACCATACGGGTCACACCCGGGTAGTCCTGCCGTGCCCAGGCCTCGTACACATTGCGATACCCACGACTCAGGCAGCCCTGGAAGAGGCCTGGGAACACGAGCGCGCACACAGAAACGATGGACAACTGCTTGCAGGTGTGTCGCATCTGAAATGTTCCTGCCCACAGGATGGCACAGGCGGTCCGAGCCTTGATCACGACGTGTCTCATTCCTTGCATGGCCACTCCCCTCAGGCAGATTGCTGCTTGTCAAGTGTGGCTGGGATATTTGATTGAAGGTTCAGCAGATCCGGACTTCACACCTTGGTGGGGGTAGAATTGCGCACGCTTCAGATATGAGCCCATGACCAGTCAGACGCATGAATCCTGACGATCCGGGTCGAATGATCATTCGCTTGGATGGCTCATCATGAATCTTTGAGCTGCTTCCGGATTGTTTTCCAAGCTTATGACAGCCCTAAGCAAGCTGCTGCACCGGTTTGCACCAACTTCAGAATGCTTTCCGAATAGTGCAACGTGATTGACCCTGCAAAATGAACAGGAAAAAGCGTTTCAGGATTTCCGGAACGGATCGGAGCACTGCACGACTGTTCCCATTTCCTTCTGCCGGATTTCTGAAAATGCGGGACCGTGTAGGGCTGGGATCCATTCAGCTAGACCCGGCATCTGCACAGAATCACTCCGCTGAAATGCGCGAATACGGCACGTGGAAATACGTTCAGAATCTGGTGGCAGTGCCTGCCGAATTCCATTGATTGCAAAGTCAGTGCCAGATTCTCCTCGAGGAATACGATGGATTTCAGGTTTACCCTGAGCTTCGATTGTGCCGGTGGGTTCGTGCGGCCAGCCGACTTCCCCCCAGCATGCAGTCCGCACGTTGCTTTGTTGCAACACCCCTCTTGCACACGGGCTTCTTCATGGCGAAATGGAATTCTGGCTGGGCGGAGTGAGTAGAACCGAAACAGGTACTAATAACTGCGACACCTGTTGATGGCCAATTCCTGTGTCGCCAGTCAAGCAACATGGAGTCTACTACTACACCAAAGGGGAAGAGCAGGTGGAATTCAATTCCACTGGTTGTCAAAGGATAGAGTGCCCGATCGGGCCCCCGAAGAAGTCACAGGAGATTTTTCACCTTGAAGAATTCCGGCCCACCATCGTTGGTGGGCCGGAATCCTGTTGTCGCACATCAGCCTGAATCAGACAACGCATGATTCAGGTGATCATTCTAATCCAGTGTCCGGCAAATCCTGAAGCCTACGTCACGGTGGGGCAGCCCGGGATTGTAGGGGTGGAAGCGGATTCCACAGGTCTGATACCCAAGAGTATTGCTCCAGCTTCCGCCGCGACGGACCTTGCCGAGACCCGTGCTCGGTCCCACGGGATCAATCTGTGAACTGCTCGAATACAGGCTGAACCAATCGTTGGTCCACTCCCAGGCATTACCACCCATGTCCAGGAAACCCAGACTGGTTGCACCGGCTGGTGTCGATCCCACCGGGGCGAGCCACCCGACGCAGTAATCGCCACTGTCATAGTTCAGGATCGAACAATCGGGAACATCGGATCCCCACGGGAAGGGCCGCTCATCGTTGTACTGTGCCGCAAACTCCCATTCCGACTCTGTTGGCAAGCGGTAACCCGCCGCCTCATACGGATTGTGGGTACCGGGGACAAGCGACCATTCACCATTGTAATACGGCTCCAGTCCGGACATGAGGCTCAACCAGTCACAGTAACACGCGGCTCCGTGCCAGCTGACCGACGTCACCGGCAATTCGTCGCTTGGGCCGCCCTGGTAGATACCATCAAGCACCGGAATCAACAGAAAGTGCTCACCGTCAAAGGCAATCTGGCTGTCGCCACTGTCAAGATCCAACAGCTCGATGCCGTACGCCATGACCGATGTTTCAGTGGCCTGGATCAGCTCATGAGCCAGGGCCCAGACCAGTGCGTCCAAATACTGACGATTGGTGATCTCCGTCCGGCTCAGCTCGAAGGGATGAGTCAGTGTGACATCATGCACGGGCGTGGCATTTGAAGATCCCAATTGCCCCTGCTCGAAACTTCCAGCAGGAACCGGCAACATCTCCGGGATGGTGACGGTGGGCGCCAGATTCGTTCTGACGGTCCGGAAACCAATCCACGCAGCACTCCCGGCGGGCCTGCTGGCTTGACGTGTGGTAGCCATCGCATAGACAAGTGGCGCACTGCCGAAGTCGCTGCCCCTGCAAGCCCTGTTCAGGCCGGACGGCGGTCCGATGGGATCCACTGGTTCGGACAGCACATACTCAGTCGCAAAGTAGTCGTTCGTATACTCGAGTGCGTTGCCAATCAAATCATAGAGCCCAAGCAGGGACTTTCCATCTTCATACAGCCCCACGGATTTTGACCATCCAATGCAGTTGAGATTGGCCAGTCCGCATCCCAAAGGTTCCGTACTTCCCCAGGGGTACTCCCGCCCGTCGTCAAACCTGGCTGTGTATTCCCATTCCGCCTCCGTAGGCAAACGATATCCTGCGGCAGGATACGGATCATGAGCAGGACTCACGTCCCAGTTCCCCAGGTAGAATGGCGGAAGACCATCCCTCATGCTGCGCCAGTCGCAATAGCAGGCGGCACCATACCAGCTGACTTCCTTGACGGGATGGCGGGCGACTTCGTACCCATCTGGATACGCATGGCCAGGGCCACCGTATTCCGTGGAATGATTCACTTGGCGCAAGTTGAATTCTCCGGCGAGTCCATCGAATGCTATCTCACAATCCTCGTCGTTGAGGTCGAGAAGTTCACGCCCGTACGCTGTCACACTTGTATCACTAACGGCAACCATTCCGTTGTCCAGTGCCCATTGCAGCGCTTCGCGGAAATCCTCATTGGTCACTTCCGTGGCATCCATCCAGAAACTGCGTGAAATCTGGACCGCATGGGCGGACCCACGCCCAAGTGGGTCGGGACCCATGGTGAAGTTTCCCGCCGGAACCTGGATCATTCCAGTCACTGGCGACCCAAGCCCACTGCCAATCGTGACCACGCGATAGTTCGCCAGCAGATTGTTGGTTCGGGCCTGAGGCACGCGATACTCCGGCTCAGTCGTGATGGCCACACGCGTCTCAGGACCGGTCTGGAACCATGGCTGATCCGAAGCGTGTACTTCATAGTTCTGAATTGCGACCGGAGCGATTCCGTTGATGTCCACGAGTGGCTCCGACCAGCTGAGCAGTACACCAAGGGAATCGACTTGTGCATGTAGATCATTGATTCTTGCCAACGGTGTTCCCGACGTGACACGTCGCACCGTATTGGAACCATTGCTTTCATTTCCCGCACTGTCGAATGCCCACAGGCGGAACCAGTACTCCGTACCCGGCTGCAGGCCGGCGACGATGGTGGAACCCTGATTCTGGTTGGACAGCAATGGATCCTGCTGGGGACCCCAGACCGGGTCATCAGGTGTGACCTGATCATCCTGTGACACATGAATCTCGTATCGGTCAAAACTGAGGTCCTGGACCTGGGAGAACAACAATTCGATGGAGTTGTTGCCAGCCCCCGTGGCGAACAGTGTACTGGTTGGCGGCGGAGTCGTATCGGCTCTGACGATGATGCCAGCACCGGTCGAGGCAGTATTCCCGAACAGATCGCTGGCGCGAAACTCGACACGGTACACACCATCTTCCGGAAGGGCAAGCGGCTCCTGTACAACGATCATCGGCCCATTGCCGTATCCCGCCAACGATTGCCAGTCTTCCGCACCCCCACCAAATCCACCATTGTGATCCCAGTCCACACGCCATTCGATCGTGGATCCGTCGATGCCTGTTCCACTGTCACTGATCGTACAGCCGACAGTGGCTGCAAGCGAAGGCTGCCAGGCGGGCTCGGGTTGACCGCTGGGCAGAAAGTTCGAGAAAGCCGGTGGATCCAGATCGGCAAAGATCAGCACGAACCAGTCGTCGCTGATGCCCTCGATGGATCCGTCTCCCGAATATCCCCACTCGCCGCCATCGGTGCGTGCTCTGAATTCATATCGGAACATGCCATTCGAGTTGAATCCGACGGTTTCTGCAAGATCGATCTGTGACGCGGATGTGTACGGTGGCACGAATACCCATGATTCCGCCGCACCATCCAGATAGTCCCCATCTCCATTGGAATCCACACGCATCTGCAATTGGCTTCCAGCCACCCCCAGCGGGTGGCTCCAGGTGCATCCAATCTGACCAGTGACCTGCGTCCAGACAGCAGGAGGCTGGGATGGCACCGGATTGGACGCGACAGGTTCAACAGGCACACCGCTGAGCAGCAGGTTGTCCAGCCACCAGGACGCCCCCCCGATCTCGGGCGCGGCAGTGAATTGGAACGCCAGCCTGATGAAGGACGAGCCATCGGCCCAGGAAGAAATGTCACCATTGTAAGTGCCCGAGACAGAACCAGAAAAAACCTGCAGACTGTTCCACGAGAGGCCGTTGTTGATAGAATAACGCACGCTTGCAGTGGACCCTGCCTCGATATATTCGTGTTCGAATGTGAGCTGAAGATCACGCCACCATGACATGTCCAGGGTCGGGCTGATCAGCCATTCCTCGGATACCGGATCGAATGCAGAGTGGCTGGTGGACACAGCCCAATTGGAACCACCCAGATTCAGCGGTGCCCAGGGAACGGTTCTCTGTCCGCTGATTGACTGCACGGTCCACCCTGTGGGCAGAGCTCCCGTGTGATCGAAATTCTCGGAATATGCCGCAGGTATTTCCGGGGCCGCACAATCCATGTTTCCATCCAGACCCGGCCAAACGATGGGGGAATTCGGCGGATCCGCCGGTCCCTCGAAAAAGACCATTTCGAACGGGGCGAAGTTGATGGTGGAACTGCCCACATTGTTTCCGCATTCAAAACTGAGTGTCATGCTGGTGAAGTACCCCGCGCCCACCTGGGAGTCATTGGTCCACACGGCATGGTACATCTCGGGAAAGCCGGAAGGACCGGACATCACGGCATTGAAACACCCCAGAGGCTGGCCCGAGAAGGCATCAATGCATCCAATTACCTGCGGTGCTCCATGTCCTGCAGGCAGGAGCAATGGGTCGAAGTCAATCTGGTACTCGCCGAAAGCACTGGATGCCATCAGCAGAACCCAAAACCATCCACAAGTTTTCATTCCTTCGCTCCTCTCCGATAATGCGCCCTGGACTGGCAGTTGCTGAATTCAGGTGATTTTTGATTAGTGTTTCCGGTCGGGCATGCAACATCAGGCAGCAAACCCTGGCCTGCCCTCTTCCTCGATGGAATCTGCATCACGTGCCCGCGGGTACCGGACGATTCTGGTGGAATACTCAAGCACTGCTTCCGGGCAAAGGAACAGGAATGTGTACCCTGCTGAGTTCAGCGATGACTTGCATCGTGGGTTGCCCGCTCTGGCGGAGTATTGTCACTGCCCATCCCGGAATCTCAGTCCCATCCGGACTGCTGTGAGTCACGACCAGGCCCAAGTGCAGTCCACAATCAACTCAAGGCCGAATGGAATAGTCGACAGCCCAGAGTCAGTCCCTATCGGAGCCGCTGTCGACAATGCGGAAAGTGAGTGTTGATTGAGCAAGCGCAACCACTGACTTCAGACTGATCCTGCATCTCCATCCGGACCCGAACTTCGCCAGCCAAGCCATGTATGCAGCGCTGCATCAGTTTCAGGATCGAATCAATTCCTTTGGCACCCGAGTCGCCAATCTTGTGAACTCACCGTTCCCATTCAAGACCAATGAAAGCAGAACCGAACATGGCTCAAAGCTGATCGAGCATTCTGACGGCACCCTGAAAATGAATACGCCGGCCCGCCGGGGGACGGGCCGACACTGATGATCCGGTATGGAAGGCGCCATCTACCGGACCGTTCATCACTACCCAATCAGCCTGCCGCCAGAACTCTTCGCTGCTTTGGTCTGCCGAATCGCTTCGCAAGAGCTGTGCCATTGATTGCCTGAAAATCCGGTCGCAATCAGCTTTGGGCCTTGATGCCGCAACTGGATAGTGTCCTGATTGCCAGATCTCCCTGTTGCAGAAAATCAACACCGCCGGAATTCTGCAAGCCCGTTTGAAGTCTTTGCATGGCCAGCTGGGCCAACAGGGTGGCTGCGAATCAGAAGCCCACCTTGCGCTTGTTCCAACAGTTTCTGCAACCCACGGGATCTGGCCGTTCGCTGAGCGCACTGACATTTTCTTCAGGAATCAAGTTTCATTCTCTGGTATTCGCTTCCGTTTCCTATTCTGGAATTCCCCCTCACACACAGAAAACACGGTCAGTGATAGGAAACAGCATGATGAACTGGAAAATCACCAGAGCTCTGGGGTATGGGCTTCTGTTGGCAAGTCTCTCCGTCCTGCATGGCTGCACGGAAGACAGCACGGAAGACAACACTGCCAACTACGCCTGGTCGGGCACGATGACCGCCAGGGTAGCTGGCGTCGTCACCGATTTCGGCGACCAGGTCTGGCTGGAGGAAATCAATGGCGGCGACGCCTGGGTGATCGGCAATTCGGGGCAGACCCAGTTGCAGTTCTACCTCCCCAGTTACGCGACGGGCATGTTCAGCACCGACGACGGCGGCATGGGCGCCTATGTGCCGGATACCGGCATCTCCAACTACGATTACCACACGCGCGCAGGCCAGCTGAGCACCATCCCGGGCATCGTCAGCGGCTGGATCAATGTCACCACGGCCACTGCGTCGCAGTTTGCTGGTGGCTTCGCGTTCTACATGCTGTCCGACCCCAGCAGCAGTGACACCCTGTACATTTCCGATGGGCACTTCGATCTGAGCTACGGCCCGCCGGCCACTCCCGACAGCCCGGTGGGCATCTGGCAATACACGGAAGCCGGAGTGGAGCAGGAAACGCTGGAGTTTCTGGCCAATGGAACCGTCCACGAGGTCTACGCCGATTACCTTGACCGGAGCTGTGACAGTGAGAACGGCAGCTGGACCCTCGATGGCGACACGCTGGTGGTGACCCTGGGCGCGGAGACCGATCGCCTGGCCTGGTCGCTGGAAGGCAGCACCCTCAGCGTCTGGAATGCGGAGGTGTCGCCCGCCGTCGTGTTCCAGGCTGTCGGCAGCATGCCCAGCTGCGAGGACTATGACTTCGGCAGCAGCACCGGCTGGACCGGCACGCTTTCGGCCACCGTGGATGGCACACCCATGGAGTTCGGCTCGCATGTCTGGCTGGAAACCATCATGGGCGGCGACGCCTGGGTCATCGGCGATGCGGGCGATCACCAGCTGCAATTCTACATCGCCAACGCCAGCCCGGGCACGTACTCAGCCAATTTCGCCGGCGACCAGGGCATGGGGCGCTATGTGCCTGACACCAGCGTGCCGGGCTACGACTACAGCAACCCGGTCGGTGAGTACAACACGAACTTCCCCGGAGCCAGCGGTTCCATCGTGATCACGCAGGCCTCGGCCACACAGCTGACGGGCAGCTTCTCCTTCGTGGTCACCAACGCCACGGGCGACGCGATCACGATCAGCAATGGCGTGGTGAACATCCAGATGCCGCCGGAGCCGACACCCGCGGGTCTGTGGCAGTCCAGTGTGCTGAATGACCACGAGGACACGATCGAGTTCGCCGAGGGCGGCAGCTACACGCGCGTGCAGGCGGACTGGATTGCCGGGGAATGCGGCAGCACCTCGGGCGTGTGGTCCTCGGACGCGACCCACATCTATACCGATACCGGGGCGAACCAGGTCACCCTGGGCAGCTGGTCGCTGACCAACGGAATGCTGACGATTGACTTCGGCGGCAGCAGCCGGACCTATCACTCGGTGAACACACTGCCCAGCTGTGACGACTACAACTTTGACCCGCTGGCCAATGTCTACGGCTTCTGGCAACGCGGCGGCACGGGAGTCTGGGAAGAAACCGTGGGCATTCTGGAAGACCACACCTTCCTGGTCACGGTAGGCGAACTGCAGGAACAGACCTGCTTCGAGGTGATCGGCACCTGGCAGCAGGACGGCGACTCCCTGCGGATCACCTACACCCAGAACTTCGGCCCTCTTGCCTGGCGCTTCTCCTCCGGCGGATCCAGTCTGGTGCTCAGTGCCCCCGGCGTGGGCAATGCCAGCTACCAGCGCGTGCAGGACATGCGCTACTGCACGGATTTCGGTTGGGAGAGCGGTCCTCCGGTGGGCATCTGGCAAAGCGCGAATCCGGGCGTTTTCGAGTACACGGTCGAGTACTCCCAGAACGGCGACTACGGCCTGACCTACGCCAACTTCCAGGAAACCTGGTGCTACGAGGAAGCCGGCAGCTGGACCGCGAGCGCCGACTCGCTGTTCCTGCACTTCCCCGAGTCCGACCAGAGCCTGGCCTATGTGCGCTGGGGCAACAACCTCTTCGTCACCTACCAGGACGGCAACTGGAGCCTGCTGACCCGCGTCGACGACCGCCCCTTCTGCTCCGACTACGGCCTGGGCGGCAGCCCCGCGGCTCCCGATGACAGCACCCATCCCGTGTCCGGCATGGGTTTCGGCCCGGCGTTCCAAAAAGAAAGTGCCTTCCGCCTCGCGAACTGAGCGCGGTGCGACATCCTTTTTCGAAAAACACAGGCGGGGGCATTTGCCCCCGCCTGTTCTGTTGTCTGATTGTCATTCCGAGGACCCAAGACTGCACCGGCAGGGATTGAGTCCCGAGCGTTGGTCACTGGGTTGCTCAACGTGTGGCAAGCAGTGTGGATTCCGACCATTGGGGAATACCAGGAATCCCGGGACAATACCCCGCGTGCTACCGTGTTCTGCAGACTCGGAATCCCAGGCCATAGGTCAAACGTATCGGAGCTCTCGAGTCGCGGCTGGCGCTGCGCATATTGTCTGCTGTGAGGCCCCAGCCACCGCCCCTCATACACCGATTGAAACCGCTTCCGGGCCCCAGTGGGTCCACTTGCGCATCATTGGAATAGTCTCCATACCAATCATTGCACCACTCCCACACATTGCCCGCCATATCCTGCAATCCCAGTGTATTCGTTCCCATCCCGTAACTACCGACAGGGGTACTCCAGCCAACACACAGGTTGAAATTGGCGTGCATGCACTCCACAGGATCGGTATCACCCCAGGGATAGATTCTGTTGTCATCGTATCGGGCCGCGTATTCCCATTCGGCTTCCGTAGGCAGGCGGTAACCCCGTGATTCGTATGGACTGTTGGCTTGCAGCACTTCCCAATTGCCATCGTATGTCAATGGCAACCCTTCCATCTGGCTTTTCCAGTCACAGTAGCAGGCCGCGCCGAACCAGGAAACGAACTGTACGGGATGATTCGCCGGATCATATCCATGCGGATAGGCATTCCCGGGGCCAACTCCGTAACCCATCGTGTCATCGGTTCCTGCATGGATCCCGAACCGTTCGCTTTCTGCATCAAAAGGGATCTCCAGCCTCCCTCTAACATAATCCCCAACATGGATCAGGTACTCCCCGTGTTGCTTGATGAACTCTCCCTCGACAGTGACAAGACCCTGGTCGTACGCCCACTGCAGAGCCTCGCAGTACTCCTTGTTGGTCACCTCATGAATTCCCAGCAGGTAGGCGTTGCTTAGTGCGACCTGGCGCGGTGACTCTGCAACAGCAGGATCTCCCATCGTAAACTGGCGAGCAGGAATGCTGACCATGGCTGGCAGGTTTCCTACGCCGCCCCGTACTGTCACACGCATCGTTCCGACATGCACCTCCACGGCATCGTCGACCTCCACCGTGATCGAATAGGCTCCGGATGTCGGAGGCGCTCTCCACAGCACCGTCATCCCTGCGGTTCCAGAGGGAAAGTAGCCTTCAGTACTGCTCCAGCTGCACTCCGGCGTGTTCCAGCCCGAATGTGTGACCTCGCAACTCAAGGTCGTCAGTCCACCCGGAGGCACGGTGGCGGGGATCGCCCTCAACTGCAGCTCCAAGGGTCCGCCCTCACTGCCGTCGCTGTCGTCCTCGCAGGAAAGAGTCAATAGCAGGCAGGTCATGGTGACCAGCAGCAGCCGGGGCATGCGGAATGTATCGTGTCGCACCATGATGCACCTCCCTGGCCTACAGACGGACGTGAATACTCGGACTCTTCGACAAGGGGTTGTCCTGTTTCAATTCTCCGGTGAACCTGCCCGATCTTGAGCGATCCGGATCAAGCGGGGGATACCGCCGGTGGCATATGGCCACCAGCGGGTCATTGCCGCCACAGTATGGGCGGACCGGACAATCGTCGGGACCCTCGCTGGAAGCGAACCGGAACACCGGCCCGCACGGCCGCGGCGTCCGTGGAGGCCGCGGAACGGCCGGTCAAGGGTGCTGCAGAGACGGACGCCGATGTTGTTGTTCGTGTTCGACGGGGTGTTGTTGTTGCGGTTGGCACAGCGCAGGTTGGTCGCGCTGTTGTTCCAGTTGCCGCCCCGGATGACACGGTTGGAGCCGCCTTGGACGATCGCCCGTGAAAATCTGCCGCCGCAGCAGCGTAGTGTTCCAGTATTTCAGATTGGCAAGCAGACTTTGGCCGTTTGCCATCAGAGCTTCGTCGTCCACCCGGCCCTGCCAATGCGCCCATTCCCGCCTTGCCAATTTGCACAGGCTTCGCTTGAGGTTCTGACGGCGCAGGCGATTGGTCCCGGCAAAAATCCTGATTCCCAGGAAACCCATCCCATGGCAACGCTGGTTGAGGCGCGTGGCACCTGGCTTGAGTTCGAGGCCGCGCTCGCAGCGCAGCCACTCGACCAGCCGCGGCCGCAGCTCTAGCAGCACGGTCTTGTCATCCTGGAAAGCACGAAGTCGTCCATGTAGCGCACCACGCCAGGCAGGGCGAGCTCGTCTGCCAACCACCGATCGAAGCCGTCTAGGTAGACATTGGCCAGGAACTGGCTGGTCAGGTTGCCGATGGGCAGGCCGGGCAGACGCGGATCGGCATGCAGCACACGCATGAGCAGTTCGAGCATCCGCGTGTCCGTCAGGCGCTCGGCCACGAGGCGCAGCAGTGTCTGCAGATCAATGCTGGCAAAGCAGGAGCGGATGTCGCTCTTCAAGTACCAGCGATGTTCGCGCAACAGGCCCTGGGCGCGGCGCACAGCGCGGTGGGTGCCTTTGCCCTTGCGCGTGGCGTAGGAATCTGGATCGAAGCCCGGCTCCCAGAGCGGCTCGAGCATTGCGACAAGGGCGTGATGCACCACACGGTCGCGAAGGGGCGCCTCGGCTATCAGCCGGAGCTTGGGTTCGCGTACGGTGAACAAGCGGTAGCCACCGGGCCGGTAGCGACCGATGAGCAGCTCATCCTCCAGGCGCAGCAGCTCGGGTTCGAGCTGGAAGCCGAAGGCCAGACAGGCCGCGCTGCCGCCCGCCCCGCGCCGGGCGCGCCGCCAGGCCTCAAGCAGAGTCGAAAAGGAGAAGGCTTGATCGAAGCCAGGCACTTTGAGCGGTTCATCAACTGGCGGCATGCTTGAGCCAGCCTCCCGCCATGCGCCCGGCTTTCAGCAATTCGCGGGCCGCAAACTCATACTGCGCGTCGCTCAGATAGCGCCGGTGATGGGCCAGCCGCACCAGCACGGGCAGCTTTTCGAGGATCAGGTTCAGTCGCTGCAGGATGGGCAGCCGATTCTTGGTATAGGTCGCCTCGATCACCGCCTCCAGCGCGTCCAGTGCCAGATTGGCCATGCGCTGGGCCAGGGTGAATCGCGCGTCTTTGGGGAAGCGCTCGAGCCGGTCGAGTAGCCAGTCGAGGAGACGGTTCCAGTGCTCGAAGAGTGGCAGCTCAGAGCTCATCGGGGGCCTCGACAGCCGTGTCGACGTCGGTCGCGGTCGGGCCGCCCAGTGCGCCCCTGTCAGTCGCTTCGCCAGTTTCCAAGTCCCTGAGCTCTTCATCACCCGGGCTGGTCAGCTGGCCCTCCAGGGAATTGTCACTCGCCGGGGCCGCCTGCGATTGCGGGCTCGCTTTGCCCGCCACACCGGCAGCCGATGCATCTTTTCGCAGCAGCTAGAGCAGCGCCGGCCCATAGCGCTGCAGCTTGGCCTTGCCGCTGCCGTGGATCGAGCGCATCGCCTCCAGCGACTGGGGCCGCCTCCGGGCCAGTTCCTCCAGCTCGCGGTTGGTGGCGATCACATAGGCCGGCAACCCCTTGCGCTCGGCCTCGGCGAAGCGCCATTCGCGCAGGCGCTTGAAGCGCGCGGTCTGCTCCTCGTCAAGGCTCTCAGGCAGGATCACCTTGCGCTCGGCCTCTTCGACCTCCAGCCGGACTGTCCACCAGGCCTTGCACCGCCAGCTGAAGAACTCCGCGCGCTTCTGCGTCACCTGTCGGCTCAGGCAGAAGCGGTTGAGCTCGTCTTCCTGAAACAGCTCTCGCTGGGTGTCGAAGGGCAGGGTGAAGATGCGTACCGGCATGAGGCTTACCTCATCGCGCGCTCGCGGCGGCAAGCCGCCGCGAGCACCCAAGACCCGTCCGCGCTCGTCCCCTGAGCAGGGCCGCGACTGGCGCGTGCCCAAGCCCCCTCGCCCCTGCTGCGCCGGGTGTGGGGGGCCAAGTCACGCGCTCTGCAAAGGGTAAGAGGGTAAGAGCGCATAGGGTTACTCGAGAGTCCTGCAGAGACGGAAGCCGATGAAGAAGTCCATGTGCGCGGGGGGGGCGAGAAAGCGCGAGGAGCAACGGAGTTCGCTATGGTCGCTGACCCAGGCCCCGCCCCGGAGGACACGGAAGTAGCCGCTTTCCGGGCCCTGCGGATCCGATATCGTCCCTGCACTGTAGTCCGCGTGCCAGTCATTGCACCACTCGTACACATTTCCCGCCATGTCCTGCAGTCCTGCCGCGCTGTCTCCTGCCGGATCACTGCCCACGGGGACGGTCCACCCGACGCAGCCAGCGTTCGTCCAGTGATTCGCGCGGCTGCAGTCCGGTGACTCCGGCCCCCACGGATACTCACGCTCGTCGAACCCGTACATGGCCTCCTCCCACACTGCCGAGTACTCCCACTCGGCTTCCGTTGGAAGCCGGTAGCCCGCTGCCATGTAGGGGTTGTTGAGACTCGGCGTCTGGTTCCACTGCCCGTTGTAGTACGGAGGCAGCCCTTCCATCATGCTGCGCCAGTCGCAGTAACAAGCTGCCCCGTACCACGAGACTTCCTTCACGGGGTGAGGTCCGGGGTCGTACCCCCCCCCGGGATAGGCAAAGCCTGGACCCGAGCAGCATGTGCTGAAGGTTCGCGCCACCAGGGCGAACTGCTGAGTACCACTGTCAAAGGCGATCTCGCAATAGTCGATTGCGTCGAGGTCGAGTAGTTCCACCCCGTAGGCCTGCACCGTATTCGCTGTCACACTGACGCCTGTCAGATCAGAGTGCTCGAAGGCCCACTGCAAGGCTTCCAGGTACTCCTGGTTGGTGACCTCGGTGCGACCCAGCAGCAAGTCGTGAGTCAGGGTTACCTGAGGAATAGGGTACTCCCAGCCTTCCTGGCCCATCATGAAACTGCCTGCGGGGAAACTCAAACCGACAGGTCTGGTTGAATGACCGGCAACAACATGGAAAATGCCGATTCCATTGGACGCCTCTGGTCCCCAACCTTCAGCAAGATCCAATGTGAAACTCGTATCAGGAATCATCGCCAACAGCGAGTCCGATGCTTCGAGCCGGGTTCGCCCGTATACATGATATCGAGTAGCATTGGGGATTGGGTTCCAGCAGAGTTGAACCGTTGCAGGCTCGGACTCAGGCAAGACCCTGATCGTAAGCACAACCGGCTCGTGAAGCAGTGAACCTTGTGCTTCGAAATTCTGTCCGGTCTGATTTGATAACATCTGGTAATACGCCCGGCTGGCCGGAACAAACTCCCAGTCCTCTTTGGCAGGCGTCAAGGTTCCTGACCACCCGTGTTCTACAAGGATCGAGAAACAGCCACCAGCATCCGATTGCATTACTCCGATCCCACTGACATTGATCCCAACATCCGGAACACCATTCCCTTGTTCGTCCTGAATCATACCGGAAAGGCTGTATTGCTGAACTGAACCCGAGAAATCCTGTTCATACACATCTACCGCTAGCCCAGTGTATGAGCGCAATGGCGGATCGAAACTCCAGCCGAACCTGACCGGAGTGACCGTCCCGGTCCAATCATATGGCACCATCATGTTGTAGTCACCGAATTCGTTGCTGTTCGTGGTGCCCAGACCACTGAACTGCAAGAGTACATCTACGAGGGGTTGACCTTCCGAGTCGAGGACCGTACCCGAAAACTGCATTTCGTAAGTGTACGCCAAGTAATCTTCGCCAGTCCGATTGCCCCCCAGGTTGCTATAGCTCCGGCTCACGGGGTTGAAATTCAATCCCTCAGCAAGGGGAGTGGCAATCCCCGTCCAGCCGAGTGGAACCGTTTTCGTGTACGCACCGCTTGGACCTGAATGCGCGCTGCCCAGTCCGCTGAACTCGATCTCAATATCCGAAAGACCCGCCGAGGAAGGATCATGTACCCATCCTGAAATCTCCAAACCCGTTTCTTGACCAATGAAGTCTCCGAGGTACTGATCGCCGCTGAGATCCGTTATCAGACTGTACGAAGGCGTGAATGTCCATCCTGACCGGCTTGGTACACACATGCCAGACCAGCCGCAATCCAGCCACTGTTCGAAGTATCCTCCATCATCCGTATACACCGACACACCGGAGTCCGGGAAACTCATCCGAACGCCGGGAATGGGACTGTCATTTTCATCGAGGGCGGATCCGCTGACAATGTAAGGTGGGTTGTCTTCTCCCTCGAAATCCTGGTAGGGTACATCTGCGACAAGATTCGTGTAGGAGTAGCCGGATGGATGCATGTGCATGCAGTGTGCCGACGAGCTCGAGGTTCCGGACCATCCATACGGAACCTGCTGGGAGTACTGGCCTGTTGGGCTGATGGCGATGGTACCGAGCCCAGAAAAGCTGACCGTCGCACCGGGAATCGGTGTTCCCCAACCTTGATAGACCTCCCCGGAAATTGTGACAAATTCCGTACTGACCGAAGGTCCACTCAGGAAGTTTGTCGCCTGCTCCCGGTCACCGCTGCCAATCCCAACTGCGGTGAGGATTCGATCATCCAGCACAAGAGTTTCTGAGTCCCCCGCACGGATCCCGGAAGCTCCCGGATCCGTCAATACTCTTTCGTACTGAGCTCGGCTTCTGGCCACTCCAATCTCTAGGCTGTCGATTTCCTGGATGCTTGTGGTGGCGTGGCACTGGCCAAACAGGAAAAACACCAAGCCAATCGACTGAAGCAGTTCGGGTTGGTTCATTTTGATCCTCGCATCGAAGCATTACTTCTGAACGTCCGATTTGAGACACGGAAGCAGAAGAGAAGTAAACACCAGCGGAAGGTTTTCTGGGGATTCACACGTACCCGCTGAAGATCCGGATCTCCATTTTAAATGATACCAGAAACACCCTTCCTGTGCAATTCCCGGCTGGCGCTCGAAGTTTTGCAATCTGCGGCCGCGGGGAATCACGCGGCGAGATGCCGGCATGTGCCTCATGTCGAGCGGACCCAGCTATGGACAGATCTCATTCCCGATCGGCAGTGGCTTGTTCCTTCGATCGCTGCCAGAACATGTGGCTTATCAATTCATAACGGTGCGCTGGTTCGGGCGGCCTGCTCAGGGCGATTGCTGCACTGGCCCACTCAGATCGAACTCGAATCCGGAAGATCCCGACATGATCCGCAGTCCTGCACTTCCATGCGCGCCAACATGACCTGGTTTCCACCTGATCGGCCATCACCACGAGAACACACTCCCTGATTGCCATTTTCGTGGCGGTGCTTCACAGTGAGCCTATGCTTCGTGCTATCGTGCCGACGGAGTCCACGGCGAGCAACGTGTCACGCAGCAAGGGTCCATTCTTTTGGAAGGCTCATGTTGGGCGTCGAAGGGCAGGGTGAAAATGCGTACTGGCATAAGGCTTACCTCATCGCGCGCTCGCGGCGGCAAGCCGCCGCGAGCGCCCAATACTCGTCCGCGCTCGCCCCTGAGCGGGGCCGCACCCGGCGCGTGCCCAGGCCCCCTCGCCCCTGCGGCCCCCGGAGCGCAGTCCCACCGGCTGAGCGGTTTCGCCCCGGAGAATCTGCCACCCTCGCGCAGCGCCTTCCGCCGCGAGGACTGAGCGACCACACCGATTCCGCGACCAAAACACAGGCGGGGGCATTTGCCCCCGCCTTGTCGTTGCAGTCCATCCCTTCTGGTCAGAGAGCCGGCTGTCCCTTCCCGAACACCTCCCGCAGCCGGTCCGCCCTCAGGCGGGCCATGCGGCGGCCGTCCCCGCTCTCGCCCGAGGACTGCTGACTCGTCCAGACTACGGGATTAGAGTCTGGTCTGAAGTCACCCTGACTCTTAGTTCGATGATTGCCATCCTCCAACGGTGAACAACTGCTCCACGTCTGTCGTTGTCAGCAGCCTGCGATAGATTCGAACATCGTCCAAGATTCCGTTGAACGGACCTGGGAAGGAACCCGGTTGCTGGCCCATTTGCAATGCGGACCCAGACGAGACAGCAGGCAAGATACTTGGAACCAATGACCAGACGACGACTGTTTCCTCGCCATCGATCCAGAATCGAGAATTGCTCCGACTGGTGTAGTCGTGGCTTACCACGATGTGGTGCCATTGCCCGTCATTGATTCGCGCATACTGGTTCACAGTATGGAAGGAGCCATAGGCCGGAGCAGGAGAGCCCGAAGGAACCGAGAAATTGAAACTCAGTCCTCGCCCGTCCGGCTTGATCCCGCAAAGGAAATGGATCCCATTTTCGCTCGGAGTCCGTTTCACGACTGGGAAGCTTTCCGCCAAGGAGGAACCACTGCGACGAATCCAGAAGGAGATCGAAACAGCTTCCGTGATCGCATCCAGCGCCGGCGAGGTCGGCATGCTTATCACGCTTGTGCTGTCAAGAAACTGCATCGCGGACACAGGTGAACCGAACCGATCAGCAACTAACACCGCCCCTTGCACCAGTCCATTAATTCCATTCCCACTCTCATCCATTGCTGATCCACTGAATGGAAAGTAAGCTGCCAATCCACTCCCCAAATATGGCTCGGACTTGCAGAGACGGAATCCATATCGGCGATTGATGTCAGATGGTGCAGTACTGTTGCGCTTGGCACAAGCAAGGTATACATCGCCACCATCCCAGCTGCCTCCACGAATTACACGTGTTGAGCCGGTAACAGGTCCTGCGGGGTTTACTTGAGCGTTGCTGCTGTAACTAGCGGACCAATCGTTGCACCACTCCCAAACATTACCCGCCAAGTCCTGCAGACCCAGAGCATTGGCGCCGCTGGGGTGACTCCCTACCGGACAGGTCCAGCCCAGACAATGGGGGAGTGGATTGTAGTTTGCCAATTCACATGTTGGGATGGCAGAGCCCCAGGGATAGGCACGCTCGTCATCGTGTTGAGCAGCATACTCCCACTCTGCTTCTGTCGGCAAGCGATAACCAGTCACCAGATATGGATCATTGGGAATGGGAATCTGGTTCCAAGCACCGTTATAGTAGGGGGGCAATCCGTTCATCTGACTCAGCCAGTCGCAGTAACACGCAGCTCCGTACCAAGACACAAACTTGACGGGGTGGTTCGCCGACTCATAGCTTGTGGGATAGGCAAAGCCGGGCCCCCACCCCCCACCCGCGCTGTAAGTTCCCGCATTCAAGTAGAACTGCTGTGAACTTGGATTGTAGCGGATCTCGTAGCTATCAACTCCGCTTTGGTCGATGCGCAGGAGGTTCTCATTGTACTGTTGCACATAATCCCCAACCACCGATACCAGACCTTGTTCCATTGCCCAGTTCAAGGCCTCCAGATATTGAATGTTTGTGACTTCCGTGCGTCCCAGAAGGAAATCGTGAGTCAGCGCAACAGAGTGCTCAGGCGTGGCCACGTCTTCTTGGCCCATCATGAACTCGCCGGCCGGGATCATGACCATTGCTTGTGGGGAATTCAGCCTGCTAACTCGGAAACCCAGATTGTTTGCGCCGTATGAAGGAACAGCTGTGTTGTCGCGACGTGCGCTTGGTAAGTAGTTAGCACCGTTGAACCAGCTGCCTCCATGCCTGACGCGATAAGTGCCTCCACTCGGACCAGCTGGGTTTGTTTGTGCGACACTGCTGTAGTCCGATACCCAGTCATTGCACCACTCGATCACATTCCCCGCCATGTCCTGCAGGCCAAGAAAGCTGGCACCTGCGGGATGTGTGCCAACCGGACTGGTCCAGCCCACACAGTAATCGCTGTTGGCAAAATTAGCCAGCTCACAGGAGGGAAGGTCGGAACCCCAAGGGTATTCCCGCTCCTCATTGTATTGAGCAGCATACTCCCACTCTGCTTCTGTCGGCAAGCGATAACCAGTCACCAGATATGGATCATTGGGAATGGGAATCTGGTTCCAAGCACCGTTATAGTAGGGGGGCAATCCGTTCATCTGACTCAGCCAGTCGCAGTAACACGCAGCTCCGTACCAGGACACAAACTTGACGGGGTGGTTCGCCGACTCATAGCTTGTGGGATAGGCAAAGCCGGGCCCCCATCCCCCACCCGCGCTGTAAGTTCCCGCATTCAAATAGAACTGCTGTGAACTTGGATTGTAGCGAATCTCGTAGCTATCAACTCCGCTTTGGTCGATCCGCAGGAGGTTCTCATTGTACTGTTGCACATAATCCCCAACCACCGATACCAGACCTTGTTCCATTGCCCAGTTCAAGGCCTCCAGATATTGAATGTTTGTGACTTCCGTGCGTCCCAGAAGGAAATCGTGAGTCAGCGCAACAGAGTGCTCAGGCGTGGCCACGTCTTCTTGGCCCATCATGAACTCGCCGGCCGGGATCATGACCATCAGGGATTCAGGATCATGGCTGATTGCTGTCACCGAGTAGAAGCCCAAGACTGAAACCTGGGACTGCCAGTCCCACCCTGTTGGCAATGTCAGCTCCCAGTTTGTTGCAGTAGTAGTCGTCAGCAGTGAATCAGTGCCCGCGTAGGTTGTCCGCCCACGAACCTGGTAGTAGCTGGCACCCTCCACCGGCGTCCAGCTCAGCTGCACCTGTGTGTTGACGCCATCACTCACTGCACCAAGCGACAACTGCGGAGTGTCGAGGGCTTGCGCACCGCAAGCGAGGGTCAAAACAATAGAGAGTACTGGAAACATTTGTGTCATGAAAGCCTCCGAAATATGGTTGACAATGTCTGAGCCGTATCCAAACTGCGTGAGACAAATCGGCCAGCCTCAATGAGCGAAGCACCAGGATCTTTCACGCACCTCCTCCCGATGCAATTCGTTTTCATGTCTCTATCACTTCAGCAAATGAGTGCTCATGTGTTGCAAGTTCAATAGTTCATGAATGCTCTATGGATTGTCGAAGGGTTCACGTCCAGAGCTTTCGCTGCCGCCGTTATGTTTCCATTCAATGCATCCACAGCCTTGTGGAAGTAGGCGCGAGTGAACACGCGCTTCGCCTCGATGTACGGCATTATGTCCGGAACCAATACCGACAGAGGATCAACTGATACAAGCGAGGATGCAGTGTGATCGTTTGATTGTGAAAGCGCCGGGATCAAGGCCATCAGTTCAGCCGGGCTTCCCATCTGGCCTTCCTGGTGATAGTAGTGCACGATCAGATTGAGCACGGTGTTGTGCAACTGGCGCACATTGCCAGGCCATAGACGTGTTTCTAGGAACTGGAGCACATCTTCACTGATCGGACGGAAGGGCAGGCTGCGCTTGCTCAGTTCCTGATACAGGAAAGCCTCGGCGAGCAGGCGGATGTCACGCCCGCGCTCACGCAAAGGAGGGCAGTGGAGCTGCAGGATCGAGATACGCTCATACAGGTCCTGGCGGAATTCACCTTCCTGCACGCGGGCCCTCAGGTCCTCGTTGGTGGCGGCGATCACCTGTACATCCACACGCCTCACCTGGTTGCTGCCCAGGGCATGGATCTCACCCTCCTGAAGAAAGCGCAGCAATACCCCCTGGGTCTCGATGGGAAGAAGGCCGATCTCGTCCAGGAAGAGCATGCCCCCATCGGCTTCGTCAGCCATCCCGGGCCGTTTGTGATCGGCTCCCGTGAAGGCTCCGCGCTCGTGGCCGAAGAGTTCGTCGCGAATGGTTTCGGCGCGCAGGCTTGCGCAGTTCAAGACCCGGAATGGCTTGTCTGCGCGAGGCCCCAGACGCTGCAGCTCACGACAGACAAGTTCCTTGCCGGTCCCGCTTTCCCCCGTGATCAGCACCGGACTCTCCCAGGGCGCGATGTTGCGCAGCCGGGCTTTCAGTTCCAGCATTGGAGAACTGATGCCCAACACTGGATCATCCGTTGGCCGGAAGATGCGCTCCCGCTTGAGTCGCTGATTCTCAAGCGCACCGCGCAAGGCAATGAGAAAAGGATTGCGACGGATCGGTTTGGCCAGAAAATTGAAGATGCCGTGGCGGATCGCCTGCTGGAAGTTCTGTACGCTGACTTCACTGGTGAAAATCAGCACCGGCACATCCAGCCCTTCAGCACGCAAGCGTGCCAGCAGATCCAGACCACTTTCCTGCTGGCCCCTGAAGTCCAGATCCAGGATCAGGGCATCGGGCTTCCACTCCGTACATTCCCGATGTCCGTGCGCCAGATCCAGGCAGGATCGAAAGCGGATGGCGTACGGTGACAGCAGGCTTCGAATCGCCTCACAGATGCTGGGGTCGTCATCGATCATCAGCACTCGGCCACGCAGACCATCATCTTCCAGCGATGGGTCGTGCGTATCCGGGCTGGAGTCGGAGTGGGTCATCATTGGAGTCATCTCCTCAGGGATTGGCGAGAACCGTGCCAATTGATGCGTGCAGCCATCATTCGGGCAACTGATTGTTTTGAATGAAATTGTACTGGCGAGCAGGCATTGTGGAAAGTCTGGTGACGGTTTGGCGCAGGAGTTTCCGCAACGGCAGCGCAGCCATGCAAGAGCACAATGATCAACTCAGGACCGAGCGGACGATTGGCCCTTGAATGTGACGATGGCCGTCAGCCCGCCCGCTCCGCTATTGCTCAAGAGGAGATCGCCACCCATCCTCTCCAGGACCCGTTTGACGAAGTACAAGCCGAATCCTGTGCCCTTGGCTCGCGTGGTGTAGCCGGGCTCAAGCACGCGTGCCAGATTGGCTTCGGGAATGCCCGGGCCATTGTCTTCAACTCTCAGAGTGCTGCCCTCAGGACCACTGCTCAGAGTCAGCAGCAGTCTGCCCCGACCTTCCATTGACTGAGCCGCGTTCAACAGCAGCTCGAACAGGGCCAGTTGGAGCACATCGCCCTCGGCCTCGGCCACATGGCTGACTGAGCTGTCGTACACCAGGCGTGTGTCAAGCTCGGGCCAGCCCATGCTCTCCAGTTCGCTCATTGCGGCTCGCGCAATGTCGGGCAGGCTTACGGGACTCAGCTCGAATTCGGTTCGGGCCATGCCCATGAAGCGGGTTATCAGCTGCAGGCTGCGTTCGACCTGACGGTCGATCTCGCCCAGGGCGTGTCGCACTCTCCCTGCCACTTCAGGGGGCAACATGGGCAGTGCATCTTCAATACCTTCGGCCTGCAGGCGGATGGGCGTGAGAGGTGCCTTCAGGTCGTGGGCCATCACGGCCAGTTTCATCAGGAACAAGCGTTGCTGCTCATTCTCGCGTGCATGAGTGACATCATTGCCCATCAACTGGATCCAGGAGCTCCCGAATCGACGTGGCACCTGACGCATGCTCCAGCGCAGATCCCGGCCTCGGTACTGGGCTTCCATGGGTTGCGCCAACAGCCATTCCGGATCCGGAATCCGATCTCCGTTGTCCTCGAGGATCTCCTCCAGCAGATCATTGGCATACACCAGACGATTCCGGTCGTCCAGCAGTCCGGTCGCGGCCTCCTGCTGGGGCACCAACCTGCGCAACAGTCTCTCCTGGGCGAACATCCGGATTCCCAGAAGCAAGAGGAAAACCACGATACCCGGCAACAAGCTCGCGAGCAGGAAAGGGTGTGTGATCCAGCGATGGATGAATGACACAGGCTGAAGCACAAAGGTCCTGGCGCGACTGATTCCGATCTGTGTCGTGCTTCGCAGCCAGGTCAAGCGCCGGGGAAGATCCGCCGCAGGCGGCTGCTCCAACCATACTCGCCCCCCCTTGATGGAACTTGGCAAGCGCATGAGCAATCGCCCATCATGGCAACGGACAAGTGCCATGTTCGCACCGTCCCAGATCACCCAGCTGTCTCCGCTGGAGCGGACGGTGGCAAAACGGCTCAGCGGCAACTCGTAGAGTTTTCGTGCCCGCAACTGGGAAGGTGTCGCGACCCAGACCTGATGTTCTCCGTCGAACCAGAGAAGCTCATCTCCACAACGAACCGGCTGTGTTGGATTCTGCAGTGGCAATTTTTCCGCGAGTGCCAGAGAATCGGTCCAGCTGTCCCAGACCAGAAGGGTCGGTGTGGCTTCCTGTCCATCATAGAGCTGGCCACCGGTCAGCATGACATGCCTTTGATCCGGAAACAGAGTCGCACGCATGCTCTTGAATGCAGCCATGTGCCTGTGCCTGACAATACCGCTGTCTGGGTCCACCAGAAACATCCAGCTGCCCGTGTCAGGAAAGCCGCCCAGTGTGTTGCCGTTGTTCGAGCCACTGCCGTATGCCAGCAGCAATTGCCGTCCATCCGGCATGCGTACGGCCAGGGTATCTGCCAGGCTCATCCCCACTCCGGCCGGGACAAGCGTGAGGTGACTGAAGTCCTGCATGTCCGTGATGACGGCACCACGCCAGGCCATGAAGTTTCCCCAGAGTGGAATCAACAGGCGGCTGGTCCCCGGGAAGCGGATCGGCAAACCGCAAATGGCTGGAAATGCAATATTGGACAAGTCTGCTCGTGTTCCATCGAACAGCAGGGTGTCCTCTCTTGAAGAATGCCCTTCCTTGTCAATCGTCAGTCGCGAGAACCAGACGGTTGAGTCAGTTCGCGACGTGGTGTGGATCAGGATCCCGGTCGCTGCCTGTACCGGGTCCGCCTGACCCACCACATGCTTTCCAGGAAAATAGAACTGGAAGTCCGCCTCAGCCCGGCTTGAGTCATCCGGGAGCATGTTGACGACCAAGCTGGCCTTGTACGACGGATTCATGGTGTGTGACACCCAGTCCAGCCAGCCGTCGTTGCTGAAGTCAAAGGTCCCGAAGGGTTCGACGACATCGGATTCCTCGAGGACCTCGGCTGTCAACAAGGGGCTTGGTTTGAGCCACAGCTCGCCAATCAGGCCTGCGACCAGCGCGAACAGAAGCAATGTCCCGACTCCCCGCAGCAACCAGCTGCCGAGGGATTGCAGGAAAAAGTTCCTTCGGCGGATTTGAATCCAGGGGCGCGACGTTATCGTGACTCCTTGCCTGGCGCCTGCAGATTCACCCGAACCGCGACACCTCCCTCAGGTCGATTGTGAATCTCGATTCCGCCACCCATCCTCTCCAGCACTCGTTTGACGAAGTACAAGCCGAATCCGGTGCCCTTGGCGCGCGTGGTGTAGCCGGGCTCAAGCACGCGTGCCAGATCGGCTTCGGGAATACCCGGGCCATTGTCCTCAACTCTCAGAGTGCTGCCCTCATGACCACTGCTCAGAGTCAGCAGCAGACTGACCTGACCTTCCATTGACTGAGCCGCGTTCAACAGCAGCTCGAAGAGAGCCAGTTGGAGCACATCGCCTTCGGCTTCGGCCACATGGCTGACTGAGCTGTCGTACACCAGGCGTGTGTCAAGCTCGGGCCATCCCATGCTCTCAAGTTCGTTCATTGCAGCTCGCGCGATGTCGGGCAGGCTTACGGGACTCAGCTCGAATTCGGTTCGGGCCATGCCCATGAAGCGGGTGATCAGCTGCAGGCTGCGTTCGACCTGACGGTCGATCTCGCCCAGGGCGTGTCGCACTCTCCCTGCCACTTCAGGGGGCAACATGGGCAGTGCATCTTCAATACCTTCGGCCTGCAGGCGGATGGGCGTGAGAGGTGCCTTCAGGTCGTGGGCCATCACGGCCAGTTTCATCAGGAAGAGTCGCTGCTGCTCGTTCTCGCGCTCAAGACTCAGGTCTTCTCCTTCGAGGATGGTCCAGGGCTTTCGTCCACGGCTGCGCACATGCAGCCGGCGATGCCAGATCATCCGGCGGAGTCCATCCTCCAGGCGCAGTGGAGCCGGCTGTGATCCATCGGCCAGAGACAACAAAGATGCGACTCGGGCTGGATCGGACAGCTCCTCGGCGAAAGCTGAGTTCTCATAGACCAGCCGCAACGATCCATCGAAGATTCCAACAGCACGATTGCCCGGTTGCAGAACCTGACGCAACAGAGTTTCCTGGGTGCCAAGCCTGCGGGCCAGCAGCAGAAGGAAAACCAGACTTGCTATGGCCAGCGCCCAGCGGGACAAGGCGTTTGACATCACCCGTTCGATCAACGGGATCTCCAGGAGTCGCAAACGAAGGACCGTATACAGATCGTTCGTGGATAGACAATGAATCAGGAGGATGGATCCTGGAGCAAGCACATGCCCCTCTTCGAGAGCAGCAGACAACACCCTCGCATCGAAGGGCATTGACGCGAGCTGCCGTCCCTCGTGGCTGAACAACTTGGCATGTTTGGCTGGGGTGACAGAAAGCCATGCTCCGCCCACGGGCCGACTCGTCCACGTATCCTGCAACGGCAACCGTGCATTCTGCCGTGGTTGCGAATCGTTGGGAGCCAGCGTCCACAGGCCTCCATCTTCGCCCAGAAACCAGATGGACTCACCCATCAATTGGAACTGACCTCGGCCCGCATGGAGCACACCACTCCAAAGCAGTGAATCACTGACCGGATTCCAGATGAAGCAATCCGCTACAGTTTGATTTCCCTTTTCATACCCAGACACCAGAATCAGGACACGAGGATTTCCGGGAATGCTTGCATAGGTGAGATCCTTGAATCCGATCAGATCCAGGCAGGTGGTGTAACCGGAATCGGGGTCGAATCCGTGTACGCGGGCGTGATCATCTTCAAAGCCCCCAAGCAGAACCCTGTTTCCAGCCGCGCTGCGGCCGCAGGCGAACCATGCTCGTCCATTGGGTGCCGGAATTGGCCCCGACATCTCCTGCATGCCGAGTCCGTTGGGAAACATCATGGGGTCAGATGGATGCGCTGGGTCTACAACGATCGTTCCACGCCAGGACTGATAGTTCCCGAAGACAGGCAGCACGATTCGTGTTGAATCCGCGGTCCAGACAGCTTGGGCAGCCATCGGAAAGATCCTGCGGCGGCGCTGCTCAGCCGTGATCGGCGTAACCAGTATGTCATGCCAGACTGTCTGACCCGTGGAATCTTCCAGGGCCAGACCAATGCGCGCCAGGCTGTCTTCCACCGTATTGGCAACCAGCAGGAGGTGCCCATGGCGATCGTGCAGCACGGACAGCCGTCCAATGATCTGCTTGCCGCGGAAGTAGGTCTGCGCCTCCCCCCTGCGCAAATCATGTGTTCCGTACAGAGTGATGAAAGAGGCTGCATAGGCCGAATCCTCCACGGCGATCAGGCGATCCCGCAAGCCGTCACCATCCATATCCGCAAAGGTGACACTGGAGGATGCGTGGCGGGTTTCGAGCAATTCGAGAGCGAAGGGCGGAGATGGATTCAACCACAGTTCAGCGATGACCCCGAACAGGCAACCGAAGGCCAGCAGACTGCTGAGTCCCCGGAGAAGCACATCCCGCCAGCTTTGCAGGAACAGCTTTCGTCGTCGCAGGCGCGGGCTGTGGTCAGGGTCTGGCACAATGGGTCCGGGGAGTTCTTGAAGCGACAGGAACGTTCCTCAATATGGACCAATCGGACGGCGGGAACAAGACCTGGAATGGTTCAGCCAGAATCGATACTGCCAAACGCACGAATCGCCCACACCAGAGCAATGCATGTGTTTCCAGGAGACTTCAAGGGCGCCGCCGAATCCTTGCAGGTCCTGTGCGGCAGAACAGAACAGAACGGCCCGACAATCCATTCAGGAGTGTCGGGTCGTTCTGTCAATCCAAAGTGAGTCGCAGATCATCAGCCCTTTCCAAACACCTCCCGCAGCCGATCCGCCCGCAGGCGGGCCATGCGGCGGCCGTCGCCGCTCTCGCCCGAGGATTGCTGGAGGTGGGCGGGGGCCAGTTCCAGCAGCAGGGGGCTGATCGGGCAGGGCAGGCTGTGGCCCATCTGGCTGGCCAGGCGCAGCATCGAGGCGTGCTCGACGAACTCGCTGTAGGACATCATCCGGCTGCCGGCGCAGAGGGCGAGGGCGCGGTGGATCCGGTCCTGCAGTTCCAGCTCGCGGTGGGCGCGCAGCTCGGCGCGGGCGTTGGACTCGCGCGCGAAGACGGGGTTGAGGATCTCGAGGGCGCGGTTGAGCAGGGTGCGCGGGTCGGGATCGTTCTGGGCGCTCAGGTTCTCCAGCAGGATGAAGTCGCCAAAGCCTTCCTGCCAGGTGCGGTAGCTGAAGCCTTCGTCGTACAGCGGATCCAGCGTGCTCTCGATCTGGCCCCACCAGGCCAGGCCGGGCAGGTGCAACACCAGGGAGAGCAGGGTGCCGTGTCCGCAGAGGAAGGGTGAGCTGACCACCAGTTCGCCCTGACGTCCCAGGGCCAGGCCCGGGCTCTGCTCCAGCATGCGGCGGCGGCTGTCCAGCCAGTTCAGTCCGCTCAGCAATTCCTCGCATGTGCCGATCACATGAAAACTCAGGTGATCATGGGCTCCCACCAGCATGCCGCCGTGCTCGTCGCAGGCCAGCAGCAGCTCCGCGTCGCCCTGACCGATGCCACCGGGCTCGGCCAGCCAGCGTTCCTCGAGGAACTCCTGCTCATCGGGAGGCATTTCGCCCAGGGTGCAGCGCAACTCCAGGCCTTCAAGCAGATCCTCACGCCCCAGCACATAACTGTGCAGGGCCTGCCGTTCCGCCGAGCCGAGTCGCGCGGGAAAGGGCAGTCCGTTGAGGTTGAGGCTCAGGCGCAGGCGACCGTACAGCAGTTCTCCCGAGTCCGCGGGGGACCAGGCGGGCAGTCGGCGGCGCAGGGTGGGAATCAATTCGTCAGTATTCATTGGTCCATCTCGTCTCTCAGGCGCGCGGCCAGTTCATAGTCTTCGATCAGCAGCGCCAGCGAGAGTTCGATCTCCTGGACTTCGCGTGATCCCGTGGGACGTTCTCCGGGGCTGTCGTGCAAGGCGGAGAGCAGCGAGGCCAGCGCGGGTTCGAAGGCCGTGCGACAGTCGGGGCAGCCATAGCGGAGAGTGCGGGCGAACTCGTCCCAGCCCAGATAACAAGTGGGACAGCGCCGCGTGTCGGGCGAGGGCAGCGTGAGCCGCCAGTGGGTTAGATGGTGCAGTCCGGGGCGCGCGAGGCACTGGATGCACACGTGCAGTCGGTGGGGACCGATGCCCCGTTCCGCGACTGCGGGATTCTGATTGCAACCTTGGCAAATCATCGGACACCTCCACTTGTGCGGAGCGCCCGAGGACGTCCACACGTTATCCGTTGATTCGACCGTCATCCAGAGACAGCACCCGGTGCGCGACCTGGGTCACGCGCGGGTCGTGGGTCACGATCACGACGCTGCCGCCGTCTTCGCGCACCACCTCGGAAAGAGCCGTCAGGACACTGTCCGCGTTGGCCAGGTCCAGATTTCCGGTCGGTTCATCGGCAAACACAATGGAGGGGGAATTGACCAGGGCCCGCGCCAGACTCACTCTCTGGCACTCGCCACCGGACAGCCGGGAAGGCAGATGATCTTCGCGCCCCGACAGGCCAAAACGTGACAGCAGCCACCGGGCACGTTCCCTGGCGGTGTGCATGGCCGTCCCCGCGATCGCGGCGGGCAGCAGCACATTCTCCAGGGCATCGAAGCCGGGCAGCAGGTGATGGGACTGGAACACGAATCCGAATCGTTGGCCGCAGATCGCCGCACGCCGCTTCTCACCACAGCGGTACAGGTCTTCGTCGCCAACAAGCACCCGGCCTTCGCTGGGGGCCTGCATGCCCCCGAGGATGTGCAGCAGGGTGGACTTGCCCGCCCCGCTGCGTCCGGTCACAGCCAGCAGTTCGCCGCTGTGGATGTCAAGATCCAGCCCTTCGAAGAGCCGCAGCTCTCCTCCGGGAATCGGAAAGGCCTTGCCCAGCTGCTGGGCACTCAATACCACGGTGGACTCAGTCTGCGTCACGGATCGCCTCCACCGGGTCCAGGCTTGCCGCCCGGTTGGCCGGATACAGGGTCGCCAGCAGGCTCAGCACCAGGGCACTCAGGCTGGTCAGGGCAATGTCCAGAGGACGCAGTTCGACGGGCAGAGCATTGATGAAATACACGTCCGGGGGCAGGCTCAGCACCTGCCAGCGAATCTGGATCCAGCAAACGAGCAGACCAATGGCCGTACCCAGCAGGGTGCCGCCTCCGCCCAGGACCAGACCCTGGATCACGAAGACCTTGCGGATGCTGGTCCGGTTGGCTCCCATGGCCTTGAGTATGCCGATGTCGCGTCTGCGCTCCATGGCCGTCATGGTCAGGGTGGCCACGATGTTGAACGCCGCCACCAGCAGGATCAGCAGCAGCATCATGAACATCATCCACTTTTCCAGTTTCATCATGCTGAACAGGTTCTTGTGCATCTCGAACCAGGTCCAGGCACAGTACGGGTACTGCAATTGTTCTTCAATGGCCGCTTTCACGGCACTGGCGCGATCCAGGTCCTTCAGTCGGCACTCGAAACCCGTGACCGATTCTCCCATGCGGAAGAGGGACTGGGCCTCGGTGATGGACACCATCGCGATCACATCGTCGAACTCGTAGATCCCGAGTTCGAAAATCGCACTCACGACAAAACGCTTCACGACGGGTTGGCTGAAGGCACTGACCACGCCCACGGGGGAAATCAACAGCAGGGTATCACCGGGCGTCGCACTCAGATTGGCCGCCAGGTAACGCCCCAGCACGATCGGTGGCAGGCTGCCCTGGTGGGTCACCAGGTCGGGCACGCCGTCGATCGTGTGCTGCGAAAGATCCGTGACACGCGAATAACTCTCGGGATCCACTCCCCGGATGACCGCTCCTTCCGTGGCCCCCCGATGGCTCAGCATGCCCTTTTCAAGGATATAGGGGCTGCTGGCCTGGATTTCGGGAATCCCGGCAAGAATGGTCTGAACGGTCGAGGGATCGACAATGCCGCTTTCAAGGTAGGAACGGACCCGCACGTGCGCGTCCAGCCCGATGATCCGGTCACGGACCTCGGTCTCGAAACCACTCATCACGGAGATCACGATGATCAGTGCCGCCGTGCCGATGGTGATGCCAAGCACGGAGAACCAGGTGATCACCGAGATGAATCCGAGACTGTGTCCGGAGCGCAACTGGCGTGTGGCTACGAACAGCTCCCAGCCCATGGATCTCACGATCGCTTGTTGTCCTTGCTTTTCCGGGCACCGCCTTCGGGGCGCAGGGTGGGAAAGAAGATCACGTCACGGATGGAATCCTGACCGGTCAGCAGCATCACCAGACGGTCGATGCCGATGCCCAGCCCGGCCGTGGGCGGCATGCCCACTTCCAGCGCCTTGATGAAATCCTCGTCGTAGGGCTGGGCGTCCAGGTCACCCCGGGCGATCAGCTCGTTCTGCTCCACGAAGCGTGACTTCTGGTCGAAGGGATCGGACAACTCGGTGAAGGCATTGCAGAGTTCCTTGCCGCCCACCACCGCCTCGAAACGCTCGGTCAGACGCGCGTCGTGACGATGGCGCTTGGCCAGGGGGCTCATCTCCACCGGGTGATCCATCACGAAGGTGGGCTGGATCAGGAAGGGTTCGACCTTCTCACCGAAGATGCCATCCAGCAGGGTGGAATCACTGTGCGAGGCCAGCACCTCGACGCCCGCCTTGCGGGCCGCTTCCTCCAGCACCGCACGCGGTGCTCCCAGAAGATCCTGGCCGGTGGCTTCCTGGATCAGATCCATCATCGTGGCCCGGCGCCAGGGCGCCTTGAGCTGGATGCGGTGTCCGTTCCAGTCCACTTCCGTGTGCCCCAGCAGTTTCTCCGCGAGGGAACTGACCAGCTCTTCCACCAGGTCCATCATGTAATGGTAGTCCTTGTAAGCGCAGTACAGTTCGATCATGGTGAATTCGGGGTTGTGAAAGCGGTCGATTCCCTCGTTCCGGAAATCATGGGCGAATTCGAAGACGCGCTCGAAGCCTCCGACGATCAGCCTCTTGAGATACAACTCGTTGGCGATCCGCAAATACAATTTCATGTCCAGGCTGTTGTGATGGGTCACAAAGGGCCTGGCCGCCGCTCCACCATAAACCGGTTGCAGGATCGGGGTTTCCACTTCGAAGTAGTCCCGTTCCTCGAGGAAATGGCGGATCAGCGAGATGATCCGGGTGCGCTGGACAAAGGTCTCACGCACTCCGGGATTGACGAGCAGATCGATGTACCGCTGGCGGTATCTCGCTTCCTTGTCACTGTACTCGTCGAAAACCTGGCCGTCCTTTTCCTTGACAGCGGGCAGGGGGTGCACGTTCTTCGCCAGCAGCGTGGCTTCCACCACGTTGAGGGTGAACTCGCCGGTCTTCGTCACGAAGGCCGTTCCCCTTACTCCCACTATGTCGCCGATGTCAAAGAGCTTGATGATGTCAAAGCTATCGGCACCGACCGTTTCTCTCTGGATGAACAGCTGGATTTTGCCGGAGAAATCCTCCAGCTGGGCAAAACTTGCCCCGCCCATCCGGCGCCAGGCCATCAGGCGGCCGGCCAGCCGCACCTCGGTCTCCCGGGTCACGAAGCCGTCGGAATCTTCAAGCAACTGGCTCACCCGGTGGCTGCGCTCCCAGGTCCAGGGCCAGGGTTCAACGCCCATCGAGCGCAGCTTGTCCACCTTCTCGAGGCGCTGGCGAAAGACGGGGGGCAGCTTGGGGGCACGCGGCGGAACGGGTGTGCCGGGGGTATTGGAATCCATCGTGATCCTCTGGCTGGGGCGGATGCTCGCGCGGAGATCAGCCCAGGTTGTAGTCGGGGTTCAACAGGAAGGCACGGATGAAGGGCAGCAGGTCGCCATCCAGCACTCCGCCCGTGTCGCTGGTCTGCTGACCCGTGCGGTGGTCCTTGACCATGTTGTAGGGGTGCAGCACATAACTGCGGATCTGGCTGCCGAAGGTGTTGTCGGCCTTCTTGCCTTCCAGCTCGGCCAGCCGCTTTCGCTCTTCCTCGCGCTGGGCCGCGTAGAGCCGCGCCTGCAGCATCTTCATGGCGGACTGGCGGTTGCGCAGCTGGCTGCGCTCGTTCTGGCACTGCACCACGATGTTGGTGGGCAGGTGCGTGATCCTGATCGCGCTGTCGGTTTTGTTCACGTGCTGGCCGCCGGCCCCCGAGGCGCGATAGGTGTCCACGCGCAGGTCCTTGTCCTCGATCACGATCTCGATCTCGTCATCCAGCTCGGGATAGACATAGACCGAGGCGAAACTCGTGTGGCGACGGGCCTGGCTGTCGAAGGGGGAAATGCGCACCAGCCGGTGCACACCGATCTCGGAGCGCAGTGTGCCGTAGACATCCTTGCCCGACACATGGAAGGTGACCAGCTTGACCCCGGTGACTTCCCCGGGCTGCTCATCCAGCACTTCGGTCTTCCAGCCCTGCTGGAGGAAAAAACTGCGGTACATGCGGGTCAGCATGGCAGCCCAGTCTTCCGACTCGGTACCACCGGCCCCGGGGTTGATGGTCAGGATCGCGTTCCTGGCATCATCCACGCCCGACAGCATGGTCTTGAGCTCGATCTCATCCACATGCGCACGCACACGCAGACCCAGCTCCTCGAGTTCGCCCAGTTCGCCTTCCGAGGCCATCTCGAGAAACTCGGCCAGGGTCTCATTGTCGCCACTCACCCGTTCCAGCCCCTCGACGACCAGCTTGAGTTCCGCCACTTCCTTGAGCAGGGTACGGGCCGACGCGGGGTCGTTCCAGAGATCGGGATTCAGGCTCTGCTGTTCCAGGTCCTCGACACGGCTCTTCTTGCCGTCGTAGTCAAAGACTCCTCCGGAGTTGAGTCAGACGACGGGCATTCTCTTCCTGGAGGCGTTTCAGTTCACTGGATGTCATGGGTCTCTCGGCTTGGGTCCGCCGAACGCTGGGTCCGGCGGCCGGTCTGCGGGTTCAGGCGTTGTGCTCCACCGACTCGGGCCGGAGAGTGTAGAAGGGCATCAGGCGGACACCGGGGAAATAGTGGAGCAGGATCTTGTCGTACGTCTGCTTGCTCAGGGCCATTGCGGCCGCGCCCAGCTGGCAGAGCCCCAGACCGTGGCCGCGCCCGGCTCCGTGAAACACGAAGCTGGTGGGCACGCCGGCTTCGCTGCCCTTGCTTTCCACCCAGAACGCGCTGCTGAACAGGGCCGTGGGCGCCAGGGCTTCGCGAATCTTGAGTTCCTTCTGCAGCCGCAGGTTGCGACGGCTGCCGATCAGTTCAAGTTCCTTGAGGCGTCCACTCATTCCCCGGCTGATCGGCAGGATCTCGAAGAGCGTGCCCAGATCGACCCCGGTCTTGCGACGGATGAGTTCTTCCAGGTCCTGACGGCGCAGTTCCTCGCGCCAGCGGAAATAACGGCGTGACCAGTCTTCCAGAACGCCCAGGTCGCTGCGGCGCAGGTCGCAGAGCACGTCGGGCGGCGAGTCAACCCATTCCCGGAAGACGGACTCGCTGGACAGGTCCAGCCCGTTGCGCTTCTGGGCTGAGCCCATCACGTCCATCCGCCCGCTGAGCACGTCCTGCGGGGGCGTGGACCAGATGTTCTCCTTGGACTCCGAATGGCCTCCGCAGCAGACCGTGGATACGCCATCGCAGACCTGCTCGTTCCAGACCATCACCTCACCCGACGTTTCCAGCACCGCATTGCTGGACAGTTCCTGTTCGCGCGTGGTGCCACTGTAACACTGGCAGTGGGCGAAGGCACAGAAATCAAAGGGATCATTCATGTGCTTCAGGCCCAGCATGCAGAGCACATTGCTGCGGCTGACCACGGCCTGGGCCTTCTGGGCTTCCAGCGGAAAGGCCGGATCCAGTTCGGCGGGCAGCACTCCCTTGAGATAGCGGTCGATGTGGATCTCGTTGATCACCGAGAGCATGCCGCCATTGTCCACGCGAAACTCGATGACACCGCTGTACTGACGGTCCTCGAGGTATTCGTCCTGCTCGCCCTTGAGGGTCGGCAGCTGGAACAGGCTGATCAGCCCGTCGGGCGCACCCGGCACCAGGCGCAGTCCGCGCTCCACTTCCTGGTGCTGGCTCAGCTCGGCATCGAGATACTCGACACGTCCCGTGGGCTCGGCGGTCTTCTCGCGCACCAGCCGGGGCCGCCAGTCATTGTTGAGCAGGGTCTGGACATCGGCAGCCTGACTCTCGTTCTCGAAACGCCCCACCAGCACACGGAAGCGCAGCGCATTGTGCTGCACACCGTTCTCGAAATGCACGGGCATGCCGATGCAGCGGATCCAGGCATCGTAGCCCTGATCCAGCAGGCGACGGGCCAGGGCAAGGGCCTGGGGTTCGTGGTGAAAGCTGTCGACGAGCACGCTGGTGTGATACTGGGCGGACTGGGTCTGCTGGCAGCGCGCTCTCCAGCGCAACTCGGACCCATTGGAGGCGTGCACCGTATGGCCATCGAGGTTTTCCAGCCGGAAGGGACCGTTGACCTTGAAATCAATCTTCTGCAGCCCCTGCGCCAAGCCGATCCGCAACAAGGGACGGGACTTGAGATGCAGGGGACGCTCGGGATCGCGGATGACGAGGACCGGGGGTGTTTCCGGATCCATGCTCACGGCAGACCTCGCTGGCTGGGGGACCTGTTGACTTGATTTTCCGCAGCGGGTGAAACCAAACGGCCGGATTGGGACAAGCATTCTCAGAACACGCCGGGCAAAGCTCCGGACGCGCGAATAAAGCTTGAGAATCTATCGTTCAAGCTCTATACAATCAAGAAACCCGCTTTCAGCCCCCCGGAGGTGGGAAAATCATGCCGGGCCCACAGGCAAGTCACACCCGATTCAGGGTGCGATCGCGGCACGGAGACAGTTTCAAAGCCAGCAAGTGCTGAACTTCCAAGCTGAAATCGGATCGTGGGCTGCATGTCATTCTGGCACACCGATTGCAATAAGCTTGGTGCGAGGCACTTTGGATATGTGCGCCATCCTCCTGGACACATACCCCAAAACGTCAGGGCGCTTTCCTCCCCGGAAAGCGCCTTTTCTCGCTGCTGCTGAGATTCCGGTACGCGGAGCGCCAGAAATCGGCTAAGTTGGCGAGTCATACTTCAGGAGGCCCCCATGTGGATTCAATCCAGTCCGACCCACTTGTTCAGTTGTGACTCTTCCCGCGTGGAATCGATCACGGTTCGCCCCATCATGCACAGCGACACCTTCGGCCTGTTCTTCAAGGGACGGGAGGAGATCATCATTGAAGGCGGGGACCTGGACCAGACCCGAAACCTGCTGGCGGTGGTGGCCAAGGCACTGGCTGACGGTCTGCCCTATCTGGACCTGCGCGAGCGACTGGCCTGAGGGAGTGCGTCGACGCGTGGACCATTCTGTTCGAATGGCCACCGCCCGTGCTCAGCGGGGACGAGTGCGTGAGTCCAGTGCCATGATCTTGTCCACGCGGCGCTGGTGCCGGCCACCTTCGTAGGCTTCGCCCAGCCAGGCCAGCAGCATGGCCGCGGCCTGCTCCACCGTGTGCAGACTGGCGCCCAGGGTCAGGATGTTGGCGTCGTTGTGCCGTCTGCTGGAGAGAGCGCTCGTCATTGATTCGCAGGCGGCGGCCCGGCATCCGGCCACCCGGTTGCAGACCATCGCGGACGCCACCCCTATGGTGTCAATCATCACTCCACGCGCGGCATCTCCGCGTGCGACACAGCTCGCCACCTCCCGTGCGAAGTCGGGATAATCCACCGCGGCAGCACCCTGACATCCCACGTCCTTGAGCGTGTATCCGGCCTTGGTCAGCACGATCTTGAGCGCGGATTTCAGTTCATAGCCCCCGTGATCACTTCCGATCACGACCTGGACTCTGGTGTCACCGCCGCGCACGGGTGTCTCTCCGGGCAATTCGGGGGCCGGGCTGCCAATGGCCACTCCCAGACGGGCCGCCAGGTCCCGGGCCTCGTCCGTGATCCGGGTCGAGGAATCCCTGGCCAGGCTTCGTCCGGTGCGGTGCGCCTCCAGAACCACTTCCGCAGTGATCAGACGTGACACGCCTCCGGCCATCAGACACCTCCCCGATACGCACGCGAATAGTAGTTCCAGTATTCCAGCAGGCTGTGACTGTTCTCGTAATAGGCGAATACCAGAGCCAGCAACACCGAGAGCACGACAGCGATCAGCAGGGCGGCCCAGAGGAAACTGGATCCGAAGGCGATGCGCAGGCTCTTGACCAGACGCAGAATCGACCAGGTGGGCAGCAGCAGCGCCGTGATCAGGGTCGGCAACAGCAGGCTGGGAATCTGCAGCAAGCGGAAAAGCAGGCTGCCCAGCACGATGCAGAACAGCAGTGGCGCACAGGCGAAGGCCATGAAGGTCAGGGCCTGTCCGAAACTGAATCGCGCGTTGAAGAGCAACCCCAGAATGCGCAGCCCTACCGTGGCGGCCAGTCCCAGCGCCAGGGTGACGGCCGCCAGAGTCAGCATGGAGACCACCGGCTGCCAGGCCAGTGCCGAAACCCATTCCTTCAGTTCGTTGAAGACCAGGATCTGCCCCAGCAGGTGATCCACCAGCAGGGACTTGCGCATGTCGTACAACAGACTCGAGAACAGCACTCCGCTGGCGCCACAGATCAGCAGGCCAATGAAGAAGGACTGCCCCAGCTGGTAAACCCGGTTGTCCTGCACATCGCTGAAGAATCCGTGGCTGTGCACGAAACTGCGTTTCAGATTCTGGGCGAAGACCTTGTTCTGTTTGAGTCCCACCAGCAGCAGGATCAGCAGCAGGAAGCCCGCCATGGGATACTCGAGCGGGCGATCGGGCTGGAACTCGCCCCGGGTCAGCGTCGTGCCGGTGCCGTTGCCAAAAAGACTGCGCACCTCGTTGAAGGCCGCGCGTGTCACACGGTCGGCCGTGACGATGCCACGCGGGCAATTGTAGGCATCACTTCCGGGTGGTACCCAGAGCAGGGGACGCCCCCCGCGCCAGTCGGCATAACTGTCGATGAGGGCACCGTCGATATCACTGCGCTCACGCAGCTCCAGCAGCCGCTGTTGAATGTGTCGTGCCTGGCGCAGGCTGCTCCAGGGGTTGGCGTAGCCTTCCTGATTCTCCGGCTCCACGGGCAGTCCGATTCCGGCCAGAATCATCGGCAGGCCGGGGTCGGCCGGCAGCTCGGGCTCGCGGTCTTCCACCAGCAGCAGATCCAGTCCACTGGCCTGGGCGCCTTCCAGTCCAAGTACGCTGCCGGTGAACAACAGACTGTGATCCAGCGCGCGCAGATCCTGAAGTCCGGTGACGAAGTCCAGGCCCCGACTGTCCCCCAGGTCCAGTCCGCTGCCCAGACTGACGGCCAGCAGACAGGGCTGGTTGCGGTCACGCAAGATGATTTCCTGCAGATAACTGCGCGCCAGGGGCAGGAAGCCGTCCTGGGCCAGCAGAGGCGGTGGCACCTGACAGGCCGGCAATTCCTCGATCACAAGCAGCCCGATGCGGTTGCACAGCTCGATCAATCCGGGATGCCCGGCACCGGCCGCCAGCAAGACCAGATTGGCTCCCAGGTTCTTGATGGTTTCCATGTCCTGGCTGTACTGTCGCACGCTCATCGCGCTGCCGCTGACCGGATGCTGCGAGAGGTAACGGATGCCACGAACCTCGAGATCCGCTCCATTCAGCAGCAGTCGGCTGCCCTGGACCTGAAGTTCCCGGAATCCCGTGGTGCGCCGGACACGATGCAGCAACTCGGTGCCCTGGAAGAGGGACACCTCGAGCGTGTACAGTCTCGGGGATTCAGGCGACCAGTTTTCAATGCCAGCTGCCCCCAGCGAGAGCGGCACAGCACGATTCTCCTGGCGATTGAGCCGGGTCTGAACGGTGACACGGCCCATCTCGGTGCCGTCCTGGTCAAGGAGCCGAGCCTGCAATTCAAGCGGCAGGGGCCCCGCCAGACTGTCCTGGCCGATCTTCACCAGTTCAAGGCTGCGCAGCAGGGCGTTCAGTTCCAGTCCCGGCCGGTTGCCACTGACGAGATTCCAGTTGAGATCCTCAATCCGGACACGCGGGCGCTGGAGCAGCACCACCTCACGGTAGATGCCACCATAGTTGTAAGGGTCCCAGCTCTGCACCTTGAGCGGCAGCGAGATCTTGGAGGACAATCCGCGCTCGACCTGGATCTCCAGCCGATTGCTGTCCAGCGGCTTCAGCAGGCTCTCGGGAATCGGCAGCTCGAAACTGGTGCTGCCATTGGCGTGACTGCCCAGGAACTCGCCATTGAGATACACGCGGCACGTGTGATTCATGGCCCCGAACCAGAGGCTGCTTTCGCGGTTCGCTCCGGGATCGGGCAGGATGAAGTCCCTGGAGAAAACCAGTTCTTCGGTCGGCTCGGGGAAACAGGAGGGAACCGTACACGACCCGCTGCTTCCGTCAGCAGGATCGTGCCAGCTCCAATTGCCGTTGAGAGCCAGCTGGAGATAGTCCAGACTGTCGCCGGGCAGATGCCAGCGCGAGTCGGACGCGGGGGGCTGGAGGAAGCGGGGAGTCGCCCCCAGCACCTGGCAGATCAGCAGCAGAAGAAGAAGCTTCATGGATCCATGACTTGTTCTGGAAAGGCCGAAAGTACAAAAGGCCAGCGGTCGGATCCGGTGGGCCCGGCCGGGATCACAAAAAAAGCGGGACCTGTCCACGACAGGCCCCGCCCGGTTTTCCTGTCAAAGGCATCACGAGCCGAAAGTGAATTTCCGGCCGGCCTTGAAGTCCCCGAGGCTGGCGTCCACGGGATCGAACTGCCAGCTCTGGACCTTGCGCTTCATGCAGGATTCAACCCGCTCGCCAGCACGTTCGTCGCTCCAGCGGTTCTGGGTGAAGTTGACGTCCTTGACCGAGCCGTCGGGAGCAATCGTGAAGCGGACCAGAATCGAGCCATTCAGCCCCGCCTGACGGCGCAACTGCTGCTCGAAGCAATCCTTCAGGCCGGGCGTGTATCCGGAGATGACACCGTCGAGGGCCTTGGGACTGCGTGCGGCTTCGGCGGTGAACTTGCCGCTGCGGTCGTAGGTTTCCACTTCGCCCATGCGCAGGTCACCCACGGTGCCACCGGCCACACCCGCGTCCACGGCGGAAATCGCCGAGCCCAGATCCACGCCTCCGCTGCCGCCCCCGGTGGGAGCATCGGTCCGCAGGCGGCGCACATCCTCGGCCTGACTGCCGGTGACCAGCCCTGTGACACCCGTCATGCCAATGCCTTCGCCGGCGGTCACACGGGCGGCGTCCACCAGATCGCTGGCGCCGGATCCGGTGCCCTGGCCAACCACAAGGGCGACTCCACCCTGGTTGTTGATGACCTGCTGCTCCATCGCGGCACGACGTGACTGGCGTTCCTCGCCTCGCTGACGGCGGGCTTCACGCTGTTCCTGCACGCTCTGCTGCTGGCGCTCGGCGGGCTTCTCGAGTTGTTCTGTCGCTTCTTCCTGACGCACTGCCGTCTCTTCCGCGGGAAGATTGGCCACCTGAGCCACTTCCGGTTCGGCGGTGACTTCCACGGGAGGCGCTTCCACCTTCTGGATGGTCTGGTAGCGGCGAGCGAAGAATTCCTTCGCCTGATCCTGACTCATCTGCGGCAGTTCGGTGTTGATTCCCCAGAGAATCAGGAGCAGCTCACAGACACCCAGAACCGCCGTGATGATGATCAGCGTCCAGTCCGGGTTCTTGAAGAGCTTGCGGTTGTATACAGCCAAGGCTGTCGATGATGCGGCCACGACCGCCCTCCTATTCCTCTTTGATGATCACGAAATCGGTCTTGGGATAGCCAGCATCCGCGCAGGTCTGAAGCACCTTCAGTACCGAGTTGTAGTTGATGGCCTTGTCCGCCTGGATCGTGATCGTTCCGGTGAAGGGAATTCCATAGCGGCTCTCGCTCTCCCGCGCCTCGCTGGCCTTCTCGGTGAGAAAAGCCTTCAACACGGGCAGTTCCATGCTTGAGGTCGCGTTCACGTCAAGCACCTCGCCCCCGTCAAGCATTTCGGTACGAGTGCCGTTCACTTCCACGTAGATGCCCGGTGCACTGCCCGAACGTCCGGCATCCACAGCGATCGACAGGGCGCTCTTGGGGGCGATCTTGCTGCTCGATCCCGGCAATTCCAGCTTGTCGACCTGTGTCACGAGACCACCGGAGGTCGAGTAGCTCTTCAGCAGAAACAGCAGGATGATGGTCATCATGTCCATCATGGATGCCAGAGGAATCGTTTCCTCCTGCGATCCCCGGTGTTTCCTCATATGCGAAGGTGCAGCGGCCATGAAGCTCTCCTATTGGATCTTGCCCAGCAAGGGGGTGGGGAACATCACGACCTGTTCCGTGCCATCCTCGTTCTTCCACATGCGGGCCACATCCATGATCGATACCAGATCCTGGAATTCCAGTGCGTTGGGAGCGGTGATCACCACGTTCTCCGCGTCCTCGTACTTGTAGTCATTGACCATCTGGGGTGTACCATCAAGGTTGAAGACCGGTCGCCCGGCGTCATCCTTGTTCTGCACTTCGCCCAGCAGGGCAGGTGCCACCACGGTCGAATGAATCTCATGCAGGACTTCGCCCAGTCCGTCGAAATCGAGTTCGCCATCGGACAGTCGCAGAACCTTCTGGAAGTACCTGCCACTTGGATCACTGGCTTCGGTCTGATTGAACACGGAAATCGAGAACCCGACACTGTCAACGTTGACCATCAGGTTCATCTTCTCCTTGGGAGCCTCCTGCTGCGGCAGGCCACCCGGACCTGCTGCGCCCGCGGAAGGAAGGCGCGACTCCAGCAGCCCCAGCTTCACGAATTCGGCCGAGGCCAGCAGCAGGGGAATCAGCACCACCACCAGATTCATCACCGGAGTCAGATCCAGTTCTTCCGAGGTGGGGGCATACTTCCGCTTGGCGCTGGGTTTGAAGGCCACTTATTTGCTCCCGGTGATCAGGTTGATCAGCTTGACCGAGTACTCGTCGATCTCGGCCATGATCTGGTTGGTCTTGTTGTTGATCAGGCTGAAGCACAGCATGCAGGGAATGGCGACCATCAGACCGGCCAGCGTGGTCAGCATGGCGGTGGAGATACCGGCGGCCAGAGCGTTGCTGCTGCCGGCACCGGCGGAGGCCAGCGCCTCGAAGGACAGGATCAGACCGTAGATCGTTCCCATCAGACCGATCAGGGTCGCCACGTTGGCGAAGGTCTGCAGCCAGCTGGTACGCTTGGTGAGACGGGGCATGATCTCCAGGGTGGCTTCGTCAACCGCATTCTGGATGTTGCGATAGTCGATGTACTCCATGCCCACGGCAACCTGGAGGGCCCGGGAGTAGACATAGGCCAGCGCCTTTTCGGAATTCGCCTTCGCCAGCTCGTGGGCATTCTTCAGATCGCCCTTCTGGATCATGGCGCGCACATCGCTCGAGAACTTCTCCGCGTCGATGTTGGACTTGATGTTCACGGTCAACAGGCGCTCGATGGCGAGGCTGAAGGCCAACAATCCGAAGATGGCCAGAATCCAGAAGAAGAACGCGCCGTCATTCGACGGGCTGAACTGGCTCAGGAGCTTCACTAGTACGGTCATGGGTCGTCCTCCGTGTCACGATGGCGATTTGAATTCTTGTGTGCTGAACACTGGGTTCAGTCCTTTGGCCTGTCCGGTGATTCTTCCAGCAGTTCCACAATCACCTGCCGGAGGTTCTCGATGATTCCGCGCAGCTTCGTGCTCGCGCAGTTGGGGTTGGTGAAAACACAGATGTTGGCGCGGCAATAATCCATGCGCTCGTTGCAGCCGACGGAATGCTGATAGCTGCCTGTGGGCATCATGTCTCGCGTGATGCGGGCACGCGGCAGGGTGGCACCCTTCTGCTCCGCAAGGCGCAGACAGAAGTCCCAGAAGAAGGTCTGCACTTCCAGCACTTCCATGGGCTTCAGGCCATCCAGCGCCTTCCGGAATTCGGCTTTGTCCTTGCACAGTTCCACCATGCGGGTGCCGAGGGAGGAGGATGGAACCGCAGGTCTTTCGGGGGTGCTGCTCACTTACTTCTCCTCGTTGGGACTGGAACTCTTCGGGGTCGAAGACGTTGCAGGCGCGGTCGACCGACCAAGCTCCCGTTCGCGGCGCAGCAGAGGATCGGGATCCGTGATCCGCTGCTCCAGCCGGATGCCAGGATTCAGGCTGACAATGTGGGAATCCGGAGTCTTGAGCTTGGCCAGAAAAGACTTCTCCAGGCGAAAGGTCGAAAGCACCGGTTTCATGCGCGACGCGATGATCTCCACCGAAGGTTCACGAACCTCTCCCTCGATGGCAACCTCGTCCAGAATCAGGTAATCGTCCTGTGCCCGGGCGGAAAGCGCCAGAACCAGGGCCAGCAAGGGGCTAATCCACACGGTTCTTGTCATAGATCCGGTTCTTCTGTTGACTCTTTCTCAGGGTTTCCCGTTCTGCCGTCTCACGGCGGATCTGTTCCTCGAACAGATCATCGGTCAGGCGCTGCATTTCGCGCACGTCAATCCAGACACTCAGACCACCGCTGCTGCCGTCAGCATCTTCGACTTCCACCGCAATCGTGTTCCTTCCCTCGCGAACGAATTCGCCAAGGTCGTATTCCTTGCGGTCGGTGATGGATCCAGGCTGCGTGTGGACCTCGTCAATGTACTCACCATTGAAGAAAAGATAAAAGTTGTCATCCGCGGCAATCGCGATGCTCGCCGAGGTCGGCGTCCCGGTCAGCTCGAATGAACTGCGGAAGTAGGCCGTGTCGGCAACCCCGGCCTGTCCGCGGGATTCCTGCAGGACCCGAAGCAGGGTCTCCCCGTCCGGCTGGACTCCAAGGGTATCCAGCACGTTGGCACCGGGCTCAAGTGCGGACAGAGCCACCGTTAGAGTGTCGATCGCGCGTGTCATGGGTTTCCAGATCGGGCGCGCCTCGGGCACCAGGGCCGTCAATGCGGGCAGACTTCTGGTCACGGCCGAATCCCAGCCGGTCAGGTCCGTTTCCCCGGCATCGAAGCCTTCGCGGTATACGGGTGTCACCAGCCAGTCCGGCCCACTTCCAAGGGTCACATTGCGTTCGCCGAGCCCGAAACGATCGCCGAATTGCTGCGGGTCGATCTTGGCCAGACTGTAAAGCAGCTTGCGGCTTTCCAGACCGTCAGGATTCCAGGCGGTCACCACCGGCTCACAGGCCAGCAACAGGTCCTGACCACTCTTCTCGAGGGAGTAGATCGCATCCTCGCACGTGTTGTGGGCATCTTCGTAGACGAAGCTGGCGGTTTCCGTGAACTGCTGCCAGAAGGTCTCCTTGTGAATGCTCAGCGTGTCCAGCAATGCGCGGGCACCCTGCTCCAGGCGGAAGGCGCGCGCAAGCATGCTGTCGCACAGTGACTGGCTCAGATCGTGCGACAGGGAGTTGGCATCCAGCAGTTCGATCACGCTGCCGTGGATCGTCAGCGAGTTGCGGGCATACCCCTGATTGAATTCGGCCATGTCCAGCAGGTCATTGCCGTAATCCACTTCGTCGCGGCCCTGGCGATCCTTGTAGTCTTCGCCCTTGCCGATCACGGTCTCGTAGGCTTCGAGCTGGGCCAGCAGGTCACGCTCATTGGCGAGCGCGAACTGGTGGTAGGCTCGCGGCAGTTTCTGCGCCAATACCGCGACACGTTCCTGGACCCTGGGGCGCCAGATCCGGGCCAGTCCGACCTGGGCGATGGTCTCAAGTCCCTGGTTCCAGCCTTCGATGGCCGACTGGGTCGTGACGAGGGCTGCCCCGCCGAGAATGTTGCGGTCGATGTCCGCCGCACGCAGAAAGAGATCCGTCTGGCGGGACGGCAGGGCCAGAGCCAGATCCACTCGTGATTCGTAGAGGCTCATGTCCGCCAGCACGATCTCGGGCACCTGTTCGCGGCTGCGGGTCGTCCAGAGCTGACTTTCTTCGAGAGAGCGCGTCAACTCATCTCCGGCCTTGGTCAAGCGGGGCTGAAGGTTCAGGCTGTCCTTGCGGGCGGCCGTGCTGTCGCCCATGCTGGCCGTCAGCCAGTCCTGCAGGGATTGGACACGTGCCTCGTGCGCCAACTGCTGCTTCTTGAGGGACTCGATGGCGCCTTCCAGCTCCTTGGTGGTGGCGATGAAGGACGTCAGGGCCACCTGGGCCAGATCGTGTGCCGTGTTCTGAATGCCGATTTCGCCCTGCACGCGCTCTTCGTCCGTTTTCCACGCGGGACGCTCCTGATCGCGCCAGGCCCGTGCGAACTCCGCGTGGGCATCCGCCATGAGGTACCGGGCACGGAACACGTCACCCGTGCCGAAAGCCAGCAGTTCAGCAAGGTCATCGAGAATCGCATCACGCCGGCGCTTCTTCTCCGCCACATCCTGATTGAACACCGGTTCGGGCTGGTGCAGGGCGAGGGCGTTGTAACTCTCGACGGCCCATTCCACGGTCTGGCGCAGAGCCTTGGAGGCATAGAAGGGGTTGCCCGGGCCACCGGCGGCCACCAGATCGCGGTTGCGGCGGACGGCGGACTCGTACTCGGCACGTGCCTGCTCCCGCTGGTCGTTTTCCATGAACCAGTTGCCACGCTCGGTGAAGGCCTGTACGGTGCGGGGATCGCCCGGGAAGCGGGCCGCGAAGTCCGCGTAGATCCGGTTGGCGTTCGTGATGTCGTTCAGCTTGAGATACAGTCCCGCATTGGCGAAGAGGATCGCGTTGGCGTCCTCGGCCGTGGGATAACGATCCACGTAGAGCTGGTTCATGCGGATCGTGCTGGTCCAGTCCTTCTCCTGCTCGTAGGTGTAGGCCGAGTTGAGAATCGCCGTGCGCGCGTGCTCGCTCTGCGGATAGTCCATGGCCAGGCGTTCGAAGGTCTGAGCGGCCTTCCCGGGTTGTTCCAGCTCCTGCATCTGGATGAACGCGGCCAGGGACACGGCCCTGTCGGCAAAACTGGACTGGGGATAGGTGTCGGCCAGGTAGAGATAGGTCTCGGCGGATTCATCAAAGACGCCGGCCTTCTTGAACTCGTCGGCCGCATCGAAGAGCGACGCGTCAGCGAACTCGGCATCGGGAATCTCCAGCGCGACACGCTTGAACTCGCGGGCAGCGGCCAGGTGATCGTCCCCCTTCTGCAGGTCCTGGGCCGAGGCATACACGCTCTGGGCCTGCCGCTCGCGCGCCTTGTCCAGGGTGGCGCCGGAAAGCCCCAGTTGCTGGATGGTCTTGGCGGTGGCTTCGGCCGCGGCGAAGTCGCGCTGGGCGAACTGGCCTTCAAGCTTGAGCGCGTAGGCTTCTTCGTGAGTGCTGGCGTCGGGATACTCGGCAATCAGACGATCGAACAGGGTACCGGCCGCCGAGAAATCGCTGTGGTTGTAGTACAGCTTGGCTGCAACCATCAGATAGCCAGCAGCTTCGGGGTCTTCAGGGAAACCTTCGACGAAACTGAGCAGTGCCGTCAGCTTCTTCTGCTCCATCGGGGTCAGCTCGCTGGCCTGGTATTCCTGATCGGGGGACTGGCCGGGCAACAGCACGGCTTCAAGCGTCCCTTCATTGCCCACCAGGGTTTCCGACATGATGATCGCGTTGTAGGCCGCGTCGCGCACATTGCGCTCAGGATAGGCCGCCGCGATGGCCATGTATTCGTCGTAAGCCAGTTCCGGTTGCTTCAGTTCGCTCTCGAGCACCTTGGCCAGGTTCCAGTGGATGTTGAACGCCGAGGTGTCTTCCGGGAAGGTGCGCAGGTACTTGCGGCTGAGATCCACGTAGGCGTCGAAGTTCTCGCGCTGGTGGGTGTCGTAGGCCTTGTGCAAGGCAATGACCACGTTTTCCCGCAGGTTCTGGTTCAGCAGGGCGGGCAGCTCGGCCACGTCGGCGGAATCCTGATTGGCGGCCCAGGCCGTCTCGGGGTTGTACTGGTCGAAGAGCTGGTTCTTTTCGATGTATGCCATCGAAGGGTCGTTGAGTGCGCCCGGCCCATAACAGGCGATGATCTTCTCCTGGATGAAGGGCGCGCGCGCCTCGTCCGGGTACAGGGTCAGCAGGCTGTCGTAGGCCGCCACCGCCTTGCCCCAATCCTGGATCTGGGTCTGGTAGATGTCACCATAGGTTTCCAGCAACTGGAAGCCATATCCGGCGCGCACGGCGGGGTTGTCGCGCACGAAGGGTGTGAGGTGACCAATGTCGGCCTGATCCCAATCGGGATCGGCGTAGTTCACGGCGATGTAGGTGACCGATTCGTCCTTCAGGTCCTGGCGCTCCTCGCCCAGTCCCATGGCGTGCAGCACGGCCTCGGAGAAGTACTCCACGCTGCGCTCGTTGTCGCCCTTGCGATAGTGGCACCAGCCCAGCTTGTAGAGGGCCTTCTCACGGGCATCGAAATCAGGATACTCGAGCACGTGTCCGTAGCTCTCGATGGCCCGACCGATGGCCGTATCGAAATCGGTCTCGGTGTTGCGGAACCAGAACTCGCCGAGCCGCATCCATGATTCGGGAGCGTAGCGGCTCTGGGGAAAGTCACGCACCAGCTGCTCGTAGAGCCGACGACTGGCTTCCTGTTCCGCCTCATCCAGTGAGTTCTCGCGGATGTAGGCCAGATTGTAGAGGGCATCATCCATGTACTCGGAATACGGGAATTCGTCCACGATGCGCTGGTACTTGTTCACCGCATCGTAGAAGTTCCGGATCGGTTCGGCACCGGGCGGAAGCCCCTTGTCCACGCGGTCCAGCTGTGCATCCAGGCGGGCGAAGTAGTCGTCCTGGGTCTTCTCGTAATACAGCTCGGCAAGCTGCAGGCAGAGCTTGGCCACCACATCACGCTGGCGGAATTTCTGCAGGCTCAGCTTGCGGCGATAGTCGGCCAGAAAGTTCTCGCCCTTGCTGAGAATATCGGCCCGCAGATCTTCGCGCAGCTTCCGCAGCTCTTCCAGCTCGGCCTCGTAGCGCACACGCAGATCGTCCAGCTGGCGTGCATCCATTTCGAAGAGCGCGGCCTCCTCAATGGTCTTGAGCAGGCTCACCAGCTTCAGTTTCAGCTTGGCGACCTCGATTCCGATGCTGGTGTGATCGGTATTGTCGGACGCGGACTTCTCCAGCTCCTGGAGTTCGCGATAGCGCTCCAGGATCCTGGTGCCTTCGGCGATGTACGACTGTGTCTTCTCGCTGACCTGCAGTTGTGAGATTTCCTGCCAGCGTGCCAGAACCGGTTCGTCGATTTCGGCGATTTCACGGGCGTGCAGGGATCCGGTCAACAGCAGCAGATAGAGCAACCAGAGCGAGTGCCTCATTCGCGCGCCTCCCCATTGGCGCCTGCGGGCAACAGTCCCTGTTCCTGGTCAGCGGACACCGACGTACCGGTACCACCCGGTGCGGGAGCAGAATCTCCCTTGAGCAGGGAATCGATGCGTTCGAGGTACCCTTCGAGTTCCCGGATGCGTTCATCCAGCTTTTCCAGTTCGTCGAAGCGGATGTCCCCCAGCACCAGGCGCGAGAAGGCCAGATTGGACCAGTGGGGCAGATCGCTGGAGAACGGAGCGTCACGTCGTGACTCGGTGGACACACGCCAGCGATCGAGGCGTTCGCCCAGATTGGCGAAGCGCTCGGTGAGTACGGCCCGTTCCAGTTGTGTCACGCTGGCCGTCCCCGTCATTGTGCGACTCTCGCGCAATTCATTCTGGCGCTGGTCCAGTTGCTCCAGTTCCACCTTGCTGCTGAACATCAGGCTGTCGACCATGGCCTTGGCCATCTGGCTTTCGTTCTCCTTGAGAACCACCGGATTGCGACGGATCTGGACCAGACCGGCGACGCGAATCTGCCCCATCAGCTGCTGGACACGTTCACGCAGTTCCATGTAACTGTTGGTGGTGCTGCCATCCCAGCTGTCCATGGGACCATCGAAGGTGCCCAGCTGGTCACGAATGTCAAGGATCAGCTTGCGCTCGTCCAGATAGTCCTTCATCTCCTTGTTGGCGGCAGCCAGTTCCGTGTACTTGATCCGGCGGAAGGTCTGGCGCAGGGATGCCCGCAGATCGAGATACTCCTGCCAGTTGGCGGAGTTGCCCGTCACGAACACATCTTCCTCCAGCTGGGCCATCCGGCGGATCTGGGTCTGGATCTCGCCCTGTTCGGCCATCAGCGTGCGCAATTCTTCGCTGCGCTCGGCGTGATCCAGCACCACGCTGTAATCCGCGGCCGACTCCTCGGAATTCTCAAGTTTCTCGTTGGCATAGCCGGCCAGGGTGCGGGCTTCGTAGAGGTACTCGCTCTCTGGAAGGTGTTCGGCCAAGGAACGGGCACGCTGGGCCGCGTTCTCGTAGTCGGCCAGATTGAGATCCGACCAGGCCTGGCCGATCAGTGCATCGTCGTACCACTCGCTGCCCAGATCGATGCTGGAGAACATGCTTGCGGCGCCCTCGAAGTCGCCCTTTTCGAAGTACAGATGCCCCAGCTTGATCCGGGCGTCTTCGTGCATGTAAGCCACATCTCCCAGCCCGACCGTGCTCAGTGGCAATTCCAGCAGGCTTTCGAAGATCGCGATGGCCTTGTCGTACTCGCTCTCGAGGATCCAGCAGACACCCTGCAGGTGCTGCGCCCGGTAGTAGTACGAGGAGTCGCGGGGAATGCGACCGAGCACTTCCTGGGCGCGGGGCACATTGTTCAACTGGAAGGCCACGATGCCCATGATGTAGGAGATTTCGGGATCGCCGTCGGCGGCTGTGTCCCGGAACTCCGTGTACTCGGTCTGGGCGCGCTGGAAATGCCCGAAATAGGTTTCGATGTACAACAGGTGCCGCAGGGCATCCAGCCGGAATTCGGATCCGGGGTACTGGCGCAGCAGCTGCCTGTAAAGATCGCCGGCCTTGTCGAAGAGGTTCTCGGCGAAACAGGCCTCGCCCTCGAAGAACAGCAGGTCATCCACGTTGGTGTAGGGGTAGGCCATCCGGATGGTGTGCAGCAGGCGGGCCGCCAGCTCGAAGTCGCCCCGGGCATAGGACACCACCGCTTCGCCAAGATCCTGACGGAACTGGCGATTCAGCTCATCGGGGCCCAGACCGGCCAGCAGGCGGGTGCGGATTTCGTCGGCCAGCATCAGGCGTTGTACCAGATCGGTCTGCTGGATCGTGACCCAGGTGTCCAGGCGGGCCACCGGGGACTGGGTGCTGTCGGGCAGAACCAACGGACTCTGCAGTTCCTTGCTGAGGATGTGAGTGATCTGGGAAGCGGGATAGACCGAGCGGGCTCCGGGCAGAGTGAGGGCATGGTAAATGCTGTGAAGCTCCCACACCAGTTGCTTCTCCAGCAGGATCTGCTCGGAGTTGAAGTCGTGCAGACGCCGGGCCAGAAAGTCCCGTCGTGCGCTGATGAAATCCGGAGCTGCGGGCTCTTCGGAAGAGGCTGCAAGCTGGACGGGGCTGAGCCCTGCCAGCAGGTACAGACACCAGACCGCCAGGCTGCAGACCAGGGTTCCGCGTTGTTTCACGCCTGATTCCAGTTCGCTTGGGGTTGTCCAGCCGTACCGGTTCTCCGTCGAACACTCACGCTACCGTTCCGTGTTCCAGTTTCCGACTCTGCGCACCGCCCGGGACTCCGGGGAAATCATCGGGACGCAGCCGGGCCAGTGATCGCCCGGGGGAAAGGAACAGGAGCATCGCGTTGTGGCGTCCGGCGGGATCCCGGTTCATCGGCAGCATCCGCTGCTGGTTCTGACCGGCCAGGAGCCGGCTTGGGGAACGATGGGCGCTTCTGGCCGCGTCAGGATGTCCCCGAATTCTTGCGTTATCGTCACGGGCACGGTGTAACTGCAGAAAAAGCACGCTCCAGTTGCCTGGACGGTGAAAAATGGTGAAGCCGGCCAACAGGATCCAGTGGCAGTTTCTGGCCTTTTCTGGCATCAGCTGCCTGAAAGTGCCTTCGCTGCAAGGGGGTGGGCGAACGCGGAATCCCATTCCCGCAAGCCCCCGCTAGGGCCGTGATTCTACGAATTTTAGGCCAATAGCGAAAGAGTTCGCCAAGCCGGTTGAAGGCTGCGGTCCGGCATCCGCGGGATCCGGTGGACATTCCGCCAGCCAGTCTCCCATTCCCGACAGAAATGCCGTGGGAAGTCCCATGCCAGGCGAAAAAGAACGGCCCCGGTCTGGTCGCCGGGGCCGCCGATTTCTGATCAGGGCAGATGGTTCAGTTTCCGCGAGCGACCAGCTGGCGCATCAGAGCGCGCTGCAGGGCTGCTTCGGCTCGCCCACGATCGATGTTCGAATCATTTTCGAGGCGTTTGCGGGCCCGGGCTTCCGCTTCCCGCGCACGCTCGACATCGATGCGTTCGCGTCGTTCCGCAGCCTCGGCAAGAACCTTCACGCCTCCATCCCGGATCTGGACGAACCCGTTGCAGAGCGCAAGCTCCACCCGGGTATCACCGGACTCGGTGATTTCCACCTTTCCGGTACCCAGGCTGGCCATCAGGTCGGCGTGATGCGCCAGGATACCGAAGTAGCCATCTTCTCCGGGCAGGCGCACATGGGTCGCGCCGTGCTCGTAGACCACTCCTCCCGACGGGGTGACGATCTGGACATGAAAGATTGTGTCGCTCATGATTCCATCGATTTGGCTTTGGCAATCACTTCTTCAATCGTGCCCACATAGGCGAAGGCCTGCTCGGGCAGATGATCCACTTCGCCGGCAAGCAGGGCCTTGAAACTGCGCACCGTGTCCTTCAGCGAGACGAACTTGCCGGCCATGCCCGTGAACTGCTCGGCCACATGGAAGGGCTGGGAGAGGAAACGCTGGATCTTGCGCGCGCGTGACACGGTGAGCCTGTCCTCTTCGGACAGCTCGTCCATGCCCAGAATGGCGATGATGTCCTGCAGGTCCTTGTAGCGCTGCAGAATCTCCTGCACACCGGTGGCGATGCTGTAGTGCTCTTCGCCCACCACGTGCGGGTCAAGGATGCGACTGGTGGAATCCAGCGGATCCACGGCGGGATAGATGCCCAGCTCGGCGATCTTGCGGGAGAGCACCGTGGTGGCGTCAAGGTGAATGAAGGTGGTGGCCGGGGCCGGGTCCGTCAGGTCGTCCGCGGGCACGTAAATGGCCTGCACCGAGGTGATGGATCCGTCACGCGTCGAGGTGATGCGTTCCTGCATCGCGCCCATCTCGGTGGCCAGAGTCGGCTGGTATCCCACGGCACTGGGCATGCGGCCCAGCAGGGCGGACACTTCGGAACCGGCCTGGGTGAAACGGAACACATTGTCCACGAAGAACAGCACGTCACGATTTTCCACGTCGCGGAAATACTCGGCGATGGCCAGACCGGACAGGGCCACACGGGCACGCGCGCCGGGCGGCTCGTTCATCTGGCCGAAGACCAGGGTGATGTTCGAATCGTTGATCTTTGCGGGATCGGCCTTGGTGATGTCCCACTCGCCCGTGTCGTGATAATGCTTGGCGAAGGCTTCGCCGTAGTTGACCACGTTGGACTCGAGCATTTCGCGCAGCAGGTCGTTGCCTTCGCGGGTACGCTCGCCCACGCCCGCGAACACCGACAGACCCGAGTGGGCCTTGGCGATGTTGTTGATCAGCTCCATGATCAGCACGGTCTTGCCCACGCCGGCACCGCCGAAGAGGCCGATCTTGCCGCCCTTGGCGTAGGGCTCGAGCAGATCGATGACCTTGATGCCCGTCTCGAGGATCTCGCTGCTGGTGTCCAGCTGGTCGAACTTGGGGGCTTCGCGGTGAATCGGGTTGCGCTTGTCCGTGTTCACGGGGCCCAGGTTGTCAATGGCCTCGCCGATCACGTTCAGCAGGCGGCCACGGGTCGCGGGTCCCACGGGAACCGTGATCGGCACGCCCAGATCCATCACGCTGGTGCCACGCACCAGACCTTCGGTGGCGTCCATGGAAATGCAGCGCACCTTCTTCTCGCCCAGGTGCTGCTGGACTTCCAGGATCAGCCGGTCCCCCTCGCGCTCAACGGCCAGGGAGTTGTAGATGGCGGGCAGGTCGCCCTCGGGGAACTCGACGTCGAGCACCGCCCCGTTGATCTGCACAATCTTGCCTGTGTTCATCTCGATTCCTTCTGTGCGTTCGATGCAAGCAGGTCCGCGGACCCGTGACACAAACTGTCCTAGGAGATGGCTGCGGCGCCGCCCACGATCTCCGCGATTTCCTGGGTGATGGACGCCTGCCGGCTGCGGTTGTACTGCAGGGTGAGCTGCGAGAGCATCTCGCCCGCATTTTCCGTGGCGCTTTCCATCGCGGTCATCCTGGCACCCTGCTCGGCCGCGTAGGAGTCCAGCAGCACTCGCCAGAGCTGGCGATTGACGTGCATGGGCAACAGGCGTCCCAACAGAGTGGCCGCATCCGGTTCGAAGAGAATGTTGCCGGTGGCGTGTGGTCCGTGACCTTCCGCGGCGCTCACGCTGAACGGCAGCAGCACATCCTGATGCAGAATCTGCTGCACGGCACTGCGGAACTCATTGAAGATCAGCACCACCTGATCCACTTCCCCCGACGTGTACAGGGTGCGGATGCTCTCGCCGATGGAGGTGGCGTGGCTGAAATCCAGTGCATTGAACAGGCCGGTCATCTTCTCCACGATGGGTGTGGGGCGACGCTTGAAGAAGTCGTGCCCCTTGCGCCCCACGCAGAACAGCACGGCTTCCACTCCGGGCGGAGTCTCGCGCAGGGCCTGCTGGGTACGACGGATCACGTTGGAATTGAACCCGCCGCAGAGGCCACGGTCGGCCGTGACCACCACATACAGCACACGTTTCAGCGGTCGCTGCTCGAGCAGCGGATGCGAGAAGTCGGACACGGACCCCGCCGTGGTACCCAGCACCTCCTGGAGGCTGATCGCGTAGGGCCGGGCCATCTGGATGGCTTCGGTCGCCTTGCGCATCTTTGCCGCCGCGACCATTTTCATGGCCTTGGTGATCTGCTGGGTTGACTTCACGCTGCCGATGCGGCGCTTGATCTGCTTCAGATTGGGCATGGACTACCCCTCGAAGTTGGCCACGAACTCGCGTCCGGCAGCCAGCACGGCGTCACGGATGTCGTCGGACAGTACACCCGTGTCGCGCAGCTTGTCGTACACCGCAGGGTTCGCGCTGCGGAAGTGATCCACGAACTGGCTGGCGCACTCGCGCACCCTGGCCGCAGCGATGCGGTCGAAGACACCGTTCACGCCCAGCATGATCTGCAGCACCTGGTCCTGGTTCTCCATGGGCTGGTACTGGCCCTGCTTCAGCAGTTCCACCAGACGCTCGCCACGGGCCAGCTGGGCCTGGGTGGCCTTGTCCAGATCACTGCCGAACTGTGCGAAGGCCGCCAGCTCGCGGTAGGACGCCAGATCGAGGCGCAGGGTACCGGCCACCTTCTTCATGGCCTTGGTCTGGGCGTTTCCTCCCACGCGGCTCACGCTGATGCCCACGTTGATCGCAGGACGCACGCCCGAATAGAACAGATCACTCTCGAGGAAGATCTGCCCGTCGGTGATCGAGATCACGTTGGTCGGAATGTAGGCGGACACGTCGCCGGCCTGGGTCTCGATGATCGGCAGCGCGGTCAGGCTGCCACCGGGCTTGCGGATGCCCTGCTTGCGCATCTGCTCGTTCATGGTGCCGTCCAGCTTGGCGGCACGCTCGAGAAGGCGGCTGTGCAGATAGAACACGTCGCCGGGATAGGCTTCGCGGCCGGGCGGACGACGCAGCAGCAGCGACATCTGGCGGTAGGCCCAGGCGTGCTTGGTCAGATCGTCGTAGACCACCAGAGCGTCTTCGCCGTTGTCGCGGAAGTACTCGCCGATGGCAGCGCCGGAATAGGGCGCCAGGAACTGCAACGGGGCACTGTCGGCGGCACTGGCCGTGACGATGATCGTGTGATCCAGGGCGCCGTGCTCCTCGAGGGTCTTCATGACCTTCGCCACGGTGGACCCCTTCTGGCCGATGGCCACGTAGATGCAGACGACGTTCTTGCCCTTCTGGTTGATGATGGTGTCCACGGCCACGGCAGTCTTGCCGGTCTGGCGGTCACCAATGATCAACTCGCGCTGGCCCCGGCCGATGGGAATCATCGAGTCCACGGCCTTGAGTCCGGTCATCAGGGGCTGGTTCACGGGGCTGCGGGTGATCACGCCCGTGGCCTTGCGTTCGATGGGGGCGGACTCACTGGTATCGATGGGGCCGCGTCCGTCGATGGGCTGGCCCAGCGGGTTGACGACACGGCCCAGCAGGGCGCGCCCCACGGGGATCTCCATGATGCGCCGGGTGCGCTTCACGGTGTCGCCTTCGCTGACGGATGTCTCACCACCGAAGATCACGACACCGACGTTGTCCTCTTCGAGGTTCATCGCCATGCCGTAGACTTCGCCGGGGAACTCCACCAGCTCGCCGGCCATCACCTTGTCCAGGCCATGGACACGCGCGATGCCGTCACCCACCATGATCACCTCACCGACTTCCTCCAGATTCAGCGTGCTGGAGAAATCGGCGATCTGTTTCTTGATGATCGAGGTGATTTCCTCGGGTCTGATTTGCATTGCTACTCCTGGTAGTCCGTTGGTTCAGGCGCGGGTCCGCGAAGACCACCGCGCTGGCACCGGGGATCCTCCCGGAACCGGTCAGGCGCTGGCTCGAGCCGCCTTGAGATGACGGCGCAAGGCTTCCAGACGCGCCTTGAGCGACGCATCCAGCAACCGGCCATCCGCGCGCACCGTAAAGCCGCCCAACAGATCGGGACGCACCTTGCGGCTCAGCTCCAGCGTTCCGCCCAGGGGGCCGGAAAGGGCGCTGCGAATTTCCTCTTCAAGTGCCGGATCCAGCACGATGGCCGACTCCAGCTGACCACGCAGAATGCCGCGGCCTCTTTCATGTCTCAGCACGAAGTCCTCGGCGATGCCCTTGAGCCAGGCCGCGCGTCCCTTGCTGACCACGAGGGTCAGGAAACGCAGAAACTGGGGGCTGGTACCCGAAAAGACCTCGGAGAGCACCGTCAGTCGTGTGGCCAGGGGCACTTTCGGGCTGAGCAGCAAGCTGTCCAGCTCCGTGTCCAGAGCGGAGCGCAGAGCCTGTACTTCCAGCAGTCTCTGCTCGAGCTCACCGGCTTCCACGGCCGTTTCGTACAGGGCGCGCCCGTAGCTGCGATCGATGCCCGTGACGCTCATGAGCGGCGTCCCAGGCTGGCCAGGGAATCCCGCACCAGCTCAGCGTGAGTGGCCGGATCCAGGTTCTTGCCCAGCAGTTTTCCGGCAGCGTCCAGAGTCAGGTCCACCAGCTCGCCCTGCAGATTCTGCAGAGCCTGACGACCCTGAAGGGCGATCTCTTCGTTCGCCTTCTCCTTCAGCTTCTGCGCTTCGGCCTTGGCCAGCTCGACCTGCTCCGCCTCGTACTTCTTGGCACGATCGCGGCTCTCGGCCAGCAGCTTCTGGGCATCCGCACGACCCGAGGCCAACTCGCGCTCGTGGTCCTGACGCGCCCGGGCGGCAGCTTCCTGATCGCTGCGCGCCTTGTCGATGCTGTCCTTGATGCCCTGCTCGCGTGCCTTCAGACCCGCCAGAATGGGACCCCAGGCGAACTTGCCCAGCAGGAACAGCAGCAGGGCGAAGGTGAGCAGGGTCCAGAGCACGGACCCGGGATCCAGCGAGAAGATCTGGTTGAGTTTCATCATCGCTCCCGTTCGTCTTCCGAAGGCCGGTCGGAGACTCCGACCGGTCCCTGATTAACCCAGAGCGATCAGCAGGCAGATCACGGCGGCGAAGAAGGCCACACCTTCGATCAGCGCCGCGGAAATGATCATGGCGGTCTGGATCTTGGCGGCGGCTTCAGGCTGGCGGGAGATGCCGTCCATGGCGCTTCCACCGATGCGGCCGATGCCCAGACCAGCGCCCAGTGCCACGAGACCCGCGCCGATACCGGCGCCCATGAGTCCGAGAGTTTCCATCTGTCAAGCCTCCAGAGGTTTGGGGGAAAAAGTGTTTGTGTTGTGTTCGATCAGTGTTGGTGGATCGCTCCACCCACGAAGATTGCCGTCAGCATCACGAAAACGTAGGCCTGCAGGAAGGCCACGAAAAGCTCCAGCACCGAAAGCAGCGTGGCGAAGGGCACGATGCCCAGCGCCAGCAGGGGCACGAGGATCAGGCCCATGAATGCCGCCAGCACCGCATGTCCCGCCATCATGTTGGCGAACAGTCGCACGCAGAGGGCGAAGGGCTTGGTGAACATGCCCAGAAACTCGATGGGCAGCAGGATCGGGGCCACCGCCAGAGGCACGCCATGGGGCATCAGGCCCTTGAAATGGCCGACGACGCCGTGTTCACGGATTCCCGCCAGCTGGATCATCACGAAAGCGCTCAGGGCCAGGCCGGCCGTCACGCTGAGGTTGCCCGTGGCACTGGCCCCGAAGGGCACCAGCCCCAGCAGGTTCATGCCCAGAATGAAGAAGAAGGTGGTCAGGAAAAAGGGCATGTACTTCAGCCCCTCCTCGCCCGTGTTGGGCAGAACCACATCATCGCGAATGAAGATGATGAACACTTCCACCAGGTTGCCCATGCCTCGCGGGCTGGCACTTCCCGCATTGCCGCGCACGGCAAGCAGTGCCAGCAGGACCAGCAGGCCGCCGAACCACATGTACAGCATGTGCTTGCTCACGGGAATCCAAGCCTCGCCCGCCGGACTGTCGACACGCCACTTGATGATCGGGTTGCCCACGCTGGTGGACGCGTGCAGGCCGTCAAGGAATGGCGCACGGATCTTCCAGCCATCGGTTGCGATGGCCACGAAGGGCAGTTCCACCTTCTGCAGGTCCACCAGATGGTGCTCGATGTTGTGCTTGATCAGTTCGCCGCTGGAGTGTTCACCCTCGCCGTGTCCGCCGGCATCGCCATGACCGCCAGCGGTGCCGTGTGCCGCATCCGTGTGTGCGGGAGTGGCGTGTGACTCGGTGGTGGGAGCGGCATGCGGGTCAACGACGGCCTCCTCGTGTGAGGCTGCGGCATCCGTGGCAGGCTGGGTCTCGGTGGTCACCGCATGCGGATCCGCGCTCGGGTGCTCTTCAGCCCGCAGGGGTGACACCGCCAGGTTCAGGCCCAGCAACAACAGCAGAATGGGGAGGTTCAACTTCACGAATCGGTTCCCGTTTTGCGTTTCAGAATCAGGACCCAGACCAGCACCTGCAACAGGCTGGCCAGCAGCAACACCGCAAGCAACACAAGGGCGAAGCGCACCAGCTTCTCGTGTGCCATGACACGCGACAGCACGATCAGCGCGCCGGTGACCAGCGCCAGTTTCAGCAGGAAGGCCGACACCAGGCGGGCCATCATGCTCAGGGGATCACGGCCCACCGCGGGCCGCACCAGCAACCAGCTCAGGATGGCCAGTCCAAGACCGGACAATCCTCCGGCCAACAGTTCATTCATCTCGGGACTCCTCGTCCCGGCGCTGGACGCTCTTCACTGTCAGCAGCAACCAGTAGAACCCCGCCACTCCGGCAATTGCCGTGGACAGGATCATGAGCCAGGGGCGCCAGCCCAGCCAGGCATCCAGTTTGTAACCACCCCAGGCACCCAGTGCGACGGTGAGCCCGAAACGCAGGCCCACTTCCAATAGCTGGCCGGCTTTGGCATACCCGCTGCCGGGGGCGCTCATGGGCGGCTAACGTGAGCCGCCGAAGAGGCTCTTGCCGTCGGGCTTCTTCTCGCCCTTGTCATCGGCGGCCGGCGCGGACACGGGACTGGCGGCGGCAGGGGTGGCGCTGTCGGACGTGGCGGCGCTGCCCATGTTGCACATGCCCTCGAATCGGGCGCCGTCCTCGATCACAAGGCGCACGGTCACCAGATCGCCTTCGAGACGGGACGTGCCCTTCAGCTCGACCTTCTCGCTGGCCTTGATGCCACCCGAAATGGTACCGGCGGTCACGATCTGCTTGGCGCTCAGATTGCCATCGACGCGGCCCGTGCTTCCCACGGTGATGGTGCCTTCGGAGGTCACCTGGCCCGTGAGACGGCCGTCGATGCGCACGGAATCCTTGGACACGATGGTGCCCTCGAAGACGGCGTCCTTGGAAATGACCGTGACGTTCTGGCCGGGAGTCTGGGGTTCCATCTGCTTCTCCTCTGTTCCTCAGTTGACCGGTTCAAGCGGGGCCGTCGCCAGAAAAGGGGCGGGGTCCACGAACCGGGCCTGGCGCTGGATCGCGTAATGCAAGTGGGCCCCCGACTTGCGGGTGGCCGCGGCCACGATGCCCAGCAATTCGCCTCGCCGGACGGATTCCCCGAGACGCACCAGCGGCGGCTGGAGGTGTCCGTACCAGGTGGACCAGTCTTCGCCGTGCTGCAGTATCACCAGCCAGCCCCAGTTCTGGGTGTGGCCCATGAAGAGCACTCTCCCGCTGGAGGTGGCGTACACCGGTTCTCCCGCACGGGCCGCCAGGTCGTAACCCGGGTGTTCAAGATCCCCCGGATGACTGCGCAGCTGAAAACCGCGACTGGCCACTCCGGTCACCGGACTTCCTCTGGGCACTCCGCCCTGCAGAGGTGGCGTACCGCCCGCCATGGCCTTGAGCCGGTTGATCAGACTGTCCGCCGGCACGTGTCGACCGATTGCCCGCGCTTCGGCGAGGCTGAGACCCAGGTGCTTCCGCAGGTCGCTGTTCAGGTCCCGCAGGGCGTCGATGTCCCTGCTGAGTCCTTCGATGCGCAGCACCTCATGTCGCAAGCGTCGGTTTTCATGGTACAGCGACAGATCGCGGGACTTGTGAAAAAGCAACCAGCCGTAGTGCGTCAGGATCACGCCCGCAAGCAGCGCCCAGAGTGGCTTGTTCAGCTTCAACCCTGTCTCCGCGAAATCCTCCGGGACCGGTCCCGCGGCCATGTTCTTTTTTTAACATGTCCGTTGTGGGAGGGGTCGCCGGAAAACCTGACATAAAAAAGATTCTGATGCTTAGAAGCAACCACCGCGGTTCGCCATTTCGTCCGAAATCGTGGTCACGCGTAGTTTTTGATGCACGCTGGACCCTCTGCGCTTGCACTGACTTCCCGGGAAAGGCCAGGATCAATGCCTGGTTGGCGAACGGGATCCCGCAAGCAGGCTGTTGAAATTCTAACCAGCCGAGGGTGTCCACTCTGCCTGACACCACGGGCCAGAAAAATGCTGTGCTGGTTTTCCGGGCTTGTTCCCCTGCCACTCACTTGGGATGTTGGCGACACGCGATCCTGTTCTCCCGGCCAAGCCGGAGAACACCTTGAACTCACTCTGCCCCACCCTGCGGGAAGCCTGCGCTTCCCGTGATGACCTCAGCCCGTCCCCGGATGGCCCTCTGCCCCCCTGGATTCGCTTCGCACTTGGCTGGCAACCACGGGGCGACAGCGACTCATCCGACACGACGCCCAGTTCTCCCGAAGGTCTCTTCGGAATGCTGCTGGATGCGGAGGGTCCGCTGCTGGGCGACGCCATGCCACTTTACGAACAGTTCCGCCATGAACTGCCGGAACAGGCACTCGGGATGAACAAGTCCGAGCTGCTGCGCCTGTGTCACTACCGCGAGCTGCTGGCCAACCAGAACCGCACCGGGCTGGCGCGACGCCTGGACCGGGAAATCGCGCGCAGTGACCATTCCCGACTCTTCCACTGTGAGATTCTGCACCTGTTCTGGCAATGCCGCTGCGGGCTCGGCCCGCTCGCGCGCAAGGCGGCGGACCGGGAGTTCATGTTGCGCAGCGAACTGGGCAGCGGCTGGCGCCAGCAACGGGCACGCTGGCAGAGCCTGGGGGAACCGGCGCGTTTTCTGGCACCCATCCTGCGTGGGTCACGCGAGCAGGGCATTCTGTTCCATCCGGCCCAACTGGAGCCCCAACCCGGCTGTGATCTGGCCCGACTCGATGTGCTGGTGCGCGGGCTGGGCAGCGGTGCTCTGGCGTCTTTGCTGGACGTGCTGGGGCGGAGCCATCGTCTGGAGATCAGCATCGATCCGGATGGCTGGAAATCCCTGCGTCCGCTGCTGGTCAGCCTGCTGGCGGGTGCCTGCCAACCCTTCAGCGAAGTGCCTGTGTCCTGCCTGCCCTGTTCCCTGCCCGATCAGGCCGACTCCCTGCCGATGGCAACTCTGGTGGTGCACAGCCCCAATGGACACGTACCACCCGACAATCACCTGCCTGCGGGCAACTGGCGTGTGCTGCTGCTCCACGACCGGGTGCCTTCGGTTCCCGATGGATACACAGGTCTGCGACTGGAATGGAAGACGCTCGTGGGCGACTGGGTCAACGCGCGTGACGCGGAGTCCTGCGGCGTGATTCCTCTGCGGCAGTACGTCAACGAACTGGAGCAACGCTACATCCTGGAGGTGCTGCGCCATCATGGCGGAGTGAAGACCCGGGCCTGCGAAAGCCTGGGAATCACGCGGCAGACACTGTACGCCAAACTGGGCCGGCGACCGCCGACGGCCGGAACCGCACGCTGAGACCGCTGGCCTCAGGACGGCTCGCCGCGCGCGGAGGTGTCCTCCGCCGTCAATGGCCCCAGCATCAGGTTGCCCAGACGATTGGCAGTGGCGCTGACCACCTGGAACTGCAGGCCGTCCACGGTCACGCTTTCGCCCCGGGCCGGGATCCGGCCCAGTTCGTTGGTGAGCCATCCTCCCAGGGTTTCCCACTCCGTGTCCGGACAGGGCTTGCCCAGGCGCTCGAAGAAACTCTCGACCGAGATCCGGGCATCGGTGAATACGCGCCCGTCGGCCAGGACCACCGGCGCGGGTCCGGCGGTATCGTGCTCATCGTCGATGGCACCCAGCAATTCTTCGACCAGATCTTCCTGGCAGACGATGCCCGCCGTGCCGCCGAATTCGTCCAACACCACCGTGATCTGGGTGTTGGCACGACTGTACTCCGCCAGCTGCTGTTTCACGCTGCGGCTGTGAGGCGCAACCGGAATCGGGCGCAGAATGGCCTTGAGACTTTCGGGCTTGCGGAAAAGATCCGGTGCCATCACGTAACCCAGTATGTGATCCAGTGAATCCCGGTAGACCGGCAGTTTGGTGTAACCATGCTGGATCACGGCTTCGCGAAAATCCTCGAGGCTGTCGTGTTCTTCCAGGGCCACGATCTCGGTCCGGGGCGTCATCACTTCCTCAAGGCTGGTTTCGCGCAGGTCGAAGACCCGTCGCGCCATCTGCTTTTCGCGGTCGCGGGAACTGCCGGGGGTTTCCGCGCTGAGCAGAAGGTCCATGTGCGCCCTGAATTCCCGGAAGAGCACGGCGCTGCGATTTTCCGCCTTGCGCACACCCAGGCGTGAAATGCTGCGGATCAGCGGGATGAAAGGCGAGAGCACCAGCTGGACCAGCCAGACCGGCCATGAAATCAGAGGAAAGATCCGGTTGCGCAGCAGATGGAACACGATCTTGGGCAGCAGCTCGCCGAAGGTGAAAAGCAGGATCGTGGTGAGCACGAGCGTGAACAGCGAAGACAGGCCCGAGTCCAGCAGCGCCAGGGCCATCAAGGTGCTGAAGCCCACGTTGAAGAGGTTGTTCCCGAGCAGGGTCGTCACCAGGAAGTTCTCGGGATGTTCCTGGTAACGCAGGGTCAGCCCGGACCCCAGACGCTTCTCCTTGTGCCACAGGCGCGGCAGCAGTGGATTGAGGCTGGTGAATGCGATCTCGGCCCCGGAGAAGAATCCGGAGAACAGCAGAAGGACAATGCCCAGCAGGATCTCAGCCGCGCTCACAGGATTTCTCCCTTGCCCTGCAGGATCAGTTCCAGATCCTCGCGGCACCGTGTCACCAGCGAACGGGGCACGGCCAGTTCCAGCACCAGATCCTCGGCGGCCTGGGTGCTCAGCTCCAGCGCATGGAGTTCGCTCATCAAGCGTTTCACCCGGGTCAGGGCCGACCAGGGCATGCGCACACGCAGGGGCAGTCGCAGCACGCGCGTATCACGGGTCAGGCCTTGCAGGGCCAGCCGTGCAGTGTCGGCATACGCGCGGGCCAGTCCTCCCGTACCCAGTTTGATACCTCCGAACCAGCGCACACAGACCACCTGCAGATCACTCAATCCCGATCCCTGGATCTCGCGCAGCATGGGCAATCCGGCGCTGCCCGAAGGCTCACCGTCGTCGGAAGACCAGGCCTCGGCTTCTTCAGGGTGCCCCAATCGGGCCGCGCTGCAGTGATGTGTGGCTTTGTGATGCAGTGCACGCTGGGCCTGAAGGAATTCGTGGGCCTGGTCGCGTGACTGGATTGGACAGGCGATGGCCAGAAACCGGCTGCGCTGGACCACCAGCTCCGCTTCGGCGACCGACGTCGGCACGCAATAGTGATCCAGTTCGTGAAGGGCGGTGCTCATTCCGCGGAAGTCGATCCGCGCCGCTTGCCGGAATCGCCTCCCCGTTGCCTCAACTGTTCCAGTGCGGCGCGGGCCGCATCCTGTTCCGCCCGTTTCTTGCTGCTGCCGGTGCCCTTGCCCAGAACACGCTCGGCCATCTGGACTTCCACGACGAAGAATTTGCTGTGGTCGGGGCCGATCTCGTCGATCACCCGGTAGACGGGAGTGCCATGATTGCGGCGCTGGCTCAGTTCCAGCAACTGGCTCTTGTAGTTCTGGTTGCGATCGAGCACCGCTTCCAGATCCAGATCCATGAGGATGGCCTTCTGGATGAACTCGCGTGCCACATCGATGCCGCCGTCGAGATACAGGGCACCAATCAGGGCCTCGTAGGCATCCTCGAGGATCGAGGCCCGGTCACGCCCGCCCGTGCGGATTTCGGACTCCGAGAGCAGCAACCAGTCGCCCAGCCCGATGTGACGCGCACGCCCCACCAGATAGCCGCCGGAAACGATCACGGACTTGAATTGGGTAAGATCCCCTTCCGCAGAGGTGGAAAAGGTGCGGTAGAGGTGGTCGGCCACGCAGAGGTCCAGGACCGCGTCGCCCAGAAATTCCAGCCGTTCGTTCGAGATGTCCGACACGGCCTCACCCTGCCCCAGAATGGAGCGATGGCGCAGACTGGTACGCAGCAGTTCCGGATTCCGGAAGCGGTAGCCAATGCGGTCTTCAAGTCCCTGGAGCTCTGGATCCCGCTGTGGGCGTCGACGGGAGAACAGACCGAAAAACTTCATGCCGACGGCCGATTCCTCAGTTGTCGTAGCGCCCGACCACCAGGCTGGCATTGTGACCGCCAAAGCCGAAGGTGTTCGAGAGCGCAGCCTTGATCGACGCCGGTTCAGCCTTGTCCCGCACGATGTGCAAGGTCACGTCCGGATCCAGGTTCTCGATGTTGATGGTGGGCGGTACCAGTCCTTCGCGCACCGCCAGCAGGGTGGCGAGGAACTCGATGGCTCCCGCGGCGCCCAGCAGGTGCCCCGTCATGGACTTGGTGGAGTTGATCAACAGTTTGCCGGCCTGCTCGCCGAATACCCGGGAAATGGCCTGGATCTCGGCGATGTCGCCGGCCGGGGTCGAGGTGCCGTGGGTGTTCACGTGGCCGATGTCCGCGGGCTGAAGCCCCGCATCCTTGAGGGCGATCCGCATCGAGCGCTGGGCCCCTTCACCTTCGGGGGCAGGCGCGGTCAGGTGGTGGGCATCCGCCGTGTACCCGCGGCCCAGGAACTCACCATAGATCCGGGCACCGCGCTTGAGGGCATGCTCCAGCTCTTCCAGCACCAGCACCGCACCGCCTTCGCCCATCACGAAACCATCGCGGTCACGGTCGAAGGGCCGGCTGGCGGTCAGGGGGGCATCATTGCGGGTCGAGAGCGCCTTGAGCGCGTTGAATCCGGCCACGGACAGCGGAGTGATGCTGGCTTCGCAGCCACCGCTGATGACCATATCAGCCTCGCCGTACTGGATGGTGCGAAAGGCATTGCCCAGGGCATGGGAAGAGGAGGCGCAGGCACTCACGGTGACGTAGTTCGGCCCCTTGAAGCCGAAACGCATGGCGATCTGCCCAGCCACGATGTCCGAGATCATCATGGGAATGAACATCGGGGGAACCCGGCCGGGCCCCTTCTCCATCAGGATGCGGTGGGTGTTTTCCAGCACGGTCATGCCACCGATGCCGCTGGCCATGATCACTCCGACCCGCTCCATGTCGAGGGCGGACAGGTCAAGACCCGCATCGTCGATGGCCAGCATGGTCGCGATCATGCCGTACTGGCAGAACGGATCCATGCGCTTGGCTTCCACCCGCTTCAGATACTGCTCCGGATCGTAGTCCTTGAGCTGACAGGCAAAGGTGGTGTCGTAGCCCGTACAATCGAACAGTGTCAAAGGACCGGCTCCCGAACGCCCTTCGATGAGCGCCTGCCAGAATGCTTCGACGCCGGTGCCGATGGGACTCAGCACCCCGGCTCCGGTGATCACGACTCGACGTTCAGCGTGCATGGTCCGGTTCCCCAACCTGTCCCCGGGCCCGTTCGGCCGCACAGGGGTAAAAAACAAACGGCGGTCGACGGGAAAGCTCCCTTCGCCGCCATGTGCGTGTCATGCGCGATGCAGGCCTCAGCCCACAGCCTCTTCGAGGAACTTGCAGACAGCGCCGACGGTGGTCAGGCTCTGGGCAGTCTCATCGTCCACCTCGACACTGTAGCGGTCTTCCATTTCGTTGACGATCTCGAAACGGGCGATGGAATCGGCACCCAGATCGCCGTCGAACGTGGCTTCCATGGTGATCTTGGCTTCGTCATCAATGTCCAGATTGTTCAGAATGATCTGCTTCACTTCATCAAAGTACTTGGACATGCCTCTCTCCTGTGTTGCTGTCAGTGTCGTGGGGTGGCCCGGAATGAAGGCGCAAAAGTACTCATGAAGGGCCGTTGAAACAATGGGCGACCCGGAAGCCTCTCGGACCCGGGAGCATGAATGGACATGGTGGCCATATGGGCGCCACAGATCACGAGCACACAGGCTCGACAGCCTCCTAGAGCCCCAGCCCGCCATCCACGGACAGGACCTGTCCCGTGATGTACGCCGCGCCCGGAGAGGCGAGAAACTCCACCGTGCTCGCGATGTCCTCCGCCGTGCCGATGCGGCCCAGCGGAATCGAGGAACGCATCTCGTCGGCGGCCTTGTCCGCGATGGCGGCGGTCATGTCGGTCTCGATGAAACCGGGGGCGATCGCGTTGACGCGGATTCCGCGACTTGCCAGTTCGCGTGCCAAGGTGCGGGTCAGACCGATCACGCCGGCCTTGGCCGCCGTGTAGTTGGCCTGACCGGGATTGCCGGTGAGCGCCACCACGCTGGTCATGTTGATGATCGCGCCACCGCGTTTCTTCATCATGCCTTTCACCGCATGGCGCACGGTGTTGAAGCAGCCTTTCAGGTTCACGTCGATCACGGTATCCCACTGGGCTTCGGTCATGCGCATCACGAGCATGTCCTGGGTGAGGCCGGCATTGTTCACCAGCAGATCCAGCCCACCACCTTCCTCTGCTTCGATGCGGGCGATGAGTTCACCCACGGCCGCGAAATCGGACACATCACAGGCGGCGCCCTTCATGGGCAGGCCCGGGGCCGCGACCAGTGCCTGGGCCACGCTTTCCTCGTTGCGTCCTGTGATCCAGACGGTATGCCCGGCCTTGGCCAGCCGCAGTGCGCAGGCCGCGCCAATGCCCCGTGTTCCGCCGGTGACCAGCGCCAGTTGGGTGCTCATGCGTTCTCCTCCAGGAAACTTTCCAGATCCGCGGCCGTGTCCAGGCTGCGAACGGGGCACTCGTCCGTGATGCGTTTCATCAGGCCGGCCAGAACCTTGCCCGGGCCGATTTCCAGCGCGCGGGCGTGTCCGTCGGCCACCAGCGATTGCATCGCCTGGGTCCAGCGTACCGGTTCGGTCAGCTGGCGTGCCAGCAGGTCGCGGACCTCTTCGGGGGTGTCGGCCCGTGCTCCGGTCACGTTGCAGTAGACGGGAGCTTCGCCCTGACGGATCGTCGTGCTGGCCAGTTTCTCCAGCAGCCCCTGGCGCGCACTCTCCATCAGGGGACTGTGGAAGGCGCCCGAGACCACCAGCTTCTTCAGCAGGCGACCGCCCGCTTCCTTGAGCAGGGCCAGCGCGTGATCCACGCCTGCGTCACTGCCCGAAATGACCACCTGGCCGGGACTGTTGAAATTGGCCATCTGGACCACGCCGGTTTCCTGACTGGCCCGGGTGCAGACCGCTTCGATCACGGCGTCGTCCATGCCGATCACGGCGGCCATGGTCCCCGGTGAATCCAGACCCGCCTGATACATGAGGGCACCCCGGGTGGCGACCAGCTCGGCCCCGTCGACCGGGTCCAGCCAGCCCGACGCAGCCAGGGCACTGTACTCGCCCAGCGAATGCCCGGCTACCGCCGCGGGCCTGAACCCCCTTTCCTGCAACAGCAGCGCCAGTGCCAGGCTGTGGGCATAGATCGCGGGTTGGGTGATCGCGGTCTTGCGCAGCTCTTCGGCGGGGCCTTCGGCGCTCAGGCGTCGCAGGGGCAGTCCCGTACGCTGTTCCACGTCCTCGTAGAACTGTGCGACACGGGGATGGGCAGCCACCAGATCGGCGGCCATTCCCACATACTGAGCGCCCTGGCCGGGAAACAGCCAGGCATGGGAAAGAGACATGGATACTCCTGCAAGAATGCGTGTGTCAGAGGCGCACGATGGCCGAGGACCAGGTGAAGCCACCACCGAAGACCGTCATCAGGCAGGTGGAACCCGGGCCGACCCGTCCTTCGCGAATGGCTTCGTCCAGCGCGATGGGAATCGAGGCCGCGCTCGTGTTGCCGAAACGGTCCACATTGATTTTGGTGCGTTCCAGGGGAAAGCCGAAGCGCTCACACGTGGCTTCGATGATCCGGATGTTGGCCTGGTGTGGTACCAGCAGGTCGATCTGGTCCGGAGTCATTCCCGCCCTGGCCAGCACCTGCTCGACCGAATCGGCCATGCAGGCCACCGCATTGGTGTAGACCTTGCGGCCGTTCATCTTCACGGTGTGATCCCCGGCTTCCAGGGATTCGGGGCTGAGCCGGCGCAGCGAGCCGCAGCCCGGTGTCCAGAGCAGTTCGGCCAGATCGCCATTGCTCTTGCTGTAGGTGGCCAGCACGCCCGTGTCATTCGTGGACGGCCCCAGCACCACGGCCCCGGCGGCATCGCCGAAGAGCACGCAGGTGGTGCGGTCGTTCCAGTCGATCATGCTCGTGAGCACTTCGCCACCGATGACCAGGGCATGCTTCTTGACTCCGCAGCGGATCATGGCATCGGCCAGTTCCAGACCGTAGACGAATCCGGAACAGGCGGCCGAAAGATCCATGGCGGCGGCATTGGAGGCACCCAGTTTGGCCTGGACGAACACGCCCGTAGCGGGAAACTTGCAGTCACCGGTCACGGTGCCCACAAGGATCAGGTCCAGATCCGTGGCCTCCAGCCCGGCGGCTTCCAGCGCCTTGCGCCCCGCATCGGCACACAGGTCGGAGGTGACCACGCCATCTTCGGGGCTCACGATGTAGCGCTGGCGGATGCCCGTGCGGCTGAAGATCCATTCGTCGCTGGTATCGACCTTCTTCGCCAGATCATCGTTGGTGAGCAGGGTGGGGCCGGTCTGGAAGCCCGTGCCAAGAATGCGAGAGCGGGTGATCATTGTCGTTCCTGATGTTGGACCGGAGTTCCGGGCGTGATACCGGATCGCCGGATGGGCGGGCCTCAGGCCGCGGGTGTGTCACCCGGGGTGCCGTTCCGGGCGGTGTCCGCGGCCAGGGCGGCCACGGTGCGTTCCAGTTCGGCCCGAATGCGCGCATTGAGGTCGCCATCCACCATGCTGCGTGCCACACCGATGGCGCTGACGAGTGCGGCCGCCGAGGAGCTGCCATGGCAGATGATGCTGGTTCCATTGACGCCCACGAGGGGAGCGCCGCCATATTCTTCGTAATTGAATTCCTGTTTCAGCTCGTGGATCGCGGGACGCAGCAGCAGGGCTCCCGCCAGTCGCAGCCAATGGCCACGAATATGCCCTCCGAGGCGGGACTTGAGCAAGGGCAGGATCGACTCGGCGAACTTGAGCACCACGTTGCCGGTGAAGCCATCGCAGACCAGCACATCGGCTTTGCCCGCAAGGATGTCACGACCTTCGAGATTGCCGATGAAGTTCAGCCCGCTGCTCCTCAGCAGGGCATGGGCCTCCACGACCACGCGGTTGCCCTTGCCCGGCTCTTCGCCAATGGAGAGCAGGCCCACCTTGGGCTGTTTGATTCCATGAACCGTGTTGGCGTAGCAGTGCCCCATCCAGGCATACTGCAGGAGGTCGGCTGCGCCCGCGTCACTGCTGGCGCCCACATCCAGCAGCACAAGTGGTCCGCCGCTGGTGGGCAGCACACTGATGATCGCCGGGCGGCGCAGATTGTCGATGCGCCCCAGATGTTTCATCGACGCGGCCACCTGGGCGCCCGTGGAGCCGGCGGAGACCACGGCATCCACGACCCCCTGACGGTGCAGATCCAGAGCCACCGCGATCGAGCTGTCGCGTTTCTGGCGCAGCGCGGCAAGCGGGGAATCATCCATGGTGATCACGGACCCGCAGGCAACCCGCTCCACCTGGGGCAGGTTCAGATCCGGCAGCTGGTCGGGAAGACCGACCAATTTGATGGACAGCTCGGGCCAGCGGACCACCGCCAGGCGGACCGCTTCCAGCACCACGCCTGGAGCGTGGTCCCCACCCATTGCATCAAGGGCAAGACGCATTGCGTTGGCCTTCCACAGCGGGGGCGGATCCGGACAGCCCGGCCCGGACAACTGGAACCGGACCCATGCGGGTCCGGAGCGCCGGCAAGGGTTTCAAGTCGGCGGTATGATCCGCCCGTTCACCGGGAGAATTCCCGGACGTCGTCGTCTACTTGACGGCGATGACCTGACGGCCCTTGTAGTGACCGCAGTTGGCACAGACATGATGGCTGCGACGAGCCTGCCCGCAGTTGGGACAGGTGGACCAGCCCGAAGGCACCAGAGCGTGATGGGAACGACGCTGGTCCCGGCTGGATTTCGATGTCTTTTTCTTGGGTACCGGCATCTGCCCGTCTCCTGCATGCTGGAAGCGTTGAGTGTTTCAGATCTTTCGATTCGCCAATGCCTGAAAAGGAGAATTGGCCGGTCCGTCATTCGAACAGGCGCACTCTTCGGTATTCAGGTCGCGGCCGCAACCCGCACAAAGCCCCCGACACTCTTCCTTGCAGAGGCAGGGACTTTCACGGGCAATCATGATTTCATCGCGGAGATCCAGAGACAGGTCAAGGATGTCATCCTCGGGCCGGATCAGATGGACCTCATCGGGATCGGTTCCGCCGGGCAACTGCTCGCCCTCATGGGCCAGCAGCACGAAGTCGGTCTGCAGGCGCCGCTGCACGGGAACGGCGCAGCGGTCGCAGATCGTGCGGGCCACGGTGGCCACTGACAGCTCGAATCGAAGCCAGCGTTCGCCGCGCTTCACCTCGAGAATGCTGTCCACCGCATCGCTGAACTCCGCTTGATCCAGGTCCAGCAAAGCAGGATTCTGATGGTCCTCAAAGCGGACCTGCCCGTTTCGCAGGTTTTTCAGCAGGAGTTTCATAGCCGGGGAATATACCGCCGGGTTCAAGCCGGAGTCAAGAGCAAGCTCCAGACAGTGCGGTTCTTTCCGGTCCCCGGGTCGCAAAGAGTGCATAAAGATGAATCAAGCAGCTGCCGATAGTGAAGGGAATTGGCGTAACTCCCTAAAGCACCCAAGCGTGGGTTTGCAGCGGGAAGTGGGCGCGTACCCGCTTGACCGACCAGGAATCGATGAAGTTCGGGAGAAGGTGGGGCCAAACACATGAAATTGTGATTGTTGCGGTTCCACAAACCCCTGACCTTACCTAAATTGCGCGGCAGTGTTCATACCGACCATCCCCCCAGGGTCCAGCGGACCGGGCACCATCTTGAAGATCCGGTTCCGATGACAGTCGGAACCGACCGTAGGTATCGTGCCGGAAAAACGAACCAGTCCGGATCCGGGCTGGAGGGAGGGAGTCGAATGTTGCGGATCACAGCGACCACCGGAGGGCCGATGAAACGCCTGGCAAGTCTGTTTGTGGGGATGTTCCTGCTGTGTGCGGGTTTCCTGCTTCCCCGAACGGTTCAAGCCACCACCTACACCATCGACAGTCTTTATGTCTATGGGTCTGGCGGACGAACGGATCAGAGCATCGACGCAAGTGAAACCATCACGGTGGTCTGCCGAATCGCGTCCGGAGCGTGGAACACCACCACGCCCGTCAACAGCTTCTACATTGTGCCGAACGGCACGAATCCGCCGACACTGGGCGGAGCCGATGGGGGTGGTGCGACCGAGTACAACAATGCCGACATCTCCTCCGTCAGCTTCAGCGAGACCAACAAGAAGCTGAGCTTCGCCATCACGGCGCCCATCTGGACCGCGGGTCAGAACTCCTTCACCGTCTTCATGGACGGCAAGGCCTCCGGCTTCGGCAACTACATCAATACCGCTGAAACCATGGTGGCCGCCGGTGGAGCCACGACCCTGCTGAATGTGAACCCCGGTTCCGGAACCGGCTTCGGCTATGGCATTCCGGTCATCGACACCACCCCCCCCACCATGGTGGCCGCCAATACCTACGCCACCGCCCTCGACTCGCTACAGGTCGTGTTTGACGAAACCGTGACGGAAGTGGGCGGGGATTGCGGCGCGGCCTTCGAACTGACGGGCGATGGCATCGGCGCCACGATCTTCGGCACGGACATGACACTGGTCAGCGGCAACACCTGGATGGTCGCCCTGGACGGCAATCTTCCGGACCGCGACTGGCAGGGAACGGTGACCTACAATCAGGCCAACAGCGTCAATCAGCTGGAAGACGCCAGTGGCAATGAAGTGGCCAACGGGCACAACATTGCCACCACCAAGGAAGAGATTCCGCCGGCCGATCCGGTCCTCACCACGCCCGCCATCACCACCGACCTGAGTGGTGGCACCGTGAACTGGACGGGTACCGCCGATGCCGGAGCCACCGATGCCTCGCTGGCCAGCCTGCGCCTGCAGGGATCCAATGACGATGTCACCTTCGTCTCCGTGGGCAGCACCGACTCCAACACGGGCGACACGGATTACACCGGCAGTTACACACTGGGCACCCAGTATGCCTACTATCGCCTGGTGGCCACCGACGACCAGGGCATCGCGGCCTACAGCGCCTCCGTGGGCAGCTTCCAGGCCAAGCAGCGCCTGGTGTTCTCCGGTGACACAAGCGAGCCGGTGAACGAGGACGAAGACCAGATCACGGTCTCGATCCATGATGCCTACGGCAACCTGGAAGTCGCCACTCACACGGTCTCATTGTCACGCGTGAGCGGCACGGGCGACATCACCTTCCGCGCCACACAGGGCGGTGGGTCCATCGGCATCAACAATGCGACCATTGACATCTCGGCCGCGTCCAGCCAGACCTTCTACTACGAATCGGATGCGACGGGCGCGCACAGTCTGCGGGCCGGTACGGCCGGGCTGGTTGCCGACACACTGGCCGTGACCATCGCCGCCGGTGCCGCCTCCCAGATTCTGGTGCAGCTGCCCGGCCAATCCTTCGTGGACGGAACGGGCATCACGGGAACCGCCAGTGCGCAGACCGCCGGATCCAGTTTCAACGCCGTGTTCTACATCACCGACAGTGCGAACTATGTCGTGGCCACGGAAGACGGTGCCCGTGACCTGGACTTCAGCAGCACGGCCAGCGCCAGTCCCCTGGGCGACAACCCCACCATCAATGGTGTCGAATCCGGCTCGTGGAACAACGTGAGCATCAGCTTCACCGACGGAGTCAGTGTCAACGTACCGGTGGTGTTCGTCAATTCCAGCGAAACCCCGACCCTCAGTGCCGGCGACAACTCGGGCAGCCCGAATCTGTCACCTGTCGCCTCCGCCGCGGTCAGCGTGGCGCACGGCACAGCCGACAACCTGGTCTTCTCAATCACGGACTCCGGCCAGGAAAGCAACGCGAACTGGACGGGCACCAACACCGTGACCGTTCAGGATTCCTGGGGCAACACGGCCACCTCCTTCGACGCCAGTGTCACTCCGCTGACCGTGGTCGCCACTCCCAGCGCGGGCGTGACCATCAATGTGGGTGGCCGCGGTGACGCGATCCTCGATCTCAACACCGACTTCGTCAGTGGCATCGCGGACCTCACCAGCATCGGCATCAAGCTGACGGGATCCTCGAATACCTACACGATCAACGCGACCAGCACCCTGGCCGAGAACGTGGCCAACATCACCGACACGGTCACCATCGCGGTCAACGCCCCCACCGTTTCCGGCCCCTTCCCTGCCAGGCTGACTCACATCAACGCGCAGGTGGGAAATCCCGGCATCTTCCTGCTGGCCGACATCGATGAGAACAACGAAAGCCTGCACATCGTCTGGGGCTTCGACAACGACAGCACGACGGCCGCCTATGACTTGGCCATCCGCGACAGCGCCGCGGTGATTTCCGGTACCGGCACCGTCGACAAGTTCGTCTCGAGCACCACCCTCGACAACGGCGCAGCCTATGACTACATGCTGTGGTGGGTCAGCGGTACCGACGCCCAGGGCAACCCTGTGGACGGCTATCCGATCTACACCGCCCCGCTGGTGACCCTGGTCAATCCCACTCTGACCGTCCTGGGCACCGATGTGGGTTCCAACATGCTGCCCAATTCCACGTCCAACCTGATCACGCGGCTGGACCTGACCTCCGAAATGGTGGGTGCCACGATCCGGGTCACGGAAATCGGCTTCAGCAAGACGGGGACCTCCAACGCCACCAACACGCACATTTCCAACTTCAAGCTCTGGGCGGACGACGGTAACGGCACCTGGAACGGCTCGGGCACCGAAACCCTGCTCAAGACGGTCAGCGGCACGGTCAATCCCACCTTCTCCGCACTGACCGTGGATGTCACCAACACCGGCGTCAACGGTCCCACGGTGCTCTGGCTCACGGTGGACCTGAGTGCGGCCGCCTCCGTCAACCAGACCCTGGGCATGGAAATCACCAGCGCCAGCCGGGTCCTCGTCCAGAACACCAACGACAATGTGGTCGGCGACAGCGGCGTCTTCCCGCAGCCTTCCGGCACCAACGACTACACGCTGCCCGTGGAAATCAGCCTCTTCGAAGGCACGCCCGATTTCGGCAGCAACCGCCTCCACTGGCGCACCGACAGCGAGGAGAACAATCTGGGCTTCCGCGTTTGGCGCGCCCCCAGTGAGGCCCTCGGAGTCGTTCCGCCCGCCTCCCGTTTCGTGGCCCTGGGCGACTGGAACACCGTGAACACCCTGTTGGGACGTGATACCTACAATGGCACCACCCAATACAGGTTCGTGGATGAGCAGGTGGAAGCCGGCGGCCTCTATTGCTACAAGCTGGAATCCGTGGACCTGGACGGCACCAGCAACTTCTACGACCTCACGGTTCACATCAAGTCCCTCGAGCAGCCGACCGACTTCGCGCTGGGCGAGAACTATCCGAACCCCTTCAACCCCAGCACCAGTTTCGATGTGGTGCTGCCCGAAGACAGCATCGTGGATCTGAAGATCTACAACCTTCAGGGTCAGCTCGTGACCACCCTGTCCTCCGGCAGCGAACTGCGCTGGGGTCGTCACAGCTTCCAGTGGGACGGCACCAATGCCCAGGGGCTGCAGGTCTCCAGCGGTGTCTACATCCTCAGCATGAAGGCCGGCGACTTCGAAGACAGCCACAAGATGATGCTGCTGAAGTAACACCTTCCCCGAGCCAATCAATGCACGCCCCGTCAGCACTGCTGGCGGGGCGTTCTGTTTGGGTCTTCGGAGAATCGGGGACACACACAGGGGCGATTCACGAGTGCCGAAGCCCTGGGGGCATTGTTGCAGCTGGAGCCGCATGGATCCCGGGCACACGCCCCGACACTACAGCTGGCAGGCTCTTCTGCAGGGCGGCCTTGTGGAAATCAGGAGCTGGTTTCGCGGTGGCAGGGCGGATCGGACCCGGAGGGTTTCCCCCATGTGCATGCGGGGCCCCCTGGAGGCTTGAGGGGGCACCTCGCGGCTGTGCCTTTGATCAGCGCTCGCCCTGAGGACTTGCCTTCCGGGACTGCGATGCGGACGGGGATACCACAGGCACTTCCCCGGCCGCCCCAAGCCCCTGCTTGAGCAGGATCGGCCCGATCAGCAGATTGGCCAGCACGGCGGCCAGAAACATCTCGCGCACCTGTGCGCCCACTCCGGGCAGCAAGCTGGCGACCATCCCGGCCAGTCCGAGGGTCAGCCCGGCCTGACCGATGAAGCCTTTCCAGCCGTGTTGTGCGATCGGTCGGGGCGCTCCCGTCAACTTCACCGCAAGCTGGGTGCTGCCCCACTTGGCCAGAATGCGCAGCAACACGAACAGAAGGGCGAAGGGCCAGACCCGGCCCAGGCCATTGAGCCGTACCGACGCACCCGCGATGCCGAAAAACACCAGAAACACGGGCAACGACACCTCCTCGAGGTGATGGATGAAATCACGCCCATGACTGGAATGGTTGGCGATCACATAGCCCGCAGCGATCGCCACCAACAAGGGTTCCAGATGGAAACTGGCGCAAAGGTTCACCATCAGGATCGCCACGGCAAGAATGGCCAGAGGCAGCTGGCGACCAATGCGATTCATGTAGACGATGAATCCGGCGCCCACCCCGATGCCAGCCAGGATGCTGTACAGGATGTGAATCATTTCGGTCAGCGGATTCTGGCTGGCCGCCTCCCCCGTAATCAGCGGCACACAGAGTGCGGCCACCATGGTGAAAGCCAGGATCACGGCCACATCCATCAGGATCGTCACCCCGAGGATGAAATCGCGCACCGGTCCGCGGGCACCCGTCTCGATGATCACTGCAATGGTCTCCATGGGCGACTTGGCCACTGAGATGGTGGCGATCAGCAACGCCAACGCCCAGCGCGCCGGACCATCCAGACCGTCGAAGAAGGGAATCCAGCCCGAGATCGCCCAGAACACGGGTGTCACCAGCAACAGTCCGACGAAGACCTGCGCCAGCGTGCTGGCACTCAGCAGAGGAAACTGACGCTTGATCGCAGCGCGGTCCAACTCGCCACCGGCGGCCAGTGAGATCAGGAAGAGCGCCAACGTATCGAACAGACTCAGGTGCTGCACGACTTCCGGGGACAGCAGGCCCAGCAGATCCGGCCCGCAGAACAGTCCCGCCAGAATGTATCCGGTGATCGAGGGCAACTTGACGCGTCGCGCCCAGTCCCCGAACACGAAGCCCGCAAGGATCATGAAGCCGAAGGCCACTGTGGAGTGATGGATCACCGCATCGGCGGCGCCGGGGCCCAGCCGGCCCAGGCCGAACATCACGCCCAGCAGCGCCAGCAGGACGGTCAGGCTGACCATGTTGCACCTCCTGACGACATCTCGACCGTTACAATGCCCATGCGGCTCAGCGGTGTGAAAGGACACGCTGGTGTCACTGGAGTTCTCCCGTGCCGAATGCGGGTTCACCCACGCGTGGGCCGGTGCGGCGTTGCCGCATGCCCGGAACTTCGCCTGCTGCCACCAGGCCCTGCCTGAGCAGGACAGGCCCCACCAGCAGATTCACCAGCACCGCGGCCAGAAACAGATCACGGATCTGCGAACCCAACACGGGCACCGCATCAGCCAGCAGGGTGGCCAGACCCAGAGTCAGACCCGCCTGGCCAATGAACCCCTTCCAGCCCTGGCGCGCCACCAGCCTGCCGGCATGGGTCCAGCGTGCGGCCAGTTCGGTACTGAACCACTTGGCAACACCACGCAGCAGCACGAAGAACAGCGCCAGCGGCCAGATCCGCCCCAGCCCGCCCAGTTGCACCGATGCCCCCGCGATGCCGAAGAACACCACGAACACGGGCAGCGACACCTGCTCCAGATAGTGAATGAACTCCCTGCCATGGTCGGAATGGTTCGAGATCACGTAGCCTGCGGCGATCGCCAGCAGCATGGCTTCCAGATGAAAGGTGGCACACACGTTCACCATCAGGATGGCCACGGCCAGGATCGCCAGATGCAGTTGCTTGCCCACCTGGCGGATGTAGACGATGAACAGCCCGCCGATGCCCGCCCCCAGCAGCAGACTGAGCCCGATGTGCAGCAGATCCAGCAGGAAATGCGAGTGGGACTCCACCCCCGAAATCAACGGCACACAGAACGAGGCCAGCAGGGCAAAGACCAGGATCACGGCCACGTCCATCAGGATGGTGACCCCCAGAATGAAATCGCGCACGGGTCCGCGGGCTCCGGTCTCGATGATCACGGCAATCGTGCCGATGGGCGACTTGGCCACCGAAATCACCCCCAGCATCAGGGCCAATGCCCAGACACCCGCGTGCGACAGCCCCCCGAAAAATGGAATCCAGCGCGACAGCGCCCAGAGCACGGGAGTCATCACCGCCAGGCCGACCACCAGCTGCAGCAGGGTGCCAGCCATCAGCAGAGAAAACTGGCGCCGGATGGCCTGTCGGTCCAGTTCGCCGCCCGCCTCCATGGAAATCAGGAACAGCGCCAGAGTGTCGAAGAGCGAAAGGTGCTGCACCACGGCGGGCGAGAGCAGGCCCAGCAGATCCGGGCCACAGAACAGCCCCGCCAGAATGTAGCCCGTGATCGCGGGCATGCCGAATCGCTGGGCATAATCACCAAAGACCACTCCCGCCAGAATCATGAACCCAAAGGCCACCGTGGACTGGTGCAGCAGTACATCCGTCTCGCCGGGAGCCAAATGCCCCAGACCGTACATGACCCCCAGCAAGGCCAGCAGAATCGTCAGCCTCACCTGGAACCATCCCCGGAGGAAGGTGACACGGGCACGACCCTCTTCTTGCGGAACAGTACCGCCACCAGCGCGAAGACCAGCACGGCAGGCACCGCCAGGGCCAGTACCGACTCCTGACCATTCAACTGGTCATGGCTGATCGCCATTGCCAATGCCACACCGCCCAATGGCAGCAAGGACAAGGGCGGGACCTGGTCCTGGCCCTGAGCTCGTTCCTCGTTCCCGGGCCAAAGCCCTGAATCCAGCTTGCGGGTGGCCGCCACGATCAGGGTTCGTAGCACAAGCAGTGCGATCAGGACCCGCCAGAGCCCCGGGATGGGCACCCAGAGCAGGCCCGCCACGAGCAACAGGGTCAGAAAGAGTGGCCGTTCATAGACCACCAGAAAGTGATACAGGCGGTAGCCGTGCCGGGCCTGATTGATCAACCAGGCGCCGATCAGCAGGTTCAGGAAGAGCGGCGGAATGTGGGTGACCGCGGCAATGCCCCCGCAGAAGACCATCATTCCGATCAGCAGCAGTGCCATGCGTTTGTTGGCGGCACCCTGCGAGAGAAAGAAGTGAAAGATGATGCCCAGCATGCCCGCCAGCAGCAGAGTGAAGCCGATGCGTGGCGCGGGTGCCAACCACTGGGCCAGGTCCGTCTGGGGAAAGACCCAGACCGAGAGCAGCCCGTGCAGCAGGATGGCGTAGATGCAACTCAGATTGGCGTACAGCAGCATCCGGCGCCCCGTGGCCGTGCGCGCGGCCCTGGCTCCTTCCAGCAGCAGCAGGAAAGTGGGCGAACTGGTGCCGGCGATCAGCCCCAGGGTGAGCGCGGTGCCCAAAGGAGCGGCGTGCCCGTATTCAACCAGCACCACCAACACACCCAGTGAGGTGGCGCCCGCGATCACCAGGAAGTGGATCATGCTGCCCAGCAGGTCCGGCCAGCTGATCAACTTCAGGTCCTTCCATTTGAGCTGCAGGCCCAGCACCAGCCCCACCCACCCGATGGCCAGGTTGATCACGGGGTCCAGCTCGCGCAGCGCATCATCGCCCACCAGCCCCCCGACATGTGGCCCCATCAGCACCCCCAGCACCATGTAGCCCAGACCACCGGCCAGCAAGGGCTGCAGGATCCGCGGCATGCGCCGCCTCGTGAGCACGTGGGTCCCCGCCAGCAACACCAGCAGCGCGAGCAGCAGGATGACGTAGGGTGAACTCACGCGGCGTCTCCGGAGTGGCGATGTTGACAAACGACAGAACGTTGAGCAAGCGCATGGAAAATAGGGATTTTCAAGCCAGCCGCTGAGCATTCTCTCCCTCTTGGCAATGCAGCCAAGGCCCTCCGTCAGCTGTACCGAGAATCCCGCGAACCGCTCCGATACCCGGAATTTCAAGGGAAAAATGCCCCCATCCTTGCATACATCAATGCCACGGCTTAAATTCCGGGCTTCCTGTGCGGCGCATCCCGCGCGCGACAGGCACCCATAGCTCAACTGGATAGAGCGTCTGACTACGGATCAGAAGGTTGGGGGTTCAAATCCTCCTGGGTGCGCTTGGACAGACAAAAGGGGTCCGCAGCTGCGGACCCCTTTCTCTTTCACGTTTCTCCCTGCCCAAAGCCAGGACTGTCGAATGCGTCCTGGCCCGCTGCCGTTGGACCGTCAGTCCTCGTCCTGCCCCGCCCCTCCCAGCACCGTGTACAATTGGATCCGGCTGGCCAGATCGGCCAGATGCAGGGCCACCTGGCTCTCGCGGGCGGCGTACCAGCTGCGCTGGGCGTCAAGCACGCTCAAGTAGGAATCCAGACCCGAGTCGTAGCGCTGGCGGGCCAGGTCCAGGGATTGCTCGCTGGCGCGGGCCAGTTCGTCCTGGGTGCGGGCCTGCTCGCACAGGGCCTGGCGTGTCACGAGGGCGTCGGAGACGTCGCGGAAGGCGCTCTGGATCGAGGCCTGGTACTGGGTCAGCGCGCTCTCGCGGGACAGGGCGCTGGCAGAGTGTGCCGAGAACACGCGCGCGTCGAAGAGCGGCAGCGTGACCTGGGGGCTGAAGGTCCAGGTTCGCGAATCCGGACCGAACAGGCCATTCAGTTCGGCGCTGGCGGTGCCGGCCAGACCGGTCAGCGAGATCCGCGGGAAGAAGGCCGCGCGCGCGGCTCCGATGAAGGCGTTGGCCGCGCGCAGTCGGTGCTCGGCGGCCTGGATGTCGGGGCGCTCCAGCAGCACGGCCGAGGACAGACCCACCTCAAGTTCGAGGGGTGCCAGCACATCGTCCAGACTGGCGGGCAGCAGCTCTTCGGGAATCGGTGCGCCCACGATGCGGGCGAGAGCATTGCGGTCCTGGGCCACCAGCTGGCGATAGCGAGCCTCGGCCTGCTGGGCCGCATTCAGCTGTGTCTGGGCGCGCAGCAGATCCAGACGGGACGCCAGACCCGCCTGAAAGCGATTCTCCACCAGCGTATACAGTTCCTCGAAGGACACCACGGTCGACCGGGCCAGCCCCAATTGCTCGCGGGATGCCGCCAGCCCCAGCCAGGCCTGGCCGACGGCGGCCGTGATCGCCAGGCGCGCGCCGCGCTCGCCTTCCCGCGAGGCCAGATACTGTTCCAGCGCCTGTTTCTTCAGGCTGCGCAGCCGGCCGAAGAGGTCCAGCTCCCAGGCGCTGATGCCACCCTGCACACTGTACTGCTCGCTGATCGTGGCCGTGCCACCGGACGCCAGATCCGCGGGCGTGAGATGGCGCGTGCCGGCGCCCACGGCGGAGACCGCCGGCAACAGGTTGGCGCGCTCGATGCGATAGTAGGCGCGCACGGTCTCGGCATTCAGGGTCGCCAGGCGGAGGTCCAGATTGTGCTCCCGCGTGAGCTCCAGCAGCGAACGCAGGCGCGGGTCCCGGTAGAACTCCTCCACCGAGGGTTGTGATACGGCCGCAAGCTCGCTGAGCGCCAGGGAATCGGCCTCGGGCCAGCTCCCGGGCACCAGCGCCTCCGGTCGCGTGTATCGCGGGGCCATGGTACAGCTCACCAGCAGTGGAGCCAGCAGCAGGGCCAGACGGAAGCCTTTCATCGCGTGCTCCCTTCGGAAGTGGTGCCCGTGGTCGGTGCCGGGATGGCTTCTGCCGTTTCCCGGTGCTTGCCCAGCACACGGTAGACCATCACATAGAAATAGGGTGCGAAGAAGATCACCAACAGGGTCGAGGTGATCATGCCGCCCAGCACGCCCGTGCCGATCGCGCGCTGGGCGCCCGAGCCCGCGCCCGAGGCCAGCGCCAGCGGCAGCACACCAAAACCGAAGGCCAGCGAGGTCATCACGATCGGGCGCAGGCGCAGACGGGCACCCTCGAGGGTCGCCTCGAGCAGGCCCATGCCTTCATCCACCTTGTCCTTGGCGAACTGCACGATCAGGATCGCGTTCTTGGTGGTCAGCCCCAGCACGGTCAGCAGACCGATCTGGAAGTACACATCGTTGGGATAGCCGCGCAGGCCCGAGGCCAGCACACCACCGATCACACCCAGCGGCAGCGTCAACAGGATCGCGATCGGAATCGGCCAGCTCTCGTAGAGCGCGGCCAGGGTCAGGAAGATCACGAAGATCGAAAAGGCGTAGAGCAGCCCGGCGCTCGAGGAGGACTGGCGTTCCTGGTAGGACAACCCGGTCCATTCGTGGGCAAAGCCCTTGGGCAATCTGCTGGCCAGTTCTTCCATCGCGTCCATCGCGGTGCCCGAACTCAGCCCGGGAGCCGGTTCGCCCCAGATGTCCACCGAGGGAAAGCCATTGTAGCGCTCGAGCAGGGGCGAGCCCGATTCCCAGCGCATGCTGGCCAGCGAGGCGAAGGGCACCATCTCCCCCGCCATGTTGCGCATGTGAAGGCGCGAGAGATCCGTGGGCAGCATGCGCTGCGGCGTGTCCGTCTGCACGAAGACCTTCTTGACCTGGCCGTTCTGGATGAAGTTGTTGGCATAGGCGCTGCCGAAGGCGATGGCGATGGTGTTGTGGATGGCCGAGATCGGCACGCCCAGCGCGCCGGCCTTGTCGCGGTCCACATCGATCTTGAGCTGTGCTTCATCCTCCATGCCGTTGGGGCGCACACGCACCAGACGCGGATCCTGCGCGGCCATGCCCAGCATCTGGTTGCGGGCGGCCATCAGGGCCGCGTGACCCAGCCCCCCGCGATCCTGCAGCTGGAAGTCGAAACCGGTGGCGTTGCCCAGCTCCGACACGGCCGGAGGCTGGAAGGCGAACACCATGGCCTCGTTGATGCTCATGCAGAAACCCATGGTGCGCCGGGTCAGTGCGCCCACCTTGAGCCGGGCATCCTGGCGCAGTCCCCAGTCCTTCAGCTTGACGAAACCGAAGCCCATGTTCTGTCCCTGGCCACCGAAGCTGGTGCCCGCCACGCTCAGGAAGGAGGCCACCGCCTCGGACTCATTGGCGTGCAGGTAGTCGCGCACCTTGGCCAGCACCTGCTCCGTCTGCTCAAGGGTCGAGCCGGTGGGCAGCATGGCCATCACGATCATCGTGCCCTGGTCCTCGTCGGGCAGGTAGGCCGTGGGCATGCGCAGAAAGAAGAAGGCCATCGCGCCGAAGATGCCCAGAAAGATGAACAGCGTGATGAAGCGGTGCGTGATCGCCAGCCGGGTCAGGTGGATGTAGCGCCGGCGCAGGCTGAAGAACCCGCGGTCGAACCAGCGGAAGAAGGGCCTGAACAGCGGCAGCGCCTGGTCCGAGGGCTGGTGTCCCGCGGCCACCGGTTTCAGCAGGGCCACACAGAGCACGGGAGTCAGGATGAGCGCCACCACCACCGAGAGCAGCATCGACGAGGCCACGGTCACCGAGAACTGGCGATAGATGATGCCCGTCGATCCGGGGAAGAATGCCATGGGAGTGAACACGGCGGCCAGCACCAGACCGATGCCGATCAGCGCGCTGGTGATCTCGAGCATCGACTTCTCGGCCGCCTCACGCGCCGAGCAGCCCTCCTCGGCCATCACGCGTTCCACATTCTCGACCACAACGATCGCGTCGTCCACCAGCAGTCCGATGGCCAGCACCATCGCGAACATGGTCAGCATGTTGATCGAGTAGCCGAAGAGCCCCAGCACGCCGAAGGTGCCCAGAATCACCACGGGCACCGCAATGGTGGGGATCAGTGTCGCACGGATGTTTCCCATGAAGAGATACATCACGATGAACACCAGCAGGATCGCCAGCAACAGGGTCTTGACCACCTCGTGGATCGCCACCTGGGTGAAGGGCGTGGTCTCGAAGGGATACACCACCTGCATCCCGGGCGGAAAGTCCTCGCTCAGGCGCTCCATGGTCTTCTTGACCGCCTCGGCCGTCTTGAGCGCGTTGGCGCCCGCCGCCTGGCGAATGGCGATGCCGGCCGCCGGGGCTCCGTCGATGCGGGCCACGATGTCGCTGCGCTCGGCGCCCACCTCGCAACGACCCACATCCCGGATGCGCACGGCCGAGCCGTCGGCGTTGTATCTCAGGGGAATGTCGTTGAACTCCTCGGGGGTCTGCAGCAGGTGCTGGACCACGATCGAGGCGTTCAGCCGCTGGCCTTCCACCGCGGGCAGGCTGCCGAACTGGCCCGCCGAGATCTCGACGTTGTAGGTCTTCAGCGCGGCCACCACATCCTCGTAGGTGAGCTGCAGCTGGGCCAGCTTGTCGGGGTTCAGCCAGACCCGCATCGCGTACTGGGTGCCGAAGTTCTGCACCTCGCCCACACCTTCGACGCGGGCCAGCACCTTCTCGAGGTTGGTGGCCGCGTAGTCGCGCAGGGCGTCACCATCCAGGGTGCCGTCCGGTGAGACAAGCCCCACGATGATCAGGTAGTTGCGCGTGGATTTGCTGACCGAGACACCCTGGCGCTGCACCACCTCGGGCAGGCTGGCCATCGCCAGCTGCAGCTTGTTCTGGACCTTGGCCTGGGCCAGATCCGGGTCGGTGCCAGGCGCGAAGGTCAGTTCCAGACGCCCCAGACCTGAGGAGGAACTCTTGCCCGAGATGTAGAGCAGGTCGTCCAGCCCGGTCATCTTCTGCTCGATGACCTGGGTCACGGTGTTCTCCACCGTTTCGGCCGAGGCACCACCATAGTAGGCCTGGATCGCGATCGAGGGCGGCGCGATGGGCGGGTACTGTGAGACGGTCATGTTGCGGATCGCCAGCAGGCCCGCGGCCATCAAGGCGATGGAAATCACCCACGCGAAGACCGGGCGCTTGAGGAAAAAATGGGACAGCATCGGGCTCCTCGCTCAGTGACCGGTGGCGGGCGTGTTCGCGGTGGCCCCATCATCCCTGGGCGTGACCACCACAGGGGTGCCCGGACGGCGCAGGCGCTGGAGTCCCTCGATGATCAGGGATTCGCCTCCACTGAGCCCATCGAGCACGACCCACTGGTCGCCGATGGCCCGGTCGAGCACCAGGGTGCGCATCGCGGCGGTCTGGTCCTCGGCCACCACCCAGCAGAAGGGATTGCCCTTGGGGTCACGCAACACGGCGGGCTGCGGAATCAGCACCGCACCGGTGTTGACACCCTCGGTCAGCTCGGCGTGCACGAACATGCCCGGCAGCAGCACGCCCTGCGGATTGGGCACGATGGCCCGCAGGATCACCGAAGCGGTGGCGGGATTGACGCTCACATCCCGGAAGCGCAGAGTGCCCGCCAGGGGATACTCGCTGCCGTCCTCCAGCGTGATCCGCACGTTGCCTTCGGCATTCTCTTCCTGTACCAGACGGCCCGCGGCCAGCTGGGTGCGCAGGCGCTGGACATCCGAGGTGGCCTGGGGCAGATCCAGATACACGCGGTCCAGCTGTTGCACGGTAGCCAGCGGAATCGGCTGGTAGGCGGTGACCGCGGCTCCTTCGGTGACTGCCGAGCGCCCGATGCGCCCCGCGATGGGCGATCTGACCTCGGTGTAACCCAGATTGATCCGGGCAAGTTCTGCCTGGGCTTCCCAGGATTGGATCTCGGCACGCACCGCATCCAGTTCGGCCACCACATTGTCAAAGTCCTGCTGGCTCACGGCCTTGGTGGGCAGCAAGCCCTCGATGCGCTGCTGGCGGGCACTGATGGCCCCTTCACTGGCGCGAGCCCGGGCCAGAGCGGCGCTGGCATTGTCCAGCGCGGCCTGATGGAGGGCAGGGTCGATTCGGTACAGCACCTGGCCTTCGCTGACCAGACTGCCTTCAACGAAAAGACGTTCCTGGATCACACCGCTGACCTGGGGCCGGATCTCGGCCACCCGGAAGGGCTGGATGCGCCCGGTGAGACTCGTGGTCAGGCTCACATCCTGCAGGCTCACGGGGATCACGCTCACCGGGACACCGCCGGGCTGGGGAGGAGTGGGCGGGGCGCCGCATCCTGCCAGCAGGGCACTGCACACCAGGGCGACGGCCGTGATGAGTCGAAACGGTCCTGCACTGTGATTCCGCATGGAAACTCCTGTGATGTTTGAAGACGGGCGGGCGGAATGTGTCATGCCAGCAAGCCCTTGAAGAGAACATTCAACACGCTGTCGGGATCCTTGGGAATCGTGTCGTCCGGCCCGATCCCGAAGCCGTCGAGCTGGACCGCCGTACTGAGGGAGACCAGTGCCAGTGCCAGCATGCGGGGATGGGCCACCGGCTGGAACACGCCCCGCTGGATGCCGGACTGGAAAATCGCTCCCAAGCGTTCGATCAGACGATTGTGGCGTGTGCACATCTCCTCGCGCAGATCCTCGCGAATGCTGGCGCTCAGCCCGCCGGACTCCTTGAAATACAGACGCAGCAGCCCGGCATTCTGCTGGAAACGCTCGGCCTTCGCGGCCAGATAGGCACGCAGACCGGCCAGCTCATCCTCGGCCTCATCCAGTGCAAGGGCGATGCGCTGATGAAAGTCGTCGGTCAGATCCAGCATCATGTCGTGATAGAGGGCATCCTTGTTTTCGAAGAATGCGTAGAGCGAGCCGGTGGAGAATTCGGAGCGGGCCGCCACTTCCTGCATGGACACATTGTGAAAGCCCTTCTCGGCGAACAGTTCGCGAGCCACCGCCAGAATCTCGGCCCGTCTCGCCAGACGCTCCCGTTCCTTGCGTGTCGGCACCCGTCGATTCACGGACCCAGCGCAAGAATTGACAGACTGTTCATTCATTGAATGCCTGTTCAGATTTTGAATTTGCGCTCAAGATAGCAGACCGTTCCGGATCCCCAAGCCCCGGGATTCCCGCTTCACGCACACCCACATTCCCGATGCACTGGGTGCCGCATGGGCCCCGAAATGCCGGAATGCTGAGCGTTGCACCCTGTTGCAGCGTGACCAGAATGCGCCTTTGTCCCCCGCCGACAGGATGCGTATCACGCACAATCATAACAGCGAAATCATCGGGATATCAGCTTTGCATCCGCCAACTGGCTCCAGCACTTGACTGCGAGCCTCAAGATCAATCTTCGCGATAGCGGTAAAACCGGGAAACCGCTTGTAATGATGGAGTGATCGATGAAACAATTGTGCCATTGCATTGTGTTCGGTCTGCTGTGCCTTGTCTGTCTGGAGACGCCTCTCGCGGCCGAGTCCCTCTCCTCGTCCATTCCCATCACCTTCTATGGCTATGTCAAGGGAGACCTGTCCTGGACCTCCGAGCCCACCAGCCTGGACAACTACACCCAGTGGGTCTCGGTACGGGCCGCGGATGCCGAGGCGGAACCCCACCTGAGCATGACCGCCAACCAGACCCGACTGGGCTTCAGGCTGGAAGGCCCCAGTGAGACATTCCACAGTTCCGCCAATGTGGAGATGGACTTCTACGGTGCCGGTGGCACCGAGAACAAGGCCACTCCCCGCATGCGTCACGCCTACATGCAGCTGGACTGGAAGGACTCGGGCTGGAACCTGCTGGCGGGCCAGACCTGGGATCTGGTCTCACCGCTCTACCCCAACACGGTGAACTTTCCCGTGGCCTGGTGGGCAGGCAACATCGGCTTCCGCCGCCCGCAGGTGCGTGTCACGAAGCAGTTCGGCGGCATCACAACGGCCGTCGCGCTGGCCCGTACCATCGGGGGCGAAGCCTCCGGCATGCCCACCTTCCAGTACCGCGCAGCCTGGTCCTTCAGCGGACTGACCGAACGAAAGACCACTCTTGGCGTGTCCGGCATGCAGGGAGACTACGACAAGGACGGAACCCTCAGTTCCAACTGCGTCAACGTGGACCTGAGCGTGCCACTGACCAGCGCTCTGGGCGTGTCCGGCGAATACTGGACCGGCGAGAATCTGGCCGCCTACACGGGAGGCATCGGGCAGGGTCTCACGGCCACGGGCGAGACTCTGCAGGCGACCGGCTTCTGGTTCATGGCCTCGCTGGCCCTCAGCCCCCGGCTGAGCTGCAATCTGGGCTACAGCCAGGATGACCCGGACGACAAGGATCTGGCCGTGGATGCCCGGGCCCTCAACAGTTCCATCTGGCTCAACGGCTGGTTCACGCTGGACAGGAACACCAAGCTTGGTCTGGAAGCCGGCAGCTGGAGCACCGAGTACAAAACGGCCACCGCCACCACATCCGTGGATGCGCTGCGCCTTCAGTCGTCCCTGCTGTTCTCATTCTGAGCCAGGGCCACCGGATTCCGACATCACAGGAGAAATCACGATGAATGCATGCAAGACACTCATGATGGCCCTGCTGGGCTGCACCGTGATGGTGTCCGCGGCCGAGGCGGTGAAGATCGGCCTCAACTATCCCAAGACCGGCCCGTACTCCGTGCAGGGGCTGGATCAGTGGCGTGCCGCCAATCTGGCGGTGTCGCAGATCAACGCCGGGGGCGGCATCCTGGGTGAACAGGTGGAACTGGTCTGGAAGGACAGTCAGTCCAGGGCGGATCTCTCGCGCCAGAACGCCACCGATCTGATCACCAAGGATGGCGTGAAGATGATCTTCGGCGGGTCTTCCAGCGGCGTGGCCGTCGCGGTGGGCGAGGTCTGCGAGCAGTACAAGGTGCCGTTCTTCGGCACCCTGACCTATTCCAACGAGACCACCGACACCAAGGCGCATCGTCACACATTCCGCGAATGCTACGACTCCTGGTCCGCGGCCAAGGTCCTTGCCGACTACATGAACCAGAATTTCTCCGGCAAGAGCTACGCCTACATCACGGCCGACTACACCTGGGGGCATTCCACGGAGGAGTCATTCAGGAAGTTCACCCGCACCGAGGACAAGGCGGCCCACAAGGGTGTCAAGACCCCCTTCCCCGGTGCCACCGAAGCCGATTTCAAGAAGGCGCTGAGCTTTGCCAAGATAATCAAGCCCGATGTGCTGGTGCTGGTGCTCTTCGGTGACGACATGGTCAACGCGGTGCGCCTGGCCACCAGCATGGGCCTGAAGACCCAGATGCAGATCGTGGTACCCAACCTGACTCTGGGCATGGCCGAAGGCGGGGGCCCCAAGGTGATGGAAGGCGTGGTCGGTGCGCTGCCCTGGTGCTGGCAGGTTCCCTTTGCCAAGAACTACCCGCAGGGCAAGGAATTCGTCAACAGTTATGCCGCCGAGTACGGGCGCTATCCCAGCAGCTCGGGCGGGTCGGCCTACACGATCCTCTTCCAGTACAAACTGGCGGTCGAGCGCGCGGGCAGTTTTGATGACAAGGGCGTGATCGAACAACTCGAGGGCCACGCCTACACCATGCTCAAGGACCAGCAGGTCTGGCGCGACTTCGACCATCAGTCGATCCAGACGGTCTACGCCGTGCGCTGCAAGCCGGAAGCCGAGGTGCTGAAGGACAAGTACAAGCTGGACTACTTCGAGATCATCGCCACCATGAACGGCAGCAAGGCCTTCAAGACGCGTGCCGAATGGGACGCCACCCGCAAGGCCGCCGGTCTGCCCACCACGCTTGAAGCACTCAACTGATCGCGTGACGTCCACGGGCGGAGTGGCGCCAGTGCGGCTCCGCCCGTGGATTGCGTTCCTGACCACCGGTTGATTCCATTCGCTTGCAGGACGACTCATCATGACGGACTTCAGAAGCACTCTCCGGATTCCCGCCCGCGGCACCATCGGACACAAGGTGATGCTGGCGGTGTCGCCCACCCTGCTGATCATTCTCATGATCAACATCATGTACTACTCGAGCGCCCGCAGGCAGGCCCTTGACGGGGCCCGCAATCTGGCGGGGTTCTCGATGCACAGCACGGGCGAAACGATTGGAAACTACCTGGATCAGCAGGTCCAGCGCTTCCAGGGCTGGGTTCAGGAAGACATCTACGGCATGTCGATCGAGTTCGACACGGTGGATGATCTGGTCGCCCGTTTCGGCGAGATGCTGTCCACCCAGGATGGTATCACCGGGCTGATGCTCTGTGATACGGATGGAACGATCCTGCGGGCGGCAGGCCGGTCCGGCGAGCTCGAGGAACTCCGTGGGCAGCGGCTGGACTTTGCCGCCGGGCTGGGCCTCAGTCCCGGCGCCCAGTGCCTGAGCTTCGAGACGGCGGCCGAAGGTCGCAATCTGGGCGCGCTGGACGAAGGTGGCTTCTGTCTGAGCTTCGCCTGCCAGAGCTTTTCCGGCGACAGCAACGGCTTTCTGGTGGCCTGGCTGGACATGGCCTCGATCTCGGATCGGCTGTCCGACATCGCGACCGACATGGCCGGGCGCGGCCTCACGGGCACCGAACTGATGTGTGTCGACCGCAAGAACACCCGACTGCTGCTGGACACGATCGAGGGCAATGCCGGGAGCCATGCCGGCATGACCGAGGCGTTCAGAAGCTTCCTGGCCGACAGCACCCAGAACGGCCAGATCACCAAAGTCACCGCCGAGGGCAGAAAGGTCTTCGCACTCTACGAACCGCTGACTCTGGGCACTCTGGGCGAACGTGCCAATGCGCCCGAACTGGTACTGCTGGCCAGCCTGCCGCGCAAGGCGATCCTCGGTGAGGCCACGCGGCTGTTCTGGATGAGTCTGTTCTTCTGTCTGCTGGGGGCAAGCGTGATCCTGTTCACGCTGGCACGCATCACCACGATTCTGAAACCCATCGCCCTGTTGAAGGACTTCGCGGGCAAGGTCACCGGTGGAGAGACCGATGTGCGTGTGCCCGTGACCACGTCCGACGAGCTGGGCGAACTCTCCGGCGCATTCAACCAGATGGTGGAACACATCGGCACGGCCCTGCAGCAGAGCCGCGAGGCTGCCGAACAGGCCGAGCAGTCGCGCCTGGCCCTGCACGAACAGCAGGCGACCATCACACGGGCCGCCGAAGACTCCCAACTGGCTGCCGAGGAGGCCACCCGTGCCAAGGCAGCGATCGAGCAGCAGGAAGCCTATCTCAATCAATCGGTGATCCGGATTCTGGATGGAGTGAACCGCTTCGCCGAGGGAGACCTCTCGGTGAACATCGCGGTGGAACGCGAAGACGCCATCGGTCGCCTTTGCCAGGGCATCAATCACGCGGTGGAAAACACAAGTGGCGTGATCCAGTTGCTGGGGCGCTTCATGCAGGATCTGGAATCGGCTTCGCACGACATCCGGGGTACCAGCGACGGCATGGGCGAAAAGGCCAGGACCACGCTGGCGGAAGCGGCGGATACGGTGAATGCGCTCCAGCAGGTGAATGAGTCCACGACGGCGGCGGCGGCGGCCACCTCCGAAATGGGTGCCAGCATTCGCGAGATCTCGGTGAATGCCCAGGTCGCGGCCACCACGGCAAGTGACGCCGTCAACTCCGCGCGTGAGACGAACGAGACGATCGAGCGTCTCGGGGTGAGCAGCGAGGAGATCGGCAAGGTGATCACGGTCATTTCCACGATCGCGGGTCAGACCAATCTGCTGGCCCTGAATGCCACCATAGAGGCGGCCCGGGCCGGGGAAGCGGGCAAGGGATTTGCCGTCGTGGCCAACTAGGTGAAGGAACTGGCCAAAGCCACCGCTGGCGCTACCGAGGAAATCGCGCGGCTGGTGCAGACGATCCAGCAGGATTCCTGCGGCACGGCCGAGGCGATCGTGCGGATCTCGACGATCATCGATCGGATCAATGAAACCCAGACCACCATCGCCAGCGCCGTGGAAGAGCAGAGCGTGACCACCAACGAGATCGGTCGCCTGATGGGCAGCGCCGTGGACAACAATCAGCGGATCGGCCAGAGCATGGAACGGGTGGCGAGTGCCGCGGAACAGACCAATCAGGGCGCCGGCCAGACCCGTGATTCAGCGAATGCACTGGATGCCGTGACCCGCGAACTGCAGGAGACGATCTCGCGCTTCCGCTTCTGAGTCTATGGTGCCAGCACGTATGCCAGACGGAAAACATGTACGCCCAGCTCCTCGGGCACCTGCACCCGATTGCGCCCGTTGACCACCTCAACCGGCAGCAGGACATCGGACCAGGCGAAGGGCGGCGAGTCGCTGCGCTGCTGAAGCACGAAGCCCTCCGCGGGCCAGGCCCAGCCCAGATCCAGCAGCCCGGGGTCGGCCAGTGGATCACGGCTGATACCCAGCACCGGAGCGAACACGGCCTGAAGCTGCCGGTCCCCGTCCATCAGCAGGTCCAGAGCGGACTGATTGCCCAGCTCGAGGCCCGCTTCCTTCCAGCTTGAAAAGACGAAGCCCTGCGCCGCACTGGCCAGCAGACTGGCGGTGTCACCCGCGGAATACACTCCCGCTCCCTCCACAGTGCCCGCTCCCGCAGGAATCACAGTCACCGTCAGCATCACGGGCGGTGCCTGCCAGCGCTGGGCGATCAGGTTGTCCAGAAAGAACCAGTTGCTCACGGGATAGGGTTGCCCCGACGGCACATCCACAATCACCGTGTTGAACGGCTGGGCGGACGCCAGTTCAAGCCGGCCTTCGGGGTAGGCACCGGACATCCAGTCTCCCCGACCGGACACGCTGGCCAGAGCCGGAGAGGCCGGCGAGTCCATGTAGGCCGTCATCCTCAGCAGCGAGGCGGTGTCGAACTCGCTGGAGACTTCGCCACTCATGAAACAGAGCCCCAGGTCGGTCAATGGCTGGCTGAACTGGATCAACAGGGTGCAGTTGAAACTGGAGGGATAGAGGAAGTTCCCGTCGAACACGGACGGCACCCAGCCCAGGAAGGAATTCTGGATCGACCAGGAGCCGCTCCAGGGACTGAGGAAGGCTGTCAGCCCGGAATGGCTCTGGGAGGCAGGCATGATCTGGGACGGAAAACAGGCCGGCGTGCCCGTGTCGAAATCGAAGGTGGCCGTAGCCGGCAACTGGGCGAACCGGGCTTCCAGTTCCACGTGCGCCGTGGCCTGAAAGGTCCAGACTGGAGTGGAACTGGCGGGACTTCCCCATTGCAGCCATTGCACGAATTCGTAGCCCGGCACGGGCGTTGCCTCAACCGTGACACTGGCCCCCGCGTTGTAAAGTCCCGCACCGCTGGTGGTGCCGCCCATGCTGGGCCAGGACACCGTGTTCACCTGCCAGGCGGGCAGAAAGTTGGCCACCAGGTCGCGATCCCCCGTGACGGTGAACGTGTAGTTGGCCGAATGGCTGACAGTGCTGCCGGCCTCGGTCCAGCGATCGAAGCCAAAGCCCGAGGCAGGAGTCGCGCTGAGCAGGGCGCTGGCATTCAGTGGATACACTCCATCTCCGAAGACCGAACCGCCGTTCACCGGATTGACATCCGCGACGATCAGGGCCGTGGGTGCTGCGGACGTGAACAGGCTGAAGGCGAAGTCCCCGGGCACCGACTGGTACATGTATTCCGACTGCTTGCGGAAATGGGAGCCGTTGCCCCCGCTGGCGGCCGCGAAGCCCCAGTCGGGCACACCGTTCTGATACGCGGTGATGTGAATCCAGTACCGAGTGTTGGCCGCAGCCTGGAAGGGCGAGGGCAGGGTGAAGTGGTAATCGTAGAGCTGGGTGCCACCGAAAGTGCCCACGAGGGTCTGCCCGCAATTGTCGCCCGAGAACCAGCGAACCAGCGGAGGATGCACCACATCGGGTTCCCAGAGCGACAGGTTGTTGGCCACCAGCGCCACCTCGAACTCCTGAACCGGACCACCCGAATGATTGTAGGCGGGCGAGAAACCGCCCCGCCAGTGGATTTCGGTGATCGCCTCGGCGCTGGCAAGCTGGAAACTGTCCCAGGCGAACTCGTCCCAGTTGCTGCCGTCGGGATCCATGAAGCAGGAGCGATGGATCGTGCCCGTGCCATTGAAAGGCTGGGAGAATACTTCGGTGGCCAGGGAACCGCGCAATGGCAGCAGAATCAGCAACGCCAGAATCCAGCCGCTGGAGCAGAGCCGACGAAGGGACAACGAGGACGCAGAGGCGTGCATGGCGGACTCCCGGGAATCTTGAGCGCTGACGGTTGTTGTGGGGGCGCGGTCTTGTTTTTCTGCCGCCGAAGATTCGATTCCCCGGGTCGGGTGTCAATGGAACGGATGCCCGATGCCTGCCTCAATCCTTCACTGGACACACTTCGCACGTGCACCCTTGCCATCGGTGATGGTCCCGGGAGACCATGACATCGCCAACAAATCGTGTCCTGAGCAAACATTCGCACGCCGTCCGCTGATCCCGCATTCGACGCAGACCAGCGATCGAGTGCCCGACGCGCTTGTGCGACACCGACCCCCTCCGTACCTTTGTGACACGCCACAAATCATTGTGACGTAAAGACTTGGGGCGGGCGGACTTTCTTGCCTTGAGCTGCATCCCGCCAGCCCACCGACCACCTTCCGAACCATGGAGTCCACCATGAACCGATCCTTGTTCCTGATCTGCCTGGCTGCAATGGGCCTGGCAACCGCTTGCAGTCAGCAGGAGTCCGGCGCCCCGATGGCCGAATCCGCAACAACACCCACGATCCGCGAAGGCGAGCCCCTGGCACCCCTGCCCTTGACCGAGACCGTGGCCAACCCGGCCAAGGTGGAACTGGGCAAGCAGCTGTTCTTCGAACCGCGCCTCTCCAAGAGCGGTTTCCTCTCCTGCAACAGTTGCCACAATCTGGCCACGGGTGGAGTGGACAACCTGCCCAGTTCCATTGGCCATGGTTGGCAGCTGGGTCCCATCAACAGCCCCACCGTGCTCAACGCGCGCTACAATCTGGCCCAGTTCTGGGATGGCCGAGCGGCGGACCTGAAGGAACAGGCCGGCGGACCGGTGGCCAACCCCGGTGAAATGGCCTTCACGCATGAAGCCGCCCTCGACGTGCTGGTCACCATCCCCGAGTATGTGGCACAGTTCAACGCCGTTTACTCCGCGCCCCCCACGATGGATGCGGTCCAGGACGCGATCGCGGCCTTCGAGGAAACCCTGACCACGCCCAATTCCCGTTTCGACCGCTGGCTCTACGGCGACGATGGAGTTCTGACCGAAACCGAACTGGAAGGATATCGCCTCTTCAAGGCGAAGGGCTGTGTGACCTGTCACAACGGCCTCGCCGTGGGTGGCGCCATGTACCAGAAGATGGGCCTCAAGAAGCCCTATCGCGATTCGACGACCCTGGGTCGCTTCAATGTCACCGCGAACGAGGCCGACCGCTTCGTGTTCAAGGTGCCCGTTCTGCGCAACATCGAACTGACCTATCCCTACTTCCACGACGGCAGTGTCTGGGATCTGAAGGAAGCCGTGATGACCATGGCCGACATCCAGCTGGGATTGCCCGTCACGGACGAGGAAGCCACCCGCATCGTGGCCTTCCTCAAGACCCTGACGGGCGAGCAGCCGCAGATCACCCTGCCCATTCTGCCGCCTTCCACGGTCGACACTCCCAGACCCGACCGCGGAATCTGACCGTCCGGTTCACATGCATGTCACGCGGGAAAGACACCTTTCCCGCGTGACATTTTCGCCGACAAGCCCGCCTGCCCGGATGCCGCCACAGTCCACTTCCCCTGATTGCCTGCCCGACGATCGCTGTCCCACTCCCGCTGGATCTTGCTGTGGCAGGCGCGGGTCCGCCCTTCCTGCAGCGCACGAAGGCGCCGGGACGGTCTCACATCCAATCACTCAGGAATCATGTGGACACGTGTGAACGCTTGAACGACGTCACTCCCGACCCCGCGATTCAGCGCAATGAGAGACTGTTGCATTCATTCGGTTGTGACCCTTCACGCAAACTCCAGGGAAATGATCCGTCATCGTGGCGCTGCGCAATGGCCTCTGCCCCGCAGCATGGATGCGCTTGAAAGCTCTGCAGTCACCCTTTGCCCATGGGGGCGATAAGCCAATGCGGGGTTCCGTGTCAGACATCGGCTGGGGTCTTTTCGAAGTGATCGTCCGTTCCGTGAGCCCGAAGAGGTCGAAGGGTGGCTCGCGCAGCGACTGGTGACACAACCAACCCACCGCCAGCATGAATCCGATGAAGATCAGCACGGCCATCCAGTGGCGGCCGCCAGTACGCTGGGAGGCATGACGCGCGTGGGGGGTACAGATTTCGCCGGGACAATGCTGGGCGCGCGGGCCATGGAATCTTCTGACAGGTGCGCCCGCCACAAAGCCGCCACCGTCCAGTTCCCCTGACACGCGCCCCGGCGATTGCTGTCCCACGCCGGCCGGATCTTGTGCAGTCGAAAGGCGGATCCGTCCTTGGGGCGTCACACGGAAATGGAGGGCGGCATGGCACGCAGAAGGGAACTGGTTCAGGATCGGGTCTACCGGATACAGGCCTGGGTGGTGGCACGCGAAATGCTCTACCGGGAAGTCTGGAATGCACTGGAATACCTGCAATTGCTCGAGGACGGCTGCCGTTTGCACAATTGCCGACTCCACGCCTGGTGCCTGATGCCGGGCATGGCTGCGCTGATGGTGTCACAGCGGGAAATCGGCAGCATTTCCGGCCTGATGAACCATGTCCAGATCCGGCACACACGGCGCTACAATTCCTGGTTCATGCGCCGAGGCCCTCTGTGGGACGGCCCCTACGAAATCCAGGAGATCCCGCCGGACGAACTGGACGAAGCGTTGCGCGAGATGCACTGCGTGCCGTCCATCGCGGGGCTGTGTGTGCGCCCTGACCATTTCGAATGGTCGGACCTCAATCCGCGATACGCGCACATGCGTGACCCACTGCCCAGGGACTATCGCAAGCTGAGCCCGGGTGAGAAACTGCGCCTTGCCAATCGGGAACTGGATATCGGACACCTGAACAGGAACTGAACTCGCAGTCGCGCATGCCCCGCCGCTGGGAGTCCCGGCGCCCAGAAACAAAAAGGGGGCGTCCCAGCCGGACGCCCCCACGCTGTGTGTACGCTGATGAGAACAATGGTGAACCAGGCAGCGAACGCGGTTGCCCGGAGTCAGCCCGGGCTGCGCGGACCCTTGGCTGGCCAAGCAATTCGCGGGCCAGACGCACCCCGCGTGCGCTCCGAGTCCCTACGATGTCCGTGTGGGAATCCGGCGTGTCCGACGCATCGCGAAGTGGCTGTTGGACACTTGAATTCTCAGAAGTTCCACCCAGCACGCAACTTGTTGTCGGCCCTGGCGATTGTTCGTGACGCACATGATTGTGAGAGCGGCAGGTGTCCAGTCCCGCCGGATTCTGAACTCTCGCCGGGCACGGGTCCGCTCAGACGCCCGTGCCCACAAAGTGGCCGGCGAGCGCCGTGAGGACCAGTGCCATCACGCCCCAGAGCGTGACACGCCAGGCTCCGGTCCAGACCGGTGCACCTCCCGTGCGGGCCGCCAGACTGCCCAGCAGCAGCAGACAGGCAATGGTCAGTCCGCTGACGGCCCAGGCCAGCCAGGTCACGGGGATCACAACTGCCGGCAGCAGTGGCAGAGCAGCTCCGGCCGCGAATGTCGCGGCGGATGTCAGGGCCGCCTGCAGAGGACGCGCTGTGGTCAGTTCGCTGATGCCCAGTTCTTCGCGCGCGTGTGCACCCAAGGCATCGTGGGCCATCAGCTGCACGGACAGCTCCCGGGCCAGTTCAAGTTCGACTCCACGCTGGTGGTAGATCTGGGCCAGCTCTTCCACTTCGAAGTCCCAGTCGTGCTCCAGTTCGTCCCGCTCGCGGGCCAGATCCGCGCCTTCGGTATCAGCCTGGGAGCTGACCGAGACGTATTCGCCCGCGGCCATCGACATGGCCCCGGCCACCAGCCCGGCCACGCCCGCCAGCAGAATGCTGGAACGATCGGCTCCCGCGGCGGCCACTCCCACCACCAGACTGGCGGTGGAGACCAGACCATCGTTGGCTCCAAGGACGGCGGCCCGCAGCCAACCGCTGCGATGGGAGCGGTGGCGCTCGCGATGGGACATGCTCATGGAATCTCCAGGCTGGATTCGGGGCAGGAATCAGAAAAATTTGTGGCGGCGAGGTTCATCTTGCTTTGGCGCTGTCGATATAGGCACCTTGATCATTGCTTTTGCGGGTCATGCGATCGCCTGAACAAACTGTCTGCGCAAGCCGATTCAACGCGGAAGCTCGTTGTTCGCAGCCACAGTCCTCACCCCACGGAGGTACTCATGGAACCCCTCGTCGTCGTCGGCGGCATCTTTGTGCTCGCGCTTGCCCTGGCCTTTCTTGAGATCCGATTCACACCACCCGAACTGCAGCGACCGGCGGTCGTCACAGCCAGACATCAGCACGCGCTGGTGTTCAACTCGCCCATGCTCGATCGCCCCGACGGATTCGTGGTCCGTGCCGAACTGGCTCCGGGCCAGGCGGTGCGCGTGATCCAGTCCCGACACTTCGCCTTCGGAGGCGATACCCATCTGTGGGTCGAGGTGGAACTGGCGGAGTCATCCTTGCGCGGATGGTTGCGTGCTGAAGTCCTGGCGCCGGACACGCCCCTGGAAGACCTTGCGGACATGGTTGTCGAAACACTGCCCGAAGGTGTCACGCTGTCCTGAACCTGACTCCTCCGGACCGGGTCGACTCCTTGGCCCTCGATGCTCAGACCGAGCGTGTGATCCGCAACCGGACGCTGCCGCGATTGTTGCCATAGAAGTGCCAGGCATCGTTGGCAAAGGTGTACAGATAGCCCGACACGCTGGGTGTCCAGCGCACGCCTTCCTTTATCACCACCAGTTCCGGCTCCTTGCCCACTGCCTGCCCCAGTGCGTCTGGCGCGGGCAGCAGCATGCCCAGCAGACACATCCAGGGCTGCTTCTCAACTCGGCGAGTGGCGATGAAGTCGGCTTGGCGATTCTTGCTGAGAGACTTGAACATGCCTTCCAGCTTGCCCATCAGCGCTCCTCCGAGGTGTGCCAGCTCGGCCACCTGGAACTTGCCATCGCTGGTCCCCGCGGGGCCACAGGCAACCTTGCGGTCAAGCCATTGGCCGCTGGCCGTCAATTCCAGCGGCACACCCGCTTCCAGGAACAACTCGGACGCATTCCAGCGCTCGTTGGCCCAGACGGTCAGCTCGATGCTCTGCCCCGCGTCCAGGCGACGGCTGGGACGGTAGGGCGCCTGGGAAATCGGGGGATCCTCGCGCCGATCGATCACGCTGGCATGCAGGAGTGAGTCGGCAGATCCGTTCAGATCGGGAATCGAGCGTGGGCGAGACCGCAGGTGACTGAACACACCCGTGGCGCTGTCATGCAGCACACCACGCGGGTCCGGATGGATCTGTTTCAGCATGCCGGGACGAAACTCCAGCCCCAGCGTGCGGGCCTGCTCGATCATCCAGCTCAGCGCACCATCGGAGAGCCCGGTTTCGGCGTATCCACCTCCCACGTCGCTGTGCACGCCCGGAAACCAGAGCTGGATCACACGGTCGCCGTCGTTGGCGTCCTCCCAGAGGGTGGGTTCAAAGGTCTCGCGCCGCTCATCCAGCGCGATCGCGTGACGGGCATGCCGGATGGACGCTCCCAGCCGCGTGTCGTGAAAGGTGTACTGGTTGCGGTCATCAAAGACATTCAGCAGGGCCATGTCGTCGGGAATGCCCAGCGCGCCTACCGTGTCCCAGACGCCCACCAGCTCGATGGGAATGCGCCGGTCCCCGGGCACCGGCTCGTGAAAGACCCACTCCTTGCCCCAGTCGGCCGCGGGCCTGCCCTTGCGGTAGCCCTGGGTGAACACGGTCTCGACGCGTTTCCAGAGCACACCCTCCTCGCAGCCGCGCAGATCCGCCAGACCACAGGTGCCCAGCATGCCCGCAAGGGAGCGGACAGTGTAGGCACCCCGACTGAATCCGAAGAGGAAGATCCGGTCGCCGGGCTGCCAGTTTCCCGCCAGCCAGCGATAGGCACTCTGGATGTTGCGGGCCAGGCCGTCCCCGATGCCGCCTTCCTTGAGGCGCTGGACCCAGCCCCCCTCGGTGCCGACACCCGGGTGGTAGTAACGCAGCTGCTCACGTCCCGTGCTGGTGCGCTCGGCCAGGGAATTGTACAGGCGCACGACGTTGGTGGGTACCGGCACCCCCTGGTCCATCTGTTCCGGAGTGTTCCAGGTACCGTCACAGCAGACGATGAGATCGCGCATGGGAGGTCCTTTCGATTTGAATCAAGGCTGAGCGTCGTGGGGGGCGGGTCAATATGCCCTGGGGCACCGAACAATAGCAAGCGTGGACAGGGGCTGCCAGACGCTGCCAATCATGGCGGGTCGTGAAATCCTTGTCTATTGTAAGGGCTTTCACGATCATTGCCGGCTGAGGCCCCCACCCCCCGGGCAGCCTGTCACACAGCGAGGCGCCCGGGATCGACTGGACATCCGTGCCGGCGGAAAGCCGGTTCAGCAGGCAAGGAATCCCATGGACCCCTCACTCTCCTCCTCGGCACAACGGGCCTTGATTCCTGGAACCACTCCCTCGAGGATCGCCCTCAGTCTGGCGCTGTCCCGCTGCTCCAAGGAACGTCTCAGCATGCTGGTCGAGCAGATCGCCCTGATCAGTTCCAGCCCCGATACCCACGAACTGCTGCTCTCGATTCTCAACTCCGTGGCCCGCATCGTGGAAAGCGAAGCGGCTTCGCTCTTCCTGCATGACCCGGCCACCGGGGAAATGGTGCTTCAGATTCCCACGGGCCCGGCCCGGGGCGAGATCCAGGGAGTGCGCATTCCTGCCGGGCAGGGAATCTGCGGCTGGGTGGCCGCACACGACGAGAGCGTCACGATCAACAATCCCGCCACGGATCCGCGCTTCTTCGGGGATGTCTCCCGCGGCGGCTTCGTGACGCGCAACCTGATCTGCGTGCCCGTAAGGCGCCCGGATGGTGCGGTGATCGGCGTGCTGCAGGCCCTCAACCGCTCGGGCAATCGCCCCTTCGATGGCGAGGACCGCGCCCTGCTGGAAGCCCTGGCCGATCAGGCGGCAATTGCCCTGGAACGGGAACGTCTGCACGGGGAATCCCTGGCACACGCCCGCGTGATGGAACAGCTCACACTGGCCCGCGAAATCCAGAACGGTCTCTGGCCCCGTCCTGAGAAGTTCAGCGGCGGTGTGCGCGTGGCCGGCATCAGCATTCCCGCCAGCCATGTGGGTGGTGATTACTACGACTTCTTTCCCCTGCCGGAAGGACGCATCGGACTGGCCCTGGCCGATGTCTGCGGCAAGGGTCCGGCCGCGGCACTGCTGATGTGCACTCTGCGCGCCAGTCTGCGGGCCCACGCCGAGCACTGTGAATCACCGGCCACGGTGGTGGCGCACGTCAACCGGACACTCGTGCGGGACACGACCGACGGCCAGTTCGCCACGCTGTTCTTCGCCGTCTACGACCCCGCAACTCGCGAACTCGAGTATGTGAACGCGGGCCACAATCCGCCGTTGCTGCTGGATCACACCAGCGGGACCTACGAGGAATTGCACTGTGGCGGCATGCTGGTGGGGGCCTTCGACGGAGTCGGCTATGAATCGGGCAGTCTTGTGCTGAGCCCAGGGAAACGACTGGTCGTCTACTCCGACGGTGTGACAGAAGCCCAGGCCGACGAAGAGGAAGAGTACGGCGAAGCCCGCCTGATCGAACGCCTGGGCAATCTGCAGGCCGGCACCTCGCCGTCCATGGTGATCGAGGAACTCTTCGAGACCCTGGCCGAGTTCACCGGCGACCAGCCCCAGCTGGATGACCTGACCATGCTCGTCCTGGATCAGCCCGAACCCGCCGAGTGACCTGGATCTGACCGGATTCTTCCGGCCAGCAACGGACCCGGGCCCCTCGCCCGGCTCCTGTCGCACGCTGTCCAGCCGCCCTGCCCCCTCCTCAAGCCCATGAATGAACGCCTGCCTGGCCGCAATGCCCGTCAATGCTGGAACGTGACCAGAATGCCCACGCGCCCCGGGTCCCTGATGCTCACCATATGATGTAATGGATGCCGCCTCTGCCCAGGGAACTGCCCCAATCATCCAGCGAGGGTGTGCGACCACACCATGTCGCCCTGCTTGCGGCACAGAATCCAGCCGGAAACTTCCCACAACCGAGACTTGACGGCAGGATCTCCGGAAATCCAGCCCTTGATTGCCATGTGTTGCAATGCCTGTTGAAACAGGCACACACAATGGAGACAGATTCGGCACAAATCCCTGCCATTGTTGGCTTTAGAGGGTGTTGGCGCGTGTGGCTCCCGCAAGAAAGTCATCGAAATGTGAATTTTTTCACCACATACCCCCCACTCTTGACCAAAGTCAATTTCCTCCCAAAGCCCGGATTGTTATTCTGGGGCCAATCGCGAGACGCTTCCGTGACAATCAGGATAGAGCGCGCGAAGCAATTGGAAACTGGAGGTGTGTGAGATGATGAAGAAACTCAACCTGTCGCTGTTGATCGCGTGCGGCCTTTCGCTGATGATGTTCAGCTGCGCGGGTGACGACGGTGCGAACGGGCTGCAGGGTGCGCAGGGTATCGAAGGACCTCAGGGTCCCGCTGGTCCCGAAGGTCCGATGGGTCCGGGATATCCGGCCTACACGTATGTCGGCAACGATGCGGTATCGTGCCATGGTTGCCATTCCGAGACCATCGACCAGTGGGCGACCACGGGTCACGCCATGGCCTACCAGACTCTGGTGGACGGTGGCAACGAGAACAATCCCTACTGTCTGCATTGCCACACCACCGGTTGGGACGCCCCCGTCGCCTTCGGTGACACGGTGCTGACCGCCGGCAACGGCGCGGACAATAGCGGATTCGACGATTTCTGGCCCGGTGAGACCGCCGAAGACATGTCCCGCATGGCTGCCCTCGAGGGTGTGCAGTGCGAAGCCTGCCACGGCAACATGGGCCCCACGATCTACCAGCATGATCCCGAAATCTCCTTCGCCACCCGTTTCGTCAACGGCGAATCCCAGGCGATCTGCGGCAGCTGCCACACCCACCAGATCGAGCAGTGGGCCGAGTCCGGTCACGGCATGGTCTATGAGACCCATGGCTTCACCGATCAGGAAGAATTCGACAGCGAGTTCAACCGCAGTTCCTGCGTGGAATGCCACACCGCCGAAGGTTTCATTCGCCTGAATGACCCCGACTACGCGGGTGCCCCGAACCCCGAGAACGCCAGCCTGATCGGCTGCGTGGCCTGCCACGATCCTCATGGCGGCCCCAACGAAGCTCAGCTGCGCGACCTGAATGATTACACTGTCGTGTATGACGCCAACGAAGCCCGCACTTATACCGGCTATGGCACGGGCCAGTCCTGCGTGCAGTGCCACCATGCCCGCCGCAACGTGGCCAATGTCGAAGGCCAGATTGCTAACGGCAACGCCCATTTCGGCCCCCACAGCAGTCCCCAGATGGACATGTTCCTGGGCGACGGCAGCTACGAGATCGCCGGTTATACCTACGACCGTGACCACACCCACCAGAACCTGGGCAAGGGTTGCCTGAGCTGCCACATGGTGTCCGTGCAGGGCAGCACCGAGCGCATCCACGACTTCAACCCGGGTGTCGCCGCCTGCGCCGGTTGCCACCAGAACCCGCCTGACTTCAACGTCAACGGTTTCCAGACCGAGATCGAGAACAAGCTGGCTGAGCTGCTGGCCGCCATCGGCGTGCCCGAAGACAGTCTGGGCAGCCCCACCGCCACCACCCCCGACATGCGTATGGCCGCCTATGCCTACGAGTTCGTGACCGTGGACGGCAGCCGTGGCGCCCACAACCCGGCCTACTCGATGTCCCTGCTGCAGAATGCCATCGACTACATGAACAGCCTGCAGTAGTCCGCAGCATCTCGAATCGACCTGAAGACGGGGTCCGGATTTCCGGACCCCGTTTTGTATTGTCAGCGCCTGACACACAAGGAGCAAGCATGGCGAGTCTGATCCTGGCAGGCAGTGAAGGAGGCCCCGGCATCCGGGCTGCGGAAGAGGTCTTGCGGGCCGGGGGCAGCGCACTGGATGCGGTCGAGGCGGGCATTCGCCCCGTGGAAGCGGACCCCGCCGTGCGCTCGGTGGGGCTGGGCGGCTCTCCCAATCTGCTGGGCGGCATGCAGTGTGATTCGGCGATCATGGAAGGGGCGGGCCGCCTCAGTGGTGCGGTGGCCGCGGTGGGCAATTGCCTGCACGTGATCAGCCTGGCCCGTCAGGTGATGCAGCGCCTGCCCCATGTGCTGCTGGCGGGCGAGGGCGCCGAACGTTTCGCGCGCGAGTGTGGCCTGGCCACCGAACCTCCCCTGTCACACGAGGCAGCCAAGGAGCACGTCAAGTGGCTGTCGGGACTCGGGCTGGATGCCTCGGGGGTGGAGGAACCGCGCCCCCTGGCACCGCTCAGTTGGCCGGGGGCACGCCCGGACATCGCGCGGGGCACGACCATTCTGCTTGTCCGCGACGGAAAGGGCCGCATGGCGGGTGGCACCAGCACCACGGGCTGGGCCTGGAAATATCCGGGCAGGCTGGGTGACTCGCCCGTGATCGGTGCCGGCCTGTACGTGGATGAGCGCTACGGCGCCGCCGCCTGCACACACACGGGGGAAATGACGATCCGTGCGGGCACGGCCCGTCTGGCGGTGGCGCTGCTTCAGCAGGGGCATTCTGTGCGCAATGCCTGTCGCCTGGCGCTCGAAGATCTTCGCAGCCTGGAAGGCGGGTATCTTGGCCCGGTGTTCCTGCACCTGATGAGCGCCGCGGGCGAAATATGCGTGGCAGCCAACGACCTGGAAGGCACGGTGGCGCGCTACTTCGCGGGTGAGGTCGGTTCCGTGCAGGAATGCGTTCCGCTGCGGTTTCCCTGAGCACGACGCCCCCCACGACCGGGCTGATCGTGGGGGGCGCCGTTGCGGGGTCGCGAACTCTCAGTCCTGCCGGGCGGGTGACTCCAGAATCAGGTTCTCGATGCCGGCCGCGGTGGCCACAGCCAGGCTGAGGCTGCCGATTCCCTTGGCTTGATCCTGCTTCTGCAGGGCATCGAGCTGGGCCTGAAGGCGCTTTTCCAGACGCGGATAGACACCTTGCCCCACTCCCCGGCCCGAGGTGGCAATGGCCACCACCACCCGGGTATCCTGCAGGACGAAACTGCGTCCGTCAACGCGCAGCTTGTCGGACAGCATGATCGCGTTCAGCACACCCAGCACCTCACTGATTTCGGTCTGGACGCCCTCGAAGATGCGTGCCAGGGCCAGCACCTGCTTGCCCTTGACCACGGCGATGTCCAGACCGACCAGCACGGATTCCTCGTCGAAGCGGGGTGCCGAATAGACCCGCGGAATGCGTTCCATGCGCTTGCGCTTCTGCTTGGGGTCGTTGAAGATCTCGATACCGTCATCCTTGCGGTAGTGGTGGCGCAGGGCTTCGGCAATGGCGGCAGTTACCGTTCCGAACTTGCGGGCCATGAAGTACCTCCTGGAATTCTCCCGTCCGGACCGGGGCGAGTGGGGTTGTCGCGGGGTGAAACCGGTTTAACTGTGCAAGCTGTGTAACGCCAATGTGCTACAACGAAACAGACCGGCCACATTCAATTTTCTTCCGTCAACGCAAGAATCCTTGCAGAAACGCAGCGTCAGCGACTGCCATCTTCGTCCGTAGAAAATGTTCAGTGCAGTGGCCGCAGCGCGCCGGTGAGCGGTGCTTTCCCGCGCAGGTCCCATAATACGTCATGCCGGATCAAAATGGAACTCTCGCGGCGCAGCGATTTCCGGGAACACGAATAACACGGCCCTGACTTCCGGGAAAATTCTGGAAAGGGTATAATTCGCGGCCGACACACGCTTGCCACACTCCCGGTCAACCGGGTGCACGAGGGTCAGTTGCTGCTCCACAGTTTGATCAGGGTAAGAAAGACCACCACGAGGAAGACCGGGCGCACGAATCCCGCACCACGGCGCACCACCAGCCCCGCGCCCAGCCGCGCGCCCAGCAGCTGGCCCGCCCCCATCACCAGGCCCCCGGCAAACCAGACCTGCCCTCCCAGCAGAAACCAGAACAGGGCCACCAGGTTGCTGGTCATGTTCAGCACCTTGGTCAGGCCCGTGGCGCGACGCAGTTCCAGTCCACCGAGCAGCACAAGGGCGAAGGTCCAGAAACTGCCCGTGCCCGGACCCAGAAACCCATCGTAGAACCCCAGCAGCGGCGCGAAGACCAGCAGCAGCGGATACAGGGCAAGGCGGCTGCGCGATTCAACCAGGCCCAGCCGGGGGCGAAACAGGAAGAACAGAAACACGGCCAGCAGCAGCCAGGGGATCATGGAACGCAGCAGGCTGCCATCCAGGCGCTGCACCAGCAGAGTGCCCGCTGAAGCTCCCAGGATCACCAGCAGGATCGCCGGGCGCAGGCCCTTGAAGCTCACGACCCCCTTGCGGAGATAGACCGTGCTGGCTGTCACACTGCCGAAGGAACTCTGCAGTTTGTTGGTGGCCAGCGCCACCTGGGGCGGCAGACCGGCAGCCAGCAACACGGGCACGGTCAGCAGACCGCCACCCCCGGCGATCGAGTCGGTGAACCCGGCCAGCAAGCCCGTGCCGAAGAGCAGAAGCAGCAGCATGGGTGAATCCGCGAGAACCGGCAGCATTCCGTCTCCTCTGTCTGTCGCCTTGTCCGGGCGACTGCCGCTGGATACATTGCATCCCAAACCAAGGGAGTCCAGATGTTCGAAGTCAAGACCCGGGTCAACCTGTCACACACGGATGCCGCCGGTGTGGTCTTCTTTCCCCGGCACCTGGAACTGGCACACATCGCCTTCGAAGAGCTGATGCGCCATCTGGGCTGGGGCATCGAAGGCATGCTCACGGACGGGCGCTGGTTGCTTCCGGTGGTGCGCGTCGAAGCCGATTATCGGCATCCCTTGCGCATGGGCGATGCCCTGAGCATCCGGATCGTGCCGGCGCGACTGGGAGAGTCCAGTTTCACCCTCCGCAGCAGCCTGATGCTGGATGAGACCCTGGCCAGCGAGATCCATACCTGGCATGTCTTCCTCGATGCCGATGACAAACGCCCACGGCCCTTGCCGGACTCCCTGCGGAAGGGACTCAGCGCACTCCAGGACTGAGCCAGCGGTCCAGTTCGCCCCGTGCCAGCCGCCGCTCCAGCTCACCCCAGGGTGTCTTCAATGCGCCAGGTCCTTCGGGCCAGCGGTACCATGCATCCGGTTGAGCCGGGCGGGCCAGCTGTGAGTTCAGCCAGATTCGCCAGTCAGCGGGCAACTCCATCACACCGGACTGCAGGCGCAATACGGCCACCGGCCGTTGTCCCCAGTGCTCATCCCGAATGCCCAGCACACAGGCCTCCTCGACCAATGGATGGGCCAGCAGATGGCTCTCGATCATCTCGGGATACAGGTTCTCGCCGCCGGAAACCAGCATCCGGTCGCGGCGCCCCAGGACCTGCAGGCGTCCCATTCGATCCACGCGTCCCAGATCGCCAGTCGGGAACCAGCCATCGGTTCGGGGCGCCCGGCGAAAACCTCCTTGCTCGATCCAGCCTTCACACAGCATGCTGCCGCGAATCTGCAGCTCCCCGGCTCGGACACGCACCTCCCTGCCCGGCAACACCTCGCCACATCCAGCCCGAACATCTGATCCCGCGGGTGCCGCTCCGGGCACAGCCGTGCAGACCTGGCTGGCGCTCTCGCTCAGTCCCCAGGACGGTGCGACCCGAACCCCAAGGGCCAGCGATCGCCTGCGCAGCTCCTCGTGCAGCGCGGCGCCCCCGACCAGTACCAGGCGTGCGGCCCGCAGCGCAGGCACACAGGCCGGGTTGGCCAGCAATTGACGCAACTGGGTCGGCACCAGACTCAGATGGCTGGGAACGGTGCGGATCACAGCGGCAGCCAGACTTTCGCCAGTCCGGGGCAACACCAGCGCCCCACCGCCCAGCAGGGCCCGGAAGAGCAGGGCCAGCCCCCCCACGTGATGCAGGGGCAGGGCCAGCAACCAGCGATCGCCGGGGGCAAAGGGCATGCGTGCGTTGGCTCCCGCCGCACTGGCGAGCAGCGAGCGCAGGCCATGGCAGACGATGCGTGTGCGTCCGCTGGATCCCCCGGTGGCCACCAGCAGATGGGGCGCCGGTCCGGGAATCGGGACCCGCGCCGGGCCGGGCTCGAAGGGACTCCACTGACCGGTTTCAAGCTCGAGCCGCAGATCACAGCCCGCGAGGTGTGCACGCGCGTCGGCCTGGACCAGCGGCTGGCGCGCGTCCTGGGGAAACACATCACATCCGGCGTGCAGCAGCTCCAGCAATTGGCCCGGAGCCTGGGGCAGCATGCCCGGTGCGGGCCAGCGGCAGGCGATCCGGTGGCCCGCCGGAGGTGTCACGAACCCGGAAGGCAGTGGAAGACCCAGGGCGTGCGCCGGACCTCGCCCAGCCACGGCACCCGACAGCCCCGGAAGTTGGCCCAGCACGAGAGGCTTCTGGGAACGGAACCAGCTGCGCACGCGCTGCCAGGCCAGAACCGGACGCCGAGGCTCGTGCCACAGTGGCCAACGAGTCATCATACGCTGCATGGGTGTGCCGGGCTCGGGCGCCAGCCAGCCATGGGTGCCCAGACCGTGGGCGGTCCGCGCCGCAATCGCGGCTGCCCAGCCCGCGAGCTGCTGGAGTCCCCAGGCACTTTCGAAACAACTGGAGAACACGAGGGAACAGCGCGCGTCCGCGCAGAGCGCATGCCATTGGCGCAGCCTGTTCACTCCTCCGGCCAGGGCTGGTTTCAGGATCACTGCCTGCGGACGGTGTCGAGCGATGAAGGCCGCCTGCTCTGCCTGATCGGCGTCCAGCGGAAGCCCTTCGTCCAGGGCCAGCGGCAGATTCAGCGCATCACAGAAGGCGCGACTGAGTGCCGGTGATGCACAGGGGTCCTCGAGCCACTGCACGGGCAAGTCATCCCGCCAGCGCGCGATCTCCGGCAGATGATGCTCGGTCAAGCGGCAATTGGCATCCAGACGCAGCAAGAGCGAGCCGGGCGCCAGCTCCAGTCGCTGGAGCTGGCGAGTCAGCTGCAGACGTTGCTCGACCAGGGATTCCGTTGCCAGTTTGATCTTGTACACCGCGGGCTGGACCGGGATTCTGGCGGGAAGACCCGCGTGATCCAGCAGGGGCGCCACGTGCAGGGTGCTCTCGCGGGGCGCGCCCAGCCACTGCCATGGACGTTGCGAGTGGATATCTCCCCAGAGACCGAGCGCGGCCTGGTCCAGGGCGCACTCCAGACAGGCGGGTGCCGCGGGCGACCATCCGGGCAGGGGCTGCTGGGGACTGTCGAGCCACAACGACAGTTGCTGGCCCCAGGCTCGGGCGTGGCGTGCCAGCAGACCTTGCAGCTGTGCGGGTGTGTCGCGGTGCAAGCCCGGCAGGGGTGCGGCTTCGCCCCAGCCTTCGTGTCCTTGGGCATTGCGCCAGCGCAGGTACAGCACGGTTCGGCGGGACACGGCGCGTCCACGCACGGGCAGGGGGCGAACCAGCGGAAGCTCCAGGCTGCCCCATTCCAGATTGAGGTGGCTCACACCAGGATTCCCACGGACCAGGCCAGCCCGTAGAGCAGCAGAGTCTTGCCGGTGCCCGCCAGGGCCTGGTTGAGAATCGGTCCCTGGGCCGTCAGGACCAGCCGGGCCGCGGGAAGTGCCAGCAGAATGGACGCGCTGGCCAGCAGCAGGGCCGGTCCCGCCGCGCCCGTCCAGACCTGGAACACGGGAATCAACGCGGCCCCCACCAGGCAGACCATGTACTGCGAACGGGCATAACCGACACCGAACCGCACCACCAGGGTGCGCTTGCGGGCCACCCGGTCCTGCTCGCGGTCGCGCAGATTGTTCACCACCAGCAGGGCCGCCGAGAGCAGTCCCGGACCCACTCCGGCCAGAGCCGCCCGGGGCACCCATTCCAGCGCCAGTACCCAGACCGTGCCGGCCACCGCCACCGGCCCGAAGAACACGAAGGCGAACACGTCACCGAGTCCATTGTAGGCCAGCGGGAACGGGCCGCCCGTGTAGAGCACCCCGAAGGCGACCGCGAGCACACCGATCACGAAGATCGGCAACCCGCCCCGGGCCAGCAGGACCGCGCCAATGGCAACGGCCAGCGCGAAGGCCAGCACGAAGGCCCGGCGCACATCCCGGGGTGACATCAACCCGCTCTGGGAAAGACGTCGTGGCCCGATGCGTTCCGCCGTGTCCGCGCCCTTGCGGAAATCGAAGTAGTCGTTGGCCAGGTTGGTGCCAATCTGGATCAGCAGGGCGGAGAGCAGCACCAGGACCGCCAGCATCCATTGGCGTGTGCCATGCGCGGCCGCCCAGGCAACTCCCATCGCCACGGGTGCCAGCGCCGCTCCCAGAGTGCGCGGACGAAAGGCGCCCAGCCAGAGTGTCAGCTTGTGCATCTCACCTTCCACGAAATCCGCGAGTGCTCAGGGGTGACGCGTGAACTGACCGAACTCGGGGGCTCGCTTCTCCAGGTAGGCATTGCGTCCTTCCTGGCCCTCTTCCGACATGTAGAACAGCAGCGTCGCGCAGCCGGCCAGCTCCTGCAGTCCGGCCTGGCCATCGCAGTCGGCGTTGAAGGCCGCCTTCAGGCAGCGCAGGGCCAGCGGCGAATTGGCCAACATCTCGCGGCACCAGGCCACGGTCTCCTCTTCCAGCCGGGCCAATGGCACCACCGTGTTCACCAGGCCCATCTCCAGGGCCTGCTGGGCGTCGTACTGGCGACAGAGGAACCAGATTTCGCGGGCCTTCTTCTGCCCCACGCAGCGCGCCAGATAACTGGCTCCGTACCCGCCGTCGAAGGAGCCCACGCGCGGACCGGTCTGGCCGAAGCGCGCATTGTCGGCCGCGATGGTGATGTCGCACAGCAGGTGCAGCACATGGCCGCCGCCGATCGCATAGCCCGCGACCATGGCGACAACGGGCTTGGGGCAGCTGCGGATCTCACGCTGGAAGTCCAGCACGTTCAGTCGCAGCACGCCGCTGCCATCGTCATAACCCGCATCGCCACGCACACGCTGGTCGCCCCCGGAGCAGAACGCCAGCTCCCCCTGACCGGTGAGGATGATCACTCCGATCTGGCTGTCCTCGCGCGCATCCTGGAGCGCGGCGCGCATTTCCATGACCGTCTTCGGCCGGAAGGCGTTGCGCACTTCGGGCCGGTTGATCGTGATCCGGGCGATGCCTTCCGCTTTGTGGTACAGAATGTCCTGCCAGCTTCCGCTGGCCTGCCAGTCCACCGCACTCATGCCGTCCTCCTTCTGGCTGACCGTCAGCCGATCTGATTGATGAATCGTGTGATCTCCCGCGCACAGCCCGCGGGGTCCTCCTCGAGGAGGGCGTGGGCGACGCCGGTCAACACCACTCGCTGTGCCCGGGGAAGCTGCTGCTGCAAACTCCGCGAGAGCGTGGCATAGGCCGCATCCTCTTCGCCCGCCAGCAGCAGCACGGGCAGATCGAGGCGCGCCAGTTCTTCCTGGAACACGGGCAGCTTGCCCGGGCTGAAGAAGACCAGCGCGCGCGCCAGTTCACGGGGATCGCTGCGCAGGCGCCGTTCCAGCACCGCCGGGAATCCGGGACGGTGTCTCAGCTCGCCGAACAATGGCTGGCGGTACCAGCTGTCCAGAAATCCCGGAAAGTCCTGCACCAACTCACGCGCCCGTTGCTCGTCCAGCCGGAGGCGTGCGGTGCGTGCGTCATTTCCGGCAAGTCCTGCGGACGATGCCAGCAGAATCAGTCCGTCCAGCTCATGCGGACAGCGCAGGGCCAGCGCCAGCGCCAGGCGCCCTCCGAGGGAATAGCCGGCCAGAAAGCGGGGCCGCGGTCCACACTGGCGCAGCGCGGATTCGAGCCAGTCCAGCGTGCGCTCGAAACCCGAGCCACCGGCAGGCCAGCTCTGGGGTGGCAGGCCGTGTCCGGGCAGGTCCAGCGCGGTGACACGCGCCACGTCCTGCAGTCGGAGCGGGCTCCAGTCGTCCGCGGATCCCATGAAGCCGTGCAGCAGGAGCAGGCTGGGGCGTGGCGCGTCGGTGGCGCGCGTGTCACGGGTCATGCCAGGTTCGCCAAGGCTTCCAGCAGGTCCCGCTGGCGTGTGGCGGCCGCTCCTGGCGGGCAGCGGAATTCCACCAGACCGGGCCGTCCGCTGCTCCAGGCGGCCGCCAGCGCATCACGCAAGCCGGAAAGCCCGGTTGGGCACCACGAAGGCAGTCCCATGGCCCCGCAAACCTGCTGGATATCTACATCGTGCGGGGTGTCGAACCAGGGATGGAAGTGCCGGTTGGCAACCACGGGCAGATGATGGAAGATGCCGCCGCCTTCGTTGTTGACCACCAGGATGGTCAGTGGAGCCGAACTGCGGGCCACGGGCAGCAGGGAGTTGAGATCGTGCAGCAGGCTCAGGTCGCCGCAGAACAGGGTCAGCGGCCCAGCCAGGGCCTGGCAGGCTCCCAGGGCCGAGGCCAGCGTGCCGTCGATGCCGCTGGCACCTCGCGCGGCCAGCACCTGACGGCACTGCCCTTCGCCGGCCCAGCGCGCCATGTCGCGCACGGGCATGCTGTTGGCACACCAGATGGCGTGTCCGGCAGGCAGCTCGCGAGCCAGCAGGCGCGCCAGTTCCACTTCACCCCCGGTACCTAGTGTGTCGCATTCCTGGCTGAGCTTCCGTTCGATCCGCCGATCCGCGTTCATCAGCTCGTCCGCCCAGGCTCGATCCGGCTGTCCTGCCGTTGCGAAGGCATTGCCGACCAGGTCCGCAGCCTGCCCGGCCGGAACACAGAGCCGCAGGGCCTGGCTGTGGGTGGGGTCCAGACGCCGGGGCGAAGGATCCAGACAGGCCAGGGCACGCGTCTCCCGCTGGGATACGAACTCGCCCAGCGCGGACGACACCAGGCGCGCGCCGAACTGGATCACCGCGTCGCAGCGCTCCAGCAGGGGCGATTTCAGACGCGCCAGCAAGTCGCCGTGTCGGACCAGATTCCGCTGTGTGCCATCCAGACGCAGGCCCGAGAGCAGATCGACCAGCAGGGGCACCCCCAGCAAGCTGGCCAGTGCCGCGACCGCCAGCGCATCTTCGTGACGCCGCGTGTATCCCAGCAGGAAGACCGGATGGCGAGCATCTGCAAGCAAGCGGGCCAGTTGCGCACTGGCATCGGGGTTGGGCGCGGGTGCTCCGTAGCCACCGGCTCGCCAGGGTTGTCCGTTGGCACGCCAGCTCTCAAGTCCCGTGAGACAGGCCACTTCAAGCGGGGACGGCGTCGGTTCCAGAGGTTTCTCGAAGGGCAGATTGAGCAGCACGGGGCCAGCCTGTGGGCCCTTGCAGCGGTCCACGGCCTCGTCGACCGAGGCCAGCAGCCAGTCCAGCGGGCGGCGGTCGTCGGGCAGGGGCAGGTCCAGAGACGCGCGCAGAACGGAGGCCAGCAGTCCCGCGTGCTCCACGGTCTGGTTGGCACCCGTGTGACGCAGCTCAGGAGGGCGATCGGCGCAAAGCAAGAGCAGCGGCAGATCATCCTGATCGGCTTCCACGGCCGCGGGCAGCAGGTGAGCCACCGCGCTGCCCGAAGTGGTCAGCACCAGGGCTGGCTGACCGCTGGCCCGCGCCCACCCCAGCGCCATGAAGGCAGCGGCGCGCTCGTCATGCGCGCGTTGAAGCTGAAAGCCGCCGTGTTCCACCAGTGTGATGGTCAGCGCCGTGTTGCGGCTGCCCGGGCAGAGCACGGCAAAGCGCAGGCCTTTGCGATGCAGTTCTTCCACCACCAGGCTGGCCACCAGTTGGCTGCGGTTCTCAGTGCCGATGGGCATGCATGGTGCTCCTCGAACGGGGTGATGACTCGGGCTGCAGCCCCAGCGCCGACTCCAGTACGGCCAGCTTGTGGCGGGTTTCCTGCCATTCGGCGTCCACATCGGACCCGGGCACCAGTCCGGCACCCGCGTACAGCCTGAGGGTGCGCCCCTGGAGTCGGGCACTGCGAATCCCCACGCTCAACTCGGTCCAGTCAGGGCTCAGTGGCCCGACCAGTCCTCCGTACAGGCCCCGACTGTGGCTTTCCAGACTGGCCAGCAATGTGCGCGCGGCCTCCCGCGGGGTGCCACAGAGGGCGGGTGTGGGATGCAGGGTCCGCACCAGCGCCAGGTCGCCCGAGTCGGGCGTCCGTCCGGCGTGCACCGTGCTGCGCAGGTGCAGCAGGGAACCCGCCTGGCTGGTGTGCACGGGCCCGCAGTCGATCCGGGTGGCGCCGGCCTCGCGCAGCTCGCGCACCAGTGCCGCGCTGACCAGAGCCTGTTCGCGCCGATCCTTGTCCGAGTCCATCAGCTCGGACTCCAGATCCGGGCTGGCGGTTGCGTGTCCGGCCTGGCGCGTGCCGGCCAGCGCATCGCACCAAAGTTCGTGACCGCCACGGCGGTAGAGTTTCTCGGGACTGAGCGCCAGAAAGGAGCCCGCGTCGCCCGCGGCAACCACCAATCGTGTGCCCTGGTCGGCGGGCAAACGCTCCAGCAGTTCGAAGACATCGGGTGCCGCATCCCACTGGTAGTCGCGCCAGCAGGACAGCACACACTTCTCCAGCGCGCCCGAGTCGAATCTTTCCAGAATCCTGGCCACGCCCTGATTCCACTGCTCGCGCGATGAGTCGGCCAGCAGGTGCGCCTTGAGGACACGCGAGGGCCTGTCGGACACCGGTTCGGCCAGCAGCGCCTGCAATCTGGCCAGGGCAGACGCCGTGTCAGGGGCATCGCAGGTCCAGCTCAGCTCCAGCCCGCGAGAGTCACCACACAGATGAAACCTGGGCTCCAGCAGGCGCGGATGGGCCAGTTCGCCCCAGTCTCCATTCTCCGGACTCGAGGAGAAAGGCCAGATCAGCAGTCCCCGGATCTCGGCGGGCAGGCGCGCGTCGGGCGCAGACAGGTCCACACGGCGAGCCTGCCCAAGCCCCAGTTGCCAGTGTCCTTCCCGGGCCTGCCAGAACCACCGCGAGCCGTCATTGCGTTGTCGCATCCAGCGGATCCAGCCTTCCGGGGCCATCGCCGGCAGCAGCCACTCCAGTCGGAATCCATTGGCCCCGCGGCAACTCAGTGGCTGCTGAGAGGCCAATCGATCGCGAAGCTCCCGCCAGGGCTCATGTCCGCGCTCGGTCACCGCGGGCTGCCCGCCAGATATCGCTCCGGGCCGGGTGCACCCTGGCCCACGGGGGCCATCCGTCGTCCGAGAGGCTCGCAGAGTGCTTCCAGTTCGCGCCGCAGGCCGGAGAATGCCGCGGGTGTGAGACTCTGCTCCCCGTCACTGAGCGCCGTGTCCGGGCGTTCGTGCACTTCAAGCATCAGGCCATCGGCGCCGGCGGCCACCGCGGCCCGGGCCACCGCCCCCACCCAGCGGGCGTTGCCCGTGGCGTGTGACGGATCGGCGATCACGGGCAAGTGGCTCCACTGCTTGAGAATGGGAATCGCATTCAGGTCGAAGGTGTAGCGTGCCGCGGTCTCGAAGGTGCGGATCCCGCGTTCACAGAGCATCACACGGGGATTTCCGTGCGCCATGATGTGCTCGGCGGCCAGCAGAAGTTCCTCGAGCGTGGTGCCAAAGCCCCGCTTCAGCAACACCGGTCGCTGGATGCGGCCCAGCTCGTGCAGTAGCTCGAAGTGCTGGCAGAGGCGAGCGCCCACCTGGATCACGTCGGCCACAGCGGCCACGGCATCCAGGTCCGCAATGCTCATCACCTCGGTGACCACCGGCAGGCCGGAGACCTGGGAAGCCTGTCGCAGCAGTGTCAATCCTTCGTGACGCAAGCCCTGGAAGGAGTAGGGATTGCTGCGGGGTTTGAACGCTCCTCCGCGCAGAATGTGCGCGCCCTCGCGTGCCAGCAGACTGGACAGCTCCAGGATCTGCGGAGCGCTTTCCACGCTGCAGGGGCCGGCCATCAGGACCAGCTGGTCTCCGCCGAACGTGATGCGCCCCACGGGAATCCGGGTGTCCTCGCTCTGCCAGTCACGCCCCGCAAGGATCCAGGGCAGCGACTGGGTCCAGGCCCGGCGGATGCCGGTCAGGGCCGCCAGTTCGCGCACGAGGCGTGGATCGGCCTGGGCCAGCTCAGCGAATGCGAAGGGCCGGGCCCCCTGGAAGTGCAGTTGCAGGTCCAGCCCCAGTTGGCGTGCCCTCTCGAGCAGGCGGTCCCGCAGTTCCGGATCGGGCATGGGGACGAATTCCAGCACCAGCAGGGTACGGCGAGCGCCCTGGGAGGACGCGGGTCGATCAGCCATTGGGGGCATCCTTTCCGGACGGGGCAGAAGGGTGAGTGTCGCTGGGCTCGGCGCCCGGTTCGGGCTGTTGGCAGAGGCCGCCGGTCATCATGTCCACCAGATCATCGATCCAGGCTTCCAATGCCAGCGGGTCATGGTCCTTGCCGTGATCCATGGGCGAGAGGTGCTCCATGTAACAGGCTTGCAGGAAGCGTTCGAAGACCGAATTGACCAGGAAGGACGCGCGCTCGATGTCCAGCCCGGGGCGCAGTTCTCCACGCGCGGCCGCCTCTTCCAGGATTCCCGCGAGGAAGCGGCGGCTGCGGCGATGCAGGGCTTTCAGCTGCTCGCCGCCGAAGGGCGCGTCGCCCGATTGCAGCAACTGGAAATAGAGACGCGCGAGGCGTGGATGACCGTCGATGAATACCAGCCCGCTGGACAGCAGGCGTCTCAGCCTCAGGGGCAATGGCTGTTCGCGGGTTTCGTCGCGCACGGCACGCAGCCAGTGGCGCACCTCGCTGGTCGCCAGTTCCAGCAAGCCCAGGAACAGATCCTGTTTGCTGCGAAAGTACTGGAACAGGCTTCCCTTGCTGATTCCCGCATTGCGCACCAGCGAATTCATCGAGGCCGAGCTGTAGCCCTTGCGAGAAAACTCTTCGGCAGCCGCCGCGAAAATACTGGCTTGCTTGCGTGGGTCCAGCTGCTGGTAGGCCGTGGTGGCGTTGGCCAGCTCGGGTGAGACCTTTACGGGACTCAGGTCGAGGTCTGGATCGGGCAGCGACATCGGCCGGGCCTTCCATACATGCAGTGCCTGTTCCGGATCGATCGGCACGACTGACCAGGTGGTCAGTGACCGGGTGGTCAATCTACTGCCGACGCTCCGGATCCTCAATCGGGATGGACAGGCATTCCAGGGCCACGACCGGACAGAGGCCACAATTGGACAAAAAATCTCGTTGCCACTTGCATCTGAATAACTTTTGGGTTATATAGGGCGCAATTCAAAAACAACGGAGGCCACCAATGGCAACTCAAAATCTGGACCTGGAAAACTTCGAAGCAACCGTGACCAAGGACGGCATCGTGCTGGTGGACTGCTGGGCTTCCTGGTGCGGCCCCTGCCGCATGTTCGGCCCGATTTTCGAAGCCGCTGCCGAGAAGCATCCCGACCACGTCTTCGGAAAACTGGATACGGAGAACAATCCTCAGTTGGCCGCGCAGCTCAAGATCCAGTCGATTCCCACGATCATGGGCTTCCGCGACGGGATCATGGTCTTCCGTCAGGCGGGCGCACTGCCCGAGGCCGCATTCGAGGACCTGATCGGCAAGATCGAAGCTCTGGACATGGAAGACGTCCGCAAGAAGATCGCCGCCCAGAGCAAGAACTGACACACCTCGGCAATCGGGGGTGGACTCACGCGTTGGTCCACCCCCGGTTCCATTTCAGGGCATTGCCGCTCCGATGTTTCCAAGTTTTCCCGCCCACCGCCTGCCCGCCCCATCCGTGACCCACACCAGATAGAATCCTCGCGCCAGCCCGTTGCCCGGGATCTCAAGCTCCCGTTGCTGCGGCAACAGCGTCCAGCGGCCGTGGCGAGCACCCCGCAGATCGATCAGCTCGACACTCAGACTTTGCTGACTGAACTCCCGGACATTCAGGACCCAGCCTGTCCCTTGCCGGGTCAGACGCGGCGTGATCTGCCGCGGCTGTTCGCGGGCAAGCGGCAGCACATCGGGAGCGGTGGAAAGCGTCGGCAATGGCCAATCCAGTGCACCACCCGGGCCGAGAATTCGCAGGCTGTCCCGCTGAATGCTCAGGCGGCCCACCAAGGGCACCTCCTCTTCCCATTCGATGTGATGGGGCAGATTGCCAACCAGCCGCATCTGCCGAAGTCGCCCGCGTGAGTCAATGCTCAGCAGGCGATCCGGACCGCGTCGGCAGAAATGCAGACAGCCCTGGTGCACCCATGGATCACTGCTGGCATGAATTCCCGTCGGTCCCAGATCGAAGGCCTCGATGTCCGTTTCATGGGCGATCAGCAGGCGATCTTCGAGGATCAGCATCTCCCCGTCAACGGCTGGCACACGCCACAGCCCCAGGCTGCGCGGCATCCAGGGAATCTCCAGATCAAGCAATTCCAGGCGCTGTCCCAGGCGCACGACTCCCCAACGGGAATCCAGTGCCAGGTCCCCGGAGACATGCAAGCCAATTCCCGCCACACTGTCCGGAGCCTCTTCGATGGTGTCCAGCACCAGCAGCGAGTTGCCGTGGATCACCAGCGCGTGGTCTTCGAGGCCGACCGCCGCACTCGCCGAGTGCAGCACACCCTGGCCAAGCAGCTCGCCCTGCCAGCTCCAGGCGCTGTAGCCGTGAGCCCCCACGCGAATGGGACCGGCGCCGGCAAAGACCAGACCCAGAGGGTCAGGATCACGTTCGAGCAGTCTTGGCTGGCCGGAATCCAGCAACAGCAGGTTGCCGTCGCGGCAGAGTCGCCATTCACGCCGGCCCCGCAGCCAGCGGTCCACCAGCTCCGGCGGGCGATCCAGCGATCGCTGCAGCTGCCAATGCCCCAATGATTCCGCAACGATGCGGCGCGTACTCTCCTCTTCAAGCACGAGCAATCCGTTGGCTCCGGGCAACAATCGTTCACCGTGTCGCACCAGATCCGGAAGTCGTCGGATGAGACCCGCAGCCAACTCCCAGAGTTGCCCATCGCCCGTGTCCAGCCACAGGCCATTCTCGGTCGGCCATGCTTGGACGAAGCGCGGCAGGCCACCGGGCACGGGACGCTCGCGCTCAAGTGGTCGCAGGCGGCCGTTCTGTTCGAGGATCCAGACATGCCCGGCGGAGACACCCCACTCCAGGACCGAGGCGGGCAACCTTCCGGCTTCTTGCATCCGCCCGCCCTCTGGAGTGTACAGGACCTGTCCGCGGCGCACCCAGATACGGTTCACCCCATCCGTGCGCAGGGCGTCTCCCGCGGGTCCCGGCAGCTCCAGCAATCCCAGCAGTCGCGGTCGTTGCTCGATGCGCAGTTCCTGCACGCCCCCGGGCACCATAGCCCAGGCCCGAAGCCCGTTGCCATCGGCCCGTGTGATCACGCCCGTGCAGGACTCCCCCGCCTGCCAGCTGGCCTGCCAGTGTCCGGCGACCGCCTGCCGCCAGCGTCCGTCCCTGAAGATGCCCCACGGACTGTCCGGCTCGGCGGGAGTCACGGCCAGGCCCAGCAACTGGCCGGGGGCAGCCAGAGTCCAGAGATCGCGTGATCCATGGGCCACAACGATGTGCGTATCTCCCCGCGCACACCAGCCGGCAGTGCTTTGCTGGATCTCGCGCCAGGGTTCCCAGCAAAGTGTGGCCGCCTGCAGCACGGGTCCTCCGGCCCAGACCAGCAACATGGTCAGGACGACATGTGCGTTCATTCTTCCTCCTGTGGATGACGACTGTGAAACAGAGGACCCGCGGGACGCCCCGGCCAGTTCAGTTCACGGATTCCCTGCCGATCGAATCTCAACCAGATGGCCGCCCTGTGGTCGCTGCGCAGGATTCTGGCTCCCCGGTCGCGGCAACGCTGGAGTACCTCGGGGCTGGGGTGGCCGTAGCGGTTGCGGCGTCCGCAGCTCACCAGGCAGAGCTCGGGCGACACGGCATCCAGCCAGGCGGGAGAGCTGCTGTGGCGCGAACCGTGATGCCCCAGCTTGAGCACCTGACTCTCCAGCAGGGGGCCCCACGCCAGCAACCAGGTCTCGGCCGGCAGACCCGCATCGCCGGCGAGCAAGGCCGCGTGTAATCCGTGCTCGACACGCAGGACCACACTGCGCTCATTGCCTTCGGGCAGGAGTGTCCCCGCGGGTGGACCCAGCACGCGCAGGCGCCAGCGCGGGTCCCGCGCCAACTGCATGCCGGGGCGGGCCCGGCGCGGAGACAGACCAAGGGAATCGCAGACCATGCGCAGGCTGTCACACAGGGCATTCCTGCGCCATTCTCCATTGTAAAGCACGGCCCTGACGGGCAGGTTGCGCAGCAAGGAAAGTGCTCCGCCGATGTGATCCGCATCCGGGTGGGTCAGCACGAGCCAGTCCAGACCCTCCGGGGCCTCCCGGGCCAGCACGGGCAACAGGCGCAGACCCATGTCCCGGTGCGCGCTGCGCACACCAGCGTCCACGAGGACCCGTTCCCCTCCAGGAGCCAGCAGCAGGGTCGCGTCGCCCTGATCCACATCAAGCGCCAGCAGCTCCAGAGACTCGGGGCGGTGCAGTGTCCGAAGTTTCAGCCCCAGAGCCAGGAGGCAACCCGAAATCCCACAGACGATCAACGCGCGCTGGAGTCGCCCCCGCATGAGCAGCACGATGAAGGGCAGCACACCGAGCCAGAGCGAGACGGCACCTGAGGGCTTCCAGAGGATGTGCGACCGTGGATCCGCACCCAGCAGGGCCAGACGATCCAGGAACCAGACACCCGTCTCAAGCAGGGCCGGCAATGGATTTCCGGGAAGCGCGACAACCGTGTGCAACACGCCCGTGGAGAGCACGACCCCGCAGGCGGGAATCGCCAGCAGATTCAGTGCGATGCCCCCCAGAGGCAGGCGACCGAAGAAATGAAGTGTCACGCCTGCGGTGAAGAGGGTCACCGTGAGACTGGTCCGGGCGGCCAGCAGCAGGGACCGCCCCAATCGCCGGATACGGGCCCGCGGGCGGTGCCGGGTGGATTCACCATTTCCCAGACCAAGAGCCAGGGCCGCGACGGCCAGGTAGGAAAGCAGGAAGCCAGCCTGGAGCAACTGACCTGGCTGCAGCAGCAACTGGACCTCGGCACAGAGCAGCAGTACCAGCAACAAGGGCTGTCCCCGCTCGAGACGGCGCGCCAGCAACAGCAGCATGGCCATGCTGGAAGCTCGCACCACGGATGCGGGCGCCCCCACCAGCCAGACATATCCGATCAGGAAGCACAACAGCGCCCCTTCCCGGCCCAGGCGCGGAACGCGCAGCAGCCCGAGGGTCTGCAGCAGCAGTCCGGCCAGCAAGCCCACATGCAGACCCGAGAGCGCCAGCAGGTGCGCCAGACCACTGGCACGCCATCCCGCCAGGCGCTCGCGATCGAGGCCGCTGCGATCCCCGAGCATCAGGGACACGAGGAACGCGCCCGTCTCGGGGCTCAGCTGACGCCGGATGCGCATGCTCACCGTGTGACGAGCGGCAAGCCGCAGATTCTCGAGCCGGTCCTGCCAGAGCATGGGCGGCCCCGTGTCCGGCGCCATGGCCCGGGCCTGATCCAGCCCACTCGCAGCCAGGCGCGCCTCACAGGAGAGCCGGGTCAGCCAGCCCACCTCGTCGAATCCACCCGGATTCACCGGAGGGCGAGCCAGCAGCCTGGCCGCCTGACCCGGTGCATGTGGTGGCAGCAGCAGGGTGGATTCCCTCGCACGCGGCTCGCTCATGTCATGGGACTCGAGCACGCGTCCGGATGGCACACAATGCCCGAGAGAATCGACAAGCCAGAGTCGCAGATATCGGTACTGGCGTTGACGGGGTGCGCTTTCGCGCCCGATCTCCTGAAGCAGCAACGCCTGGCGGGGAGCATGCCCCGCAAGACGGAGTCGCGATTCCGGCAGAGCCAGGACACAGACCAGACACAGAGCCAGCAGAATCCGCGCACCAGGTCGCTCGCCCAAACCGATGGCGAGCAGACAGGCCGGTGGCCCCAGAACCAGCGCCCAGCCTGTCCAGTCCTGCAACCAGCCCTCGACCACTCGGGCAAGAATCCAGGCCAGCCCCAGCCAGACGGCAAACCGCACGGCGAAGGCATCCGTCAGCGGCATCACACCGCGTGTCCTGTGAGTCAGTTCCATGCGGGGAATCCGCAAAGAGGGGGCCACTCGCGGACGGCGCGAACACGGGACTTGCGTGCCCTGCGCGCTGATCGATTCTGGAATTCACGACGGAATTCCGAAGTCCGCGACGCTCAGAAGTCTTCGGGAGGAAGGATCGAACGCACATGGCGGATCAGTGGTGGTGCCTGGCGCTGGTCCACCGTGCACAGGTCCACGGACAGGTCGGTCCAGTGCGGAGCCATGCTGCGACTGCGCGAATCCTGCAACCACAAGCCAAGAGTACGACGCAGGCGGGCAAGCTGGGGCAGGCCGTAGTACAGCAAAGGGTCATGCACGCGGCTGCGGCTGAAGGGGCCCACGGTCTTCACTTCGACAACGTGAAGCGTGCTGTCCCGGTGCAGTATCAGATCCAGTTCCCCCGCCCAGCGCAGGCGCAGGTTGCGGGCGATCAACAGATACCCCTGAGTCTGGAACCAGGCCAGGGCGATGTCTTCGCCCCGGGCTCCGTCGCGCCGGGCATCCTGGGTGCGTTGCGTCTTGCGATCCACGTCGTTCCTCCTGTTGTGTGACAGGACAATTCAACCTGCCCGCCACACTCAGGATCCGGCACCCGGCGCATTCTTCGCATTGCTGTCAACCGACTGTCAGAATATCCTGACGGTCGTGCATCAGGCTGCGTTCCCCATCCAGATCCGGCAGAGCGCCACCCGCCGTGCCACCCCCCGTGCCACCCGTCGTGCCACCCGACGCGCAATCCGATGCGGCACCTAAAAAGAAACGGCCCCGCAGTGCGGGGCCGATGACGAAGGCTGTTCGATGAGTGTCAGGGCGTGGAGATCACCAGACGTCGGCTCGCGCTGCGTGTCTCGAGACCGGCGGCGTCGATGCTGACGACCGTCCAGCTCCAGGTGCCCTGCTGGTCCAGGGTGACCGACTGGAAGGTGTCGGTGGTGTTGAAGTTCTGCGGGCTGGCCAGAGCAGCGTCACCGATCGCCTCGGTCATGCGCAGTTCCAGGCGGTAGCTGACACGATCTTCTGGGTCAGGATCGCTGGCGGCGCTCCAGCTGAAGCTCTGGCTGGAGGGCAGGGTGACACCGTCGGCGGGGCTGCGCAATTCACAGGCCGTGGGCGCTTCGTTGCGGGCGTTGTAGATGAAGGAGAACGCGGGACTCCAGTCACCCGTGATTCCATTGCTGTCCACGGCACGCACACGAACCAGGTGTTCCTGATTCTCGGCAAGGGCCTGTGCATTGAAACTGGACAACGAGACCTTGGCCTCGCGGCTGCTGATCTTCACGGGAGTGCCGAACGCCCGGCTGCGATCCAGTTCGACTTCGTATGACAGCACATCATCGGGATCGGGATCCACGGCCTCGGCCCAGAGCAGGCGGCCATCGCGGCCAAGGATCTCGCCTTCGCGCCCGGAAATCTGCACCGAGCCCGGGGTCGTATCCACCGAAAATCCCTGGGTGGTGCTGGCGGTTTCAAGCCCCGTGTTGTCCACGGCGATCACTCGCAGTTGGTACTCCCCACGATTGGTGAGGGCTGTCTGCCAGTTCTTGCTGGTGGCGGTCGTGGGAGTGCTGGTCAGCACCTTGCCTGCCTGGTCGAGCAGTTCCAGCCGATAGCTCACGCTGCTGCCAAGATCCGGATCGGTGGAGGCTTCGAACTCCACGTTGAGACGGTCCAGCTTGACCAGGCGTGCACTGCGAGCGGGTTGCTGGATCCGTGGCGCCGTGGGTGGATCTTCACGCGTGTTCACCACGAAACTGATGACCGCACTCCAGGGCGAGGAACTGCCAGCACGGTCGACGGCGCGCACACGCGCGAACCAGCGGCTGTTGTCCGACAATTCGCTGCTCGCGCTCAGCACGCCGGCGGGAACCGCCTGATTGCGCGGCGAGGCGAAGGATTTGTCCACGGCGAGCTGCAGCTGGTACGACAGGGTCGCCGGCGGATCGCTGTGATCCGGATCGCTGGCGGCCGTCCAGCTGAACTGCACGGCCGTGGTGCTCTGGGTGCTGCCTTCGACGGGGCTGCCGCTGAAGGTCGGAGCCGTGGGGGCGTCGTTGCCCGTATTCATCCAGAAGCTGCCCGTTTCCGAGGTGGCCTCCAGACCGTGGGAATCACGGGCGGTCACGGTCCAGTTGTACTGGGTGTCATCCTTGAGGGTGTTCCCGCCGGGCAATCTGTCCAGCTGGGGACTGATCGACATCAGGCCGCTGGCGTTGACCAGGGCTCGGCTGCCGCCGACCTCGGTGATCGTCACACGGTACTCCACCCGATCCTGGGGGTCCGGGTCCTGCGAGGCCGACCAGCTCAGCTTGTCACCGGGCACCAGCTCCAGATCGGCTCCCGTGCTCTGCAGTACGGGCGCGCTGGGCCGGCTGTCCGAGGACCAGGCCACCGGCGCGGCGGCTGTCTTCAGGCCCGTGTTGTCAATGGCACTCACACCCAGCCAGTAGGGTGTCCCATTCTCGATGGGCTTGCGGATGGCGACGCTGGTTTCGGTTCCCGTTCCCTCTGCCACCACCTGCTTGAGGCCCTCGTCCCTGGCCAGCACCCAACGGTAGCTCAGGCTGCTGCCGAAATCCGGATCGCTGCTGGCGGACCAGGCCAGGTCCACGCCATCCAGGCGCCAGCTGGCTTCACCCGCGCGTGGACTGGTGATGGCGAAGGGCGCGGGCGGATCGGGCCGGGCATTGGTCACGAAGTTCTGGACCTCGCTCCAGCCGGCGCTTTCCTGCTGATCGTCGCTGGCCCGCACACGCCAGTACCAGCGTGTATTGTCAGACAGTTCGCCGGGCGCCAGACTCAGGCGGTTGACGCCCACCACCGAATGCTCGACCAGACTGCCCACGAAGGTGGGATCGGTGCAGACCTGCACCGAATAGGTGATGCCGCTGACCGGGTCGCTGTGATCCGGGTCCGTGGACGCACCCCAGCTCAGCACGGGCTGCTCGGCCAGTTCCACTCCCCCACTGGGCTGGAAGGGCTTGCCGGGCAGCGTGGGCGGATCGTTGCGCCGGTTGAACCAGAAGAGGGCCGTCTCACTGAAGGCCGACTGCGCCCCGTGATTGTCGGTGGCCCGTGCACGCCAGTGGTAGCTCTGGTTGTCCTGCAGCTTCGCGCTCTCGGGCCAGGCGTCCAGGGATGTGTCACGCAGTTCGGCAAAGGGACGCTTGTCCAGTCTGATCAGTGGCGGATTGAACTGGCCGTCCCCGGAAATCTCCACGGTGTACAGCAGCAAGTCCTGGGGCCAGGGGTCCACCGACTCTGCCAGTCGCAGCGCCTGGTTGCCCATGATTTCCTCGTCGCGCGGGAACTGCAGCCCCGGTGAACTGGGGGTGGTATCCGCCTGAAGGCGGAAGATCTGTTGGCTGCGCGTGACCCGCCCGCTGTTGTCCACCGCTTCGATGGCCCACCAGACCGGTGCACGGTTGGGCAGTTCCGCCGTGTCACGGTAACTTCCGCTGCTGGGAGCCTCATCGCGGCGCGCGCTGCTGAGAGCGGCGTTGTCGGCCCGCACGAAACGGTAGGCGATGCTCGCCTTGGGGTCGGGGTCCGTCGACAACTGCCAGCGGAATTCGGGCAGCACATCGGCCACATCCCCTTCCGGCCCCAGCAGAGCGAAGGGCGCAGGATCCTGTTCCACCGGGTTGAGCCAGAAACTGCGCACGGGCGACCAGTCGGTGCTCTCGAATCCATCGTGAATCCGGACACGCCAGAAGTAGCGCGCATTGTCCTTGAGATCGACGGGGCAGGTCCACTCGGGTGAGGCCAGTTCGCCTTCACGCGTGGAGGCCACGATACGCCCGAAGGTTTCGTCCTCGGCCAGCTGGAACTCCCAGCTCAGCGCATCGCCTTCGCGGTCGGTGGCCGGCGGCACCTTGAACTGGGGCCGGAACACGGCCAGGATGCTGTCGTTTTCCGGACTCACCGGCAGGGGCACGCTGGGCAGCGAGTTCAGGCGGAAACTGTACTGCGGACCTTCGGAGCGCACCAGGAAGGTCTCCCATTCGGACCAGTTGCCGCCCGCCCGCAGGCGCACCCGGAAGAAGTAGCGCTCGCCATCGATCAGAGGCGAGCCCGCGTACGCCGTGCTGCGCAGGTCGGCCGCAGCCTCGTTGGCTCCGGAATCCCAGAGCAGGGGGCCGCTGAAGTTGCGGTCCTGGGCCACCTGGATCTCCCAGGCCTGCTGGCGCCGCTCCAGCAGATCGAAAAACTGCCAGGCCACCGTGAGCCGCTGGCTGACGATGTGCTCCGGATCGGGATCGCTGGTGATTGCCAGATCGTGCACCACGGGTCGGGGCTCGTCCACGTAATACAGGGCCCGCCTGGTCTCGTCCATGGTGCTGGCGAAAGCCACGTGCTCGCCCACATGCACGTTCAGGCGGCCTTTGTTCACGTTGCTCAGGCTGTCGCTGATCTGGAACTGGGCACGGAAGATCCCGCTGTTCTTGCCGGTTTCCTGAAGGATCAGCTTGAAGGTCTGCTGGGGGCGCTCGACCACGGAGATGGTCACGGGGGTCTGGTCGGGCGCGTACTTGTTGCGGTCGACGGCGTTCACCTGGACACGCACGGTCGCGCCGTCCACCAAGTCGAAACGCAAGCTGTCGCTCCAGGCGCTCGAGGCCATCACCTGCAGACCCAGGATCTCCACGGGCTGGGTGATCAGGTTCTCGGTGGGCCGATCCAGGCAGGGCAGCAGCGTCACCTCGACATCACGGCCGCGCCCATTGTCCTGACGCACCTTGGAGCTGAGCACGATCTCGTCGGTGGTGCCCCACCAGTTGCCGCTGAGATCCAGTCCGCGCGCCAGGTTCATGCCCAGCACCTCCACCGAACCCGAGAGCAGGCTGTTGCCACGCACCTCGGGCTTGCACTCGGCCTGGAACACGATGCCGGTGGCCTTCTCGGCACTGCGGTTCTCGAAAATCGCGTTCTCCAGCACTCGGGAATCACTGCCCGAGAGGAACATCGCCCCGCCGTACATCCCGCTTTCGTTGTCGATCAGGGCGTTGGCTTCGATCAGGGGCGAGGAATTGGACACATAGATTCCGCCACCATGGCGACCCGCGCGGTTGCTGACGATGAAATTCTGACGCACGACCGCATCACTGTAGAAGAAACAGTAGATCGCGCCACCATCGTCCACGGTGGCACGGTTGTTCTCGAAGGTGCAGTCGGCAATCAGCGGCAGCGAAAAATTGTAGGCCAGCACGCCGCCGCAACGGTCGGACTCGTTGTTCTCGAAAACGCAGTTGGTGATGCAGGGCGCCGCACCGTTGAGATAGACCGCGCCTCCGTTGTAGGCCACATCGGCCACCCGACCCGCATGGCTGAAGCGGCACCAGTCAAGCAGGCTGCCCGAATCCTCGAGGAACAGCCAGTCGGCATCGTAACTGGGCAGATCCTTCTGACCGTGGATCGACAGGTTGCCCCACAGCTCGCCCGGAGTGGCGCAGTCGAATTCGATCATCGCGCGTTTCTCGCCGCGCGCCAGCACGGTGCCATTCACCGTGATGCTGGTACCGGGTGCGATTTCGAAGCGGGTTCCCGCCGCAATGCTCAGCGTGATGCCTTCGGGCACGATCAATTCGCTGCTCACGGTCACCGGAGAATCGGCCGGTCCGACCCGGCGGTCGGCCGTGAGGGTGCCCGACAGTTCCAGTGCTGACGCACCCAGCGGCAGCCCCAGGCACAGCAGGAGACCCGCGACGAAGCGCGGGAGAACGGAGACGCGGGAGAACGGACGGTCGGGCATGATCGTTCCTGTCACACATTGGGCCGCGGGACTGTTCCCGCGGGCGGGGTCATTTCAGCAGCGTGATCCGGTAATTGCGTGACTCGTCGTCGAGGTGAAGAGTCAGCAGGTAGACACCACTGGCCGAACCGGCCAGATCCACGGGCAGCGAATGGCTGCCCGCGGCCAGGAAACTCGCACCGGCAGCATGGACCAGCCGGCCCTGCAGATCGTGGACTTCCCACGCCACCCGAGTGCCGTGGCTCAGGTCCAGATCGATCCGGGTAGTCGGGTTGAACGGGTTGGGCCGGATGGAAACCAGACCGAAATCCTGAGGAAGCTCCGGCTCGGGGGCCACCACGTCCGTGGCTTCCCACCAGCTTTGAAGTTCATCGGCATTCTGCTGCAGTGCCTGCAATGATTCGCCGGCAACCAGGGCGAAAACCACGGTGCGCACCGAAGTGGGGGCCAGGCTGAAGGCGGGGCCGGCCAGGCAGCATTGCCAGTCGTCGGCGCCCGTGCTCTGGGTCTGCACGAATCCACCTTCCACGTAGGCCAGGATCTCTGCGTCCTGCAGGCCACCGCTGGACCAGTCGTTCCAGCGGCAGAGTCGGTAGCTGGACGCCGGATCGGACAACAGTTTCACACCCAGATGCTGGTTGCCCGCATCGGTCATGTAACCCAGCGACCGTGCGGCATCCCAGCCGCCCGTATCGTTGGCCCAGGTGCCATTGACGTCGAAGTCCATCCACAGGCCGGCACGCAGGCCACTGAGGGTCTGGGCTCCCGTATTGCGCAATTGGTACTCCAGGATCACTCCGTTTTCCACTCCGGCCATGTCCAGGCTGCGCGAGACCAGATCGATTTCCAGTCCGATCGGACTGGCCATGGGACTGTCATTGAAGGACGCGGAAATGCGCTGCTCGGCACCGTTCTCGCTGAGGGTGATCAGACTGCCGGGCACCGGGGCGAAATCCGGGGCGTGACCGCTGAGATAGCTGGCCACATCGGCGACCATTCCGCTGGGCTGATGACTGATCAGCAGGCTGCCCACATAGAGGTGGTTGGCCCCTCCGGACGGCCAGCGAAACCCCTGCCCCACGGCCTGGTCATCCTCGAAATCGTAGTAGCCGATGGCTCCGTGTGACGAGACGGTCAGGTTCAGATTGCTGTTGTCGTGGGAGGCGTGGATGGGCGCGACCACCAGCGGAAAACTTTCGCGATGGCTGAACCCGCCGTTGGCCGTGATGTTCAGCAGCAGCTCGACCCGGGTGCCGGTGGGGATGCTGTTGCCGATCTGCACCGAAAAGCCATCACCCGCGGAACTCTGGCCCCACTGGAGCGAGCCGTACGCGCTGCTGCCGTCCTGGATCGTGATCCGGGGGTCGGCGCAGCTCAGCACGGCCTGGATGCCGGTCAGGGCCCCGATGTCCACCACAAGGCTGGCGTCGATGCCCACCACTTCGCCCAGATCGGGAATGCCGTTGCCGTTGGCGTCGTCCAGCACGATGCCCCGCAGGTCAATGGTCGCGGGAGATTCGGTCAGTGCGCGCCGGGCATTGATCCGGCCGCGCCCCAGTTCCCCGCTGTGTGCGGGGTTGAGGGCATCAATGTCGTCACAGGTGAAGATCACATGCTCGCGCAGCTGGGCCGGCGAGTAGAAGGGCTGGGTGCTGGACAGCAGGGCACAGAGTGATGCCACCTGGGGCGTGGCCATGGATGTGCCGCTCTTGGTGCCGTAGGTGCTGTTGTTCACGGTGGACCAGATGCTCACTCCGGGGGCCGTCAGGTCGACCCAGGCTCCGCGTGTGCTGCTGGAGGCGAGTACATCGGTGCTGTTCACGCTGGCCACGCTCAGCACGCCCTCGTAGGCGCCCGGATAGTGCGGCAGCGTGTTGCCATTGTTGCCCGCCGCCGCCACCACCAGACTTCCCGCCTCCAGGGCGGCCTGGATCACGTTCTGCTCGTAGTAGCTGTAACTGTCGCCCCCCCAGGAGCAGCTGATCACACGGGCATTGCTTGAGAACGCGTAGAAGATGCCCTCGATGCCGGCCGTGATGCTGCTGGCGTGTCCGGCACGCACGGGCAGCAGGCGGGGATTCCAGGCGATGCAGGCCACGCCCGTGGCGTTGTTGGTGACGCAGGCGGCCGTGCCTGAGGTGTGGGTCCCGTGGGAGGAATCACCCGGCATGGGCGACGGATCGGCGTCGTGGTCGCGCACATCGTAGCCGTGCACATCGTCCACATAACCGTTCTGGTCGTCATCGACCCCGGCGGTGCCGTTCAGTTCAACGGTGTTGGTATGGATGTTGGCGGCCAGGTCGGGATGGTCCAGCTGGGTGCCCGTGTCCACGATGGCCAGCAGCACATCGCCGTTGCACTGTGCCACATCCCAGGCGGCCGGGGCTTCCACGTGGGGCAGTGCCCAGAGTTCGGCCCAGTCGCTGTCGTTGGGCACAACGTCGGTCTGGCGCACGGGCGGAATCTCGGCCCATTCGACGTGCGCGTCCTGCTGCAGCCCCGCGAGGATCTTTGACCTGTGCTCATCGGACACGAAGGGCAGACGCAGGATCCGGTTCAGCCCCTGCGGATCATGCTGCAGGCGCGGCAAGGCTGGCACGCAGTCAAGAGTCATGCCATCGGCGCTGACATACTGGCCTGATTCGCGCACGGTCGCGGCCATGACGCCGTCGCTGAGCTTGAAGACGATCTCGTGCTCACCGCGCACCGCGGGTGCCTCGAGCGGCAGAGTTCCGGCCTGGACTGAGCCACCGACAAGCAGAAGCAGGGCAAGGGCTCCCAGCCTTTGATTCAGAGGGGACATGCCTGCTCCTTCCAGCCTTCGGGTCACGGAAATCTCGGGGGATATGGCTGGCTCCGGTGTGTCCGCCAGCCGCCTGCCAAAGGTAGGCCAAATCGTGCAATATCACCAGCAAAGGAGCGGGTCGGCCGCAGTGCGAAGCCCCTCACCGGCTTCCCGGAGTCGGGTCATTTTCGCCGGGAGTGTCCGCCCCGGATCCAGCTGCTTCTGGCGGCTCAAGCAGGGCAAGCAGGGTGGTGCGATTGGCCAGGGAAATCTCGCGGCCGCTGAGGGGGAAATCGCTCCGTTCCCGGGCCAGAGCCCGCAGGCGCGAGACGCTCAGGCTGGCCAGCGGTCGCTGGGCATCGATGGCCAGAGCATGCACATCCAGCGCCAGATGGCTGAGCAGGTCGAGGGTCGCGCTGGTGGGGCGGGGAATCAGGTGGCGACTGAGCACGGGGCCCACGCGGGCGGCGGCACGGGCTCCGGCGGCCAGAGCTTCGTTGACCGCGGCCACTTCGCCCATGATGCAGATGGTGACCAGGGCAGGTCGGGTCACCTGCTGCTGCAGCAGACTGACTTGCGAGGTCTTGAGCATGGCATCGCAGGCGACCACGGCAGCCACCAGTCCACGGGTCTCCAGCAGGCCGATCGCCTGTTCTGAGCGGGGGGGATCCGGGTGTGCCACGAGCCTCCTGGTTGGCCTTCGGGCGGGCGTACGGTGTGACAGGAAACCGGAAGACGGCAGGCCGTCTTCCGGTTCGCGATCCTCAGGGGAGTGCCGGACATGGACTCCCACCGTGCCCCGAAGGGCCCGGATCAGCCCTTCTTGGGCAGAATCAGTTCAACTTCGGCGTGCGGACGGGGAATGACATGCACGGAAACCACTTCGCCCACCTTCTCGGCAGCGGTGGCACCGGCATCGGTGGCGGCCTTGACGGCGCCCACATCTCCACGGACCATCACGGTGACATAACCGCCACCGATCTGCTCACGGCCCAGCAGTTCCACCTTGGCCGCCTTGACCATGGCGTCCGCTGCCTCGATCGCCCCAACCAGACCCCGGGTTTCAACCATGCCGAGGGCTTCGAGTGAATTCATGTCATCCTCCTGGGTACGCTGCAGAGGCAGCGAAAACTGAATTGGCGGCTGAGTGGCCACGAGAGGCCAGCCCGCTCCCCGGAATGTGCACTGCCTCGAGACAGCTCCGGGAGCGAGGGCGAAATGTCGCTCATTGGCGGCTAAAAGTCATCGAATCGCCCTGGCGGGCAAGGGGTAAATCCGGGGGCTCCAGGGCAGGAACCATTCAGGCCTTGACCGCACCCCCGTCGGAGACCGGCTCCTTGGCAGCCTGATGTGTGCGGAAGAAATTCACCACGTCTTCGGGGCGGTCGAAGACTTCGAAGAGCGACAGGTCCTCGGGGCTGATCAGGCGATTGGCCAGCATGCGGTCCTTCATCCACTGGATCAGCGGCCCCCAGAAGTCGCTGCTGTAGAAGGCCACCGGCACTTTCTCGATTTTCTGGGTCTGGATCAGTGTCAGCACTTCGAACAGCTCGTCAAGAGTGCCGAAGCCGCCGGGCATCATCACGAAGCCACTGCTGAACTTCACGAACATCACCTTGCGCACGAAGAAGTAGCGGAAATCGACCACCGTGTCCAGGTAGGGATTGGAATGCTGTTCGTGGGGCAGTTCGATGTTGACCCCGATGGACTCGGCCGGACTTTCGAACCCGCCCTTGCTGGCGGCTTCCATGATGCCGGGCCCGCCTCCCGTGATGATGCTGAAGCCCAGTTCGCCCAGGCCGCGCGTGATCTCGGTGGCGTCGCGGTACAGCGGATCCTCGGGGTGGATGCGCGCACTGCCGAAGACCGTGACCGCGCGGTCGATGTGCCAGAGGCTTTCGAAGCCGTCAACGAACTCACTCATGATGCGGAAGATGCGCCAGGTCTCGTTGCCGCGATTGTCCTGGAACAGATTGGAGTTCAACTTCTCGGTATGGTCGTGGATGAGCTTGCCGGTCACGGAAGGTCCTTTCAAATGACAAACGGGCTCGGCAGCCGGCCGTCGCCCGTTGGAAGATGCGGTAAACACGGCGAAGCTCTCAGGGTTCCCTGACCGCCAGGCAACTTTCCACCATGCGCTTGAGATAGCTGAAATCCCAGGGTTTGCGAATGAAATCCGTGGCTCCGGCCACCAGCAGATCGCGCGCCAGTTCATCCTGATCGTAGGCCGTGATGATGATCACGGGTGTACGATTGTCTTCCTGACGCAGGCGACGGATCACTTCCAGCCCGTTGATTCCGGGCATGAACACATCCAGGAACACCAGGTCGGGTTTCCAGTCCAGAGCCTGCGTCAGGCCCTCGGTGCCATCCACGGCGGCACGGCACTCATATCCTTCCGATTCCAGAAAATCAACGAGGGCGGCACGGATGCCTTCCAGATCATCGATCACCAGAATGCGGGGCATTGACTTCATGCGTCTGCATCTCCTGCTGGGTACAACCGGGCAATCACCTCTTTCATGACCTGCATCTTGAAAGGTTTGAAGAGGGTGGCCTCCACCCGGTACGGCTCCAGAATCGGCAGAAAGTCTTCCTTGATCCATCCGCTGATGACGATGATCGCGACCTCCTGATCCTGTCCGCGGATCAGACTGATCAACTCATATCCCGACATCACGGGCATGTTCAGGTCGGTGATCACCAGATGGGGACCGAACTCCCGGAAGATCTCCCAGGCCTCCTGGCCATTGGCGGCCGCCCGAACCTCGGAGAACCCACAGAGCGTCATGTATGCGTCAAGGACTTCGCGCATGTCATCGTCGTCCTCGACCACAAGCACCTTCCTGTCGGATACCGCCAGCTCACCGAAATTCGTACTCATGCCTGTCCGCTCATTGCCCCTTCTCGCCCGAGTTCTCTTCCAGATCATACATCAGCACGTTGGGAATGCCGTATTTCTTGACCCGGACTCTCTTCATGGAATTCAGGCGGTCGAGAATCTGTTTGATCTTCAGTACCTGCTCACTGATCGCCGTGCGGGATTTCAGCGCGGCGTCACTCTCGCTGCCGGGCTGCATTTCCAGCAGGTCGAGGTGCGCAAGAATAACACTCAGCGGGGTGTTGATCTGGTCCGAGACGGTCACGGCCATCTGCTCGACGCCCTTGAGGCGATCGGATTCGAGACGGGCCTGCTCAAGCTTGCGCTGCTCGGTGATGTCCTTGGCCACGCCGATCATGCCGGTGATCTGTCCCTTTTCGCTCCGGATCCACCCCATGCTGAGCTGCACGGGAATCCGGCGTCCCTTCAGGCCCAGCAGTTCGGTCTCGATCAGCACATGCTTGCTGGGGTCGCGCAGGCTGCGCCGCAGCGCCTTGAGAATCGGCTCGGCATCGGGATAGAGCTCAATCGCGAAATGGCCCAGCATCAGCTCTTCGCTGAGTCCCGTGATCCGGCAGGCACCTTCGCTGAACAGGGTGATCCGTCCACGGCGGTCGGCCACCACGATGGCATCACTGGAGGCGCCGATGACCTCCCGCAGGAACAGGCGGCTGGCACGATTCTCCGCCAGCAGCTCACGGCTCTTGAGCGCGGTGGCGGTCTGCAGGATCAGCAGGCGCACGAAGCTCAGGTCCTGCGGCTGGCCGTGATCCAGGTGGCGCCAGTAGAACAGCACCATGCCGTAGACATGTCCCGAATCGCTCACGGGAACAGCCAGCACGCTGATGCCCGCCTGGTTCGCAGGCAAGGGTACCCAGTCGGGCACCGTCTCACCGTCCAGCGAGATCCGGGCGTCTTCCTCCTGGAACAGCACCTGTTCCAGGATCGAATCCACGCGGGTCTCCGGGTCCAGCTCCTCGATCGGACAGTCGAGAGGATGTGCGCTCAGGGGGCGATCCATCAGATGCAGTCGCCCATCCGGGCCCCGCAGCCAGCCGCTGACCGCCAGCGCACCGCTCAGCTCCGGAGCACGGCGCAGCAGCTCGGCGAAGTGTTCCTGGGCACTCTTCACCGGCAGCAGACCGCGCGACAGTTCCAGCAGCCCCGTGAGACGTCGGGTCTCGGCGCGCGTGGAACTGTAGAGGCGTGAATTCTCGATGGCAAGTGCCGCCTGGGTGGCGAAGGTGGTGGCCAGTTTCTGGTCTTCTTCGTCGAACTGGCGCTCGGCGCGCCGGCTGTCGATGGTCAGCACACCCAGCACCTGGTCCTTGACCAGCAAGGGCAGCATGATCCGGCTGCTGAGATCCTCGGGCGAACTGGGCAGGAACTGACGGATCGAATTGCGCCCCGTCAGCAGCAGCGGACGCTGGCGTTTGACCACGATGCCTTCGGCACTCTCGTCCACCGCCACGGCCCCGTCGGGATTCACGCCCGTACCCGGACTCCAGGGCAGCAGCCACTGGCTGTCGGAACTGAGCAGCGTGATGCGTGCCTCGCTGCCTTCCAGCAGGTCCACCACACGATGCAGCACGGCGGCCAGCACTTCGGGCACTTCCAGACTGCTTGAAAGTTCCACGGCCGAATCGAACAGCACCTGGAGGCGATTGGTCATCGCGGTCAGCCGGCTGTGATGCTTCATCCGCCGTTCGATGCTGCGGAAGATCAGCAGGAAGCCCAGAAACTCGCGGTTCTCGGCGATGATCGGTGTCACATTCAGCGAAGAATGCAGCGAGCGCCCCGAGCGATGCCTCAGGGGAACGTCCAGATCGCGGGCCGGTGTCATGTCTTCCAGGCTGTCCTGCAGTGACTCGGCCATGGCCGAGATCTCCATCACGCTTTCCAGCCCCTTGCCCACCAACTCGTCGGAGCCCAGCCCCAGCAGCGAGCGCGAGACCTGCGAGGCCAGCACGATCCGGCGCTGGGGATCCAGCACCAGAATCAGATCATCGCTGGCGTTCATGATGCTCTGGAAGAAGTTCTGCAGTTCGCCCAGCTCGTGCGCCTTGCGCTGGATGCGCTGGCGGAAGTCCTCGGCCAGGCGGGCGTTGCTGATCGCCACCGCGGCCTGGTCGGCCAGCAGCGCCAGCAGTCGCTCGTCCTCGCCATCGAAGTGGTTGGTCTGCCCGTGTGACAGATTGACCACCCCGATCAGCGCGTCACCCAGGATCAGCGGAGCACAGAGCAGGCTGCCCGGGCGGATGCCCGCGGCGGGAAGCGTCTTGAAATGCGGGTCCTGGGTCACATCCGCGCTCAGCCAGCTGCGGCGATTGACGGCCACCCAGCCCGCGATGCCCTCGCCGAGGGGAATCGGCTGGCCGCGCAGATCCACCCGGCCATCGACCATGTCGGCCCCGACGAAGTCCAGGGCTTCGCGCTCGGGATCCAGCATCAGCAGGGAGCAGGCATCGGCGTCAAAGGCGCTGCGCAGGATCACGGGCAGGCGGTTGAAGATGCGGTCGCTGGAATGGCTGCTGGCCAGGAAGGCGGTCACGTCGCGACAGAGCGAGAGCTGGCGGATCTTGAGGCGGCAGGCCGCCATCAGTTCGCCCAGGGCACCCTGCAGTTCCTGCTGCTGGCGCGTGCGGTTGCGAATGTCACGCTCGGCACGCAGCAGCAGACGCTCAAGTTCGGCCTGACCGGGCTCGCTGAGATCCAGGCCACTCAACCAGGCGTCGATCTGCTGGCTCAGGTCGCGGGGTTCAGCCACGGCTCGACTCTCCTGCAGCAAGGGATTGCATCAGCTGGACGGGCAGGTCCAGCAGCCGCCAGATGCCCGGCTCGCATTGCCGGGTGCCCTGCCCCACGCTCACGGCCAGCACCAGTTGCAGCAAGGCCAGATTCACGGCCAGTTCAGGATCGGTTTCCTCCACCGCGTTGCTGTCCAGTCGGGAGAGGATCTCGCTGATCCGGGGAGGCAGGTTGCGCGCGCCACAGCGGTCCAGCAACAGGCGCCCCCAACTGCGCCATTCGGGCAGACGGTTCGGGTGATGGTCGCCACCGGCCAGCAGGGGCACCAGACGACAGAGCACGAGCACACAGTGCAGCAGAGGCTGACTGCCACGGCCGCAGACCGGCAGGATGCGGATCTCGGCCTGAGCCAGTTCGTCTCGCAGTTCTGCTTCCCCGAGGTGGGTCTGACGGCGCGGCAGACTGTGCAGCAGACCGTGCAGGTACTGGCGCGAGAACCGTTCACCCAGCAGGCCCAGAGCCATCGGAAGGCTGATCAGGGGAGTGGCGCTGCGATAGAAACTGGCCGATGCCAACTGCAGCAGCAGACAATGGATCACGGGGCATTCTTCGATGCGCCGGGCCAGAACCGCATCGTCCTGACCACTTTCCAGCGCCTGCTGGAGGGAGGAAAGAGTCTCCGCCGTGATTCCCAGGCGGGCAATTCCTTCCTGCAGCTCCAGTCCCGATTGCAGACTCATCCTGCCATGCCTGCCAGTTGCGCCATCGTGGGAAGAGGTCGTCGGATCCTGACATCAGGACCACCCCGAACCTGATCAATACTATCAGCCGGCTGCAGGCCCAACTTTAGTGCCCAACCGGGTCGAATTGCAGAAAACCGCACCATTGACTGCCAGGGAGTGACAATCACTGCCCGTGAGCATCTCGTGCCAGCTTTGGGGGGGTGTCGCCGTTGGGCGCTCAGCGGATAGGGGTGATCGTCCGGAAAACGGAGACATCTCCGCGGTGTCGACCGGAAGGACACCACCCGCTGCAGGGCCGTTCATTGTAGTCACTGCTGCAAGTCATGTCAACAACCAGCAAGGCATGCGGAAATCGAGCAGGCAGAAAGAAAAATCCCGCCACGAGGGCGGGAAGGCGGCGACCAGAGTCGAACTGGTGATGGAGATTTTGCAGACCTCTGCCTTACCACTTGGCTACGCCGCCAAAAAAAATGTCCGCCGGAGCGGACAAGCGAGAGACGGGGTTCGAACCCGCGACAGCCACATTGGCAACGTGGTACTCTACCAACTGAGTTACTCTCGCAAAGAATCCCGGTCGCTGTCCCGGCGTTGCCGGATCCGCTTCCGAATGGCTCTCGTTGTATCGTCCATTTGACGGCGACTTTGAATCACTCGTCGCGTGGCGTACACAAAAAGCGCCAACAATGTTACCCAAAGAATCAGCAATTGTCAATGACTGCCTCTTTCCCGGGTCAGTGGAGCATAGCGGGATCGAACCGCTGACCTCTTGACTGCCAGTCAAGCGCTCTCCCAGCTGAGCTAATGCCCCGGTGTCAAGCCTGCCGCGCGAACAGGTCCCCGCTGCAGAGCGCCAAATATGATACCGCCAGAGTGAAGATGCAAGCTGCCACCTCCGGGAATTGTGGCCCTTTGCCGGGATCAGCCCGCTTCCCCCTCCTCCGTCTCGTGCATGTCCGTGCCCAGCTCGGTCAGGATCCGGCCGATCTCGCGGCTGGCATCCAGAATCTGCTGCAGGTTTCCGTGGGAATGCTCGTCGCGCAGTTGCAGCAGTTCGCCCCGGCCGGCGATCACCTGCAGATGCTGGGCCACCCGACCATAGATCTGACGGGCCACCTGCATGCGCACCTTGCGGGTTTCCTCGCGCAACAGGCGACTGTCCAGGATGTTCTCCACCTGCACCAGCAGGAATTCATCGTCCACCAGCGGGGTGTGCTGCACGATCACCTTGTGCAGACCCCGTGTGCCTCCGCCGGGATCCTGCAACCAGAAATCGTTGAGCACCACGGTCTCCTGTCCGGCCCGGACCTGCTCGAGGGCGGTCATCAGCCGGGAATCCGCCAGCAGGGGGGCCAGCTGGGCGATGTGCACCGGTTCGCCCTCGGGTCGGCTGACTCCGGCCATTTCCATCGCGAGACGGTTGAGGTGGATCACGTGAAAATCCGAGTCCAGCAGCAACACGCCGTGCATCAGGTTCTCGATGCTGCGGCGATTGAATTCCTCCAGCAGACGCAGGTCACGGGCACCGGAGGCGAATTCGCGGCGCGCCTGCTCGCTGATCCGTTCCACGTCAAGGGTCAGTGTGCTCTCGCGCGGGCTGCCGTCCTGGCGCTCCTTCATGATCCGGATGCGCTTGGAAAATGCCGTGTCCACGCTGGCGCGGATCTCCTCGACCCCGAAAGGCTTGAGGATGTAGTCGTCGGCGCCTTCACGCACCGCGTTGATCGCGTTCTGCATGTGTTCGCGCTCGCTCAGCACGATCACGGGCAGATACGGATCACGCTCCTTGAGTGCGTGCAACAGTTCCATGCCGTCCAGATCCTTCAGTTCCAGGTCCAGGATCACAAGGTCCAGCGGCTGGCGCCGGGCCGCGGCCAGGGCTCTTCCACCACTGTTGCGCAGCAGCGTGTTGTACCCCAGCTCGGTGAAGAGCCGCTCCAGCATCAGTGAATCGGCCGCCGGTCCACCCGCGATCAGGATGTTGAATCCGAAGCGCGCGTTGTCGGCCGCCGGGTCCAGGCGTGTCCGGGTCAGTGAGTCGGCCATGCGGAACAGAAACTCGCTGGAACTGGCCAGTCGGGCGCTGCCATCCTTGCCACGTTTGGGCTCGGCCGGGCTGGGACTGCCCGGGCGCACACCTTCGGGGGAGTACACGCTCACCCGGTTGCGTCCGCGAGCCTTGGAATACAGCAGTGCCGTATCGGCCGCCCGGATGATGTCGGCGGCGCTTTCCCGGCGGCTGCCATGACTTGTGTAACAACCCAGGGAAATGGTCAGCCCACGATCGGGAGGATGAGTGGCCGTACCCTCTCCGGGCAGGGGGATCCGTTGCCCCAGTTCCAGTTCCATCACCGAACTGCGGATTCGCTCCGCCACATAATTGGCGCCGTTCTCGTCCGTGTCGGGCAGCAGGATGCCGAATTCCTCGCCCCCGTAACGCCCCACCACGTCCACCTCGCGCAGGCAGCCGCTGACCACGCGGGCCACCATCTTGAGCACCTCGTCGCCCACCTGGTGGCCGTAGGTGTCGTTGTAGACCTTGAAGTGATCGATGTCGATCATCACCATCGAGAGCGGCATCTCCTGACGCCGGCTGCGGATGATCTCCTCCTCGAAGCGCTGCATCCAGTAGTTGCGGTTGCAGAGGCGGGTCAGCGGATCGGTGAAGGCCAGATCCTTCAGTTCCCAGAACACGCGGCCCTGGTCGATGGCGATGGCCGCTTCCTGGGAGAGCAGCGCCAGCGAGCGCAGGGTTTCCTCGCTGGCCATGCCCGTGTCCACATCCATCAGGTACAGGCGGCCAACGATGCGGTAACCGAAGACCAGCGGCACCACCACTACGTGGGTCGCCAGTTTCTCGACATCCAGCACGCGCAGGGGATGGCCCGGGTCCAGCTGGCCCAGTCTGCTGCAGCTCATCGGTTCGGTATTCACGAAGAAATCATGACCGAAGGACTCGCTCAGGCGCCCGATCAGGCGGTCCAGGACGTCGGCGGGAATGTTGTGTCCGGCGTAGGAGGCATACTGGGCCCCGGTCTGGTCAAAGACCGTCACGAAGGAGCGCGGTGCGCCCGTGATCTCGCGCGCACAGCCCAGCAGCAGCTCGACGATCTTGCTCAGTTCACGCGTCGAGGCGAAGATGCGCGTGAAGGCCAGCGAGCGATCCAGCTCGTTCAGGCGGCGTTCCTTGTCGCCGCCCCGGCGCATCACGTCTATCATCCAGGCGGCCCCGCGCGCGAAACGGATCGCGCTGTCGCGTTGACGCTCGCTCCAGGCGTCGCCTCCGGTGCGGCTGAGGTTTAGGGTGCCGATCGCGGCGCGGTCCTGCATGAGCGGCACGATCAGGGATTCGTGAATGCCCCGGCTGGAGTTGATGGCGTGATCCAGATGCAGGGGGCTGCCCTTGCTGAGCGCCTGGCCGGCCAGACTGCCCGCCAGTGGGTGAGCGGCCCCGTCACGCGCCTGGGGTGGCAGCCCGCGGGAACTGCGCAACTGCAGGTTGAGCCCACCCGGATCCACGAGCATGATCGAGCCCCGGGGAGCGCCCACGATGTCGAGGGCGGTCTCCAGCAGCAGGTCCAGCAGAGAGTCGAAGGACGCGCCCGCGGGGGGCCCGTGCTCCAGTCTCCCGGGATCCTTGCTCATGCCAGGCTCCATGCGGCGCTCCCGAATCGTTGCGTGTCACACCCGATGTATCCGTTTCCCGGTCCCGTCTATTCTTCGGCGTCCAGCCCCTTGCCATCTTCCGAGGACTCGCGCAGCCCCAGCTTGACCATCTTGGAGTACAGGGTTCCGCGGCTGATTTCCAGCATCTTGGCGGTCTGCGACAGATTCCACTTGGTCAGGTTCAGGCAATGGGTGATCAGGGCCCATTCCGCTTCCTGCAGGCTGAGCGAGCGCAGCTTGAGGTTGTGTCCATCCTGCTGGCCCAGATCGCGCATGCTCTCGTGGGACAGGTCGGTCACCGTGATCTGGCGGCCGTCGCAGAACACCACGGCCCGCTCGATGATGTTGCGCAGCTCGCGGATGTTGCCCGGCCAGTCGTAGTTGATCAGGTCGTTCATCGCGGCCTTGGTGATGCCCTCGATCTTCTTGCCCATGTCCTCGCTGAAACGCTCGAGGAAATACTTGATCAGCAGCGGAATGTCTTCCCGGCGCTCGCGCAGGGGCGGGATGTGGATCGGAATCACGTTCAGGCGGTAATACAGATCCTCGCGGAAGCGACGCTCGGTGATCAGGTTGGGAATGTTCTGGTGGGTGGCCGCGATCAGGCGCACGTCCACCTTGATCGTGTCGGTACCGCCCACGCGCTCGAATTCGCGGGTCTGCAGCACACGCACCAGCTTGATCTGGGTGTGCATGGGAATGTCGCCCACTTCGTCCAGGAACAGAGTGCCCGTGTTGGCCAGTTCGAAGCGGCCCTTGCGCTGAGCCTGGGCGTGTGTGAATGCCCCTTTTTCGTGGCCGAAGAGCTCGCTTTCGAGCACGCCTTCGCCGAAGCTGGCGCAACTGGTCTTGATGAAGGGGCGATTGGCCCGGTTGCTGAAATAGTGGATCACGTGGGCCAGCAGTTCCTTGCCCGTTCCCGATTCGCCCGTGATGAAGATGCTGGCATTGGACTTGGCGGCCGTGGCCACCTTGCGGAAGATGTCGATGATCGGTTCGCTGTTGCCGATGATCGCGTCAAAGCCGTACTGGCTGGAGAGCTCCTTCATGAAGAACTCGCCATCGACCATGCTGTGCTTCATCTCGTCCAGACGCTGGATCACCTTCAGCGCTTCATCCGGTTGGAAGGGCTTGAGGATGTAGTCGAAGGCGCCCATGCGCATGGCGCGCACGGCCCCGTCGATGGAGCCGTGTCCGGTGAGCACGATGGTCTTCAGCGAGGGCCAGCGTTCGCTGACGATCTCGAGCAGTTCCATACCGTTCATCCGGGGCATCTTCAGGTCGGTGATCATCAGGTCGAAGGACGGTTCCTTCTCGAGGCGCGCGATCGCCTCCGGTCCGGAGCTGGCCGTGGCCACCTGATAGCGCTCCGCGCGCAGCACGTCGCCCAGGGATTCCAGCATGTTGATTTCGTCGTCAACCAGCAGGATGCGCAACTTCTGTGTCATGAATGTCCTCTCAACAGGGGAGCTCGATGGTCACCTCGGTGCCACGACCGACTTCGCTTTCGATCTTCAGTCCGCCACCACTTCGCTGGATGATGGTATGGGTCAGGGACAGCCCCAGCCCGGTACCCTGTCCCGGATCCTTGGTGGTGAAGAAGGGGTTCAGCACGTTGGGCAGGTCTTCCTTGCGGATACCCACGCCCGTGTCACGGAAATGCAGCAGGATGCGTCCGTTCCCGCTGCGCGTGCGAATCATCAGGGTGCCTCCGTCGGGCATGGCCTGGGTCGCATTGATGATGATGTTCAGCAGGGCCTGTTTCATCTCGTCAAGATTCAGGCCCACGTGCGGCAAGGGTTCCAGCTCGGTCTCGAGCCGGATGTTGTTCACCAGCAGTTCCTTCTTCACCAGATCCAGGGTCTGGTTCAGCAGTTCCACCAGATCCACGGGCTCTTTCTCGTATTTCGAGACACGCGAGAAGGAGAGCAGGTTCTCGATGATCCGGCGGGCCCGTTCGACCTCGCTCTGGATGATGCCCAGATGTTTCTGGAGCTGGGCGTTACCTTCCAGGCGCTCGCCGCGCAGGGTGCTGTTGATGAAGTACAGCGAACTGTTGATGATGCCCAGCGGATTTCGCAGCTCGTGGGCGATGCCCGCCGAGAGCTGGCCCAGCCCGGCCAGTTTCTGACTCTGGTTGAGCGTGAACTCCATCGCCTGCTTCTCGGTGATGTCCCGGTAGAAGCTCTGGATCACGCGCCGGCCCTGGAGTTCGGTCAGCAGGTTGTCGTACTCCACGTAGATCAGCTTGCCATCCTTGCGCAGCAGGGGCACGCCCTCGAAACGGGTCTCGCCACTCTGGCTGATGGAACTGAGCCAGTTGCGCCGGGCGATTTCGCGAAAGTCCGGCGGGCGCAGATCCCAGATGCGCCGACCCACCAGCTCCTCGGGCGAAAAGCCCGTCAGCTCGCAGGCGGCCTGGTTGGCTTCCAGGATCACGGCCTCTTCCAGATCGATCACGAAGACCGCGAAACGCGCCTTGTCGTACAACTGGCGGAACTTCTCCTCCGTGCGGCGCACGTGGCGGTTGAGTTCCAGCTCGGCATAATAGAGGCCCAGACTCTCGAGGGACTGGCAGAGCAGCTCGGTCACGGGTTCGGCCAAGGGGCCGTCGTGGGCCAGGAAGAGCGCGCCCAGGATCACATCGCCCGTGCCACGCACGGCCAGGACGCTGCCCCGCCCCAGCCTGGTCTCCACATTGGCGGCGCTGGTGCCTCCGGCATGTCCCAGCAATTCCAGCAGCGAGGCCAGTGTGCCCTGCCGGTTCTCGTTCGCCAGTTCGGGCCGGGACTGCCAGGGTTCGGGCCGGTCCCAGACCAGGTGACAGCTCTGCCCGGACGCGGAGCCCAGGGCCAACAGGGCCGTGTTGACTCCGGAAAGGGCTCCCGCGGTCTGCACCAGGCGGCTCATGCGTGCGTTCAGCGACTGTTCCACGGCCGTGGAATGGCCCTCGCCGCGCCGCAGCTCCATCAGCAGGTGCGAGGCCTGCTCCAGGCGTTGGCGCTGCTCCTCGATGCTCTCTTCCAGGGGCATTCCGTCGGTGTCGGGCGCCAGTTCCAGCACGCTGAAGTGTCGGTTGCGCTCGCGCAGGCCGCGCGCGAGCATGGGCATGGGGCCACGGGCCGTGAGCAGATTGCCGCGCAGGCGGCCCCCATCCTTGTCGCGGAACTTGAGCACCTCCGACAGGGGCTTGCCCGGACAGTCGGATGCGCCCCGGCCGAAGATCTTCTGCAGGGCCGGACTCATTTCGGCCACACGCTGCTCGCTGTCGAGGTAGAGCAGAGGAACGGCGTGCCCCACGGCCCGGCGACGGTAATACTCGCCACTGCCGCTGAGTGGGCGGATTTCCTGGAGGCTGATGCAGATCGCCTTGCGCCGGTGATGGTCGTCGATGAGGGGCGTCACACGCACCTGCATTTCCCGCTCGACGCCGTTGAGCGAGGCGATGCGTGTACGCCAGACATGGCATTGGGTCAGCGCGGGCAGGCCGTCGAAGATTTCACCAAGTCTGCGGCCCGGCTCCCCGGGGAACAGGTCGGTGAGATGCAGGTCCTCGGGGGAATCGGGGTCCAGCCCCAGAAAGTCCACCGACGCCTCGTTGCCCCAGAGCACGGTGCCGTGATTGGACGCCACCAGCAGACATTCCAGTTCGTGGTTGTCGCCGCGGCTCTCGTCCTCGAGGATCGTTTCGGCCACCAGCAGGCGCTGGCTGCTTTCGCCCCCGGCGCTGCCCAGCAGATTCAGTTCAAGCAGGCGCGGGCGCGGGCAGTGTTTCAACTGCAGGACCAGCGAACTGCCGTCCTTGAAGTCGTGGATGAAGCGCTGGAACTGCTGGGCCGCTTCCGTGTCCAGCTGATCGGCCAGCGGCCCCAGCGGCGCCTGGTCCAGTTCGAAGAGATCGAGGAACGCGCTGTTGACCTGCACCAGCCGTCCTTCGGGATCACAGAAGGCGCAGGCCAGTGGCAGGGCTTCCAGCAGGGTCTCGCGCCCGCCCCCCGGCCCTTCGCGGCGCAGGCGTTCGAGCTGGGCATTCATCACCAGCTGCTGCTCGGCCTTCTGCAGGCTGAGCTTGAGAATCTCGAAGAGGAAGGGCTTGGTGAGATAGTCGATGGCCCCCTTGTGCAGGGCCTGCAGCACGGACTCCATCGAGCCGTAGCCGGTGACCACGATCACCTGCACGCGCGGGTAGTTCTTGCGGATGATGTCGATGACATCCATGCCCGAGATGCCGGGCAGGTTCAGGTCGGTAATGACCAGCTCGACGGGCTGGGAGGCGAGCAGCTGCATGCCCGTGGCGCCATCGGCCGTGGGCAGCACCTCGTAACCTTCCAGCTCGAGGTAGTCGGTGAGAATCTGGAGCGCATCCGCGTCATCATCGATGACCAGGATCCTGCGGATCGGCCTCGCCATCTGTCCCCCTGCAATCCCGGTCCGCCTCTTCGGCGGGTGGCCCCATACACCGAACAATCCCCCGGAAAACCGGCCCCTCGGGAATGTTCAGGATCCGTCGTTCTGCACGGATGTGCAGGCGTCAAACATAGAACGGGGGTGGCAGAAGTGCAAGATTTTGAACAGTGGAGCAAAAATTGTCAGCCGGTGCACGAGGCTGCAGCAAATCCAGTGCTGGCGGCCTTCAGCGAAGCGAAATCAGTTCGCCTGCCCCAATTTTCCAGTGACTTGAGCACAGATCGGCGACAAGTTCCGGATCGTGGGTGGCCACCAGCAGCCCCCCGCCCCGGTCACGCCAATCCGCCAGCAGGGAGCGCAGACGCCGGACACCCGAGGCATCCAGCCCGGTGAAGGGCTCGTCGAGCAGGAGGGCCGCCGGTTTCAGCAGCAACAGGGAAACCAGTGCCGCCAAGCGGCGCTCCCCGCTGGCCAGATGCCGGGCCGGACCCAGCAGCCGCTCGGCCTTCAGGCCCGCGCGCTCCCAGAGGGAGTGCAGCTCGTCGGTTTCCTCCGGTCGCCCCTCCAGCAGTTCGTGCTCGAGAATGTCTCCGGTGAACTGCTTCTCGCTGAACTGGAACAGCGGCAGAGCCTGGCCATGCTCCAGACCGATGCGGCCCGCCGTGGGTTGCAGCAGGCCCGCCGCCAGCAGGATCAGGGTGCTCTTGCCCGCCTCCTGGTTTCCGGTGAGCAGGCAGCCCTGCCCCAACGGCAGGCGCGCACTCATGCGGTCGAAGAGCACGACGCAGGCATCGGGCCACTGGAACTGCAGGCCGTCGAGGGCCAACCAGGGCCCCTCTTCCCCGGCCCTGGCGGCGGGCAAGGGTTGTTCGTGCGGAATTGCGGCGCTGACCAGGGTCTGGATCACGGGACTGTCCGGGGATGGACGATCACTTTCCCTGAGGCCGGTGGGGCACAGTTCCAGCAGGCGATCGGCCGCCAGAGCCACTTCAGCCCGGTGACTGACCTGAAGCACGGCGGCGGTCGCGGAACGGGCGCGCACGATCTCCGCCAGCCTGGCTCGGTGTTCGCGGTCGAGGAAGGTGCACACCTCGTCCAGCAGCAGCACGCGCGGCTCCTGAATCAGGATCGCTCCCAGACAGAGCAGTTGCTGCATGCCACCCGAGAGTGTCCGGGGATGGTGCGAGAAGTGATTCAGCAGACCCAGCTCGCGGCCCAGGGTCTCGCAACGTTCGAGGATCCGTTCGCGAGGCAGACCCCGGTAACGCAGCGGCAGACTGAGATCGCCGAGCACCGTGTCCGACAGCAGCTGGTTCTGGGGATCGGGCAGCAGCAGGCCGATGTCGGCTTCCCGCATGCCGCTGGCCAGATGACGTTCTCCGGCCGCGGGTGCCAGCAGCCCCTTCAACAACCTCAGCAGACTGCTCTTGCCACAGCCGCTGGCACCGTGGAGCACGTTCAGGCCCGGTCGGTCCAGCTGCAGGTCCAGATCCCGGGCCAGCAGGCGTTTGCCCCGGGCCAGGCTCACCCGTGTCAGGCTCAGCACGGGCCGGCTTTTCCGCAGGCCAGAATCCGTTCGAGAATGCGCGTGGTGGCACCCGTGCTCTGCTCCACCACCTTCAGTGCGGCACGCCCGTGATGCAGGCGGCGGCTGGGCTCGCCCAGCATCAGGTCAAACAGTTGACGCAGGCGTGATTCCTCGGCCACCTCGAATGCTCCACCCGCGGCCAGCAGGCGGCTGGCCTCCTGGGAGACGTGATGGGCCGGGCCGAAGATCACGGGAATCGCATAGGCCGCCGGTTCGATCACGCTGTGCACGCCCGTGGTGAACCCCCCGCCCACCCAGGCCAGCTGCCCCACTCGGTAAAGCCCAGCCAGCAGGCCGATGCGATCGATCAGGAAGACGGGCTGATTCGTATACGGGGTACCTGCTTCGAACTCGGCAAGGCGCAGCACGGACAGGCCCAGGCGCTGGCAGAGCGCCGTGCTTTGATCCAGGTGGCTCACCGAGGGCTCATGGGGCACCAGCAGCAGGCGCAGGTCCGGGTACTGCTCGCGCGCGCGCGCCACGGCCGGCAGCAGCACAGCCTCGTCACGCGGCCAGGTGCTGCCCGCCACCAGGACCGTGCTCCCGCTCGCGAACTGGGCGGGCAACATCTCCGCCCCACTGGCGGCACGCATCCGTTCGAGCACTCGGTCGAAGCGTGTCTCGCCCAGTGCGCTCACCCGCTCGGCCGCAGGAGTACCGGCCAGCAGCGCGCGGAAGCGGCGTTCGGCCAGCGCATTCACCGGGTGGATTCCGTCGAAGCGCCCCAGCAGACTGCGATAGAACCCCCGCAGCAGCCGGCGGTCGAAATGGGCCCGGTTGTGGTAGTTGGCATTGATGAACAGCAGCGCACAGCCTTCACGGGAGAGGCGTCGCAGCAGGTTCCACCAGAGATCGTGCTTGGTGACCACGAACACATCGGGGCGCAGGGTGCGCACCAGCGCGCGCACGGCGAACCAACCGTCCAGGGGCAGAAAGCAGACCTGGTCGAAGCCATGGTCCGGCTTGAGGTTGTGCATGCCCGAAATCGAGAAGAAACTGAGGATCGTGACACAGCCGCGCGCTTTCAGTGCGCTGGCCAGGGGCCGGATGCCTTCGTACTCACCCATGCTCGCGCAATGCAGCCAGACCCGCGGTCTGTCGGCACTGGACTCGGGCAGAGGCCTCTTGGCCAGTTCGCGGCGCAGTCGGCGCAGATCCCCGTGGCGCGCGAACAGGTTGCGCCGGATGCGCACCACCAGCAGGCCCGGGCCGTAGAGCAGCAGCAGCCCCAGGGGGCGCAACAGCAGGTTGTAGCACAGGGAAATCAGCGCTGCCACGGGGTTCCTTCAACCTTGCAGGTACAGATCCAGCACTCGAGCGGGACTCAGTTCGCGCATGCAGCGGAAATGCCCGCGCGGGCAGCGGTCGCTGCCGGTATGGCTGCAGGGACGACAGTCCAGCCCCTCGTGTTCCAGCACGCGCACGCTGTCTCCCGCCGGAAAGAAGCCCAGCTCGCGCGTGGTGGGACCAAAGAGCGCCACCCCGGGTACTCCGGCTGCAGCGGCCATGTGAAGCAGGCCGGTGTCCCCGCAGAGAATGCGCCGCCCGCTGGCCACCAGCCGCGCGCTGTCACTCAGGTCGGCCTGACCACAGAGATTCTGGATGCGACCCGGGGCCAGCGCACGCAGTGTCTCGCCGGTCTCGCGGTCGCCCGCACCTCCCAGCACCACGAGCGGGCGCGCGCTGCGTTCAAGCAGTGCGCGCGTGAACGTGACCCAATGCTCCAGCGGCCAGCGCTTGGTGGCCTTGCCCGCTCCGGGTGCCAGCAGCTCGGGTGCCTCGGGCCCGGGGTCGGGTGTCACACGGGGGCCCAGCTGCACTCCCTCGGCCCAGAGCCGGGGTGGCGACTGCATGCTCTCCGGAATGCCCGCCACCTGCTGGTAACGACGCCAGACCGGTGGCAACTGCGTGAGACGATGGGACAGGCTGTGGGGGCCGTGCACCAGCAGCAGTTTCTGCAGCCGGTGCTTGGGCAGACGGCCCAGCAGGCCCGGTGGGGCCAGCAGGCGACTGCGCAGGGTATTGTGCAGGTCAAGGGTCCGCAACTGGCCGCGTGACCGCAACTCCGCGCGCACGTGATCCAGCTGCGCGCGCGTGCCCGGCTCGCCCAGGCAGAGCACCTCGTCCACGGCGGGCCAGCCCCGGGGAATCGCGGCGAAGCGTTCCTTGGTCAGAAACAGCACGCGCCCCACCCCCAGCTCCTTGAGCAGACGAGGCACGGGTTCGCAGAGCAACAGGTCCCCGATCGAGGAGAAGCGCACCAGGAGAACCGCGTCTCCCGCGCCCGGCCGCTCGTTCATCAACGAGCCTGGAACCAGGCCTCCATGCCCGGGGTCAGCCGCAGCTCGGGCTTGCCCTCGCCGGCAACCACGAACACGGCCTCCACATCATCCAGGCTGCTGGCCTTCTCAAGTCCGGCCTCGGCTCCCATCACGAACAGGCCGCTGGCCAGTGCGTCGGCGCGCTCGGCCTGGCGACAGACCACGGCCACCGCCAGCACTCCAAAGGCGGGCTTGCCCGTGGCCGGATCAAGGTGTCCGTGAAACCGTGTGCCATTCAGCTCGAAGGCTTCGTCGTTGATGCTGGCCACCGCGAGGCTCAGATTGCGGAGGCGGAAAGTGCCCAGCTGCCCCGACGGATCCTCGGGGTTGGCAAAGGGCACGCTGAAGTACCCGCCATCGGGACCTTCGGCGCCGGCCACGCTGACCGAGCCCAGCTGCAGCAGGAAGTCGTTGTATCCGTCGCCACGCACGCTCAGGGCCAGTCGGTCGGCAATGGCGCCACACTGCACCTCGTGCAGATCGATGGCCATGCCCGCTCGCGACAGCAACACGCCCTTGTCCACCACGAAGGTGCCGCCTTCGCGCACCAGTGTCCGGGCGCTGTCCAGTTCGGCTTCCGAAGGCTGCCGCGGGGTGCCGCCCAGGCCCCAGGCCCGGCGCAGGGGCCCGATCAGGAAATCGAAGGCCTCGTCCGTGTCCTTCTTGTAGCCGAAGCAACGCATCAGCAGATCGTAGTTCTGCTGGCTCATGCTGCCACTGCGGCTGCCCGCGAGGGAATTGATCGCGGCAAAATCCGAGTCACCCGTGGAGGACAGTCCCTTGAAGCCTTCGGCCGCCACCGATTCCAGTTCGGCCAGCGCCTGGTTGGCGGCCGCATTGTCCTCGGCACCCAGCACCTGGATCGTGAGGCCGTATCCAGCCACCGTGGTATCCAGCGAGGCCTTGCGCGAGCCCGAACAGGCCAGCAGCAGCGAACACAGAACCAGAACCATTGACCCCGAACGGATTGGGCTGCGGACCATGATTCCTCCTAGTAGGTGCGATTGACGGCGAAGGCGCTGAAATCGACCAGGCTTTGCCGGATTCCCGTGTCGGGAAAGATTTCCAGGCAGGCCAGCGCCTGCTCTCCCAGTTCCCGGGCCCGACGGTGGGCCGCGTCCACTCCGCCCTTCTCGTGGGCGAACTCCACCGCGCGGCGAATGTCCCCGCGCTTGCGTCCCTTGATCAGGGCCTTGATCTGGCGTACTTCCGAGCCCGCGCTGCGATCGAAGGCATACAGCAGGGGCAGGGTGATCTTGCCATCCTTGAGATCGGCGCCCGCGGGCTTGCCGATCAGGCTCTCGCTGCCCGTGTAATCCAGCAGGTCGTCCTGGATCTGGAAGGCGATTCCGATGGTCTCACCGAAGGTCTGCAGGGCCGCCAGCTGGTCTTCGTCGGCCCCGTTGGACAGGCCACCCAGCCGACAGGCCGCACCCAGCAGGGCGCCGGTCTTGTTGGACACCATCCGGTAGTAGGTCTCTTCGTCCATGTCCAGATTGCGGCTGCGCGCGGCCTGGTCCAGTTCGCCCTTGGCCAGACGGCGGGCGGTCTCGGCCAGTACGGCGAACACGCGCGTGTCCCCGCATTCCAGCATGCCCAGCAGGCTGTGTGCCAGCAGCCAGTCGCCGAAGAGCACGCTGATCTTGTTGCCGAAGACCGAATTGAGACTGGGCAGGCCCCGGCGGCGGTCGCTCTTGTCCACCACGTCGTCGTGCATCAGGGTGGCGTTGTGCAGCAGTTCCACCACGACCGCGGCGAAATGTGTGCGCTCGTTGCTCTCGCCCAGCAGGCGTGCGCTCAGGTAGGTCAGTGTGGGACGCAACAGTTTGCCACGCCCGGGCCCCAGGAACACGATGATCCGGTCCACGATGGGCGTGCCGGTGGTCTGGATGAAGTCATCGTAGCGCCCGGCGAATGCCTTGAGTTCCGGTTCCACCAGCCGCTGGATGTCCTTGAGCGACAATGCGGGCATCAGGGCGATACCACCAGTTTCAGAAAGCGGCGTTTGCCCACCTTCAGCACGCCGGTGGCTCCGGCGGCGAAGACGCGGGTCTCGTCCTCCACTTTCTCGCCCTCAAAACTGACCGCGCCCTGCCGCACCAGCTTGCGTGCTTCGCCGTTGCTGGCGCACAGACCGTTCTCCACCAGCAGGGCCAGCAGGGTCGTGTCCTCGGACATGGCCACTTCGGGCATCACGTCGGGCAGGGCCTTGTTGCGAAAGATCTCGTCGAACTCGGCTTCGGCCGCCAGTCCGGCCGCCTCGTCGTGGTACAGGCGCACCAGTTCGCGGCCAAGCTGGCGCTTGAACCCCACAGGATTCTCGCCGGCCTGCAGGCGCTCGCCGATCGCGCGCACCTCGGCGGCTCCCAGATCGGTGGCCAGTTCGAACCAGCGCAGGATCATGTGGTCGGGAATGCTGAGGGTGCGGCCGAAGATCTCGCGCGGGCTGTCGGTGATCCCGATGGTGTTGCCCAGGCTCTTGCTCATCTTCTCGACCCCGTCGGTGCCTTCCAGCAGGGGCATGGTCAGAATCACCTGGGGCTCCTGGCCATACTGGCCCTGGAGGTGGCGTCCCATCAGCAGGTTGAAGGTCTGGTCGGTGCCGCCCAGCTCCACGTCGGAGTGCAGGGCCACACTGTCGTAACCCTGGATCAGTGGATAGAGCAGCTCCATGATGGAAATGGGCGTCTCGGCCTTGAAGCGCTTGGTGAAATCATCGCGTTCCAGCATGCGCGCCAGCGTGTAGCGCGAACTGAGCGCCAGAAAATCGTAGGTGCTCATGCCGCCGAACCACTCGCTGTTGAAGCGGATCGTGGTCCGCGCGGGATCCAGCAGCAGGAAGATCTGGTCCTTGTAGGTCTGCGCGTTCAGCTGGATATCCTCGCGGCTCATGGCCTTGCGGGTCTTGCTGCGGCCACTGGGGTCGCCCACCATGCCGGTGAAGTCCCCGATCACGAAATCCACCTGGTGCCCCAGCTGCTGGAAGGTGCGCAGCTTGTTGATCACCACCGCATGGCCGATGTGCAGGTCGGGCGCCGTGGGATCGGCTCCGAACTTGACACGCAGGGGCTGGCCCGTCTCAAGGCTGCGTGCGAGCTTCTTCTCCAGGTCCTCATGGGGCAGCAGTTCCACCGCTCCCTTGAGGATCTCGTCCATCTGTGCCTTGACGGGCGCGAAAACCTGTTTCACCGTTGTCTGCTTTCCTTGAGAGCGCGACTCAGCGAGCGGGCGTTTTCCCGATCGGTGATCGCCTGGCGTTTGTCGTACTCGTGCTTGCCCGTGCCCAGTGCCAGGCGCACCTTCACCAGGTGGGATTTCCAGTAGAGTGACAGTGGCACCAGCGTGTTGCCCTTGGCTTCCACCTTGTGGCTGATCTTGCGGATTTCGGCCGCGTGCAGCAGCAGCTTGCGCTGGCGCAGCTCCACATGGGCCCCGAAGCGCCCGTTGCTGTAGGGATTGATGCGCATGCCCAGGATCCAGACCTCGCCGTCGATCACGCGGGCATAGGCCTCCTTGAGCGACACGCCGCCCTCGCGGCAGGCCTTGACCTCGGTGCCGCAGAGAGCGATGCCCGCTTCCCAGGTATCAAGGATGTGGTAATCGTGGCGGGCCTTGCGGTTCTGCACGATGATCCTCTCGACGGGCCGTGCCTTGCCGGGAGTCCTGACTCCGGCGCGCGCCGCCGTCTTCGAGGAGGCCTTGCTCATTTCTTTTCCGGTTTCTTCAGCCCGAAGAGCCTGTTGACCTGGTCCACCATTTCCACATAGTCGGCCACCTCGAGCAGGGGAATCTCCTTCTCGCGGCTGATGGTGCTGAAAAGCTGGTCCTCGTTGCCGCCGTTGACCACCAGCATCGTCGAGGACGCCCGGGCCACCGCTTCGATGAAGGAATCGCTCAACGGACCGCGGCGCGTCTTGCGCCCCAGATGCATGCAGACCACCGGCACCTTGGCGCTGGAGGCCGCGGCCAGCAGGGCATTCACGCGGGCCAGTTCCTTGTCCACCGCGTCGCGCGCGCTGCCCAGCCCCTTGCTGCTGCCACCGACCACGATCACCAGGGTCTCGGGATGCCCCAGTGAGTCGGCCATCAGTTGCGGCGCACTCTGCGGGTCTTCAAGACCGGCGCGCTGGAAGATCTGGCGCGCGATCAGGATGTCGTTGCTCTGACCGGCGCTGGTCAGGATCACGCCATCGCCGAACGTGGCCGCGGACAGGGAGAGGGCCAGTGCCAGCAGCAGGCCCAGGCAGAATTTCAGGTGTGTCATCGTGTGTCCTGCGTTGGGTCCGGGCCGGGGCATTGCAGAATGATCCGGTGCCGGAGTCGTGAGCGCGTCACGGCGTATGCCGCGACGCGCGGGGCGAATATAGAAAACCGGCCCTGCTGGGCCTGCCTGAACGGCAGCCTCCGCCGGGCCTGCTTGCATGATATGAGTCCACCGGCCAAAGCCGCCGGACCGGCGCTCAGCGACCGGGAAGGCGCGCGTGCAGTTCCCGGTAGAAGTCGAGAGTCTGCTGGCCCAGAGCAGCCAGCGAGAAATGCTGACGAATGTGCTCGGGTCCGGCGGCCGCCAGCTGCTCGCGCAGGCCCGGTTCCAGGGCCAGTCGCTCGAGAGCCGCAGCCAGCGCGGGCACGTCTCCGGCAGGTACCAGCAAGCCCGTGACGCCATCACGAATCGTCTCGGGCAGGCCTCCCGCATCGCTGACCACCGCGGGGCAGGCCTGAAACTGGGCCTGCAGGACCACGGTTCCCAGGCCTTCGTCGCGGCTGGCCAGAATCAAGGCGTGGGCCCCCGCGATGAAGTCCCGCGGGTTGGTGCGAAAGCCGTGGAAGACCACCGCCGACGCGGGCAACAACTTCCCGGCAAGACTCTTCAGGCGCTGCTCGTCGGGGCCTTCGCCCACCAGGTGCAGCACGGCGCCGGGCACCCGGGTCAGCAGCTGGGCGTGGGCACGCAACAAGTCATCGAGTCCCTTGTGGCGCAACAGGCGTCCCAGATACAGGAACGCGGGCTGCCCGGGCAAGTCTTCGCGCCCGGAAGCGGCCTCCTCCGTGTCCACGGCGCTGTGGATCACGCGCACCTCGGGCCCCTTCAAACCCTGGCCAGCCAGACGGCGGGCGATTTCCGCCGACACGGCAATGACCCCCTGCACGCCCGAGTACCCTCGCAGGGCGGCCCGCGACACGGGGTCGGGCACACGGCGGTGGGCCACGGTCACCGCATCGGTCACGGCTCCCAGCCCGCGCATCTCGCGCCCGGTGTGGGAATGGATCACATCAAAACCCAGTTCGGCCTGCAGGCGCGCGGTGTGACGGCGCAGGGTCAGCAGCAGCCAGAGGCTGGCTGGCAGGTGATGCACCACCGCATCGGGCAGGGCCTCGCGCAAGCGGCGCTCCAGCACTCCCCCCGGCCGGCAGAGCAGGTGGTTGCGGACTCCGTGCCCGGCAAGAGCGCGCATCAGCAGCAGGCTCTGGTTCTCGCCACCGCCCCAGGTGATCTGGAGATTCAGATGCAGCACCTTCATCGGCCGACCCGCTGGCGTTCCCAGAGCTTGGCGTACTTCAGAAAGACGTAGATCGCCGACATCACCGAGAGCACCAGCCCGCGCCAGCCCAGTCTCCAGCCGCCCAGCAGCAGGTACTCCTTGAGGAATTTCCAGGGTGGATCCAGTGTCAGCTTGAGGGCGGAAAAGCGCGCGCCGCGCCCATCCAGCTCGGCCGCCAGGGCACTGGTGTAGGCATCGATCTTCTGCAGATGGTGGCTCAGATCGCGGTAGGGCCAGTGCAGGATCTGCGCCGGGAGCACTCGCTCCTCGCAGCCCGCGCCACCCGCGCGGTCGTGCACGGTGCTGCCTCCGAAACGGGCCTTCGTGCGATTGAAGAGACGCACGCTGCTGTCGCGCTTCCAGCCGGTGGCGTCCACCCAGCCCCCCAGATACCAGTTGCGCCGCGGAATGCGGTAGACCAGAGTTTCCCGGTTGAAATCCAGAGCGGCCAGCAGGTTCGCCGGGTCGCCCACCAGTTCCTCGTCGGCGTCCAGCGACAGAATCCAGTCGTGTCGGGCCAGCTCGATGGCCCGGTTCTTCTGCGCCTGATGCCCGAGGAACTCCTGCAACAGCACGCGCGCCCCCGCCGATTCGGCCAGCTCACGCGTGCGGTCGCTGGAATGGCTGTCCAGCACGAGCACCTCGGCGCACCAGGGGCGCAGGCTTTCCACGGCGCGCACGATGCGGGCCTGCTCGTTGAACGCGATGATCACGCCGGAAATGGGCGGCTGAGGCATGGGTCTTCCTGCTGCGGGATCTGGCTGTTTCCTGTCGTGAACGCCCGTGAATAAAGCATTTCCCCATGTCCCCGGCGGATGCGGGTCCCCGAGCCGCCGGGCTGCCTTCCACAATTCTATATTGGCGCGCTCCCGGCCGCGGCCCACAGCGCCATCCGCCGGAAATCGACGCCCCGTGCATGCCAGGAGACCGATGTTCGCCCTCACCCGCCAGTTCATGAGCTATCTCGGGCCCGTGCGCCTCTGGATCGTGCTGGGTCTGGTGCTGATGCTGCTGGCCAGCCTGCTGGCGGGCGTCAACATCGGCATGATCTATCCCTTCTTCGAGGGTGTCTTCCTGCGGCCGGTGGCCCCCCTGACGGGCGAGACCGTGGCCATTTCCCGCGCGCTGTCGACCCTGCTGAGCGACCTGGGCCACACTCTGGGCTCGGGCTCCATCGAGACGATCCGCGAGGGGGCCGGGCTGGCGCTGGACCGCTTCCTGGGCAGCCAGAGTCCCTGGCAGGTGCTGGTCTTTCTCTGCGGAGCCGCACTGGCGCTGTCGACCTTGAAGCTGATCATCACCTACGGCTACCGGATCTGCTTCGTGCAGGTCGAGCAGGTGCTGATCCGCGAGCTGCGCAACCACCTGTTCCGCCAGATCCAGGACCTGGGCATGGGCGTGTTCCTGCGTTTCCGCAGGGGCGAAATCATCAGCCGCCTGATCAACGATGTGATGGTGGTGCGCACGCTCACCATCACCAAGGTCAGCGACCTGCTGATGAACCTGCTGCAGAGCCTGGTCTATCTGGGGCTGGCCCTGGTGATCGACTGGCGGCTCACGGCCCTCAGCCTCTTCGTGCTGGCCCCCGCGGTGGCCGCGCTCAACCTGCTGGGCCAGAAACTGCGCACCTACAGCCGACGCGCCCAGGAGCATCTGTCCGAAGTGACCACCCGCCTCTCGGAGAATCTCTCGGGCTTTCGCGTGGTGCAGGCCTTCTTCGCCCATGGCCGTGAGACACAGCGCTTCGAACGGGCCACGCTGGGCTACTTCCGCCGGGTGCGCAAGCTGGAATTCGTGGCCGCGCTCTCGGCGCCTTTCGGGGAGTGGGCCTCGACCCTGGTGGCGGTCAGCATGCTCTGGGTGGGCGGGCGCCGTGTGCTGGCCGTGGACGGGGGACTGTCCGCCGCGGCCTTCCTGACCTTTCTGGCCGCGCTGCTCTCGCTGTTGTATCCATTGAAGGTGGCGGCGCGGGCCTGGAACGAACTGCAGCGTGGCACGGGGGCCGGCGAGCGCCTGATGGAAGTGCTGCACGCCGAGCCCCAGGTCAGGGAAGCCCCGGACGCGATCCCCGCGCCTCCGCTGGTCGAAAAGCTGAGACTGGAGAACGTCAGAGTGCGCTACGAAGGGCAGGAAGCCCTGCGCGGCATCGACCTCAGTCTGCACCGGGGAGAGTTTCTGGCCCTGGTGGGCGCGTCCGGCAGTGGCAAGACCACCATCGCCAATCTGCTGCTGCGCCTGCAGGACCCCGACGAAGGTGCCGTGCTGCTGGACGGGCAGGACGTGCGACGCTTCACTCTGGGCAGCTACCGCAGCCATTTCGGGGTGGTGAGCCAGGAAACCTTTCTCTTCCGTCTCACGGTGGCCGAGAATGTGGCCTACCCCGAAGAACACACCGACGCGGCCCGCGTGGAAGCGGCGCTGCGCACGGCCAATGCCTGGGACTTCGTGCGGGCGATGGGCGGCCCCGAGAGCCTGATCGAGGAAGCGGGTGCCAATCTTTCGGGCGGGCAGCGCCAGCGGCTGGCCATCGCGCGGGCGATCCATCGCCAGCCCGAGGTGCTGCTGCTGGACGAAGCCACCAGCGCGCTGGACACCGAAAGTGAAATCCTGGTCCAGGAAGCCCTCGACCGCAGCGTGGGCGAACGCACCGCGCTGGTGATCGCGCACCGGCTCTCCACCATCATCCGGGCCGACCGCATCGTGTGTCTCAAGGAAGGACGCATCGAGGGCAGCGGCCCCCACGCCGAGCTTCTCGAGAGCTGCGCCGAGTACCGCAAGCTCTACGACCTGCAGTTCAAGGTTTGAAACCGGAAACATGATGCTCAATAGAATCATCAGAATCCTGCACTGGATACTCGTATTCTTATGGATTCTGAGTGCTGTGTTGACTCTGTCTGCTTTCTTGCCATCGGTGGAATCCTACTTATCAAATGTGATCAGCAACTTTAATGTCAGTTTTGCCGAGTTCTTGACTCTTTTTGTCGTCACGAGTACTGCATTGATTGCAGTTCTAACGCTACAGGATCGACTGGATTACAATAAGCACGAGAAGATTTTTCGTGACTCAATGTTCTATTTTCAACAGGCTAAAGACGGTTTGCAAGAAGCACTAGAGCTCCTTAGAGATGGCAACAATGATAGAGTGCTGTGGATACGCGCGGCACGTGCGATCAAAAGTGCTCAAACATTGGCTGAGCATATCACAACCGCCTCGTTAAGAACCGCATACAAGCAAGTTGAACATCGAACAAGGAATGAGCTTTATCTCGCCTTAACAATACTTAATGATGAAACAGGCAGAAGAGAACCTCTACCTCCGCAGTTCTTTTATGGGACCCGGGATTGGAGAACACCTTGTAGCCTGGACGAGCTTGCAGTGGCGACTTCCGGTATTGGAAGTGCATATTCGCCGGATATCAACTCACTCCCAAAGCAACCAGTATTGGATCTCCTGGACCAGAGAAGCATCATGACCATAATGGACTTCACCGAGTATCCTGCTGACTTCGAAGATCCACTGCACAGCTCATTTGACGGCATTCCTGATTGGGAACACAATTGGGAATACACGATTGGATTCAAGGGCGGGGCAATGCGCTACTTTGCACATCGCAAGCAATTCTACGCAATGCGAGAAAAACTACGACCAACTGGCTCCAATTCACCTGAATGACACACGCCATTATGTAGAAATGACGTACTCGAAAGGAAAAACCTTGATCGTCGAAGTCCCCGTATCCATTGGTGAGCTGCTGGACAAGCTCTCGATCCTGCGGATCAAGCTGAAGAACTTCAGCCCCGGCCCCAAGCGTGACAACGTGCAGCGCGAGCACGACGCCCTGCAGACGGTGGCCGACACGCGCGGACTGCGCCACCCCGAGCTGGAAACGGCACTGGACCAGGTCAATGGCCGGCTCTGGAAGGTGGAAGACGAACTGCGCGTGCTGGAAACCCGTCAGGATTTCGGCATGGAATTCATCGCGCTGGCCCGGGCCGTGTATTACACGAACGATGAACGTGCCGCGTTGAAGCAGCGCTTGAACACCCACTTCGGCAGCAGCTTGGTGGAAGAGAAGCAATACGTGGACTATCGGGCTCCCGGGGCGACCGAACCCGGTGGGTCCACCCTCGGCGGGGACTGAGAGCGCATGGGATCCAACGCACCGGTCGTGAAGCGGATTCTGGTGATCCAGTTGCGCCAGCTGGGCGACCTGCTGATGATCACCCCCGCCCTGCGCGCCCTTCAGGCCCTGCATCCGGAGGCCAGTCTGGATGTGCTCTGCGAGCCATCCGGAAGCCTGGTGCTGGGGCACAATCCCCGGGTCTCGGCGCTGCGCCTGCTGCCGCGCAAGGAAGGTCTGGCCGGCTGGCTGGATCTGGTGCGCGAGCTGCGCGCCCAGCGCTACGATCTGGTGGTGGACTGTCAGGGACTGCCCTCGACCGCGCTGCTGGCCTGGCTGAGTGGTGCACGCGTGAGGCTGGGTTTCGCCCGGGATGTCCTGCGCAACCTGCTCTATACCCGGCCATACGATCGTCGCAACACGGACTACAGCGCGCTGGACAAACTGAAGCTGCTCCAGGATTCCCGCGTGGATCTTGAGGATCTGCAACTTGAGTTTCCGGTGCTGGAAGAATCGCGGCTGGCGGCCGAGCAATTCGCGCGCGAGCGCTTCCATGCCCCGGTCGCTGCCCTGTTCGGAGTCAGTCGCCGATCCTACAAGGTGTGGCCCCCGGAGAAACTGGCCGTACTGGGCGACCGACTGGCTGAAGTGGGCTACCAGCCCTTTCTGGTGTACGGTCCCGGTGAGCAGGAGGCTGCCCGGGCCATTGCCGCCCGCATGACACACGAGGCCCTGGTGGACTACCCCATGCCCGACTTCGGCACACTCAAGGAAATCCTGGCACGCTGCGCGCTCTTCGCGGGCAACGACGGGGGGCCCAAACATCTGGCGGCCCTGTCCGGGGTACCCAGCGTGACGGTCTACGGCCATGTGCACCCGGAATCCTGGACCCGCCCGGACGACCCACGACAGCGCTGGGTGGCAACGGCCTCCGCCTCGCGCGCACTGCCCACACAGGGCCCCTGCGAAGCGGTTGACACCCTGGCCGAGATCGAGGTGGACGCGGTCTGGAGCCGAGTGGAGGCCCTGGCCAGAGACGGGTTCATACCCTTTCCCGCGAGGAAGGCATGAGCGATTCCGGCCAGCCCGTCCCGCGCCTGAGTGTGGTGGTGCCGTGTTTCAACCACGGGCCGTTTCTGGCCGAAGCCGTGGAATCGGCTCTGGCACAGACTCTGGCCGAGCTGGAAGTGATCGTGGTGGACGACGGCTCCAGCGATCTGGACACACGACGCATTCTGGACAGCTTCCAGCGCGAGCGCACCACCGTGCTGCGCCAGCCCAATCGCGGCTGTTCCGTGGCACGCAACGCGGGCATCCGCGCGGCGCGCGGCCAGTACATTCTGCCCCTGGACGCCGACGACCGGCTCTGCCCGGACTACGCCGAACTGGCCGTGCAGGCGCTGGACCGTGACCCGGAGCTGGGCATCGTGTACTGCCATGCCGAGTTCTTCGGCCGCAAGTCCGGCCCCTGGCACCTGCCCGACTTCAGCCTGCCCGGCATGCTGCGCGGCAACCAGATCTTCGCCTCGGCCGTCTACCGGCGCGCCGACTGGGAACGGGTGGGCGGATACTGCGAAGACCTGCTGCTGCGCGAGGACTATGATTTCTGGCTGAGCCTGCTCGAGCTGGAGCGTCGTGTGCTGCGACTGGACCCGTGCCTGTTCCAGTACCGCAAGCACGAGAAGGCCAGAAACTCGAAGAGCAGGCGAGCAAAGCGCCTGCAGGAAGCCGAGGTGTATCACCGGATCCGCTGTCGGCACGCGGGTCTGTTCGCCCGGCACCCCGAAGTCCTGCTGGACTGGCTGCATGAGCTGGAGTGCCAGCGCCTGTCGGAAAAGGAAGGTCGCCTGGGCAGCCGACTGTCCCGCTGGATGCGCGGGCTGGGAGGCGGCGCGTGACTCTGTGTGTGGTGATTCGGGTGCACGACCGCATGCAGGATCTGGAGACCCTGGTGAACATCATCGGGCGTCACTGGACCCTGCCCGTGCATCGGCTGGTGGTGAGCAATGGCGCCGCCGCCGGACACCGGGTTCCCGATTCCGTGCGGGCACAGGTCGAGGACCTGCTGGAGCTGGAACACAACGCGGGCCACATCGGCGGCAACGCCCAGCTGCTGCAGGCGGCGCTGCCCAGGATTCCCGCCCATTGCCCCTTTACCCTGCTGATCGAGGCGGACACCTGGCTCTTCTCCGATCGCCTGCTGCGAACCTATATTGAGCGCCTGCGGACGGAAGAAGCGGTCTGGGCTTCGGCCCTCTGGCAGGACCGCTGGCGGAGTCTGGCTCTGGACCTGGCCCTGGTACGCAGCGAAGTGCTGCGCGCCCACCCCGGGATTCTGGATTTTCGCACTCACGCCGAATGCCATGTGGCCAACGCCCTGGAAGATCTGGGACTGCGCTGGCTGCCGCTTGACGAACTGATGCCCGTGCACATCCCCAGCCTGTTGCGCCGTTTCTGGAACCAGTGGGGAGGCCGCTTCCGCTGTTTTCCCGAAGGCCCCATGGTCACGCACCACGCCGAGGATCTGCCGGGAGGGTTTGCCGACAAACTGCGCGAGGCGAATCGCTGCCTGGGCTACGAGGAGTTTCCCGTGGAGGGCCGCGAAGACTGGCAGACCGCCCGTCGGCGCATCCTGCGCACACGAACACTGGCGCGACTGATTCCGCGCAGCGGCTGGTTGAGTCGACCACGACGCCGGCCAGGGGCCAGAACCCCGGAAAGGACCTGAGTTGCATCGCACCCACAGCTACCGGACACGAGCCGCATGAGCCGCCCCGCACGTCAACCCCGCCTGGTGGCGCATCTCGAACGCCGCCGCCAGCGTCAGCACAACGCTGTGATGAGCGAAGAGAACCTGCCCAACGTGAGCCATCTGGACGGCCACTCGCTGGTGCCCTCCGGACGCCCCGAGTGGATCCAGGACGCGGCAGCCCTCGAGGAGATTCTGGCGCACCTGCGCGCGACCGGCGTCTTCGCCTTTGACACCGAATTCATCAGCGAGCTCAGCTACTGGCCGCGGCTCTGCCTGATCCAGGTGGCCACGCCGGAACGCATCGCCCTGATTGATCCGCTGGGTGAGCTGGATGTGACCCCCTTCTGGGAACTGGTGGCCGATCCCGGTGTGCTCAAGCTGGTGCACGCGGGCCAGCAGGATCTGGAACCCGTGATGCGCCTGCTGGGCAAGCGCCCGGCGCGGATCTTTGACACCCAGATCGCCGCCGGACTGATCGGACTGCCCTGGCCGCTGGCCCTGAACAAGCTGGTGGCCGAAATGCTGGGCGCCGACATTTCCAAGGGGCCGGCCTTCACCGACTGGAGCTGCCGCCCGCTGGACGAAGTGCAGGTGTTCTACGCCGCCAATGATGTGCGTTTTCTGCCCGCGATGCACGCCTTGATGCAGGCGAAACTTGACGCGCTGGGACGCTCGACCTGGCTTGAATCCGAGTGTGAGACTCTCTGCCGCGAAGACCTGCACCGCACCTCCGACGACGACATCACCCTCAAGGTGCGCGGCGCGGGCAACCTGAAACCCTCGCTGTACATTGCCGTGAAACATCTGGCGTTGCTGCGCGAAGGCATCGCGCGGGAGGCCAATCTGCCCCCGCGTTCGGTGATTCGCGACGAAACCCTGCTGGATCTGGCCCGCCGCCCCGTGTACACAGTGGCCGAACTCCAGCAGAGCCCGGTGCTGCCGCGCTCGCTGGCCCGCGAGCTGGGCGAGCAGCTGGTGCAGGCCCTGGTGGCCGGGCGCGACGACCGCACCAGCCGCAAGCCCGCGAACAATCGTCTGGAAGAAAAGGCTCGCGAGCGCCAGGAAGTGGACAACCTGCTGGCGCTGGCCCAGTGTTTCTGCCTGGGGCAGCAGGTCTCGCCCGCGCTGTGCTACAGCCGCCAGGACATGCTGGCCTACAGTCGCGATCTGGGTTCCAGGAAGACCGGAGAAGACGGTGCCGACTCGAGCCTGCTCAAGGGCTGGCGCGCCGAGTTCATCGGACACCCACTGCGCGAATTCCTGGCAGGCCGCACACGCTGCGAGATCAGCTGGAACAAGCACGGCCTGGTTCTGGCGGTCCGGGACAGCAAGGCTGAAACACACTGAGAATCAGCGGGCGTCCGTGCATGCAGTCGCCCGGAGGAAGGACACGCCGATGAACCCGGTCGAGAGCACACTGCCCCCCCTGGACTTCGCCACCCTGCGCGACCAGATCGTGGGTGCCGACGCCACCTTCGAGACGCCCTTCGGCAACCGACTGATGGTGTACTGCGACTACACGGCCAGCGGGCGCTGCCTGGGTTTCGTGGAACGCTATCTGCTGGAGCTGCAGCGGATCTACGCCAACACCCACACCGAAGATGACGTGACCGGGCGCAGCATGACCCGTCTGCTGCACCGGGCCGAGCAGGAAATCAAGCGCTCGGTGAACGCCGGTCCCAGGGGGCAGCTGATCGCCTGCGGCGCGGGCAGCACGGCGGCCATTGACAAGCTGCAGCAGATTCTGGGCGTGGCCCTGCCGCCGGCCACCCGCGACCGTGTCCTGCGGAGCATGGACGAGCGGGCTCAAGCCCATCTGCAGGACACGGCTCCGGTGGTGTTCATCGGCCCCTACGAGCATCACAGCAACGAGATCACCTGGCGTCAGAATCTGGCCCAGGTCGTCCCGATCCCGCTGGATGCCGAGGGCGGCATCGACCTGGCCGTGCTCGAGAGCCAGCTCCGTGATCCGCGCTGGCAGGGTCGCATGAAGATCGGTTCCTTCTCCGCCGCCTCGAACGTCACGGGCATGCTCAGCCCCGTGCACGCGCTGGCCGAGCTGTTGCACCGCCACGATGCACTGGCCTGCTTCGACTACGCCGCCTGCGCGCCCTACGTGTCCATTGACATGAATCCCGCGGGGCGTCCGGAGGCGGCGCTGGACGCGGTGTTCATCTCCCCCCACAAGTTCCTCGGCGGCCCCGGCTCCAGCGGCGTGCTGGTCTTCAATGAAGCCCTGTACGACAGCGAACTGGGACCCACGGTGGCCGGCGGTGGCACGGTGGACTATGTGGGCACGGTGTCCCACGACTTCGTCTGCAACATCGAGGAACGGGAAAAGGCCGGCACGCCGGGAGTCTTGCAGACCCTGAAAGCCGCCCTGGCCTTCATGATCAAGGACCGGCTGGGAACCGAGAGCATCGAAGCGCGTGAACAGGAACTGCTCGGCCGGGCCTTCAGCATCTGGCAGGCCGAACCTGCGATCGAGATCCTGGGCAATCCCGATCCGGCACGCCGGGTGGCGATCGTCTCCTTCAATCTGCGCGACCCCTGGGGCGGCTACCTGCACCCCAAGCTGGTCACGGTGCTGCTGAACGATCTCTTCGGCATCCAGTCGCGCGCTGGCTGCTCATGTGCCGGCCCTTACGGTCACCATCTGCTGGGCATCAGCGACGAGACCAGCCAACGCTACCGGCGCTGGGTCAAGGCCGGGTATTACGGAGTCAAACCGGGCTGGTGCCGCATCGGCTTTCACTTCGCGATGGACGACGTGGAAGCGGACTTCATCATCCAGGCCGTGCGCTTCATCGCGCGCGAGGGCTGGCGCTTCCTGCACGTGTATCACTTCGACCTGAAGAGGGCCTGCTGGTCGCACGAACGCGAGTCTTCGTGTCTGGATGCCTTCAGCCTGGACGCGGCGCTTGCCAGTACGGGCGCGCGCTGTCAATCACTGGCCCCGGCCCTGCGCGCCGACCTCTACGCTCGCTATCTGCACGAAGCTGAGAACCTGGCCCGCGAGCTCGAGAGCCGCGGGGAGCCCGAACGGAACCTGGAAACCGACCCCGAGCTTCAGGAGCTGATCTTCTTCCGCAAATGACCTGCCAGCTGAATTTCGCGCAGCGAAGGACCAGCTTGACCGATACCCGCAACAGGAGCATATTGCTCGCCGTTCGCGCAGCCTCTTGACAGCATCCTGACATCCCCCACGACGAGCAAACCGGCTGCAGTGACCGGACACATGCGAGCCTCGCACGCGGGACATCGCGCAGGAGTGCCCTGCGGATTCGCCTGCGATCCAGCCTCCGCACAGGGAGCCGCTCATGAAATCCTCTCCTCGACCCGACAGCCCTGACGGTTTCCATCCTGGCATTCTGGAGTACATGCTCGAAGGATGTCAGATCCTGGACCATGAGTGGCGCTATCTCTATCTGAATCCCACCGCGCAGGTCCACAGTCGGCGTGAGCCCGGCGAGCTGCTGGGCCAGCGTTTCCAGGACATGTGGCCGGGCATCGAGAGCACCGAACTGTTCGCCCTGATCCGCCGAACTCTCGAAGAGCGTGTGCCCACGTCGATGGAAAATCTGTTCACCTACCCCGATGGCAACACGGGCTGGTTCGAACTGCGGATGACGCCGGTGCCCGAGGGCGTGTTCATCATGTCCCTGGACATCTCCGAGCGCAAACAGTCCGAAGACACCCTGCTGGCGATGGAACACCAGCTGATGCAGTCCCAGAAACTGGAAGCCGTCGGTCTGCTGGCCGGTGGAGTGGCACACGACTTCAACAATATGCTGGGCGTGATCCTGGGCCATGTGGAACTTGCACTGGAACAGGTGCACCCCGATGATCCGATTCACGCGGACCTGACGGCGATCCAGCAGGCCTCGATGCGCTCGGCCGATCTTACCCGCCAGTTGCTGGGTTTCGCGCGCAAGCAGACCGTGGCGCCCCGCACCTTCGATGTGAGCCAGCAGATCCAGGAATTCCTGCCCCTGCTGGGCCGGGTGATCGGCGAAGACATCGAACTCGAATGGTGCCCGGCGGCCGAGCCCGCACTGGTCTGCATGGATCCGGTGCAGGTCGAACAGATCCTGAGCAATCTCTGCATCAACGCGCGGGATGCCATCGCCAGCGTGGGGCGCATCACCATCGAAGTGAGCACCGTCCATCTGGATGAAGCCTACTGCCGGGTGAACATGGGATTCCTGCCGGGGCAGTTCGTGCGCCTGACGGTGAGCGACACCGGGGCGGGCATGGAACGCACCGTGGTGGACCGGATCTTCGAACCCTTCTTTTCCACCAAGGCCCTGGGGCAGGGCACGGGCCTGGGGCTGGCCACCGTCTACGGCATCGTGAAGCAGAACCAGGGCTTCATCAATGTATACAGCGAACCCGGGCAGGGCAGCAGTTTCCGGATCTACCTGACTCTGGACGCCCAGGGCAGCCAGCCCGAAAACCTGGCCGAAGGACACAAGGAACCCACCCAGGGCTACGAGACCATCCTGCTGGTCGAAGACGAGGAAAGCATTCTGTCCATCACGACCCGCATGCTGGAATCCCTGGGCTATCATGTGCTGCCGGTCGCCAGCCCCCAGGAAGCGCTGGAGCTGGTGGGCCGCTACCAGGGGCCGATACATCTGATGCTGACCGATGTGATCATGCCCGGAATGACCGGTCCCGAGCTGGGCTCCCGGATTCTCGAGTCCAATCCGGACATCAGCCTGGTGTACATGTCCGGTTACACGGCCAATGTGGTGGCCCACCGGGGCGTGCTCAAACCGGGCATCGAGTTTCTGCCCAAACCGTTCTCGCGCCAGCAGCTGGGTGCCAAGGTCCGTGAGGTGCTGGGAGTTCGCGAGGGCGGCAGTGGCACACAGCACGATTCGCCCGGGAAGAATTCCTGACGGACATGAGCCATGCGTGCAGCGTGTCCTTGATGGTCTGGGGCCCCGGCTTGCTCTCAAGCCCGCAGCGTCATCGCCAATGGACCAACGGGCCACTTGCTGTCGGTGGCAAGGGCCAGCCAGGCCTACGGTGAACTGGCTCCCCGAATGATCCCGCCCGGCCTCGCGTGACCTGACGTTTGCCTTGCCTGACCATACGAGGCTGTGCCGTACCGCGCCGAAACCGCCCTCCACTCCAATCTGACCTGCTTCGCGTGCAGCCGCACCACGGATGTCACCGCGAAGCGCCCCGGAGCGCCGCTCAAGGCTGCCGGGTACGCGAACCGCTGCATGTAAGTCCCTCTCCATCCTCACAGCGCCACCGAATCTCAGCTTCAGCCCAGGAGTCTGTCGTGCCCGATCGTCCGACTTGCTCAATGTCAAGGTTGAAACAGGACCAATCTGGTTTCTTTTCGGTCGTTGATTTCAGCAGGGCTCAGAAGCGCAAGAGCGACCGGTCGGCCGGCCGCCGCATCAATACCCGGATGGTGTCTCCTTCACGGAACCGCCTGCCGGGAAAAGGCAAACGCGGGAGTGAGAATGAAACTGAAACTGGGACTCGCCTGCCTGGTTGTTCTGCTGGTCGGTTGCGGCAAGGCTCCGGATGTGCCATCCGGAACCGCGTCGACCCCGGCGGTGGGGCAATCGGGCGTGCAGGATGATCTGTCTGACCCCAACATCGTGCAGATCGCCATTGCATCGCCGGATCACACGACTCTGGTGGCGGCCGTCCAGGCCGCGCAACTGGTGGACGCCCTGTCCAATGCTGGCCCCTTCACGGTTTTCGCACCGGTGAACCAGGCCTTCCAGGACTTGCCTGCGGGCACCCTGGAAACTCTGCTGAAGCCGGAGAACCAGGGCCAGCTGAAGACGATTCTGTATCACCATGTCACCACCTCGGCCTACACCATTGAGATGCTCAAGGATGGCGAGCAGCTGGGCATGGTGGACGGCACGCGAGCCACCGTGAGCCTGAAGGAGGGCCAGGTCTGGCTGGACAAGGCGCGCATCCTGGGTTCGGTGAAGGCCGCCAACGGCATGGTGCATGTGGTGGACCGGGTGATTCTGCCCCCGTCCAATTGAATCATAGCGGACCCTCCAGGTCCTTTTTCAAAGCTCCTTGTGGCTCCAGCCCCGGGTGCCAGAAGTCAAACCGAAGGAGTGAGGTGTGACCACGATGATCCAGCAAACACAGAGCGACGGACGAGAGCCTTGCGCGCCCGTGCGCCGGTCGACTCAAGGTGCCGCGGCAAGACTGTTGTTGATTCCGCTGCTGGCGGCCCTGCTGTTCAGCCAGGGCTGCGGTGACAAATCCCCCGACGGCACAGCGGGCGGGGCCGTGGCCAGCACCGCGGAGGGCGGACTGAGCGCCGACGAGCTGGAAAACGGCATCGGCCCCGCGAAGACGGCCCCCGAACTGGGCCCGCTGAATGCGGAACTGGCGGCCAGCGGGCAACAGATCTTTGACATGAAATGTCTCTCGTGCCACCGGATGGGCGAACGATTCATTGGACCCGATCTGAACCAGATCCTGACCCGGCGCACACCGAGGTATGTGATGAACATGATTCTCAACCCGACCGAGATGGTGCAGCGCCATCCGGAAGCGAAAAAACTGCTGGCCGAGTATCTGGCCCCCATGGCCCAGCAGAATCTCACCCAGGATGAAGCCCGCGCGGTGCTGGAATACATCCGCTCCCCCCATGAAGCGGCCCAGGCCAAGGCGAACTGACACACAATGCACGGAGGACGAATGAAACAGCTGATCACGGCCGGCCGGCTTCTGCCGCTGGCGATGGGACTGGGCGCGGCCGGGCTGCTGCTGCAGTCGTGCGGTCAATCCCAACCGGATGGTGGCATGATGGGCAGCGGCGATGCGGCCAGCCGCGTCTATGTGGCTCCCGGCACCCACGACGAGATGTATCTCTTCTGCTCGGGCGGTTTCAGCGGCAATGTCACGGTGTACGGCATTCCGTCGGGACGGCACCTCAAGGACATCGCCGTGTTCTCGCAGTACCCGGAGAAGGGTTGGGGCTACGCGGAAGAAACCCTGCCCATGTTCAACACCTCCCACGGATTCGTGCCCTGGGATGACAGCCATCACCCCGAGTTCTCGCAGACGGCGGGTGTGCCCGATGGCAAGTGGCTGTTCATCAATGGCAACAACACACCGCGCATCGCACGCATCAACCTGGCCACTTTCGAGACCGACGAAATCATCGAGATTCCCAACTCTTCGGGCAACCACGGCTCGCCCTTCACCACCATGAACTCGGAGTATGTGGTGGCATCCACGCGCTTCAGCGTGCCCATTCCCCAGGAAGATGTGGCGATCAAGAGCTACAAGGAAAAGTTCAAGGGCACCCTGACCTATGTGAAAGTGGATCCGGAGAATGGCGACATGGACATCGCCTTCCAGATTCTGGTGCCCGGGTTGAACTACGACCTGTCGCACTCGGGCAAGGGCCCCAGCCACGGCTGGTCCTTCTTCACCTGCTACAACAGTGAACAGGCCAATTCGCTGCTGGAAGTGAACGCCTCGCGCAACGACAAGGACTACATCGCGGCCGTGAACTGGAAACTGGCCGAGCAGTATGTGGCCCAGGGCAAGGCCCGCGAGATGGCCGTGAGCTACATGGACAACCACATGGACGAGCACACGCGCGCCGGCGTCTCCGAAGAGCGTACCAGCGTGAAGGTGCTGGACCCCGCGGACTGCCCCGAGATGATCTACTACCTGCCCACCCCCAAGTCGCCCCACGGTGTGGATGTGGACCCCACGGGCGAGTACATCGCCGCGGGCGGCAAGCTGGCCGCCGTGATTCCCGTGCACTCCTTCAGCAAGATGCTCAAGGCCATTGAAGACAGGGCCTTCGATGGCGATGTCAACGGCATCCCCGTGCTGCGCTACGACGCGGTGCTGGCCGGCGAGGTCAAGGATCCCGGCCTGGGCCCCCTGCACACCGAGTTTGACGACAAGGGCTTCGCCTACACCTCGTCCTTCATCAGCTCCGAGATCGTCAAGTGGAAGGTCAGCACCCAGACCGTGGTGGACCGCATTCCCACCTACTATTCAATCGGGCATCTCTGCGTGCCGGGTGGCGACAGCATGAAACCCTGGGGCAAGTATGTGGTGGCCCTGAACAAGATCACCAAGGACCGCTACCTGCCCACCGGCCCCGAGCTCTCGCAGTCGGCCCAGCTGATTGACATCACGGGCGACAAGATGAAACTGCTGCTGGACTTCCCCACCATCGGCGAGCCGCACTACGCGCAGGCGATTCCCGCCTCGATCCTTGCACCCAGGTCGGTGCGGTTCTTCAAGATCGAGGACAACGCCAGCCCCTTCGTCACCCGCTCCGAGAAGGACGCCCGGGTGGAACGCAAGGGCAACGAGGTGCATGTCTACATGACCTCGGCGCGCTCGCATTTCGCTCCCGACAACATCGAGGGCATTCGCGTGGGCGATACGGTGCTGTTTCATGTGACCAACCTCGAGCAGGACTGGGACGTGCCCCACGGATTCGCCGTGATGGGTGCGCGCAACGCCGAGCTGCTGATCATGCCCGGTGAGACACGCACCCTGCGCTGGGAGCCCACCCAGGCCGGGGTGATTCCCTTCTACTGCACCGATTTCTGTTCGGCACTGCATCAGGAGATGCAGGGCTATGCGCGCGTCTCACCGGTTGGCTCCACCACGGAGCTTTCCTGGAGCCTGGGCGACTGATTCCATGGTGGCGGAGCGGCTCGGGCCGCTCCGCCCTTGCTGCTGGAGATGTCATGAATTCCCGTGCACGCCTGCTGCAACTGCTGGCCTCACTGATGCTGCTGCTGGCTCTGGCCTTTCCCCTCTGGACCATTTCGCTGGCGGCACCCCAATACCCCGAAGGCATCGGCCTGAAGATCTGGGCCTGGCAGATCACGGGGCAGAAACCCCAGGACCTGCACAACATCAACGGGCTGAACCATTACATCGGCATGCAGCGCATCGAGCCCGACAGCATTCCCGAGCTGAAGATCCTGCCCGTGGCCATCGTGGGCTTCACGCTCCTGGGTCTGCTGGTGGCATTTCTGGGCCGCCGCTGGCTGCTGAAAGCCTGGTTGGCCCTGCTGCTGGCCGGATGTCTGGCCGGGCTGGTGGACTTCTACAGATGGGAGTATGACTACGGACACAATCTGGACCCCCACGCCGCCATTCAGGTGCCCGGAATGAGCTACCAGCCACCTCTGCTGGGCACACGCCAATTGCTGAACATGCGCACCACCTCACTGCCCGGAGTGGGCGGAATGGCCGTGCTGCTGAGCGTGTTGCTGGCGGCAGGAGTACTGTGGAGCACACGGCCGCGTTCCGGACGCGGCTCAGGCGGACGTGCTGCGGGAAGTGCGGTGGCAATTCTGCTGGCCTCGGGACTCCTGCCCGGTTGTGGCGGCGGACCACGGCCCATCGCCTATGGCCAGGACGCCTGCGCGCGCTGCCGGATGTTCGTTGTGGACGCCCGCTATGGCAGCGAACTGGTGACACGCCGGGGCAAGGTACTGGTCTTCGATTCTGCCGAATGCCTGGCTGCCTGGGTGGTGGTGAACCCGCTGGACGCACAGGAGGCGCGCGCGACGCTGGTGACACACTATCGGCGCCCTGAAGAGCTGGTTTCCGCCGAAACCACGGTCTTCCTCAAGAGTGCCGGGTTGCCCAGCCCGATGGGTCTGGGCCTGAGCGGCTGCGCCGATCACAGCGAAGCCCGCGCCCTGCAGCAGGAATACGGGGGCGACCTGCTGGACTGGCCCCAGCTGCAGGACCTGGTGCGCACCAGCTGGAAGCTGCCCTGAACATGACACGCCCGCTCTCCTGCCTGCCTCTCTGCCTGCCTCTCTGCCTGCTGCTGGCCTGCTTGCTGGCCCCCCACAACCTGTGGGCCCGGGTTCTGCTGGCCAGCCCCGCGCGTGGGCTGGGGACCACCACAGCCCAGGCCCAGCCCGGTGATACGGTGCGCGTGGCCGCGGGCATCTACCTCGAAGACAGTGTGCGTGTGTCCTGCCGCCTGAGCCTGCTGGCCGAGCGCGGAGCGGTGCTCGACGGCAGCGGTGGGGGGCACCTGCTGCTGGTGCACGCCGACTCTGTGCGGATTGTGGGCCTGACCCTGCGCAACACGACCGCCAGTTACCGCTCGGACTACGCGGCGATTCTGGCCGAGAACTGCACCGGACTTCAGATTCACGACTGCGTGCTGGAACAGGCCTTCTTCGGCATCTATCTGGCACGCTGCACGGGGGCGCGGCTCACGGGCAACCGGATCGGGGCCCACTTCACCAGCGAGACCCTGTCGGGAAATGGAATCCATCTCTGGCACTGCCGCGCGCCCTTCATCGCGGGCAACACGATCCGCGGTCATCGCGACGGCATTTACCTGGAGTTCGTGCGCCAGGCCACCATCGAGCACAACGAAGGCCTGCACAACCTGCGCTACGGCCTGCACTTCATGTTCAGCGACTCCTGCCGCTACCTGGACAACACCTTCAGCGCCAACGGCGCCGGAGTGGCCGTGATGTACTCCCACGCCGTGGACATGAGCCGCAACACCTTCAGCGCCAACTGGGGCCCCGCTTCCTGTGGCGTGCTGCTGAAGGAAATCACCGACAGCAGGCTGGAAGACAACCTCTTCGAGGCCAATACCACCGGGTTGCATGTGGAAGCCAGCAACCGGCTGCAGGCCCACGGCAATCGGTTCGTACGCAACGGCTGGGCCCTGCGCCTGATGTCCAACTCGACCGAGGGGGTCTACGAGAACAACCTGTTCCTGGCCAATTCCTTCGACGTGGCCACCAATGGCCGCCAGAACTACAGCACCTTCCGCGGCAACCGCTGGGATCGCTACCGGGGCTACGACCTGGATCGCGACGGCTTTGGAGATGTGGGTTTCCGCCCGGTCAGCGTGTTCTCGCATGTGGTCCAGGACCAGGGCCCCGCGCTGATTCTGCTGCGCAGCCTGTTCGTGGACCTGCTGGACGGAGCCGAACGCGCCTTTCCCCTGCTGACCCCCATCACCCTGCAGGATGAAAGCCCCAGAATGGAGCTGCAGCCGTGATCCAGATCGAGAACATCGTCAAGTCCTTCGGCCGCATCCAGGCCCTCAAGGGCGTGACGGCACACATTCCCGCGGGGCGGACCAGCGCCCTCGTGGGTCCCAATGGCTCGGGCAAGACCACGCTGATGAAGTGCCTGCTGGGGCTGGTGCGCCCCGACAGCGGCCAGATTCTGCTGCAGGGCCAGCCCTTGACGGGCGCCCCCGCCCAGCGACTGCGGATCGGCTACATGCCCCAATTGCCCCGCTACCCCGACAACCTGAGTGTGGCGGAAGTGCTCGAACTGATCGCGGGAGTGCGTGCGGCGGCCACCCGTGACACGGACTTGTCCTCCATGGGTGGCTTCGACAGCACACCGCTGTTCGATCTGAATGCCCTGGGCGCACGCAAGTTGCGCGGCCTGTCCGGCGGCACCCTGCAACGGGTGGGGGCCGAACTGGCCTGGCGCACGCAGGCTCCGTTGCTGGTGCTGGACGAACCCACGGCCGGGCTGGATCCGCTGGCCAGCAGCCGGCTCAAGGACCGTCTGCTGCTGGACCGACAGGCCGGTCGTACTGTGCTGATCAGTTCCCATGTGCTGGCCGACCTGCAGGAACTGGCCGACCACATCATCTTTCTGCTCGAGGGCCGCGTGTGTTACACCGGGTCACTGCAGGACCTGCTCGAGCGCACGGGCGAATCCCGGCTGGAGCGCGCGGTCGCCTCGCTGATGCGCGCGGTGACGGCATGAGCGCGGGCTGGCTGGTGCTGCGCGCGGCCCTGCGTGACGGCCTGCGCAGCCGCATCGTCTACGGCTTCGGGCTGTTCTTTCTGGCGGCGGGCTGGATGATGGCCCAGCTGGGGGGCAACGCCGACAAGGTGCTGCTGAGCCTGCTCAGCCTCAGCCTGGCCCTGGTGCCGCTGGTGAGTCTGGTCTTCGGGGCCAGTTACCTCTACCAGGCCCGCACCTTCATTGAACTGCTGCTGGCCCAGCCCGTGAAACGGCACACCCTGTTCCTGGGCCTGTACACGGGGCTCAGCCTGCCCCTGGCCCTGGCCTGGCTGCTGGGCTGTCTGCCTGCCCTGCTGATGAGCGGCGGTGTGCGTCCCGCGGCGCTGCTGCTGTTTCTGGGAGCGGGCGTGGGGCTGTGTGTCGTCTTCTGTGCGCTGGCCTTCCTGATTGCGGTGCGCATCGGCAACCGCCTGCGCGGGCTGGGCCTGGCCATCGTGCTCTGGCTGCTGCTGGCCGTGGCCTGGGACGGCCTGGTGCTCATGCTGGCCTACCTCTTCTCCGACTGGCCCATGGAAGGGCCCGTGCTGGTACTCTGCCTGCTGAACCCCATTGATCTGGCCCGTGTACTGGTGCTGCTGCACTTCGAACTGGGCGCGATGATGGGCTACACCGGCGCCGTGTTCCAGCAGTTCTTCAGCGGCCCCCTGGGCACCGCCCTGGCCAGCCTGAGCCTGCTGCTCTGGGTCCTGGTTCCGCTGTGGCTGGCCGGGCGTGCCTTTCAGAAGCGGGATTTCTGAAAGTCATCCACTGACTTCCGGGCTTGGTCCATACACCCTTGCCGGAAGTTCCTTCTCCTTGATCGGCCTTCCCCGGTCACACGTCCGGGGCTCCATTGATTCGCGATCAATTCTTCCTGGCTTGCCCGATACTTGATCATACATGCTGATGGTCAAGACGGGATGACAATCGAACAACACTTCACTTCTGCATCCGACAACCCAAAACCACACTCTGTCCACAGCCAAGCCCCGAACGGGGCATCACACATACTAGCCCGTGGGGAATCCACGGGCGGGTGCGCGGGACACGGGAGGATGAGAGTATGCCCTGTAGCTACCGGGGCGCCATGCAATGGATCCCCGCTGGCACGTGACTGTCACCTTTGATCAATGGTCGTGGGTATGCAGCGAGTCGCCCATTGGCTCCAGAGGGATTAGCAGCAGGCAACCCGCATGGTTGGCTCCATGGGCTGCATCGCACACCGAACTCCGGAGGACTCAATCCCTCATCACATCCACCCCCGACTGACCCGAACGGGGCATCACACATACTTGACTGTGGGGAATCCATGGGCGGGTGCGAGGGGTGCGTCAGCAAGATTGTGTGCGGTGCAACACATTGGGATTCCCGCTTGCGCGGGAATGACCTGGTCTTTGCTTCGCCTGCGAAGGAATGATCTGGTCTTTGCTCCGCCTGCGCTGGAGTGACATGGCTTGGCTCCGCTTGCGTCGGAGGACACATTGGATCAATGGCGGCGCGCGTGCAGGGAGTCGCCCCATTGGTTCCAGCGGGGCTCGCGGCCGCAGGAGGCCAGCAGGGCTTCCAGCGAGGCGCGGCTCTCGCCGCGGTCCTGATTCAGGCCGGGCTTGTCGGGGTAGAGCTGGTACAGGGCGCGCACGCGTGGTGAGGTGACATTGGGCATGATCACGTTGGCCCCGGCGCGCAGGCCCAGTTCGCGGCCCCGGGGCGAGAGGGCCTCGAGGGCGGTGGTGGAGGCGATGTTGACATCGGGCAGCAGCAGGCGTGTCACGGCGATCATGTTCAGGGCACGGCGCAGCAGCTCGGCGCGGCTCAGGCGGTCCTGACCTTGCATGGGCGTGTCGGGCGTGGCCAGCCAGGGGCCCATCCCGATCATGTCGCAGTCCAGCTCGCGAAAGAAGAGGATGTCACCGGCCAGATCGTCCAGGGTCTGGCCGGGCAGTCCGATCAGCACCCCCGTGCCCAGCTGCCAGCCAATGGCCTTCAGGCTTTCAAGACAGCGCACACGCCGGGACCATTGCTGCTCGGGAGGGTGAATCGCGGAAAAGAGGCGCGGGTTGGCACTTTCGATGCGCAGCAGGTAGCGGTGTGCTCCGGCATCGAACCAGCGCTGGTAGGTCTCTGGACTCTGTTCGCCCACCGAGAGCGTGATGCCCAGGCCCTGGGGCAGCGTGGCGCTCACGCTTTCCTTGCGGATGCGCGTCACGCAGCGTGTCAGGTAGTCTATGAACGCGGGGTCCCGGCGCTCACCGGCCTGCAGCACGACCGAGCCGTAGCCCGCCTCGGCGCACCAGAGGGCGTTCTCGAGCACCTCGTCTTCATCCAGCCAGTAGCGCTGCACGCCCTGATTGGCACGCCGGATGCCGCAGTAGAGACAATTGCAGGTGCAGAGGTTGCTGAACTCGATCAGCCCACGTGTGCTGACTCCCGGGCCCATGCGGGCCAACGTGCTCTTCAGCGCCGCGCTTTCCAGACTGAGGGCGGCGTCCGGGCAGGACAGGCCCAGCAGATAGGCGATGTCGCTTCGCGAATGTGACCGGCTGGCCAGCAGCTCGTTCAGGTGATCCATGCGGGTGTCCTTTCGAGCGCGGGCAATGGCTGCCACACACTCGCCAGTCCCTAGAGCAATGAGTCCAGAGCCTGGCTCAGGTCAAAGACCAGATCGTCCACATGTTCGATGCCCACGCTCAGGCGGATCATCGAGGGCGTGATGCCCGCCACGTCCATGTCCTCGGGGCTCATGTCGCAATGGGTCATGGTGGCCGGATGCTCGATCAGACTTTCCGTACCGCCCAGGCTCACGGCCAGCTTGGCATGCTTCACGGCGTTGAGCACCCGGAAGGCTTCGGCTTCGCCGCCGACCACATCGAAGGCGATCAGCGAGCCACTGCCGCTGCACTGTTCGCGCCAGATGCGGTCCTGCTCCTCGTCCAGTTCACCCGGGTAATACACGGCGCGCACCGCCTCGTGGCTCTTGAGCATGCGTACCACGGCCCGGGCATTGGTCTGCTGCTGGCGCATGCGGATGCCCACGGTTTCAAGACTGCGCATCAGCAGCCAGCAGTCGAAGGGCGAGGCCATGTTGCCCAGGATGTTGCGCATTTCGGCCACAGGCTTGACCAGCTCCTCGCGCCCCAGGACCGCCCCGGCCACCACATCGCTGTGTCCGCCGATGAACTTGGTGGCGCTGTACAGCGAGATGTCGACACCCATCAGCAGGGGCTGCTGGAACACGGGCCCTAGGAAGGTATTGTCCACAACCAGCAGCACACGACGCTCGGGGGTGCCGTAACGGGCGCAGATCTCGACGCAGCGCTTGAGGTCCGTCATCAGGTTCACCGGGTTGGCCGGTGTCTCAAGATAGACCAGGCGGGCCTTGCCTTCCGATGCCGCCAGGCTGGCCTCAAGCTCATCGCAGAAATTGGAGCCCGCGTGGATCCAGTGCACGCCCATGCCCCAGCGCGGCAGCATCTTGCTCATGAAATAGTGGGTGCCGCCGTAGACCGGGGTGGTGGCGATGACCTGCTCGCCGGGTACCAGATGGGCCAGCACCGTGGAGGAAATGGCCGCCATGCCGCTGGCGAAGACCAGCGCCTTCTCCGCGCGTTCCCAGACCGCCAGCCGGTTCTCGAGAATCTCCAGATCCGGATTGTTGATGCGGCTGTAGATCAGCCCCGGCACTTCACCGGGGTCCTTCTCCTTCAGCCCGTAGGCCAGTTCGAAGAAGCGCTTGCCGTCCTCGGCACGCCGGAACACGAAGGTGCTGGTCAGGAAGACCGGGGGCTTCACCGAGCCCTCGGAAAGGAAGGGGTCGTAGCCGTGCCCCAGCATCATCGTTTCGGGGCGGGGATGCGACGGGTTGCGGGGATCGTGCTCACTCATGGCTGTATCCTGTGTCTGAATGTGTTTCGTTGCACGTCCATGGGCGCTGCTGCCTCCGCGCTCAGGGCAGCTCGCAGGACAGGACGCTGTCCGGGCTCACCCGCGCGGCGGCCGCGCCATCTCGAATGGCCAGTTCGATGTGACCCGAGCTGCCTTCCAGTACGCAAAGCCCCCCGGGTTCGGCCTGACTGTACACGTCAACCCAGCCGACGGAGCTTTGGCCACACTGGAACCGACAACTCCGCGGATCCGTGCCCTCAAGGTGCTCGCGGCGCAGGGCGCTGATCCGGTTGCCGAACCCGTCGGTGAACAACCAGCGTGCCCGGAAGCCTGCGCGTGTCCGCTCCGGTTCCCGGCTGAACACGGGCTTTGGCTGCACGACCCGGCTCTGGGTGGGCACGGAATCGTGTGCCAGCAGGTGCAGCGCCAACGGCACGAAATGATCGCGTCCGTGGAAGGTGCGGCTGGCCCCCGGCGGTGCCGCGGGCAGCAGCCAGCCCTCGCAGGCCGGATCGAGCTGGACGATGTACGACAGCAACCCGTTGTCCGGTGCCAGAAACCACTGGCCCAGAGCTTTCAGCGCCAGCACGCCGCGTGGACTGCCCACTCCCGGATCCACGACGCAGACGTGCAGACGCGGTCTGCGCGGCAGGTCCTTGATCGCGCTGTAGATCAGGAAGGCCGCCGCGCGCACGTCCTGGGGCGGGCAGAGATGGCTGATCTCGACCAGCTCCAGCCCGGGACACCCCTCGAGCAGGGCCAGTTTCATCTGCCCCACATACGAGGAGTCCAGTCCGAAATCGCTCAGCAGGGTCACGATCATGCCCGACCTCCCCCACAGCAGGTACAGATGGCACTGCCGGGTGTCATTCCTCTTGATCCAGATCCAGCAGGCGAGCGTTGCGCAGGGTCAATTCCGATGCCAGGGCCTCCAGCACGAGCTGTGGTGCCAGAGTTTCCAGGCAGGCCAGGGTGCCCAGCGGGCAGCGTCGATGGCCATGGCGCCCGCAGGGTCGGCAATCCAGCGGCAGTTCCAGCACCCGGTCGCGCGGGCCCCTGGGACCGAATCCGAATGCGGTGACAGTGGACCCGAAGAGCGCGAAGGTGGGCACGCCAGCGGCCTGCGACAGGTGCAGGGGCGCGCTGTCATTCACCACCGCCGCGCAACAACGCCTGAGTAACTGGAAACTCTCGCGCAGCCCCAGTTCGCCCGCGAGAGAGTGGCAGTCGGGCAGTTCCGCGGCAATGCCCGCGCAAAGCTCGCGTTCCCCGGGGCCACCCAGCAGGACCACGGGCACTCCCCGTTCTACAAGGGACCGGGCCAGACTGCGGAAATGATGGGGGGGCCATTGCTTGGTGGCCCAGACCGAGCCGGGCGCCAGCGCCACCGGCCAGCGCAGCCCCCGCTCCCTGAGCAGCTGGCGGACTCGGGTCCGCTCGGCCCGATCATCGTGCAATGTGGGCAGCGCGTCGTGATCCATGCCCAGCAGCGCCAGGATGCGGCGGCACTCGTGGAGGCTGCGGTCGTCGGTCACGGTCTCGGTGTACAACCAGCGGCCGGTGGCACTGCGGTAGCCGATGCGCCGGGGCGCCCCGGACAGACGGGCCAGCAGCGCACTGCGCAGGCTGCGGTGGGCCGAAATCAGCAGGTCGGGGCGGAAATCGCGCAGACGCATGCCCAGCCGCCAGATCCCGGCCAAACCCTTGTCCGCCCCCCGTTTGTCGTAGGGCAGCAGCAGGCTCACGCGCGGGTCATCACGGAAGAGTGGGGCGGCCAGGGCGGTGGTCAGCAGGGCCACGTCGCTGGCTCCCAGGCGCTCGTGAAGGGCATCCAGCAGGGGCGTCAGCAGGATCACGTCGCCCAGGAAGGCCGTGTGGATCACCGCCACTCTCATCGTCCGTGCTCCGGGGGTACAGGTTGTGTCTTCCAGCGACGATGCATCCAGAACCACTGGGCCGGGTGGGCCCGCACGCGCTCCTCCAGCAGGGTGGTGAAGCGCTGGGTCAGGGCCTGCACGTGCTCGTCGCACAGGGTCCAGTCCGGGTCCACCGGGATCTGGCTGAATTCGATCTCGTGGTGCCCATTGGCCAGCCGCCGGTCGTTGACGAAGAGCATGGGTGTGCCCAGGCGCAGGGCATAGACCGCGGCTCCCTGGGGCGTGGAGGCCGGCTGGCCCATGAAGTTCACGAAGATCCCGCGGCTGCGGGCGTCCTGGTCGGAGAGGAAGGCCACCAGGCGATTGCGACGCAAGTGCTTGAGCACCAGACGGCCGGCTTCGCGCGTGTAGATGATTTCCACCCCCGCGCTGCGGCGGGAGTCGTTGACCAACCGGTCGAACTCCGGATCGGCCACCCGCTTGACGATGTAGGACAGCGGCAGGCCACTGAGGCTGGTGGCGGCGCCCATCACTTCCCAGTTGCCGTAGTGTCCGCCCACGCAGACCAGCCCTTTGCCCTGCTCCAGCAGACGGCGGGGCAGTTCGGGATCCAGAAAGCGCACATGGCGGTCCACCCAGGCCCGGTCCATGCGGGGCAGCCAGAACAGTTCCAGACCGGTAAGCGCGAACTGGGTACAGCACTCGCGAATCACGGAACGGCGCCAGGCGGCGTCCATGTCAGGAAAGGCCAGGTCCAGATTGCGCCGCATCAGGGAGCGTCTCACGGGAATCAGATACGTCCAGAGCCAGCCGATGCAGCGGGCAAGCGGCGGCAACGCTCTCCAGGGCAGGGCCAGAATCAGGCGGGACAGCAGGCGCACAGGCAGACCGCGCAGGGATCGGGTCGCGGCCTCGCTCATTTTTCCTCGAAGGCGGTGACCCCGTCCCAGTCGGCCGGCGGTGGGGACAGCACCCAGTCGGTGCAGCGGGCGCGCATCACGCGCGAGGGGGCGTCATCGGGCCAGCGTTCAAGCACGGCGGCGAAGGCCGCTTCGGCGGCGGCGTAGTTCCGGGCCAGCATCAGTGCGCGGGCCCGGTCCCAGGCCTCCACCCTGGCGAGGGCCTCGGGGGCTCTGGCGCTGCCCACCGCCGTGATGATCTCGTACACAGCCACGCCCTCTTCCTTGCCCTTCACGCGAATCACATCCAGGGCGCGTCCGACGAATGCCCCACCCAGCTGTTTCCAGGTGGCCTCGCTGGTCATGATCCACGACCCATAGAACTTGTTGGCCCCTTCGAGGCGCGCCGCCAGGTTCATGTTGTCGCCGATGGCCGTGTAGTCGTAGATCTCGCGGCTGCCGAAGTTGCCCACCGCCATCACGCCCGTGTTGATGCCCACGCGGGCCCGCACGGGCGGGAAGCCGCGCTCGGCCCAGCCGGCCCGCAGCTCCTCGAGCCGCTCCTGCATGGCCACCGCCGTGGACACGGCCTGCAGCGCGTGACTCTCGCTGGGCAGCGGCGCACCGAACTCGGCCACGATGGCGTCGCCGATGTACTTGTCCAGAATGCCCTGATTCTCGAAGACCCGGTCGGTCATCTCGCTCAGGTACTCGTTCAGCAGCTCCTGCAGCGCGGTGGGCGTCAGGCTTTCGGAAATGGTGGTGAAACCCGCGATGTCGGAGAACAGGGCCGTGATCTCGCGCTCCTGACCGCCCAGGGCGATCTTCGAGGGGTCCTTGAGCACCTCGTTGACCACCGCGCGTGACACGTAGCGCGAGAAGATCGCCCGTACTTCCTGGCGCTCGCGGCGGGCCCGCAGAAACTGCTGGAGCACGCCGGCGGTCCAGGCTCCGGCCAGCGCCACCAGAGGCGCAAGCAGGGGCAACCAGTGGTTGAATCCAGTGAAGGCCTTGAGACAGGTGAATGCCCAGGCCGCCGCCAGCACCAGCAGCACCAGCAGCGAGGGCAGCGGCCCCAGCCAGAGAATGGCCAGTCCGCCGGCCAGCCCGGCCAGGGCGACCAGCAGGCGGTCCTGGTTCGCGCTGCTGCGCGTGATGAAGGAACGATCGAGCATGGTCTGGATGGCGTGGGCGTGGGTTTCCACCCCGGGCATCTCGTGGGCCGAATCGCCATACCCGTACCAGGGGGTCATCTTGTTGTCGTGCAGATCGTCGGCGGACACGCCCACCAGCACCAGCTTGTCCTTGAATGGATTCACCGCGTCGTCGCCGAAGAAGGCCGCGAAGAGCTCGGGGTTCTTCATCATTTCCATGTAGTCGGTGTCCATGTCCGGGTCGGCCAGATCGAAGTCGGCGTCATCGAGGATGCTGGAGAAGCGATAGGTGGGAAAACTGCCCGTGGGACCGTAGTAGTTGATCCGCATGATGTTCTTCAGGTCGCGGGAGAGGGGAATCCGGCAACTGCCGATCACCAGTTCCTTGCCTTCGGGCTCCGAGAGGTGATCCACGCCTTCCAGCTTCATGATCAAGCGCGTGCCGATGGTCGGCAGCAGCTCGTCCTTGGGCTGGTAGAGATTGTAGCGGCGGTTGATCCGGTCGCGGTCCTTGATGTCGTCCACCAGGCCCCAGTCGGTGCCACCGGCAAGCAGGATCGGCAGGGGAGGATCCACGCGCGTGTAACGTGTGCCACCGCGTGCGCTCTCGGTGATCATCTCGCCACTCAGGATCGTGTCGTCGGCTTCGGCCAGGGCGGCCGCCAGCTCCAGGTCGCCTTCGGGGTCCTCGGAGGCACTTTCGGTGAACATGATGTCAAAGATCACGGTGCGCGCGCCGGCGGCCCGCAGGTTGCGCAGCAGGCGGGCATGCCAGGCCCGCGAGAAGGGCCAGCGCGCGTCCAGATCCTTGTAGGTGCGATTGTCCACCTGCACGATGACAACCGGGCTGTGCTCCAGCGAGAGCGGCCCGCGCAGCTGGAAGCGCAGGTCCAGCGTGCGCAGCTCCAGACCGAACACACTGCTGTCAAGCAGCGCGAAGATCCCGGCCAGCAGGATGCCCACGAAACCCACCCAGACCGGCGACCAGAGTCGCCGAAGATTGTCGGGCGTGCGTGGAATCACCGGTGAGGGTCGCCCGTGCTCATGCGTGTTCGCCCTTCTCCAGCTGGCCCGCCAGCTCGGGATTGTCGATGCGGTACTCGTTGAGCTTGTTGCGCAGGGTGCGAATGGAAATGCCCAGCGAGTCGGCACTGCGCGTGCGGTTGTTCTCGAAGCGCTTGAGCGTGCTCAGGATCAGGCGTTTTTCCATTTCGTGAATCGTGATCTCGCCCAGACTCAGCTCGGGTTCCGCTCCCGGTTCCATGAAGGTTTCCATGGGCGCGAAGGAGGCGGCGTCCAGCACATTGCGGCTGGCCATCACCACGGCACGCTCGATGCTGTTCTCCAGTTCGCGCACGTTGCCGTCCCAGGTCTGCGAGAGCAGCCAGCGCATGCCGTCTTCGGTGATGCCCAGCACGTTCACGCCCATCTTCTCGCTGAACTTCTTGAGAAAGGCCTCGGCCAGCAGGGGAATGTCGTCCTTGCGCTCGCGCAAGGGAGGCAGGGTCACGGGAATCACGTTCAGCCTGAAGTAGAGGTCCTTGCGGAAGGCACCGCGCGCCACTTCCTTCTGCAGGTCACGGTTGGTGCTGGACAGAATGCGCACGTCCACCTTGACCACGTCGTTGGCGCCCACGCGCTGCAGTTCTCCTTCCTGCAACACGCGCAGCAGCTTGGCCTGCAGGCCCAGCGGCATTTCGGAAATCTCGTCGAGGAACAGGGTGCCGCCGTCGGCCTCCTCGAAAATGCCCTTGCGCTCGGAGGTGGCCCCCGTGAAGGCACCCTTCACATGACCGAAGAGTTCGCTCTCGAGCAGCTGATCGGGAATCGCGGCGCAGTTCTTGGCCAGGAAGAGCTTGTCGGCACGGTTGCTGTAGCGATGCACGGCGCGTGCCACCAACTCCTTTCCCGTACCGTTCTCGCCCTGGATGAGAATGCTGGAGTCGCTGCGGGCCACGGTCTTGAGCATGTCGAAGATCTGCTTCATGCGCGCGTTGCGCCCGATGATGGCCCCGAAACTGTCGCTCTCCTCAAGCCGGTTGCGCAGGAAGCGGGTCTCCCCCAGCAGGCGCTTGTGCTCGAAGGCCTTGCGCAGACGGTGATCCACTTCCGGCACGGTGCAGGGTTTCTGGATGTAGTCGAAGGCGCCCAGTTTCATGGCCTGGATCGCGTTGTCCACACTGGCGTGGGCGGTCATCATCATCACCAGCAGGTCCGGGTGCTTCTCGCGCAGTTTCTCGAGAAATTCCAGGCCGTTCATGTCCTCCATGCGGATGTCGGACAGCACCAGATCCACGGGGGTGGTGTCCAGCAGGTGCAGGGCCTGGGCCGCGCCCGGGCAGGTGTGCACGATGTAGCCCAGCTCGCCCAGACCGGTTTCCAGCAATTCGCAGATGAGCTGTTCGTCATCCACCACCAACAGGCTGCGTTTCATCGCGTGAGTTCCTGAATTGGGCGACCCGGGCCGCCGGTCAAGGGCAGTTCCACCCGGAACACGGCGCCACCCGTGTGTTCCAGGGCGACCACCGTGCCGCCGTGCAGTTCCACGTTCTTGCGCACGATGGCCAGTCCCAGCCCGGTGCCCTTGGCCCGGGTGGTATAGAAGGGATTGAAGAGCTTGCGCCGCTGCTCGGGGGCGATGCCCGGCCCCGTGTCACGGACGTCCACCACCAGGCGCCCGGGTTCGCGCAGCAGTTCCAGATGCACCTCGCCCTGTTCCTGGCCGCGCATGGCCTGCACCGCATTCTTGCACAGGTTGAGGAAGGTCTGACGCATCAGTTCGGGATCCATCAGCAGCCGGGCCGGGATCTTGCCCAGATTCTCGTGAAGCTGAATGGGGCTCTGCATCTGGTCCAGCTCGATGCGGATGAAACTGAGCACTTCCAGCAGCACCGTGCGCAGATCGGCCTCGTGGTACACCGGCTCGACCTTGCGCGTGTAGGCCAGCAGGTTGGTGGCCACCTTGTTCAGCCCGTCGACTCCCTCGATGATCTTGGAGACATAGCGCCGCTCGCGGCTGTCCACCGGCAGCATCTCCTGGAGCAGTGCGGCGAACCCGCCGATGCCGCCCAGCGGGTTGCGCAGCTCGTGAGCCACGTTGGCCGCCATTTCCCCGAGAGCCGCCAGGGTACGCACCTGGGCCATGCGCTCTTCCATCTGGCGCACGCCGGTCAGGTCGTCCAGGATCAGCAGCACACCAATGGGCTCGCCCGTGCTGTCGGGCACCAGGCGGCAGAGCACTCGCAGGCGCAGTTCCTGCTCGTCGTGCTCCCACTGGAAATCGTCCAGCCTGAGTTCGCGGGCCTCGCGGATCACGTCGTCCACCACGCGGGCCAGTTCGGCCGGCAGCACATCGGTGGCCCGGGCAGGCCCCGCGGGCAGGCCCAGCAGCACGCGGGCCTGGGGATTGGCCTCGCTCAGCCGTCCGTCCAGTTCGATCATCAGGACCGCACTGGACATGCTGTTCAGAATCTGCATCAATTTGTTGCCCACCCGCTCCGTCTCGAGCAGGTGGCGGGCCAGCAGCTGGTTCTTGCGCTCCAGCTCACGGTTCAGGTCGTCCAGGCGCTGCTGCAGCAGTTGCTGGGTGTGATGCAACTGTTCGGCAAGCTGACGGGGGTCCGCGCCCTGCGGTGCCATGGTGCCTGTGCTCACGAAGGACCGTTCCCGCCTTCACCGGCCTTCAGGCGTCCCAGCTCGCGCTCCAGATCGGCAATGCGATCGCGCAGGCCCGAGACTTCCTTGCGCAGCAGACGTTCGCGGTGGCCGCGTTCCAGCATTTCCTGCACCTCGTCCACCTTGAAGGGCTTCACCAGGTAGCCGTAGGCGCCCAGTTGCAGGGCATCCAGGCAGGTTTCCAGTGAGGGGTAGCCCGTCATCACCACGATCACACTGTCGGCGTGATCGCGGCAGAGGCGCTCGATGTGCTCCATGCCGTTGCAGCCGGGCAGGCGGATGTCCACCAGTACCGCGTCGAAGTGCGTGGCCGCCAGGTGCAGGAAGGCATCTTCCATGCGTCCGCAGACATCCACCTCGAATCCCCGCAGCTGCAGGTTCTCCAGCAGGATGTCCTGGCTGCCCGGGTCGTCTTCAAGAATCAGCAGTTTCATGGCTTGCCTCAGGTCTGGGCGTTCTCCGGGCCCTCTTCCTCTTCTTCCTGCTGGAACATCTCGCGGTAGTATTCCCACAGCTCGGGAATCGGCTCCACATAGGCTTTCCAGGCGGTGAGGGCCTGTTCCTGGTCCACGCATTTGTGGCAAAGGATGATGGTGTTGTCCTGACCGATGCCGACCCAGCCACGATCGTAGCACAGCTTGCAGCTGCGCCGGCGGCGGTTGGATCCGGCGATGGTCTTGGCGGCTTCCAGATGCTCGTCCGCAAGGCGGAAGGGGGTGGTGCTCATGCTCTCCTTTCGGCGGTATCCGGGGCCTGGGCTCCGGGATCCGTCTGTGCATGTGATCCGCAGCCCAGGCGGGGTGCGTCGACTTTTTCAGGGTAGTTGCCCGAGAAACATGCGGTGCAGAAGTGCGATGGATCCTTCTCCGTGGCACGCAGCATGCCTTCCAGGCTCAGATACTTCAGGCTGTCGGCTCCCAGGGTGCGGCAGAGCTCGTCCTCGGTGGTGTGACGTGTGGCCAGCAGTTCCTCGGGGTCGGGAAAATCCATCCCGAAATAACAGGGATGGCGCACCGGGGGCGAGGTGATGCGCACGTGCACCTCGCGGGCACCGGCGGCCCGGATCATGCCCACCAGCTTGCGCATGGTGGTGCCGCGCACGATGCTGTCGTCCACCAGCACCACGCTGCGGTCGCGCAGCACGCCTTCCACCGTGTTGAACTTGAGGCGCACCTTCTCGGTGCGGCCTTCCTGCTCCGGGGCGATGAAGGTGCGGCCCACATAGTGGTTGCGGATCAGGCCCAGTTCGAAGCGCACGTCGCTGCGACGGCTGTAGCCCAGCGCGCTGGTGTTCGAGGAATCGGGCACGGGCACGGTGATGTCGGCGCCCGGAACGGGGTGTTCGAAGGCCAGGGCCTTGCCCAGCTTGCGCCGGGTCTTGTCCACGTTCTCGCCGAAGATCTTCGAGTCGGGACGGCTGAAGTAGACCAGTTCGAAGATGCAGTGGGCCGGCCGGCCCTTGGGTGCGTAGCGGTGGCTGCTCATGCCCTTGTCGTCCAGCACCACCAGTTCGCCCGGTTCCACGTCGCGCAGATAACGCGCGCCGATGATGTCGAAGGCGCAGGACTCGCTGGCGAAGACCACCGCATCGTCGAGCATGCCCATCGCCAACGGGCGGAAACCGTGTGGATCACGGGCCACGGCCAGACCTTCGGGGCAGAGGAAGACCAGCGAGAACGCACCCTGCAGGCCCTGCAGGCCTTCGGAAATGCGTTCGGCCAGACTGCCGCCCCGCGAGCGGGCCATGCGATGCAGCACGATCTCGGAGTCGGTGCTGGTCTGGAAGATCGCGCCCTGTTCCTCAAGCTCGCGCCGCAGACTGGCCGCATTGCTGATGTTGCCGTTGTGCGCCATGGCCAGCTCGCCGTCCTTGGTGACCACCTGGATCGGCTGCACGTTGTGATAGTCGCTGGCGCCGTGGGTGGAATAGCGCACATGCCCGATGGCCGCACGTCCTTCCAGGTCACGCAGGCTGTGGCGATTGGGGAACACGTCACCGACCAGCCCCATGCCGATGCGCCGGTTGAGGCGGCGCTCGTGCAGGCTGACGATGCCCGCGGATTCCTGCCCCCGGTGCTGCTGGGCATTCAGCCCCAACACGGCCAGCGAGGAGGCGTGATCCACGTTCCAGATGGCGAAGATGCCACAGAATTCGCCGACACCAGCTTCCATTCTCACTCCTGTTCGGGGCCGGCAGCGCCGGTCCGGAGTTGCGGTCAGTGATCGCTCAGACCGTGATCAGCCCCACCTTGTTCAGCAGGATCAGCAGGACCAGCACGGGGGCCACGAAACGGATCAGCAGGGCGAAGCCCGTGTAGAGCCAGGCCGGATGTTCGGTGTCGCCGAATGCCTGGCGCAGGCGGGCATCGGGAATCACCCAGCCCACGAAGAGCGCCGTCAGCAGCCCGCCCACCGGCAGCATCCAGTTGCTGGCCAGGTAATCCATCGTGTCAAAGAAATTGCGCCCGAAGAAGGTCATCCATTCGGGCAGCACACGCCCCGAACCGGCCACCGCCGAGGGCATGCCCAGCAGAAAGATCAGCGAGGCGGGCACCAGGGTGGCCTTGCGCCGGGTCCAGCCCAGCTTGTCCATGAAGGTGGACGTGACCACCTCCAGCAGGCTGATCGCGCTGGTGAGGGCCGCGAAGGCCAGCATCAGGAAGAATACCAGGGCGAGGAACATGCCACCGGTCAACTGCGAGAACACGATCGGCACGGTCTTGAAGACCAGACCCGGCCCCGCCTGGCTCTCGAAACCGAAGGCGAAGATGATCGGAAACAGCATCAGGCAGGCCAGCATGGCGATGAGCGTGTCAAAACCGCTCACGGCCAGTGCGCTGCCCAGCAGTTCCTTGCGGGTCTTGAGATAACTGCCGTAGGTCAGCATGGCCCCCATGCCCAGACTGAGGGTGAAGAATGAGTGCCCCAGCGCTTCCAGAATCATATGGGCGTTCAGATGGACATCGCCGGGCATGAAGAGAAAGGTCAGCGCCTTGCGGAAGCCCTGTTCGGGCAGGAAGATTCCACGGATCACCAGAAAGACCAACAGCACCAGCAGGAGCGGCATCAGAATGTTGCAGGTCTTTTCGATGCCCTTCTGCACACCGCCCAGCACGACGCCGACCGTGAGTGCCATGAACACCGCATGCCAGAAGAGATTCAGACCGGGTGAGGCGTACACCGCGCCGAAGATCTCGCCGATGGCATCGGGGCCCATGCTGGTGAAGCCCTTGAGCGACAGCAGCACGTAGTTGAGCGCCCAGCCGGCCACCACGCTGTAATAACTGAGGATCACGAATCCGGAGGCCACACCCAGCCAGCCCACCCAGCCCCAGAGGCTGCCCTTGCGGTGGAAGTGCTCGAAGGCACCCACCGGACTCTGGCGGCTGCCGTGTCCCAGGATCATTTCGGCCAGCATGATCGGCATGGCCACCAGCAACACGCACACGAGATAGATCAGGACAAAGACTCCGCCCCCGTTCTCGCCCGTGATGTAGGGGAACTTCCAGATGTTGCCCAACCCTACCGCACTGCCTGCGGCAGCCATGATGAATCCGATTCGGGAGCCCCACTGGGGGCGCTGTGCCGGTTCAGCCATCAGTGTCCTCCTGGTGCATGGTGTCCGGGAAAGGTGACGGGAATGCAGACCGTCACACCGGGCAGGCCGGTGGGGCCGCCCAGGCGCAACCGGCTCGTGGATGATTCGGTGTCGTCGTCGTAGTTGCTCATGGCACCCCCCACGTAGGCATCCAGGACCCCCGCGAGGCGGACGAACATCCACCACCAGAGCAGCTTGTTGCGGTCGTCCAGATAGAATTCCTCGCGCAGCAAGCTGAACTCCTTGAGGGCTTCATCGTCGCCCATGAAGGCCTCGGCGCGGGTGGCTTTCCAGTCACGCCATTTGGTGTGCTGGACGCGTGCGCCATACAGCAGACTCAATTCGGCCAGTGTGAATGCCGCCGCCTTGACCCATTCATCATTGTAGGCCTGGCCCCAGCCGGGAAGGACCATGCTGCGCAGCATCGCGTTGCGTGCCTGGAGCAGCGACAGGCTGTCGGCGCCCTCCGTGGTCAGAGGCCGCTCCGTGTCCTGCGCCCGCACAATGGGGCCAAAGGCCAGACAAAGGCCCAACAGGCATGCGGTCACACGGCCCGTGCAACCTCGGGCCAAGAGCCGGATCCCGGAGTGACGTCGCTTCAGGATCACGCCCCTGTGTGATCGGCCGTGGTCGCCACCGCTTCGATCTCCACCCGCACATCCTTGGGCAGGCGGGCAACTTCAACGGCGCTGCGAGCCGGAGGATTTTCCGGGAAGTACTCGCCGTAGACCCGGTTCACTTCGGGGTAGTCATTCATGTCCTTGAGGAAGATCGTGACCTTCAGAACGCGCGTCAGACTGGAGCCGCCCGCTTCGAGCACGGCTTTCAGGTTGTCCATGACACGCCGGGTCTGGATCTCGATGTCTCCTTCGACCAGGTGACCCGTGGCCGGATCCAATGGAATCTGGCCTGCGGTGAAGAGCAGCCCGCTGCGGGTGCAGATCGTCCCTTGACTGTAGGGGCCGATGGCTGCCGGGGCCTTGTCGGTGGCAATGATTCTGTTCACGGATGAACTCCGCTGGTATTGAAGGGAGGAATGGGGGGATGCCCGCTGGCATCCGGTCACGTGCCTGAAAGTACCAAGAAAGGACCCAAGGCACAGCCTCCGGGAGGCAAAATTTTCCGACTTTCGCGTGCGTGCAGGCGCGCAGGGTGCCGATTTGGCAAAGGGCGGTGGCCGGCGTATATTGGCGGGTCGTTCATCGACCTGCCCGCACCGCAATCCCAGGGAGCCACCATGTCCGAAGAGAAGAAGAAGGCCGAAACCCCGAAGAACAATTCAAGGGAAAACGAGCTGGTGGAAATCATGCAGCTGATCGCGTTTCCCGAGCCGGACAAGTACCTGGACCTGATCAAGCAGATCTGCAACACCACCAAGATCGATCGCAGGCGCGTTCACAAGATCGACTGATCCCCGATTTCTCGCGATTTCCCAAAGGCCAGCTTTGAAAAGCTGGCCTTTTTCATTGCCGGGGGTGCCGACCGGGCAAAAAAAGACCGCACTCCCGAAGGAGTGCGGCTTCATCACACCTGGAAGGTGGATTACATCTTGTTCAGCAGCTCGCGAACATAGGCGCTGATGCCCAGCTTCTGCTTGCTGGCCGACTTCTCCAGGCTGGAGAGCAGCTTGTCGGAGATCCGGATGTGGATCACGTTGTTCAGCAGCTCGCCGGCCTTCTTGGGGGCAGCAGCCTTCTTGGGGGCAGCGACCTTCTTGGGGGCAGCGGCCTTCTTCGGAGCAGCGGCCTTCTTCGGAGCAGCAGCCTTCTTCGGAGCGGCGGCCTTCTTCGGAGCAGCGGCCTTCTTCGGAGCAGCGGCCTTCTTCGGAGCGGCGGCCTTCTTCGGGGCGGCAGCCTTCTTCGCCGGAGCTTTTGCCTTTGCCATGAGTTCCTCCCGTTGGTTTGTGGATCACGGTATTACATGTGTCCCGACAAAGCTAGAAGTGTAATTCTGGCTTGTCAAGGATAATTTTCATTATCGTCACACCGTACGACGACTTTAACTCCACCCCCCGAATCCACATCCGCACGGCTCACCCGGTTATCCCTTCCCCGGCTCCGTTCGTGAGCCAGCTCCCCGGAGTGCTCGGGGGTCCGGTCGATCACAAAGCTATTCTGTTCAAGATCCGGCATTCCGTACCGCTTCCGGGCGAGTGCTCCAGGAAAAAACGGAGGGCCGGAAAGGGGTATACGGGGCGCGGACAGTGGATCCGGGGCGTCTACGCCCCCCGGATTTTCCGCCTGCCCCCCCGCGGAACCGGGGGGGGGTGCAAGGAGGGACACATCGCCCTTCCCCGGGGCGAATGCACGCTCACGGTCCACCGGCTCAGCGATGGGGGAGCCCGCGAATGGAACCTGCTATGGGCCGGTCTACCTTCGGGGCATCCCGGCGAGAGCACCACGAATCTCCCCTTTTCAAGCCCCGGAAATCGAGGGTCACCCCCTGTTGATCCGGGTCGGAGCCTCCGCGGGAAGGCCCTGGAACACCCCCTCAAATCCGGAAGATCCGCGCGGGGAACCCGCATTTTCGCCCGGATTCAAAGCTGAAAACGACAAAATCACCTCGTCCGGTGCTCTCAGCTCGAGGCGGACGGGTTCCGGGGTACACGGTTCCCGGCGGCGTGCACAATCCGTTCGGTGGGGGCCGATCCACGGAGGCCCGGGATTGTGTCCGGGGCCATGTGTGCCCATGCCCGGGGAAGGTATCCACGCGACCGCGGGGCGACGGTATGGCCTTCCGCAACCGTCCTGGTGAGCCCGGTGATCTGCCCCGGCCGGGTGACCGGAAGCGGTCGGTCACGTAGTGACACCTGCCGCAAACACTGGGTCCGGTCGGGAGCGTGAGAGGCGAAAATCCCGTGTATGGGCCCGATTGCAAAGCTGAATCGGGGCTGAATCGCTGCGCGTGCCAGAGGCGCGGATCAAGGCGCGATGGCAGCGCACACCCGGATGCTGGCGTACTGTCGCGCGTCGAGAAGCCGGGGTGATACCCCACTCGCCATGGTCGGACGTCACGCTCCACTGGATGGTCCCCGGGATGCCTCTGTGTTCAAAGCCGGAATCCCCCGGGTTGACGGCTTCCCGCCCTTCCTCGAGCCTGCCCCGGCAGGGGCGTACACCTGACCCGGGGCCGTATCCGCAAGCAGGTCGCCCCCCCATGCCCGTTCCACGGATGCACGTGTCTCCCCCGGTCAAAGCTGGTGCGGCACGTTGCAGCAGGAGAGACACCCCGGGCTGCCTTGAACCGTCCGGCCACGGCCGGACACCGCGTGCGGCAGCTGTGCCCGAATGGCTGACGCCCGGGGCGGTGAACCCGATCCGTGTCGAATGAGGACCCAGTCAGGGAGACCGTCCGTGCGTGTGAACGCTCCACGACGCGACGTGAGAATGGCGGCCGGGAATCGGTCGGATCCGACCCGGAGATACAGCGCCCGGTGCTGGGCACCGGGCGCTGTTCGAAACCTGTGTCCGGGGGTCTTTCAGGCAGGTACCAGGATGCAACCGCGGTCGGCGAATTCCCGCACGAAGGAATCCCGGTGGGTATGCTCCACGCGCAGCAGATACTCGAAACCGTGCTCGCTGGAGCCTTCGTCAAGCAGGTGACACTGACGCCTCAGCTCGCCCAGCAGCTTGCCATGGGTCCAGGGAACCGTGCAGCGGAAGCGGGCCCAGCGCTCGTTCTCGCGCAGGCCCAGGTCGGCCACCAGTTCATCCAGGCGGATCTCGCGGGTGGCACTCACCAGCAGGGAGGGCGTATGCAGGCGTCCCGCAAGGCTCAGTTCACCCGGATCCAGCACACGGTCGATCTTGTTGAAGAGGTACAACACGGGGGTATCCCCGGCTCCCAGGTCTTCCAGTACTTCCTTGACCCGCGTGATGCGCTGGTTCCAGGCCGGATGGGACAGGTCCACCACGTGGAGCAGCAGATCCGCCTCGGCGGCTTCCTCGAGCGTGGACCGGAAAGAGGCCACCAGGTGATGCGGCAGCTTGCGGATGAATCCGACCGTGTCCGAGAGCAGACAGCCCGCGCCATCGGCCAGTTCCAGACGGCGCACGGTGGTATCCAGGGTGGCGAAGAGCCGGTCTTCCACGAACACTTCGGAACCCGTGAGCCGGTTCAGCAGTGTGGATTTGCCCGCGTTGGTATAGCCCACGAGCGAGACACGGAACAGGCTGTCGCGGCCCTGGCGGCGGGTTTCACGCTGGCGCTGGATCACGTCCAGCTCCTCTTCCAGCTGCTTGATCCGGGTGCGTACCAGACGGCGGTCCGTCTCGAGCTGGGTCTCACCGGGGCCGCGCATGCCAATGCCGCCACGCTGGCGCTCAAGATGGCTCCAGGCCCCGGACAGGCGGGGCAGCAGGTACTTCAGCTGGGCCAGTTCCACCTGAGTGCGCGACTCACGCGAGCGGGCGCGTGCCGCGAAGATGTCCAGGATCAGGCCGCTGCGGTCGATCACCGGAACCTTGAGTTCCCGTTCGAGATTGGCCGCCTGGCGTGGCGAGAGATCGTCGTCGATCAGCACCAGATCCAGCGTCAGTTCGTCCACAAGGGCGTGCAGCTGCGCCACCTTGCCCTTGCCGATCCAGGTGGCCGTGTCGGGTCGGGCGCGGTTCTGGATGACCTGATCCAGCACGTCGGCACCGGCCGTGTCCGCCAGCTGCACCAGCTCGTCCAGATGCTCGCAGACGGTTTCCCGTTCATCACCCTGCTGCTGCAGGGCCACGGCCACGGCGCGTTGGCGGCGGACCTCACTGGACCGACCGAGGGATTCGAAGCTCTGATTCATTGTGTCTCGCCTTTGTCCTCGGCTCCCCGCCCCCGGGCCAACCACATTTCAAGCCCCAGCAGAACCAGAGCGGCGACCAGCAAGGATCGCCAGATTTCACGCCCGCGCCGCTCATCTCCGAAGCGGGCAGGATCGGTGTGTCCCGACAAAGCTAGAAGTGTAATTCTGGCTTGTCAAGGATAATTTTCATTATCGTCACACCGTACGACGACTTTAACTCCACCCCCCGAATCCACATCCGCACGGCTCACCCGGTTATCCCTTCCCCGGCTCCGTTCGTGAGCCAGCTCCCCGGAGTGCTCGGGGGTCCGGTCGATCACAAAGCTATTCTGTTCAAGATCCGGCATTCCGTACCGCTTCCGGGCGAGTGCTCCAGGAAAAAACGGAGGGCCGGAAAGGGGTATACGGGGCGCGGACAGTGGATCCGGGGCGTCTACGCCCCCCGGATTTTCCGCCTGCCCCCCCGCGGAACCGGGGGGGGGTGCAAGGAGGGACACATCGCCCTTCCCCGGGGCGAATGCACGCTCACGGTCCACCGGCTCAGCGATGGGGGAGCCCGCGAATGGAACCTGCTATGGGCCGGTCTACCTTCGGGGCATCCCGGCGAGAGCACCACGAATCTCCCCTTTTCAAGCCCCGGAAATCGAGGGTCACCCCCTGTTGATCCGGGTCGGAGCCTCCGCGGGAAGGCCCTGGAACACCCCCTCAAATCCGGAAGATCCGCGCGGGGAACCCGCATTTTCGCCCGGATTCAAAGCTGAAAACGACAAAATCACCTCGTCCGGTGCTCTCAGCTCGAGGCGGACGGGTTCCGGGGTACACGGTTCCCGGCGGCGTGCACAATCCGTTCGGTGGGGGCCGATCCACGGAGGCCCGGGATTGTGTCCGGGGCCATGTGTGCCCATGCCCGGGGAAGGTATCCACGCGACCGCGGGGCGACGGTATGGCCTTCCGCAACCGTCCTGGTGAGCCCGGTGATCTGCCCCGGCCGGGTGACCGGAAGCGGTCGGTCACGTAGTGACACCTGCCGCAAACACTGGGTCCGGTCGGGAGCGTGAGAGGCGAAAATCCCGTGTATGGGCCCGATTGCAAAGCTGAATCGGGGCTGAATCGCTGCGCGTGCCAGAGGCGCGGATCAAGGCGCGATGGCAGCGCACACCCGGATGCTGGCGTACTGTCGCGCGTCGAGAAGCCGGGGTGATACCCCACTCGCCATGGTCGGACGTCACGCTCCACTGGATGGTCCCCGGGATGCCTCTGTGTTCAAAGCCGGAATCCCCCGGGTTGACGGCTTCCCGCCCTTCCTCGAGCCTGCCCCGGCAGGGGCGTACACCTGACCCGGGGCCGTATCCGCAAGCAGGTCGCCCCCCCATGCCCGTTCCACGGATGCACGTGTCTCCCCCGGTCAAAGCTGGTGCGGCACGTTGCAGCAGGAGAGACACCCCGGGCTGCCTTGAACCGTCCGGCCACGGCCGGACACCGCGTGCGGCAGCTGTGCCCGAATGGCTGACGCCCGGGGCGGTGAACCCGATCCGTGTCGAATGAGGACCCAGTCAGGGAGACCGTCCGTGCGTGTGAACGCTCCACGACGCGACGTGAGAATGGCGGCCGGGAATCGGTCGGATCCGACCCGGAGATACAGCGCCCGGTGCTGGGCACCGGGCGCTGTTCGAAACCTGTGTCCGGGGGTCTTTCAGGCAGGTACCAGGATGCAACCGCGGTCGGCGAATTCCCGCACGAAGGAATCCCGGTGGGTATGCTCCACGCGCAGCAGATACTCGAAACCGTGCTCGCTGGAGCCTTCGTCAAGCAGGTGACACTGACGCCTCAGCTCGCCCAGCAGCTTGCCATGGGTCCAGGGAACCGTGCAGCGGAAGCGGGCCCAGCGCTCGTTCTCGCGCAGGCCCAGGTCGGCCACCAGTTCATCCAGGCGGATCTCGCGGGTGGCACTCACCAGCAGGGAGGGCGTATGCAGGCGTCCCGCAAGGCTCAGTTCACCCGGATCCAGCACACGGTCGATCTTGTTGAAGAGGTACAACACGGGGGTATCCCCGGCTCCCAGGTCTTCCAGTACTTCCTTGACCCGCGTGATGCGCTGGTTCCAGGCCGGATGGGACAGGTCCACCACGTGGAGCAGCAGATCCGCCTCGGCGGCTTCCTCGAGCGTGGACCGGAAAGAGGCCACCAGGTGATGCGGCAGCTTGCGGATGAATCCGACCGTGTCCGAGAGCAGACAGCCCGCGCCATCGGCCAGTTCCAGACGGCGCACGGTGGTATCCAGGGTGGCGAAGAGCCGGTCTTCCACGAACACTTCGGAACCCGTGAGCCGGTTCAGCAGTGTGGATTTGCCCGCGTTGGTATAGCCCACGAGCGAGACACGGAACAGGCTGTCGCGGCCCTGGCGGCGGGTTTCACGCTGGCGCTGGATCACGTCCAGCTCCTCTTCCAGCTGCTTGATCCGGGTGCGTACCAGACGGCGGTCCGTCTCGAGCTGGGTCTCACCGGGGCCGCGCATGCCAATGCCGCCACGCTGGCGCTCAAGATGGCTCCAGGCCCCGGACAGGCGGGGCAGCAGGTACTTCAGCTGGGCCAGTTCCACCTGAGTGCGCGACTCACGCGAGCGGGCGCGTGCCGCGAAGATGTCCAGGATCAGGCCGCTGCGGTCGATCACCGGAACCTTGAGTTCCCGTTCGAGATTGGCCGCCTGGCGTGGCGAGAGATCGTCGTCGATCAGCACCAGATCCAGCGTCAGTTCGTCCACAAGGGCGTGCAGCTGCGCCACCTTGCCCTTGCCGATCCAGGTGGCCGTGTCGGGTCGGGCGCGGTTCTGGATGACCTGATCCAGCACGTCGGCACCGGCCGTGTCCGCCAGCTGCACCAGCTCGTCCAGATGCTCGCAGACGGTTTCCCGTTCATCACCCTGCTGCTGCAGGGCCACGGCCACGGCGCGTTGGCGGCGGACCTCACTGGACCGACCGAGGGATTCGAAGCTCTGATTCATTGTGTCTCGCCTTTGTCCTCGGCTCCCCGCCCCCGGGCCAACCACATTTCAAGCCCCAGCAGAACCAGAGCGGCGACCAGCAAGGATCGCCAGATTTCACGCCCGCGCCGCTCATCTCCGAAGCGGGCAGGATCGGTGGGAGCCGGATTCCAGCTCCGGCCCGACCAGCGGTCCAGTTCCTCGGCCCCCAGTTCTGCGCGAGCCAGATCCCCGAAGTCAGGGGTCAGAGCCAGGGTCCGCAGTGTATCGCCGTCGTGGATCAGGCTGTAGAACCCCGGAACGGCCAGCGGCGGCAACAGTGGCCCGCCCCGCCCCATGGACTCCAGCAGGCGGGTTCCATCGGGACCGTCCAGCCGCAGCTCGCCCGCCGGCCAGGCATGACTGCCCAGCGCGTGCGACGCGCCGCAGACCAGACTTCCGCCAGCGGCTCCCGATTCGCGCGTCAGGTAGAAGCAGATCCGGTTCATCAGGGGCGCGAAGAGTCCACTGTGCGCCAGGTCGGACCAGCCTTCAGCGGGGGAACTGGTGAAGAGCAGCACGCGCCCTTCCCCCAGACGTCGTTCCAGCAGCAGGGGACTGCCATCGGCCAGAGGAATCACGGTGCGTGCCGAGTCCGGGCCGGCCAGCTGCAGCACTCGCAGGAAGGATGGGGAGCGCGGCTCGCGCCCCGGTTCCAGCAACCCGTGAAACAGGGGATGTGCCAGGTCGGGACTCCCCATGCGCCAGTTGCCCGGTCCCTTGACACCAGCCACCGCAGGCAGGCCCAGGTCCTGGGACAGTCGGCTGAATGCCTGCAGGTCCGGTTCGCCCGGATCGGGCAGGATCACCAGCCCCTTGCCCGACCGCACGGCCTGTTCCAGCGCATGATGTCCGGCGGGCGTCAGCTTGTCGGGACCGCTCACGACCAGCAGATCACAATCGGCCAGGTTCGTGTACTCAAGCGACAAAGGCGCCACCCGGTCCAGGGCGATCGCGCGACCGTAGGCCTCACCCGGTCGCAGGGCGGCCGCCAGGGCATTGCTGGTGGGCCCCGGTGTGGAAACCAGCAGCACACGGATCTGGCTGGGAATCTCAAGTACCGCACGGGCCAGCCCCAGTTCGCCCAGCTCGGGACCGCCCACCTGCAGACTCATCCGGTGTTCTCCGGGCCCGGGAGCACTGAATCTCAGCAGGACTGGATTCTCGCCCGGCTCCCGTTCCCTGAAGGCCACAGGCGTGTCGCCCATGCTGAGCGTCACTCCGCCTCCCGGATCGGAGGCGGGCAGAATCAGCGCGCACTCCAGCTCCACGGGGACGCCTTCCTTGAGGATCAGCGTGTTCACCTGTGTGGTACGGGGCAGAGGTCGGTCACTCTCGGGGCTGGCGGAATGGTGCCACCAGAGGCTCAAGGGACCGGGCAGCTCCAGGCCCAGGCTGTCGCCCGCCAGCTTGACACGGCCATCGCTGAAGAGGTGCAGTTCGCGCAGCGCACCGCCCTGAGCCAGTCGGGCAACCGCCAGTTCCAGCGCGGGCCGCAGCTCGTCGCCACTGAAGGCCGGTGTGATTCCTCGCAATTGCGAGCGCAGTGCATCACGGTCGACGGGGAGCGGTGTCAGCCAGTGAGCGGGGCCCGCCAGCAGCAGCAGCGAGTAGCGGTCGTCCGCGGAACCGGCTGCCAGCAAGGCCTCCAGATCCTTCAGCTGATTCTCGAAGGCCGTGTTGCGCCCGTCTCCTCCGCGTGTGCTCAGGCTGTTGTCGAAGAGCAGCACCGCGTGCACGGCCTCGCGTGCTGCGCCGGGAATCAGCCCCTGCTTGAGTGCCGGACGGGCGAAGGCCAGTACCAGCAGAATCACGATCAGGGTACGCAGGAGCAGCAGCAGCCAGCGTTTCACGCTCAGACGCCGCAGGCGCGTGCTCTGGATGGCATGCAGGAAACGCAGGGTCGCCAGCGGCTGCAGGCGGCGCTGGCGCGGATTGAGCAGGTGGATCAGCAAGGGAATGCCCGCGGCGGCCAGCAGGCCCAGCAGGACGCTGTTGAGGAATATCACAGGCCGAAGAGTTCCTCTTCAATGCGCGCCACCAGAATGTGCCCCACGGTGATGTGACACTCCTGGACCCGCCCCGGGTTGCTTTCGGGCACCACCAGCGCCAGGTCACAGTGGGCCTTCAGCGCTCCGCCCGTGCCGCCCAGCAGGCCGACCACGCCCAGGCCGCGTTCCCGTGCGCTCTCGGCGGCCCGCACCAGGTTGCTGGAGTTGCCACTGGTGCTGAAGAGCCAGAGCAGGTCGCCGGGTTTGCCGTGCGCCTGCACCTGACGGGAGAAGATCTGCTCGAAACCGTAATCATTGGCGCAGGCGGTAAGCAGCGAACTGTCGGTGGTGAGCGCGAGCGCGGGCAGGGCGCGGCGTTCGCGCGCCGAGGTCAGCCGTACCACGAACTCCGTGGCCAGATGCTGGCAATCTCCGGCGCTGCCGCCATTGCCGGCCAGCAGCAGGGTGCCACCCTCACGCAGGCAGGCCGTGAGAGCCAGGGCCATTTCCGCGATGAGTTCGCTCTGCTCCGCGGCCAATCGCTGTTTCAGGCTGGCGCTGAGCAGCAGCTCGGCGGCAATGCGCTCACGCATGGCGTGACTCCCCGTGCACGGCGCTGACGAATTCCTTCAGCCGCCCGCCCCGGATGCTGCCGTTCTCCACGGCGGTGCCCACCACCACCACATCGGCGCCCGCACGGGCCACCCGGGCCCCGTCTTCGGGTACTCGCAAGCCACCGCCCACGATCACGGGCCAGGGAAAGACGTCCTTGACGGCACGCACCATCTCGTCGGGCACCCGGGAGGGAGCTCCGCTGCCGGCTTCCAGATAGAGTTGGCGCAGCCCCAGGCAGCGGGCGGCCATGGCGTGGGCCACCGCGATCTCGGGCTTGTGCCGCGGCAAGGGCTGGCTGGCGCTCATGAACTGGGCCGAGGTGACCAGTCCGGATTCCACAAGCACATAGGCCGTGGGCAGGCATTCCAGTCCGGCACGCATCACCTGGGGAGCGCCCTTGACCTGCTCCCCGATCAGGAACTGGGGATTGCGGCCCGAAATCAGGCTGAGAAAGAGGATCGCACTGGCTTCGGGCACCACCTGCCCCGTATCCCCCGGGAACAACACCACCGGGAGCCCACTCTCCTTGCGCAGCCGGGCAACGACTCCGCCGAATCCTTCGCCCAACAGCAGGCTGGTGCCCGCCAGAAAACCATCGACGCCCGCCTCGACCGCTTCGCGGGCCAGGGCGGGCAGGGTGGCGGGATCGAGCCGATCGGGATCAACCAGCACCATGAATTGTTTGCGGCCCTTGGCGGCCGCTTCGTGCAGCCGGCTTTCCACCGGCCCCAGGTCAATCTGCATGCTCGCTCTCCACAGGGTTCTCCAGGCTGCCGATGCCCTCAACTTCCACGCGGACCCGGTCCCCGGGGGCCAGGGCCCCCACGCCTGCGGGAGTGCCGGTGAGGATCACATCCCCGGGCAGCAGCAGGCAGAAGCTGGACAGAAAGGCGATCAGATCGGGCAGCGAGCGCATCATCTGGGAGGTGCGCCCTTCCTGGACCAGTTGCCCGTTGAGCCAGGTGCGAATACCCAGATCGGACGGATCCAGTTCCGTTTCGATCCAGGGGCCCAGAGGACAGAAGGTGTCAAAGCCCTTGGCGCGCGTCCATTGGCCGTCGCTGCGTTGCAGCTCGCGCGCGCTGACGTCATTGGCGATGCACAGTCCCAGCAGTCCGTCGAGGGCTTCAGAGGCCGACACCCGTCGCATGGGCTGACCCACCACGGCCGCCAGCTCGCCTTCATAATCCACACGCCCCACCCCCATGGGCAGGAGAATCGGGTGGCCGTGTCCGCAGAGGGCCGTATCGGGTTTCATGAAGACCAGCGGGCTTTCCTGGCTCCAGCCCGGATTCAGTTCCCGTATGTGCTCGCTGTAGTTCCTGCCAATGCCGAACACACGCCCTCGCGACACGGGGGGCAGCAGGCGCACATCGGCCAGAGCCGGTGTGTCACCTGTTTCCTGACCTTCGTCCAGTTCGAGAATCCAGTCGCCTTCCAGCCTGCCGAATCCGGGGCTGCCGTCGGCGCGTGTGTAACGGCAGATTTTCATGCGGCACCCAGTTTCTCGCGCACCAGGTGCCGGAACTTCTCGATGGCCGCGGGCAGACCTGCGGGGTCCTTGCCTCCGGCGGTGGCCAGCTGCGGTCGCCCACCGCCCTTGCCGCCCACCAGCGGGGCGATGGCTGCCACCAGCTCACCGGCCTTGAGCGCATGGCGACTGATCACCGCATCGCTCACGAAGGTGGCCATGGTCACCTTGTCGGCCAGGGACGAAACCACCAGCGCCACCATCTCTTCACCGGACTCGCGCAGCCGGTCGCACAGCGATTTGAGATCGTCGATGCCCGCATCGGCCAGTTCCTGCACGTGGATCCGCACTCCGGACACGATCTCGGCGTCGGCCAGCGCCTCGCTGGCCGTGCGACTCATCAGCTCGGCCTTGAGGTGTTCCAGCTCCTTCTCGAGCCGGCGCTTGTCTTCCAGCGTGCGACGCAACTTTTCGATCCGGTCCGATCCGGCACTGCCCAGCAGCGCCTCCACCGCGTTGAGCTGCTCACGCTGACGGGCTGCCTGGGCCAGGGCGCCCGTGCCCGTGACCGCTTCGATGCGGCGCACACCGGCCGCCACTCCGCTCTCGCTGGTGATCAGGAAACTGCCCAGCTGGCCCGTGCTGGCCAGGTGGGTGCCGCCGCACAGTTCGGAACTGAAGCCGGGCACCTGCACCACGCGCACCGTGTCGCCGTATTTTTCGCCGAAGAGCGCGGTCACCCCGTCCTCGATGGCTTTCTGATAACTGCTCTGGAAGGTGTGCACGCGGATGTTGTCCATGGCGCGCGCGCAGACGATTTCTTCGACAGCCGACAGTTCCTCGGGGCTCAGCGGGCCGCTGTGGCTGAAGTCGAAGCGCAGGCGTTCGGGCTCGACGAGCGAGCCTTCCTGATGCACATGGTCGCCCAGCACCTGACGCAGGGCGGCCTGAAGCAGGTGCGTGGCCGTGTGGTTGCGTTCGGTGGCACGGCGGGCCTCGGCATCCACGGTGGCGCTGACCATCGCGCCCGGGTCCAGCACACCATCCAGCTTGCCCAGCTGCACACGCTGGCCATCGAGGATGCGTGTGTCACGCACGCGCACGGTCCAGCTCTCGCCGGCAATCACCCCGCGGTCGCCCACCTGCCCGCCCGATTCGGCGTAGAAGGGGCTCTGGGCCAGCACCAGCTCGATCTCGTCGCTTTCCAGTCCCGGACGCCAGCGCAGGATATCGGTCACGCTGTCCAGGCTGTCGTAGCCCACGAAGGAAGACGTGCCGGCCTTGACCTCGTGCCAGGGGCGGTTCTGCCCCTCGTCCTCTCCGCGTCGGGCGTCGCGGCTCTTGCTGCGCTGGCCGGACATTTCCTGCTCGTAGGCCTCGCGGTCGACGCTCAGCCCGTGCTCCGAGGCCAGCTGCTCGGTCAGATCCAGCGGAAAGCCGTAGGTGTCGTACAGCCTGAAGGCCTCCACCCCGGGCAGCACCGTGCCGGCCAGGGACTTGCGCAGGTCGTGGAAGCGCTTCAGGCCCTGGTCCAGGGTGCGGTCGAAACTGCGCTCCTCGCCACCGAGCACGTTGCGCACGTGATCCAGACGCTGGCGCAGCTCGGGGAAGACCTCGCCCATGGTCTCGGCCAGCACGGGGGCCAGTTCGCCCATGAAAGGTTCGCGGAAGCCCAGTTCACGGCCGAAGCGCGCGGCGCGGCGCAGCAGGCGGCGCAGCACATAGCCGCGGCCCTCGTTGGACGGCAGCGCGCCATCGGCGATGGCACAGGAGAGGGCGCGGATGTGATCGGCAATCACCCGGTGGGGCGTGCCTTCCCGCTCGCTGTAGGCCACGCCCGAAAGCTGGGCGATGCGCGTGATCAGGGGTTGGAACACATCGGTGTCGTAGTTGCTGGACTTCTGCTGCAGCACCGCGCAGAGCCGCTCGAAGCCGGCGCCCGTGTCCACATGGCGCGACGGGAGTTCCTTGAGGGTGCCCGAGGAGTCACGGTTGTACTGGATGAAGACCAGGTTCCAGAGTTCGATGAAGCGGTCGCTGTCGGTGTTCACGAAACAGGTCTTCGGGTCCAGCTTGCCGTAGCTCTCGCCACGGTCGATGTGGATCTCGGTGCAGGGTCCGCAGGGCCCCGTGTCGCCCATCTCCCAGAAATTGTCCTTGGCCCCGAAGCGCAGGATGTGGTCCTTGGGGATGTCGGTCTCGCGGCTCCAGATCCCGTATGCTTCCTCATCGAAGGGCACGCCCGCTTCGCCACCGAAGACCGTGACATAGAGCTTGTCGGGCGGCAGCTTCCAGACCCCGGTGAGCAGCTCCCAGGCCCAGACGATGGCTTCCTTCTTGTAGTAGTCGCCAAAGGACCAGTTGCCCAGCATCTCGAAGAAGGTGTGGTGGTAGGTATCACGGCCGACCACTTCCAGATCATTGTGCTTGCCCGAGACACGCAGGCACTTCTGGGTGCTGGCGGCCCGCACATAGTCGCGGGTGCCGTCACCCAGGAACACATCCTTGAACTGGTTCATGCCCGCGTTGGCGAAGAGCAGGGTCGGGTCCTCGTGGGGCACGATCGAGGAACTGGGAACCACGGTGTGGCCCTGGGACGCGAAGAAATCGAGGAAGTCCCGGCGAATTCTGGACGAGGGAATCATGACGGATGTCGTCTCCTGGATACGGTGTGTCTGGCAAGTCGCCCTGTCGGGCAGCTCAGGATATCAGCCGCGGATGCGCCCGATGCGCACCGGCGATTCGCCCCGCTCGCGCAGCAGGGCTTCGGCGGCGGGCGTGTCGGCCTCATCCAGCAGGATGACCATGCCGATGCCCAGGTTGAATGCTTCCAGCATGTCGTCGTCGCTCACGGAACCGCAGGTCTGGATCAGCCGGAACAGCTCGGGAACCTGCCAGGCCCCCTGCTCCAGCTCGATGTGCAGACCGTCGGGCACCACGCGGCGGGTGTTGCCCAGAATGCCGCCGCCCGTGATGTGACTGAGCGCGTGCACGGGCAGTGCGTCCAGCAGGGCCGAGACCGGGTGCAGGTAACTGCGGTGCACGGCCAGCAGGGCTTCGCCCAGGCTGCGTCCATCTTCCAGCCTGTGCTCCAGGCCCAGTTTTCCCAGCTCGAAGAGGGACCGCCGGGCCAGGCTGTAGCCGTTGGTGTGCAGGCCCGTGCTCGGCAGTGCCAGCAGCACATCGCCGGCGCGCACCCGGCTGCCATCGAGAATGTTCTCCCGTTCGACCATGCCCACGATGGTGCCGGCCAGATCGTACTCACCGGGGCGGTACATCCCGGGCATCTCGGCGGTCTCGCCGCCCACGAGGGCGCAGCCGTTCTCCTTGCAGGCGATGGTGAAACCGCGGATCACCTCGTGGGCCACCTCGGTGTCCAGCTTGCCGGTGGCGAAGTAGTCCAGGAAGAACAGCGGCCGGGCTCCGCAGGCCAGGATGTCGTTCACGCAGTGGTTCACCAGGCACTGGCCCACCGTGTGATGCACGCCACTGGCGAAGGCCACCATCAGCTTGGTGCCCACGCCATCCACGCTGGAGACCAGCACGGGATCCTTCATGGCACGGAAGTCGGGACGGAAGAATCCGCCGAAGGCTCCAATGCTGCCGATGCTGCCGGCGGTGGCCGTGCCCTTCACCAGCTCGCCGATTCCCTTGACCAGGCGTTCACCAGCGGCGATGTCCACGCCCGCGTCCTTGTAACTGCTCACGCTCGACTTCCTTGACTCGGGGCCCGCTTCAGGCCTCAACCGTGTACATCTGTTCGATCAGGTCGTGATACTTGCCCACCACGAAATGGCGTTTGACCTCCAGCTTGGGGGTCAGCTCGCCGGCGTCGATGCTGAACTCGTTGCCCAGCAGCACGAACCGTCGCACCTGCTCGTGGCGTGCCAACTCGCCGCTGAGGTTCCGGATCTCGTCCTCGATACGTTTGTATACATCGGGATGCTCGGCGATCTCCTCGGTGCTCAGTGACCGGGCGGGGCCCCCCATCATCGCCTGCAAGCGCTCGAAATTGGGCACGATCAGCGCGCTGATGAAATTGCGCCGGTCGCCGATGAGCATGCACTGCTCGATCAGGGGACTGCGGCAGAGCAGCTTCTCGATGGGCTGCGGTGCCACGTTCTTGCCACCGGAGGTGACGATCAGGTTCTTCTTGCGGTCCGTGATGCGCAGGAATCCCTGCGGATCGAAATGGCCGATGTCCCCGGTATGCAACCAGCCGTCCACGATGGCTTCGCGGGTCGCATCGGGATTGTTGTAGTAACCCGCCATGATGTTGGGTCCGCGCGCCAGGATTTCGCCGTCGGGGGCGATCTTGACCTCCACGCCCGGGAAGGGATGCCCGACCGTGCCGAAGCGGAAGGACACAAGAGTGTTGGCCGTGATCACCGGGCTGGACTCGGTAAGACCGTATCCTTCGACGATGCGCATGCCTGCTCCCAGGAAGAAATCCCCGAGGAATCGCGCCAGAGGAGCACCGCCGGACACCATGAAGCGCAGCCGACCTCCGGTCTTCTGGCGGATGCGCGAAAAAACCAGTCGGTCGGCGATGGCCACCTGCAGGGCCAGCAGCCCCCGGGGCTTCTTCCCCTGTTGTGCCAGGTCGGCAAGGCGTGCTCCAACCGTCAGGGCCCAGGCGAAGAGTTTCTGCTTGACCTTGGGTCCCGTGTCCACGTTGTCCATGATGCGCGCGTGGATCTTCTCGAACAGCCTTGGCACACTGATCATCACGGTGGGCCGGGCCCGCGTCAGGTCCTCGCCCACGGTGCTCATGTCGCGCGCATACAGAACCAGTGCGCCCACGCACATGGGAAAGTAGTAGCCCGCCATGCGTTCGAAGACGTGTGACAGCGGCAGGAAGGACAGGAAACTGTCCGTCTCGCACACGGGAAAGTTCTCGCAGGCACCGGCCACGTTGTGCAGGATGTTGCGGTGCGTCAGCATCACACCCTTCTGGTCGCCCGTGGTGCCCGAGGTGTAGATGAACGTGAAGACCTCGTCCGACCGATGTCCACGCGCCAGTTGCTCGATTTCCTCGGGCAGGCGTCCCCGGCGCTGGTCCCCCAGAGATACCAGCAGATCCCAGCCTTTCAGCCCCGGACCGGCATCCATTTCCGGACAGTCCGGCATGCGGATCACATGCTGCAGCTCGACCAGTCGTCCGCGCAGGGCCGCGATCTTCTCGAGCTGTTCCTTGTCGGACACCACCACCGCATTGGCCCGACAATCGGCCATGATGCCGCCCACCTGCCCGGCCGGCAGACTGGGATAGACGGGCACCACCACGATGCCCACCAGCAGGGCTCCCATGTCGGCCAGCATCCACTCCAGACGGTTGGGAGCAAGAATTCCCAGCCGGTCGCCCGGTTTGAGGCCCAGCTCGAGCAACCCCGCCGCGATGGTGAAGACCCGTTCCCGGGTTTCCTTCCAGCTGAGGAACTGGTAGCTGCCTTTCACCTGCGTCGCGTAGGCCGGACGGTCGGGAAAGGTGCTGGTGGTATGCAGGAAGCACTCGGGGAGGGTCTGGGCTGTCATCGGCTCTCCTGGTTGGAATGCGGCAATCCGATCCGGCCAGGTGAACTCCGACCGCGATGAACGCGCGCAATATAAAGAGAGTGATCCTCAGTCCCCGAAGCCCGAAAGCTGCTGACGGATTCCATGAGGAAGCGGCGCGCAAGGGGTGGCGGTTGGAGGGACGGTCGATTCGAGGGGTGGGGGGACGGTCATGGTGACGGTCCGGATGATGACTGCGGGGGTCCGCATCCCGACGGTCGAATCGACCGTTGACTCGACCGCCAACATGTCCGTCACTGCGTCCACCATCTCGTCCACCATCTCGTCCACCATCTCGTCCACCATCTCGTCCACCACCTCGTCCACCATCTCGTCCACCATCTCGTCCACCACCTCGTCCACCATCTCGTCCACCATCTCGTCCACCATCTCGTCCACCATCTCGTCCGCCATCTCGTCCACCATCTCGTCCACCATCTCGTCCACCATCTCGTCCACCATCTCGTCCACCATCTCGTCCACCATCTCGTCCGCCATCTCGTCCACCATCTCGTCCACCATCTCGTCCACCACCTCGTCCGCCATCTCGTCTGACAGCGCGGCACTCAACCCGGCGGTCGAGTCGACCCTCAGCTCGACGGTCCCATCAACCGTCACCCATGACTCCACGACCTGCCGATCATGTGGTGCATGGGCAGATCGGTCGCGGCAGAGTGGAAGTCACAGGGTCAGGGCGATGGGGTGAGCGCCACGAGTGTCTGTTCGGGTTGCAGCAGGCCCGGGTTGGCGCGCAGGCCGCGGCCCTGGCGGAACATCAACCAGGACGCGATCAGCAGAAGGAGGATGGCCAGCGAAAAGGCCGTGCTCCAGCCGAAGAGCACGGTTGTGGCCCAGCCCAGCAGTGGTCCCAGCAGGCCGCGGATGCCCGTGAGACTCACATGGATGCTCTGGTAGCGGGCCGCGTCATTGCCCCGGGCGAACGTCATGGCGGACATGGTCCAGGCCATGTTGACCCCGCTCATGGCCACACCATTGATCAGAAAGCCCAGATAGAGCAACCAGATCAGCGCGGACGAGGTCCCCAGCAGCAGCGAACACATCAGCAGCACCGTGGGGTAACCGGCCAGCAGCAGGAACACACCACCGCAATAGGTGGCCGGATTGGTGCGGTCATGCAGCCGGCCGAAGAGATTGGTACTGACCATGTTGCCCAGACGGGCCAGCGAAATCTGTCCCACGGCAATGGTGGCGTAACTCAGACCCATGCCCTGCACCAGAAAACCGGGCAGCACGGCCAGGATCATGAAGAAACTGAGCCCGTAGAGCATGAAGTGCAGCTCCCAGTGCAGGAAGGGGCGGTTGCCCTTGAGCTCGGTCACCGCATCACGCAGTGGCCCCAGCAGGGAGAAGCGAAAGGCAGCGGGAGTTTCTTCCGTGTCCGGACGCCCCCAGCGCTGCGCCTCGAGGCGAGCTTCGCCGCCGATGGGGATCATTCCGTTGAGGCAGCGGTCGATCAGACCGGACACCGCGATCACCACGAAGAGCCAGCGCCAGTTGTCGGGGCCGGCATCCATCCAGTGTCCCAGCACCCAGCTGACCGTGAGCACGACACCGGCCTGGACCATCGAGACCAGGCTGAACAACCTTCCGCGACGTCCGGGCGGGTAGTTGCTCTGCACGATGCGGTTCTTCAGGGGGATGTACAGTGACTGGCCCGTGAAGAACACGGTCAGCAGGAACAGCAGCACCGTGATGCTGGTCGAGAGACTCATCAGGGCCATCGGCAGGGCACCGAAGACCCCCAGCAGCGGAAAGAGGATCCGCCAGTTGCGCACACGGCGCAGCATGCCACCCCACCAGATCGAGAAGGTGAAGCACAGTGGCAGCACCATGGTGATCAGCATCACCTGGAAGTCGCTGGCTTCCAGACTCTTGCGGGCCACGGTGGACACCAGCTGCTGGCTGGCGAGCACGCTGCCCTGGAACAGGGCGGCCATCATCTGGATGCGCAGGGTCAGGCGAATCAGTTCGGCTGGGCTGCGGGTGGCGGCGCTCATCGTGGGGTCCGTGGGGATGATGATGGAAAAGACCCGGGGCCGGTCAGACGTCCGGCCCCGGGGCGACATGCATCGATCAGGATGAGGTCACACGCGACGTGTGATCCGGGAAACTAGCGCAGGGCGTTCATCTCGCTGGTGGCGAAGTAGAATGAGGTCTCCACCAGACCGTTTTCGGCGCTGTCGCTGCCGTGCACCGCATTGGCCTCGATGCTCTCGGCATAGAGCTTGCGGATGGTTCCCTCGGCGGCGTCCTTGGGGTTGGTGGCACCAATGATGGCACGCATGCGGGCCACGGCGTTCTCACCTTCCAGGGCGATCACGACGACCTTGCCGGAAGTCATGTAGGACACCAGATCGTTGTAGAACGGGCGTTCCTTGTGAACGGCGTAGAAGTCCTGGGCCTGGGCCGTGCTCAGCTGCACCATGCGCAGTCCCAGCAGATTGAAATTCTCCTTCTCGAGGAAGGAGACGATGTGTCCGATATGCCGGCCTTTCACTGCGTCCGGCTTGATGATCATCAACGTGCGTTCCATGCGTATCTCCTGTCGTGGACACGACCGCCGGAGCGGTCGTGTCGATTGCTGTGTTGTCCGTCCGCGGATCCTAGAGCCCCAGGACCTCTTTCATCATCCGCCCGATGTCGGCCGGCGATGCGGCCACATGCACACCGGCTTCCTTGAGCGCGCCCATCTTCTCCTTCGCGGTGCCCTTGCCACCGGCGATGATCGCCCCGGCGTGACCCATGCGGCGTCCGGGAGGAGCGGTCTGCCCGGCGATGAAGCCCACCACGGGCACCTTGATCTGGTCGGCGATGTACTGGGCAGCTTCCTCTTCGGCGCTGCCGCCGATTTCGCCGATCATCACGATGCCCTTGGTGTCCGCATCGTTCTTGAAATGGCGCAGGATGTCGGTGAAGTTGCTGCCGATGATCGGGTCGCCACCAATGCCCACGCACGTGCTCTGGCCAATGCCCACATCACCCAGCTGGCCCACGGCTTCGTAGGTCAGGGTGCCGCTGCGGCTGATCACGCCCACGGGGCCCGGGCTGTGGATGAAACCGGGCAGGATGCCCAGCTTGGCCTGGCCGGGAGTGATCAGACCCGGGCAGTTGGGGCCGATCATCACGGCGCCACTGGCGTTCAGCGCGGCTTTCACGGGTACCATGTCACGAGTGGGAATGCCCTCGGTGATGGTCACGATCAGCTTGATGCCGGCTTCGATGGCTTCCAGGATCGCATCGGCCGCGAAGGGTGGCGGCACGAAGATGATGCTGGTGTCGGCCTGCAGTTCCTGGACCGCGTCACTCACGCAGTCGAAGACCGGGCGTTCGAGGTGCTGTGTGCCACCCTTGCCCGGTGTGACACCACCGACGATGTTGGTGCCGTATTCGATCATCTGTCCCGCGTGGAAGGTGCCTTCACCCCCGGTGAAGCCCTGCACGATCACGCGATTCTTCTTGGTCAGCAGAATGGCCATGGTGTGTTCTCCTTAGCGGCCGTTGGCGGCGGCCACGGCCTTTTCGGCCGCGTCGCGCAGGTTGTCACCGACGATCAGGGCAATGCCGCTGGTACGCAGCATCTGGGCCGCTTCCTCGTGATTGGTGCCTGCCAGGCGCACGATCACGGGAATGGTGAGACCCAGCTTGCGCACGGCCTCGATCACGCCGGCCGCCACGCGGTCGCAGCGCACGATTCCGCCGAAGATGTTGATCAGCACGGCCTTCACATTGGGATCGGAGAGGATGATGTTGAACCCCGCCTCCACGGTCTGGGCATTGGCGCCTCCGCCCACGTCCAGGAAGTTCGCGGGCTCGCCGCCGCAGTACTTGATGATGTCCATGGTGCCCATGGCCAGGCCCGCACCGTTGACCATGCAGCCCACGGTCCCGTCGAGCTTGATGTAGTTCAGGCCGTGTTCGCTGGCCTCGATCTCGCTGGCCTCCTCTTCGCTCAGGTCACGCAGCTCCGCATAGGGTTTGTGACGGAAGAGGGCGTTGTCGTCGAAGTTGACCTTGGCATCCAGCGCCAGCACCTGCCCTTCGGCCGTGGTGACCATGGGGTTGATCTCGAAGAGGCTGGCGTCCGTGTCCTCATATGCTCTGGCCAGCGCCATGAAGAGCTTGACCGCGTTCTTGAGCGCATCGCCCGAAAGCCCCAGACGGAAGGCCAGGCGCCGGGCCTGGAAAGCCTGGAATCCCGTGGCCGGGTTGATGCTCTCCTTGAAGATTTTCTCGGGAGTGGCTTCGGCCACCTTCTCGATTTCCATGCCGCCCTCGGTGGAGGCCATCATGGTCACCCGGGAGGTCTGACGGTCCAGCACCATGCCCACGTAGTACTCGTGCACGATGTTGCAACCGGCCTCGACCAGCAGACGCTGCACCTTCTTGCCCTCGGGCCCGGTCTGGTGGGTCACGAGCTGCATGCCCATGATCTGCCTGGCCAGGCTGATGCACTCTTCGCGTGAGCGGGCCAGCTTGACGCCGCCACCCTTGCCGCGTCCTCCGGCGTGGATCTGGGCCTTCACCACGGCCACCGGGCCGGCGAGGGTGTCCCAGGCCGCGCCCACTGCGGCGTCCAGTGCGTCCGTTCCGGTGATCGGCACGCTGTGCGGCACGGGTACCCCGTATCGCTTGAGAATCTCCTTGCCCTGGTACTCATGAATCTTCATCGGGCGGTCCTCGTTTGATGATGTGAACCGGGCGCGTCCTGAGGACGTGTCCGTCGCCTCCGTATCTGAAATCCCAGAGGATTCATTTCCGTGCGGCGTGCGGGATCAGGCCGTGATCCAGGTGCCGCCTCCGCCCTCGAGGGCCTGGGCCAGCCCGGCGAAGTCGGTGATCAGGCAGCGCTTGCCGCCGCCTTCGATGAACTGGATCGCCGCATCCACCTTGGGCCCCATGCTGCCCGCGGGAAAATGACCGGCGGCGTGCAGTTCGCGTGCCCGTGAGACGCTCAGGCTGTCCAGCAGCTCCACGTCGGGAGTGCCGAAATTCAGCGCCACGCGCGAGACCCCCGTCAGGATGTAGAGCTCGGGCGCTCCCACCTGGTTGGCCAGCAGGGCGCTCAGCCGGTCCTTGTCGATCACGGCGTCCACGCCTTCCAGCGAACCATCCGTTTCGCGGTAGCAAGGAATGCCGCCGCCGCCGCCCGCGATCACGATCGCGCCGCTGTCCAGCAGGGTACGGATCTCGGGGGCGTTGACCACTTCAAGCGGCTGGGGGCTGCCCACCACGCGGCGCCAGCCCCGGGACTTGTCTTCGCGCAGGACCCAGCCGCGCTCCTCGCGCAGGGCCATCGCCTCCTCCACGCTCCAGGCCTGACCCACGAATTTGGTGGGTTCGATCAGGGCCGGATCGTGCTGATCGACCAGAACCTGGGTCACCACCGTGGCCACCCGGCGCTCGGCATGCCCGCGACGGATCAGGTCGTTGCGCAGGCATTGCTCGATCATGTAGCCGATGCTGCCCTGGGTGTCGGCCACCAGCACGCCCAACGGAATCGCGGGGACCTTGCCCCAGGACAGTTCGGTGGCGAACAGCCGGTTGCCCACCTGGGGTCCGTTGCCGTGGGTGATGATCAGGCGGATGCCCGCATCCAGCAGGGGACGCAGGTTGCGGATGGATTCCCGCGTGTTGGCGAATTCCTCGTGGATCGACGCCTTGCTGCTGGCGGAAATGGCGTTGCCTCCCAGGGCAACCACCACGGTGGCGGGCGGTCGGGTCATGCGGGGTCCTTGCAGTGGATGCCGTTCCAGCATTGAAAAGCCGGAAATATAGGGGAAAAAGCTCCCACCTGCGCGATGGCCGCGCTCAGTTCTGGTCCACCGTCGCAGGATTGAGAACATCGCGCTCCACATGCCCGTCCAGCAGGTGAATCACCCGCTGGGCACGGGACGCGATGGTCGGGTCGTGGGTCACCACCATCAGGGTATTTCCCTGGGCATGCAGCTCGCGGAACAGGGCCAGGATGTCCTCGCCCGTGCGGCTGTCCAGGTTGCCGGTGGGTTCATCGGCCAGCAGCAGGCTGGGATCGGTGACCAGAGCGCGGGCGACGGCCACACGCTGACGCTGGCCACCGGAAAGTTCCGAGGGGCGGTGGTCTTCCCGGTCGCTCAAACCTACCCGTTCCAGCGCCCGGCGAGCCCGTTCGCGGCGCTCGAGGGCGGACACGCCCTGATAGACCAGGGGCAGTTCCACATTCTCGATGGCCGTCTGGCGGGCCAGCAGGTTGAAGTTCTGGAACACGAAGCCGATCTCGCGGCCCCGGATGCGCGACAGTTCCTCATCGCTGCCCAGCGCTCCCACTTCAATGCCGTTGAGGCGATAACTGCCCGCACTGGGACGGTCCATCAGCCCGATCAGGTTCATCAGGGTGGACTTTCCGCTGCCGCTGGGACCCATGATCGCCACGTACTCGCCGCGCTGGATCACCAGGCTCACCCCGGCCAGTGCGGTCACCGAGAGTCCTCCCTGGGCGTAGACACGTGTCAGCCCCTCGAGCCGGATCAGCTCAGAATTCAAGTCCTGCGTTCCAGCCAATCGCCAACCCCCTGCTGAAGGAAAATACTCCCGCGTACTCCGTGATGCCCAGCCCGAACACGGCGCGTGATCCGCCCAGGCGCGGCAGCGCCGTACTGTGCCAGCGGGCATCCAGGCCCAGCCCGGGGCCTCGCCCGCTGCCCGAGGACAGCTCCACGCCCGTACTGACTCCGCGCAAACGGGGTGGCGTGTAGCGCCCCAGCACGGACAGTCGCCGGTGCCCCGGATCGGGTCCTCCAGCGGGCGTGAAGGAGCCCAGAGTCGCCAGGTGCCAGTCGGTGTCCAGTTGCCAGTCCAGCCCCAACTCCAGCGTCGCGGGAAGGCTCTGCCAGAATCCGGGCCGGTGGCGCGTCCAGCTGCTGTCGATCAGGGCATCCTCAAAATCCTTGAACTGGAACTGGCTGGAAATGGGCGTCGAGTCCAGATGCATCAGCAGCCCTTCCTCGTGGACACCCGACCAGCGCATCCGGTTGACCAGCCCGCGCAGCACAAGGTCCATGTGCAGCGGACGCTCGAGCCACTGGCCATCCCAGCCCGCGGCCAGATCCAGGAACCAGCCCCGGCCCCGTTGGGCAAGTTCCATCCGGTGCTCGAAATGGCCCGCCAGTTGGCCCACAGGGGGCTCCAACCCAGCCCGGAAAAGAGTGCTTTGAGCCATCGCACCCTGCTGCAAGCCGAGGCTGGCGCCCGCGGTCCAGCCCGGCAGTCCGCCTCGTGGATCACGCATGCCCAGATGCAGGGCCCAGCGATTGAGCAGCAAGGCGCGCACATTTGCGTCCCTGATCCCGATGCTTTCCGCGGGATCATTGCCGAAGAACAGGGTGCGCAACACGCGCGTGTCCGCTCCGGCCCGTGCCGCCAGACTCAGCTCGTGACTGCCCCCCACGGCCCACCAGTCCTCACCGGGCTGCCAGCGCAGGGCCAGTGAGACCATGCGGGCACGGCCGTGCAGGGCCATGGAATTGCCCAGCAGGTCCAGCAGGCGCTGGCGGTCGCCCACGTCCAGGCGTTTGCCGGCGAAACGATTGTATCGCGCGATGCTCAGGTCGTCATTGCGGATTCCCAGGTGTATGCCAAGCCCCACCCAGGCCGTGAGAATGCTGTCCTGGCCCGACCCCAATGCCCGCACGGGCGAGAAGGCTAGCCCGGCCGCACCCTCCTGGAGCACACGATCGGCACCGTCGAGCAGGGCCGGCGCAGCCACAAGGCCCTTCCAACCCATGATGCACAGGGCCAGCAGGATCGCACGGCCATTCCGGATCACGTTCATGAGCCGCCCAACCGGGCCTGGACCTGGATCCGGGCCTGCACCCGGATTTCCTGAACACGTCTCACGGACACGGTATCCTGACCGCTGTCGGCGTGAAAATCGTACCATCCCCACCAACCCTGGGCGGCGCGGGGGTCGGGAATGAACACCTGATTCTCCCAGTGTCCGCCGCGCAGCACATCCAGGGCTTCTTCGCTGAAACGCACCTGAATCGTCTCGAGTGTGGTCAGGCTGCTGTCGCCGCTCCAGCCAGCACCCTGAAGGCGCACGGGCTCGAATGCCCGGATCGCGCCGGTCGTGTCACCGGGCACACCTTCACCCGAGACCAGCCAGGTGTTGAGACTTCCGCCCAGAGGCACCGTGCTCTCGATGGCCAGCAGCACATCGGCCCGGACCACCTCGCTGGCCAGATCGGCTTCACTGAATTCCGCGTCGCTGCGCCAGCTGGCATCCACCACGCGCAATCGCCCGGGCACGTCCAGACGGGTCAGCCGGATCTCGGAATCCTGCCTGAGCGCCACCGATTCCCCCGCGGGAATGAACAAGCCACCATTGAACACGAGTTCGTGGGGAATGCGCTCCACGAAGGATCCCATGCCGGGAAGGATCACCTGCTCGCGGCTGGCATCCACCAGACCTTGAAGGTGGAAGGTGGAATCAGGATAGCCCGCCGAGGAGATCACACCCATGTCAAGATCCATCTCGACACGCAACCTCAAGGGATTGGCCATCTGCAGATGCAGGGCCAGATTTCTGAGTACCAGATCATGCAATTCGCTGGGAAACTCTTCGACCAGATGCCGCGAGTTTTCCACGGGGACATGATGGGCCACGCTGAACTGGCCGCGGAAGTAGTCCAGCCGCGCGGGGGACAGCCGGATGTCCAGACTGGCCCGGTCGCGGCTGCGCAGAAGCTGAAAGTCGTTTCCCGCTTCCTGCGTGACTCCCTCGACGTGGACCTGAAGTGAATAGGGCGCGGTCTGCGGATCGGGTGTGATCCGCAGGGGCTGGTCGCTCAGCTGGATCACGCGCAGTTCGCCCGGTTCCAGCAGTCCGCTGGCCAGACGCAGGGTGTCCTGAAGATCCAGTTGCTGGATCTCGGGAAAACTCAGTTCCAGCTCCATGGGCACGCTCAGGCCGTTCTGGACCCACAGTTCCAGCTGCTGATCCTGGCAGATGGCTTCGTCGATCAACAGGGTGCTGTCGGTGAACACCTCGTCATGCAGGCTGAAGCGCTGAACCGGAAGCAGCGCCAGGGCGCTGTCGGCCGCGCCGCCATGCTGGGCCAGTTCCAGCTGAAGCTCGTTGTCGAGAATGGGCGCCGCCGCGGTCATCGGCAGGTTGCGTCCCCCAATGCGCACACGCAAGGTCTGGGTGGCAAGTCCTTCCAGCTCGATCTCGCGGGACAGCTCCTCGTCGGGTGTGAACACCCCGAGGTGTTGCAGGTCTCCCACGAACAGCGAGCCGCCATCCGCATTGAGAATCTCGACCTGAAGCGGTTCCAGCGTGAAGGGCCAGGCGTGATGCGCGCTGAGGGTGGCCTGTCCACGGAGAAAGGAGATCCACTGGTAGACGAGGAAGGGCGGCAAGTCCTGTTCGACCAGAAAAGGAAGTCGCTGGCTGATCTGGGTGGTGCTGCCGATCAGGGGCACCAGGTCGGGGAAAGCATGCGCGAGCGAGACGTGCAGCAGACCGCTGCCCAGCTCTCCCAGCCGCAGTGTGTCCACCCCGACGTCGCGGACACCCCGGGTGCCCGACCAGAACAGTGAATCACCCAGGCCGAAGCGGACGTCTTCCAGTTCCTGTCGGAAAATGATCAGGCTGTCGTCACCCGTGAAGTCCACGTAGTCGTTCCGACCCGCCTGGCTCACCCGCAGGGTTTCGGGCGCACTGGTGAGAAAGAACGACGTGTCCCACGAGGTCCCCGAAGGATCCTCGATGGAACACGCCATCAGAAACAGGATCAAGGTGATTGCCAGGCGCCCCCGAGCACGTGGGAAGAAAGTCCGGGGGATCATGGGCGTCCGCCTGATTGGTGCCGGTCGACCATCCGCTGGAGACTCCGGTGGGCGGAGCCAGAGCTTCCGCCCACCGGGTGCGTGACCTGCGGACGTCGCACGCGACTGCCTGCTAGTACCGGTAATGCTCGGGCTTGTAGGGGCCTTCCACGGGTACCCCGATGTACTTGGCCTGATCTTCGCGCAGCACCGTCAGCTTCACACCAAGGTGAGCCAGATGCAGGCGCGCGACCTCTTCGTCAAGGCGCTTGGGCAAACGGTAGACACCAAGCTCGTGCACCTTCTCGGCCAGTGCGATCTGCGCCAGGCACTGATTGGTGAAGCTGTTGGACATCACGAAGCTGCTGTGGCCGGTGGCGCAACCCAGGTTGACCAGGCGACCTTCGGCCAGCAGGTAGATGCTGTGTCCGTCGGGGAACTCGAACCGATCGACCTGGGGCTTGATGTTCTGGCGTGTCACATCGCTGGCGTTGAGCAGCTGGTGCACCTGGATCTCGTTGTCGAAGTGGCCGATGTTGCAGACGATCGCCTGATCCTTCATGCTGCGCATGTGATCCAGGGTGATGATGTCCTTGTTGCCGGTGGTGGTCACGAAGATGCCGCCGATGCCGATCAAGGTTTCGAGGGTATTGACTTCAAAACCTTCCATGGCGGCCTGCAGGGCGCAGATCGGGTCGATCTCGGTCACGATGACCCGCGCTCCCAGTCCGCGCATGCTGTGGGCGCAGCCCTTGCCCACATCGCCGTAACCGCACACGACCACCACCTTGCCCGCCACCATCACGTCGGTGGCGCGCTTGATGCCGTCGGCCAGGGATTCGCGGCAGCCGTAGAGGTTGTCGAACTTGGACTTGGTCACGCTGTCGTTGACGTTGTAAGCCGGGAAGAGCAGACGCCCTTCCTCGAAGAGCTGATACAGACGGTGCACGCCCGTGGTGGTTTCTTCACTCACGCCCTGGATGTCCTTGGCGATGGGGCCCCACTTCGCGGGATTCTCACGGCAGCTCTTTTCCAGCAGTGCGTTGAGGATGCGCTCTTCCTCGCTGTCGCCCCCCAGGGACGGCACACGGCCCTCGCGCGCGGCTCGCTCTTCGAGGGCCGCGCCCAGATGCACCATCAGGGTGGCATCGCCACCGTCGTCCACGATCAGCGTGGGGCCCTTGCCTCCGGGCCAGCTCAGCGCTTCCTGGGTGCACCACCAGTACTCTTCGAGGCTTTCGCCCTTCCAGGCGAACACGGGAATCCCGGCGGCTGCGATCGCGGCGGCCGCGTGATCCTGGGTACTGAAGATGTTGCAGCTGCACCAGCGCACGTCGGCGCCCAGCGCGGCCAGGGTTTCGATGAGGACGGCGGTCTGCACGGTCATGTGCAGCGAGCCCATCACGCGGTGGCCGGCCAGCGGCTGCAGGGGGCCGTACTTCTCGCGGACGGACATCAAACCGGGCATCTCGTGCTCGGCGATCTCGATTTCCTTGCGGCCGAAGTCCGCCAGGCTGATATCGGCCACCTTGAAATCGTTGGCCATGGTCTGGGTACTGGTGCTCATGGGGTTCCCCTTGATTGACTCACGGAGCGAAAATGGCTCCGTGATGACTGTGTGTACATGTCCGTGGCCCCGTGCGGGGCGGGCGTGCTCAGGCGAACACGGAAGTGCGATTGCATTCTTCCCAGCTGAAACCTTCGCGTCCGAAGTGACCGTAGGCCGCGGTGGCGGCGAAGATCGGCCGGCGCAGGCCCAGGACTTCGATGATGGCCGCGGGGCGCAGATCAAAGCCTTCGCTGACACGTTTGCAGAGCAGTTCGTCGGCAACCTTGCCCGTGCCGAAGGTGTCCACGCGAATGGACACGGGCTGGGCCACACCGATGGCGTAGGCCAACTGGATCTCGCAGCGCTGGGCGGCTCCCGAGGCCACGATGTTCTTGGCGACCCAGCGCGCCGCATAGGCGGCACTGCGATCGACCTTGGAGGAATCCTTGCCCGAGAAGGCTCCACCGCCGTGACGGCCCATGCCGCCGTAGGTGTCCACGATGATCTTGCGGCCGGTGAGTCCCGCATCCCCCCAGGGTCCGCCGATCACGAACTTGCCGGTGGGGTTGATGTGGAACCTGGTGCTGTCGGACATCAGCTCGGCGGGAATGAAGGCCTTGATCAGGCTCTCGCGGATCGCCGGGATGATGGTCCGCTCCAGGTCCGCACTTTCGGCGTGCTGGGTGGAGAATACGACGGTCTCCACGGCCACTGGCCGATTGTTCTCATAGCGAACCGAGACCTGGCTCTTGGCATCGGGACGCAGCCAGGGCAAGGCACCGGAGCGCCGCAGGGCCGCATGCTCGCGCGTGAGGGTGTGCGCCAGATGGATCGGCAGGGGCATCAGGGATTCGGTTTCGTCGCTGGCGTAGCCGAACATCAGGCCCTGGTCGCCGGCACCCTGCTCGTGATTGGCATTCACATCCACACCCTGGGAGATGTCCGCACTCTGGCGCGAGATCAGCTTGATCACGTGAGCCGTGTCGGCATCCATGCCCAGGGCCTTGTCCGTGTAGCCGATGCGGCGGGCGGTGGCCCGGGCAATGGCTTCGTAATCCGGCTCGTCCACGCCTTCGGCCAGGGTGATTTCTCCGCCGATGACCAGGGTGCATTCGTCCTTGTTGCCCTTGACGAACGTTTCACAGGCCACGCGCGCATTGGGATCAAGCGTCAGGCAGGCGTCCAGGATGGCGTCACTGATCATGTCGCACATCTTGTCGGGATGGCCCTCGGAGACGCTCTCGCTGGTGAACGTATAGGAGCTCATGGTTGTGGCCTTTCCGCCCTTCAGGGCTGCAGTCCGGACACGCTCTCGGCGTGGGCGGACAGATTCAGGATTTCCTCGGACCTCTTCACGGAAGCCTCTTCGCCAACGATGCTTCCCGCCAGGACCGCGTTCTCAAGGCGGGCACCTTCGCCCACCACGGAATCGCGAATCACGCAGCGGCTCAGTCGACTGCCGGGCCCCACGCTGACATGGGGACCCAGCACGCAATTCTCAAGTGTCACGCCCTCACCCAGCCAGACCGGGGGATGCAGCACGCTGCCCGGGAATTCAACATGGCTGTGGGACATTCGTTCCAGATAATGCCGGTTGGTGGCCAGCAGGGTCTCCCGGTTGCCGCAGTCGAACCAGTCGGTGATTTCCTGGGCTTCGAAGGGTTCGCCCGCATCGATCATGGCCTGCAGGGCGTCCGTGATCTGGAACTCGCCCCGGGTGCGGCGCCCGGCCGCCATCATGGCTTCTAGCTGATGTTTGAGGGCCGCGCCATCCCGGATGCAGTAGAGGCCCACGAGGGCCAGGTTGCTGCGCGGATGCTCGGGCTTCTCGACCAGCCGCAGGATGCGTGCGCCTTCGGTCTCGGCCACTCCAAAGCGACGGGGATCCTCGACCTGCCGCACCCCCAGTACCGACGCGGGGCGCGCACGCATGGCCGCGATATCCGCCTTGAACAGGGTGTCGCCCAGAACGATCAGCACATCCTCATCGTCATCTTCCAGCCCCAGGTGAACCGCGTGGCCCAGCCCGAGCATGCTGGTCTGCTCGATGAAGCGGCAGTCCAGGTCGGGCCAGTGTCGTTCCACGTGCGCCTGGACCTTGGCACCCAGCCATCCTGTGATGAAGACGACCTGGCGCAGACCGGCGGCCTGCAGTTCATCCAGGATCCAGTCCAGCAGGGCTCGACCGGCCACGGGAACAAGGACTTTGGGCTGGGAAAGAGTCAGGGGCCGCAACCGGGTACCCATACCGGCAACCGGAATGATGGCTTTCATCAAGGAGGGGTCTCCTGCTGGCTGGCAATTCGCGATGCGGGACTCAGGCACCGCGACCGCCCGGCAAGGTGCGGAATAAACCAAAAAGATGAAAGACGCCTGACCGCGCACAGGGCGGGGGGTCTTCCCGGAACGATCCGCCCTGCCCGGTCAGGGGCAGGGCGGATGAGATCGTCGTGTTGGCTGCAGGCGCTACTGCGTCAGCAGTTTGACCAGTACGGCCTTCTGGGCGTGCATCCGGTTTTCCGCTTCCTGGAACACCACGCTGTTGGGACCGTCGATCACCTCGTCGGTGATTTCGCGGCCCCGTTCGGCCGGCAGGCAGTGCATGACCATGCAGTCGGGTTTGGCCAGCGACAGCAGGTGCCCATTGATCTGGAAACGCGCCAGCTGCTGGGCCTTCTGCTCGCCCAGGTGCTTCTGGCCCATCGAGGCCCAGACGTCGGTGTAGAGCAGGTCGGAGCCTTTGCAGGCTTCCTCGGGATCGTCGGTGATCGTCACGGTCGACAGACCTTCGGCGCGGGCAGCCGCCAGGATGCTGGCGTCGGGCAGAGTGTCGGGATTGGTGGCGATGCGCAGTTCCATGGGAATGCGGCGAGCCAGGTTGAGCCAGGAGTTGGTCATGTTGTTGCCGTCGCCCAGATAGGTCACCACCAGATTGTCGATGGTGCCGCGCAGCTCGTAGGCGGTGAAGATGTCGGCGATCACCTGGCAGGGATGAGTCAGGTCGGTGAGCATGTTCACCACCGGCACCGTGGCGTGCTCGGCCAGCTCTTCCACGTCCTTGTGGGAGAAGGTGCGGATCAGGATGCCGTCGACATACCGACTGAGCACCTTGGCCACATCGTGGATCGACTCGCGCTTGCCCAGACTGATTTCGGCATCGGTGATGAAACTGGTGCTGCCCCCAAGCTGGGCGATGCCCACCTCGAAAGACAGACGCGTGCGCAAGGAAGGTTTGTGGAAGATCAGGGCAAAGGCCTTGTTCTTCAGCGGGTCGCGAAACTCGCCCCGCTTGACCTCGGCCTTGATCGTTGCGGCCAGCTCCATTGTCTCATGGATTTCTTGGGAGCTGAAATCGGTCAACTGCAGAAAATCTCGCTTCATGAAATCTGCCTTTGTGCTGGAGGTGAACAGGGCCATTCAGGCCCCGTGCTGCCCGGTTCCGGGCCCGGCGCAGTGTAACACTAAAGCCCTGCCCAGACAAGGTTGCTGGCCTTGCAGCAGGCATGACGCCAGCATCCTCCGCTGGCAAGGGTGCGGGCATGACGCCAGCACCCGCCGCTGGCAAGGGTGCGGGCATGACGCCAGCATCCTCCGCTGGCAAGGCAGCAGGTGTGACGCCAGCATCCTCCATGGCCACAAAAAAAATCCTCCGGCCAGGCCGGAGGATTTGAATGTCCGTTGGATTCGGGAGTTACTTGACCAGCAGCAGGCGGATCGTGTCCCGTCCCGCCGGGCCACGCACATGGGCGAAATAGGCGCCCGAGGCCAGACCCGAACCATCGAAGCGGAACGTGTACACACCGGGCTCGAGGCTCTGGTTGGCCAGAGTGATCACACGCGCCCCCCGCAGGTCGTAGATCGCCAGATCCACCAGACCCGCCTGCCCCACCGCAAGTTCGATGCGCGTGCTGGGATTGAAGGGATTGGGTGTGGCCGAGCGCAGTTCAAGATGTGTCGGCAGTTCAACCAGCTCCCGTGTGTTCCCTCCGGCGCCCAGGGCACCGCCCAGGTTGTTGCCCAGCGGACCACCCTGATACCCGATGTCGTTGCGGGAGCCGTCGCTGTCGATCCAGCTGGAACCGGGATCCCCCGCGTCAATCAGAGGTGAGTCCGCTGTCAGCAGGAATCCGGTCTCCTGTTCGAAGGAACTGTTGCCGTAACGATTGCCCAGATTGGTGCTGAGCCAGCCACGATTGTTGAAAGCGAACAGACTGTCGTAGAACACCGGTTGTCCGCTGATGGTGGTGTCGTTGCTGGCGCGGGCATCGGGCACGTCAAACCAGTTGTACTCGGCCGAGACCTGCGAATCCTGATCGAGCCAGATGCCCTTCTGGCGCACGGTCAGCAGGCGATCCAGGGTGATCACGGCCCCGTTCTGCTCCGTCTTGAAATGGAACAGGTTGTTGCGCACGTCCACGCTCGAGTTGATGCAGAGCAGGCGGGCTCCGCCGATGAGCCGGCTCACCGGCCAGACTCTGGAATTCTGTGCGCCAACCAGCGTGTACTTGCTGTGGAAGCTGTTGTTGGCAACAAGACCGTCGGCATCCACCATGGCGATGGCCGTGGAAGGGTTCACGAACAGGCAGTTGCGGATGCGCGCGTTCTGGGCGTCGGCGATGTAGATGCCATAGCTGCCCAGCTGGGCCGTATCCGCCGGCTCGCTGAACTCGCAATTGCGGATGTCCACGCGGGACCCAATGGCAACCACTCCCAGGCGACAACCGGTGAACACACAATCGCGGATCAGATGCACACCGGGAGCCCGTTCGATGCGGATGCCCTCGCCAAAGCCATCGAAGTGGGCCCAACTGAAGGAACTGGATCCCGCCTCCAGACCCAGACGGAACAGCTCGGGGCGAGGATCCTGGATCTGTCCGTCGGCGCCGTACCAAGGCACCAGCGAGAAGAATTCGATGGGCAGGGCCGAACTTCCCGCCACCTCCAGATCGCCCTCCACGTCGAAGATCACCTCCTCCCGGGGCCAGCTCTCGCCCACGATCAGGCGGGTACCCGGGGGAATGTTCAGGCTGCTCTGCTCCAGCACACGCACCGTTCCGGTGATGTAGGCCGGTCCATCGGTCGGATCGATCACGCCCGCCGTGATACCGTTGAGCACTTGATACCGGGGTTCCACCCGGATTCTCACGGAATCCCCGGCCACGCCATCACTGTAGCTGAGGGTGTAATCGACCTTGGTCGTATCCAGCAGATCGGTCAGCACGAGTCCCTGACGTGACTGGATGGTGCGGGAATAGAGCAGTGTGTCATCACGCCTGAGGGTGACGAACAGCTGATCCTCGGTACCGAAGGAGTCCACCTCGAAATCCGCCAGACTCAGTTCGATGCTGAGCGTATCCAGCGGGTAATAGTTGGTGAAGAGGAGATCCAGGGGCCCCTCGCCTTCGCAGTCCCCGGTGGGGCAGGGCGAGAACGTGACACGCCGTGGTGCGCTGTTCTGCTGGAAGTTGAGCACGGTGGTCAGGGTGTCGGCCCGCAGCTCACCGCCCACGGTATTCACGACCCGCAGGGACAGAGGAAACTGGCCATCGGACTGAAAATCCCTGTCCCAGCGCATGCGCAGTCGGGTGCGGGCTTCCAGTGTCGCCTCGAAGCCCAACGGCGCGTCCAGCACCTCGAGAGTGGGCAAGGGGTAACCAAGGACCTCGAGCGAAAAATCATAGTCGAAGCCCGTGACCCAGCGCAGCTCTTCGGGATGTGCGGTGACGATGGCCCCGGCGTCGTCGGGAGCCACGTGATGCAGACCGATGTCCGACACACTGCCGTCCTCATCCGTGATGTCAGGGTTTCCGGTGTCGATCAGCGGACTGTAGAGTGGATCCGGGTAGAAATCGAGAGTATCCAGCACCATGGGATCAGCCAGGAAGCTGGTGGGATCCAAAGGCAGATAGTACGGGACACCATCCGGGGGAAAGAAGTACAGCAGCGAATCCGGGCGCGCGAATGGATGGGCGAAGCAGTTGTTGCGCAGGTTGGCCTGACTGGTGGATCCATTGTCGAAAAGCCGGATCGAGGTCGGATGCGCGGTCACCGGAATGAAGAGGTTGTTCCAGGCATCCACGGGCGTATACACAGCCATCAGGTCCGCGGAAAGGGACCGGTAGGACACGTTGTTCGTGATCCTCGCCAGGCTGGGAAAGTTCATGTACATCGAGACGATGCAACCGGTGAACAGGTTGTGGTCGCAGATCAGATTGTACTCGAGGTCCGGATCGTCCGCCCCCGCCAACATGGCGCCGGTGAGCCCGATGTTGGCATCGCTGATCCGCGCCCATTCCACGACAACGGGACGGCGATCGAAGAATCCGCCCATGCTGTCGGCCATTGCCGAATCGGCGTAGTCCGCCTGGACATAGATTCCATTCCAGCGCAATCCGGCCGCGGCCGCTTCGTCTGAAGGCCGGAAGATGATCGGATTCTCTTCTGTTCCCGCCGCGTGCAGGATGCCCACCACCCGGAGACCCGAGTTGATCTCGACCGTGGGGTGAAAGATCAGCTCCGTACCGGGCTCCACGTCCACCACTTCGTTCTGCGCCACCACGGTCATGCCCCGCACATGGTAGGGCGAATCCGCCGCGGTCAGCAGCATGGTCCGCAGAGTGTCCGGCAGTTCAGTATCGGCGCGACCGATGGCGACACAGGCCAGCAGCAGGCACAACAGGCTCAAGGTTCTCATCGGATCCCTGTCCTTTCCAAAGTGTGATCGGGCAACGGAACGCCAGCGCCCAAGGTCCGCAATCTCCGCCCCGTATCCCAGCAAAAGCGGCGTGAAGGTGACGAAGATTCCCCCTTCATCGGCGTCCGGCCTTGGCGGCTCCAGCCTGCTTTGCCCCGTCGGGCAGGATCTCGACCCGATCGAAGTCCTGGGCCTTCTTCATCCGTTCAGCAACCCGGGCGATTTCCGCATCCAGGAACAGGTGCCGCACCTTTTCCCTGACCGCGGCCATCAGTGCGGGACTTTCGTCCAGATCCGGCAGCCGGCGCCCTTCGAGCAACCAGAGGGCCCACTCATTGCCATGCTGGATCGGTGAGGACCAGGTTCCCTCGCTGATGTCGGCCAGCCCCGAACGCTGACTCTCGGGCAGGCGGCGTCGTTCGTCGGGCCCCAGTTCAAACGGCACGCCGCGATCGCGGGCCTGGCGTTTCTCGTTTCCATAGGCTTCCGCCGCGCGCGCCGGGGTGAAATGCTGCTTCTCGATGCCCAGCCGGGCGTCCGCTGCCGCCTGCCTGTCGGCGAATACCAGCCGTCGAAAGGTGTACTGTCGAAAATCCAGGAATTCGCCCGGGTGATTGTCCCCATAGTTGTAACAGTCCGATTGGGTGACTTCGATTCCGGGAACCAGTTCGCGGGCGACGAACAGGGCGCTCTTCAGAATGCGCTCGTGCACGTCGATGCGGTCCTTCAGCTCCTCGCCCAACCACAGCCCTTCTTCCCGGGCGACCTGCAGCCAGCCGATCTGCTCGATCCAGTGGCGCGCGTAGGCCTGGCGCAGTCCTTCGTTGAGCATTTCTTCACTCAACGACCCCGCGAAGGCCTGCCCCACCAGGTTGTCCAGCCGGGAACGACTCAAGCTGGTGTCGCGCGCGCTCACTACCAGGGTCCCGGGATCTTCGTGCTCGAAGTCGAATCGGACCTGCAGGTGCTCCATCAGGCGTGCGGTGGCGGCCTTTTCGGCATAGCGCCGCCGCTTGCGTTCCAGCTGCTCGCGCGCCAGTTTCAACGCGGCGTCGTTGCGCAGCACATCGATCGGCTCGGTTCCGATCAGGTAAACGATGTGCCAACCGAACGGCGTCTCGAAGGGTCGGGAATAGCTCCCCTCCTTGAGCGCGAGCAGACTGTCCTCGAACTCCGCCACCGTGTCTCCCATGTGGACGGGGCCGAGATACCCCCCCTGTTCGGCGGAACCGGGGTCGATGGAGTAGGTGTTGGCCAGCTCGTTGAAGTCCTCACCCTGTTCCAGCCGCCGGTACAGATCCTGGCAGAGGGATTCCTTCTCCACAAGAATATGGGCGGCAAGGTAGACGTAGCGGGACAACTCGAAGTAGTCATTGACCTCGTCACCGCTGGCCGTGGCATCCGGGGTCCAGGCTTCGCGGGCCAGGCGCACGGCGATTTCCTCGTGGGCCCGGCGCAGTTCGCCCAGCTGTTCGTCGGTCAGCGGAATGCCCAGCTCGTTCCATGCCTGGGCAAGCACGGTATGTTCCAGCAGCTTGTCCGCCGACTGGCGGCGCAACTCCTGCGAGAGAGCGCGAGGATCAGCTCCCTGTTGCAGCAGGAATTCGTCCAGTTGTCCTTCGGTGACATAGAAAGTACCGGCCCGCAGGGACGCGGCCAGAACCAGCAGGGCGCACAGGCGCAGTAAATGACGGGGCACTCTTTCTCCTGTTCTTGGATCCGGACAGAACCATCGATGGGCCGTTCCGGGTTCCCGGACGAGCCATCCTGGGTCAGATGGAATCCGGGTCTTCCGGGAAGGGCCCGCTCTGGGAGAAGAATGCCCGATGCAGGTGGCGCACGAAGGACATGTAGAGCTGGCGTTCGTCCCCGCTGGGGGGCAGGTCGATGCGCAGATTGTAGAACCGGGTGTCGGCCCGGTCGCCAATGGCCAGGCGTACGGGAGCGCCCGTGATGCCACTGATGTAGGAGGCGGCCAGATCTTCTCCCAGATTCAGGTCGATGGCCACGGTGCAGCCCAGCGCGGCGATCCGGTTGATCAGGGCGTTGTTGGGCAGCTGCAGCATGTTCAGGTCGTCATCGGACCAGCTGACCACCTCGCTGATCAGGCGGGCATCGATCCAGTTGCGGTAGATCTCGTGGAGACAGGGATGGATCACCCGCTCCGCGCGCCCCCCTTCGCCCTGCACGAAATGGCGCAGGTACTTGAGCACGTGAATGCAGGACTCGAAGGCGCCCAGCTCACGCGGCATCACCACCAGAATCGGCCCGCTGCCGCAGAGAGTGCGGGAGAAGTTGACCTCCTCCAGCTCGCGGGCGTACTTCAGGTGGGTACCGGCATACAGCTTGGCCAGCTTAGAGCGAATCCCCCCGGGCTTCATCAAAACGGCCATCCTCCAGTCGGTCGACGCGCACCAGACCGATCCGGTGCCGCTTCATCGTCATTACCGTGAAACGCCAGTCAAGGTGCTCATAACTGCTCTTGATTCCGGGCACTTCTCCAGCCAGCTTGTAGACAAATCCACCCAGGCTCTCGTAGTCCTCATCCGTGGGCAGCAGTTCCTCGCCCAGGGCCTTGTTGGCATCTTCCACGGGAATCCGCGAGTCCATCAGCCAGCTGGAATCGCCCGACTTGCGGAAGAGCGGCAGCTCGCTGTCGAATTCGTCCTGGATCTCGCCGACGATCTCCTCGAGGATGTCTTCCAGCGAAATCAGTCCGGCGGTGCCACCGTACTCGTCCACCACGATCGCCAGATGCATGCGCCCGGTCTGGAATTCGCGCAGCAACTCGTCGATTTTCTTGCCTTCGGGCACAAAGTATGGCAGCCGCGCAAGGTGATCAAGCGACTGGCTGCGCTCGGTGCTGTGCAGGTAGGGAATCAGGTCCTTGGCATAGATGATGCCCACGATGTTGTCCACGCGCTCGTGGTACATGGGGATGCGCGAGTGCCCCATTTCGCGGATCAGGGCCACCGCATCGTCGAGAGTGGCCGTGTCTTCCAGACAGATCATGTCGATGCGCGGTACCATCACCTCACGCACGGTGGTCTCGCCGAATTCGAAGATCGAGCTGATCAGCTGCTTCTCGTCTTCTTCGAGGGTGCCGCTTTCGCCCCCCACTTCCACCAGGGTGCGCAGCTCCTCGCCACTGAGGTGAATCGCCTCGTCGCCGCGCAGGCGCCGTTTCACCGTTTCGGTGAGCCGTGTCGCGGGCCAGACCACGGGAGCCAGAATCACCTGCAGCAGACTCAACGGCAGGCTGGCCAGGCGTGTCCAGGCTTCGGCATTGTGGATCGCGAAGACCTTGGGGGTCACTTCGCTGACCACAAGGATCACGAAGCTCACCAGCACCACATCGATCAGCAGCGTGAGCGCGTGGGACAGCTCCATGGCGGTGGCCATGCGATGGGTCGCGATGGCGGCCATCGAGGCCAGGGCCGTGTTCACCAGCGTGTTGCCGATGAGAATCGTCACCAGCAGTTTCTGTGGATGCGAGAGCAGGTGCGTGACGCGCACCCCGGTGGCACTGCCGTCCTCGCCCATTTCCTTGAGACGCAGCCGGGTCAGCGAGAAGTACGCCGTCTCGCATCCGGAGAAGAACGCCGACAGTCCCAGCAGCACCACAATCAAGAGCAGCTCAGACATTCACGCCTCCCCCGAGCCAGCGCCCCAGTGGGCTGCCCGTGGGCACGGCGGCCAGCAGCTCTTCCTCGCGGGCATGCATGCGCTTGCGCCGGGCTGGCGTGGAGTCGTTCCAGCCACAGAGATGCAGCACTCCGTGGACCACCACCTTTCCCAGTTCATGGTGGAAGCTGGTCCCGTATTCGAGTGCCTGGGAGGCCACATCATCCAGACAGACGAAGATGTCTCCCGAGACCTGTCCCTCGGGGGCGTCATACTGGAATCCGAGATGATCCGTGGATTCATCGCTGGCGTGGTATTGCCGGTTGTAGCCGCGCATGGCGCCCTCGTCCAGCAGCACCAGATCGAGCTGCTGGTACGTGCGCCCTTCGGCTCGCAGGACCCTGAGCACCAATTGTCTCAGGATGGCCAGATTGGCCCGGCGCCGTGGGTGCAGATTGGTGATCTCGCAACGGGGGGAAACCGATTCTGGATCACCGGGCCACTGAAACCCGGGCTCCTCTCCGTCCCCCCCGGGCTCAAGACGGCCCGAGTCGCATTCTGCCGGCTCGCTCCCGCTACTGGGAGGCTCGTCGGTCGTGGAGTTCATAGGCTTGAATGATATCCCTTACAAGATCGTGTCGAACCACGTCCGACTTGTCCATATGTACGAATTCGATGCCCGAAACGCCATCCAGGATCTGCTGGATCTCCCGCAGCCCGCTGGTCTGTCCGGCCCTCAGGTCGGTCTGGGTGACGTCACCCGTGATGATCGCCCGGCTGTTCTGGCCCAGTCGGGTCAGAAACATCTTCATCTGGCCCGCGGTGGTGTTCTGCGCCTCGTCCAGAATGATGAAGGCGTTGTTCAGGGTGCGCCCACGCATGAAGGCCAGCGGGGCCACCTCGATGATCTGGCGCTCCATCATGCGCTGCAGCCGGTCATTGTCCAGGAGGTCAAACAGACTGTCGTAGAGCGGACGCAGGTAGGGGTCCACCTTGTCCTTCATGTCCCCGGGCAGAAAACCCAGACTCTCGCCCGCCTCCACGGCCGGTCGGGTCAGCACGATGCGGTTGACCTTGCGCTCCTGGAGCGCGGCCACGGCCATCGCCACCGCCACGAAGGTCTTGCCCGTGCCCGCCGGTCCGATCGAGAACGTCATCAGCTGCCGGCTGGCCGCCCGGTACATGCGCTCCTGCCCGGGGGTGCGCGTGCGCACCGGTCCCGTGGGCGAAGTCAGCAGCAGCGAGTGGCTCTCGAAATCCAGTGGCCCATTGTCCTCGGCGGCGATCAGGCGCAGCACCATCTCGATGTCTTCGTCGCCCAGAGTGCCCCGGCGTCTCAGCAGCGAACACAGTTCCAGCAGACAGCGCCGGACCAGTTCGGGTCTGGAGCCCTCCTCCACCAGGCGCACCGATCCGTCACGCAGGGCCAGACGGACCGAGAACACGGCCTCGAGCTTCTTGAAGTGGCGGTCGTTGGGACCCAGCAGCACCGCGGCATCCAGATCGCCCAGGGCCAGGTTGTCACCGATCCATTGCATCGCGGGTTCCTTCGGTCTTGCGCTCAGCCGCGGGAGGGCCATTCGATGCGCTTCAGCCCCAGGTCCGTCAACTGGCGCTCGTCCACCGGGCTGGGTGCGCCATCCATGGGCGACGACGCGCTGGTGGTCTTGGGAAACGCGATCACGTCGCGAATGTTCTCGGTGCCGCTGAAGAGCATCACCAGGCGATCGAAGCCGAAGGCGAAACCCGCATGCGGGGGGGCCCCGTAGCGGAAGGCCTCGAGCAGGAAGCCGAACTTTAGCTGGGCTTCCTCGCGGCTGATCTTGAGCAGGTCGAACACGCGCGACTGCATCTCTTCATTGTGGATACGGATGCTGCCGCTGCCCAGCTCGCTGCCGTCCATCACCATGTCGTAGGCCCGGGACTTCAGCTCCTCGAGGGGAACTCCCGCGGCCAGCCCGGCCGGATCCGGCTGGGTGAAGGGATGGTGGGCGGCGGCCAGGTTGCCCTCCTCGTCCATCTCGAACATCGGGAAGGAGGTGACCCAGAGCAGCTCGTGGCGCGTGGTATCCACCAGATCGTATTCGCGAGCCAGCCGCAGGCGCAGATTTCCCAGCACCTTGCAGACCTCGCGGAAGGGGCCCGCGCCAATCAGCAGCACATCGCCCTGGCCGGCACCGGCGGCGCTCATCAGGCGGGTCAGGAATTCGGGACCCGTGACCTTCTCCATCGGACTGCTGAGGCCCTCGCTGGAGTGGCGCACCACGATCACGCCCTTGCCGCCCAGGTGGCGCACGTAGTCCTGCACCTCGTCCTGGCGCTTGCGGCTGAAGAGGTCGGCCTTGCCGGGCAGCACGATGCCGCGTACCACACCGCCTGCGGCCAGCGCTCCATCGATGACCTGGAAACCGCTGCCCGTGGCATGCTCCGCAAGGTCCACGATTTCCATGCCGAAGCGGCGATCGGGCTTGTCGTTGCCGTAACGATCCATGGCTTCCTGCCAGCTCATGCGCGGCAGGGGCAGCGGGAGTTCCTGGCCGAGCACGTCACGGAAAAGGCGCGCCATCATGCGCTCGCCCACCGAGAACACATCTTCCTCGTCCACGAAGCTCATCTCGATGTCCACCTGAGTGAACTCGGGCTGGCGGTCGCTGCGCAGGTCCTCGTCGCGGAAGCACTTGACGATCTGGAAGTAGCGGTCGAAGCCGGCCAGCATCAGCAACTGCTTGTAGGTCTGCGGGCTCTGGGGCAGGGCGTAGAAACTGCCGTGATGCACGCGGCTGGGCACCAGGTAATCGCGCGCGCCCTCGGGCGTGGACTTCATCAGGATCGGGGTTTCCACTTCGATGAAGTCCAGCCCCTCGAAGTGAGCCCGGATCGATTTCATCATCGTGTGCCGCACCAGCAGGTAGCGTGCCTGCTCGGGCCGGCGCAGGTCCAGGTAACGGTACTTGAGACGCAGGTCATCATTGGCGGAATCCGGGTCGGCCAGCTGGAAGGGCAGCACTCCGGCCGCGTTCAGCACCTCCAGTTCGAGCGCTTCGACGTCCACCGCGCCCGTGGGCATGGCCTTGTTGTGCTGGCTGGCGGGGCGTGCGCGCACGGTGCCGTGGATGCGCACCACGTACTCGGCGTGCAGCTTGTGGGCCTGGGCCTGCAGTTCGGCACGCTCGGGCTCGAAGACCACCTGGGTCAGGCCGTAGCGATCGCGCAGGTCCAGAAAGACCAGACCGCCCAGGTCGCGCAGACGATGGACCCAGCCCTCCAGCACCACCGACTGGCCCTCGTGGCTGGCGCGCAGTTCCCCGCAGGTATGGCTTCGTTTCATGATCGACCCCGGACTTGTCTGTGACTTCGTTTCTGCAAAACACCCCGTCGCACGTTTCAGTGGACGGGGTGTGAAGGATCGAATTCGGGCAGCACGTCGCGCCGTCCGGACCTGCCCTGGGCCTCAGCGCTTGCGGGCTGCGGCCAGGGAGGCGCTGCGGATCTTGCGAGCGGCGGCATTGGCCATTCTCTTCTTGATCTCGCTGGGCTTCTCGTAACGCTGCTTGCGGCGGATTTCCGCCATCAGTCCAGCTTTCTCGCAGGCTTTGGTGAACCGGCGGAATGCGCGATCAAAGGCTTCGCCTTCGCGGACTCGAATATGGGGCATGCAATCACCTCCTCTCGTGCCGTCTGGATACCGGATCGATCCGGTCGTCGAACCGCCCCAAAAGGGGCAGTCCGGAAGCCGGCAATGATACCACAATCATATCCCCCGGGCAAGGGGCGTGCGCTCAACCTTCCAGGGGCAACTGGCTCAGGGGATCGCGCAGCGGGATGCGCGTGACGGGACCGAAGTCTTCCAGCTTCAGGCCATGCTCGCTGTCGCCGGCCTCGATGACCTTCGTGTCGCCGATCAGCAGCCAGATCAACCGGTCGGTGTCCAGCATCTCGCGGGCCAGGGAAATCACCGCGTCCCGATCCACGGCCGCCAGTCGGTCGCGATAGCTCGCGAACCAGGCCGGATCGCTGGCGTAGCGGCCGCTCAGCTCTTCATCGTGCAGACGGGCCACGATGTTCGCCGGCGAGTTGAAGTTGCCGGGGAACTCCTCGATCATGCCCTGGCGCACCCGTTCCAGCTCGTCGTTCTCAAGATCGCCACTTGCCAGTCGCTGCAGTTCTTCCTTGTAGAGCGCCATGGCGTAGAGCGTGCTCTCCACCTTGGTCTGCATGCCGCCAAGGAACAGCCCGGTTCCGTGATTCTCCTCGCCCAGACTGGACCAGACCGAATAGGCCAGTCCCTCGTCACTGCGGATGCGCGAGACCAGGCGGCTGGTGAAGCCTCCGCCCAGAATGGTATTCAGCACCTCCCCGGCAACCCAGCGCGAGTCGTCACGGTGCAGGCCGGGCAGCGCCAGCCGCACGCGGGTCTGGTTGACTTCCTTGTCCAGCAGATACACTCCAGGAGTCGCGGCACTGTATTCCGCGTCGCGCTCCGGAACGGGTTCGCAGGCTGCCTGCCACGTCTCGAAATGTCTGTCCAGTGCGGTGAGCACGGCATTCCGTGTCACGTCCCCGGACACTTCGAATGAGATGCCCGCGGGAGCGACCCAGCGTCGCTGCCAGTCGAGCAGCGCGTCCCGCGTGATCCGATCCAGATCAGCCTGCGTGACGAAGCGGCCTTCGCTCACCGTGGGCGGATAGATCAGGCGGTTCCATTCCAGGCGCTCGAGGCGGCGTGTATCGTCGTTGCGCTGGCGCAGCGAGGCCAGGGTCTGCTCGCGCCAGAGATCCAGCCGAGCCTGATCGAAGCCCGGTGAGACAAGCTGACCGAACAACAGGTCCAGTCCCTGGTTCAGATCCTTGCTCAGCAGTTCGATGCCCACCACACCGCCGTACTCCGTGGGTCGACTCCAGAATCGTGCGCCAAGAAAGGCCACCCGGTCCTCGAATTCAGCGGGCGCCAGTCCTCCGCCCCCGCCCTCGGCCAACTGGGAGAAGAACGCGCCGTTGAGCCCGGTCAGTCCTTCCGGCTCGCGGTCACGATCGGTGCGGATGGTGGCTTCGATGCGCACAAGCGGCACGAAGGAGTGCTCGGCCATGTAGCACACACTGCCGTTGGCCAGCACCATCCGGTGCTCGGAGGCCCGGGGTGGCTGATAATCGACCACCGGAAACGTCAACTGGTCGGGATGGGACACGATGCCGTCATCGGGCAGGGTGCCGCCCGCGGGGACGCTACTGTGGACACAGGCGGCCAGAGGCAGCCAGAGGGCCGTCAGGGCCAGGGTTCGTGGCGCGCGGATCATGAGGGCTTCCATTCGCTGGGAGATGGGGGTGGACCGTGTCATTCGGCGGCCGCCGTTACCGTGGACTCGCGCCGGCTCCAGCGCACCACCATCCGGTTTTCCTTGCGGAAGATCTCCGCGGCCACCCGCTGGATGTCGGCGGCGCTCACGGCCTGCAACGCATCGCCGAACTCGAAGAACTGGCGCCAGTCGCCCAGCCCGTCATTCTGGATCAGACCAAAGGCCCCGCGGATCGGGTCCTGGCGCTGGCGGTAGTCGTTGACCAGCCAGTTGTTCTTCACTTTCTGCAATTCCTGGTCGGGCACCGGCTCGCGAGCCAGCTTGTCGAGTGCCGCGAAGAGGTGGCTCTCAAGCTCATCGAGATCATGCCCCTCGGCAGCCTCCAGTTCGGCGTAGAACACGCCGGCATATTTCTGGGCATCGGCGAAGGCGCTCACCTGGGTGGCAATGCCGGTATCCTGGACCAGTTCGCGCTCCAGGCGCCCCGTGGTGCCCGAAAGCAGGCTGCCGATGACGCGCAGCACGGGCTGGTCGGCGTGACCGAACCCAGGCGTGTGATACCAGACTTCCAGTGTGGTGTTGCCATCCACGTCGGCGGCGTAGCGCTTCTCGCCCAGCTGGACCGGCTCGGTGGTCACCATCATCGGGGGATCCGGGCGTGGACGCAGGCGTCCGAAGTACCTGTCGGCCAGGGCGATGGCCGCGTCGGTGTCCACATCTCCCGTGATGATGGCCGTGAGATTGCCGGGGCCGTACCAGGTATCGAAATACTCGCGGGCCTGGGGCATGCTGAGCTGTTCCACATCGCTGGCGAAACCGATCACGGGCCACTTGTAGGGCAGCGCCTGCCAGAAGAGGGCGTTGATCGCCTCCTGGTGCGCACCCGTGGGCGTGGACTCGACACGTGACCGGCGCTCTTCGCGCACCACGTCGCGCTCAGAATAGAACTCGCGGAACACAGGATTGCCCAGCCGGTCGCTCTCGAGCCAGAACCACAGTTCCAGCTTGTTGCTGGGCAGCACATGGAAATAGGCGGTCATGTCTTCGCTGGTGAAGGCATTGCCGAAGATCTCGCCGTTCTTCTTCATGATCTGGTCGAACTCGTTGGAGATCATGTTTTCCCGCTGTTCGGCCACCAGTTCGGCGAAACGCTGGGCCAGCCCCGCCTGCAGCGGATCGTTCTCGCGGGCTTCGGCCAGGCTGCTGGCCTCACCGCGTCTCACGCGAGCCCGATAGACCTCGTCAAGGGCGCGCATGCTGTCACGCAGTGCCTCCTGGCGTTCGATCAGCTCCAGATCGGTGGCGATGTCCCGGGTGCCGATGGTGCGCGTGCCCTTGAACATCATGTGTTCCAGCAGGTGGGTCAGACCGGTGATGCCGGGCCGCTCGTTCACCGAGCCCACGTGGGCCACCCAGGCGCCCATCACCACGGGCGCGGTGTGGTCTTCCATGATCAACAGGCGCATCCCGTTGTCCAGTACGTGCTCGCGCACGGGCAGCGTGGCCGCCTGCGTGCCGATGGCCAGCAGCCCCAGCAGCAGGGCGATCCACGATCCACTTGCTTTCACTCGTGCCTCCATTGCATCCGGCAGGGCCGGGTTGGGTGTGTCAGGGTGTGCTCCGCACGCGGACCGCCAGGGCCAGCAGCGCGGTTTCGGCCCGCAGGATCGTCGGGCCGAAGGAGATCGCACACTGGGCGCGTGCCCGCAGGGTTTCCCGTTCGCCGGGCGAGAATCCCCCCTCGGGGCCCGCCAGCAGGGCCAGGCCGGGCGCATCGTGCGTGGGTCGAGGCAGGTCGCCGAACGGTTCAGGGTCAGCCAGCAGCAGCGGCAACCGCTCGTGTGCCAACAGCTCATTCAGGGAAAGGGGCCCGTCCAGTGGGGGAGTCCAGGCCAGCCCGCACTGTTCCATGGCGGCCTGGCGAATGCGTTCGAGGCGCCTGATGTCGGGCGTGCGCCCCTTGTCGCCCGTGCGCTCACTCGTGTACAGCCGCAGGCGACTCACCCCCAGTTCCACCAGCTTCTCCACCGCGACCTCGAGGCGGCTCTCGCGAATCACGGGCAGCCAGGCTTCCAGTTCGGGAAAGGGTCCGGGCAGAGTGTCCACACTCTCCACCAGCAATTCGGCGTGGGAGCCGGCCAGTTGCAGGCTGGCGAGTGCACTGTGTCCGCGGCCATCCAGGAGGCGCAACTCCTGCCCTTGCTTCAGGCGCAACACACGCAGCAGGTGGTGCAGCTGGTTCCGGTCGGGCTGGAAGCGGTGCCCCGGATCCGGCAGGTGGTCCAGCAGGACAAAAGGCACCCGGTTCACGATTTGCGCTGGCTGCGCAACCAGGCCGAGGCCTCGTCCAGGAAGCGCCGCTCCTCGTTGCTGAGGACCTGGATGCCCTGCTGGTTGATCTTGTCCAGCAACTGGTCCACGCGGGCTTCGATGCGTTCGGCGTCCAGCACTTCGAAGCGGTGCACGTGCATCACCTTGCGCATCCGCTCGCGGTGGCGCCGGGCACGCAGTTCCATCAGCAGCGGTTTCCACCAGATCATCAGCATGCCGGTGAGCATGCCGCCCAGATGCGCGAAATGGGCCACGCCGTCCGTTTTGTCGGACAGGCCCGAGAGCAGCGAGATGGCCCCGAAGAGCAGGGCGAAGGTCGAGGCCCGCATGGGCACGATGGCGAATAGGTAGATCTTCTGCCGCGCGAAGAGGATGCCGTAGGCCGCGATCAGCCCGTAGACTCCTCCGCTGGCGCCCACCACGGGCGGCGCGATTCCGTGACGCAAGAGACCCACCGCCACGTGCACCAGCCCTGCACCGACGATGCAGCTGAGGTAATACACCAGCAGGTTGCGTCCGCCCCAGAAACGCTCGAGCTGCGAGCCGAACATCCAGAGGCCGAACATGTTGAAGAAGAGGTGAAGGAAATTGGCGTGGACGAAACCGTAGGTCAGCAATTCCCAGATCCGCCCGCCGAAGAAGGCCTCGCGCGCGCTCAGCGCCAGCCAGCCCTCGATGCCCAGCACGCGAATGAAGAAGAAGGCTCCCACCGTGAAGATGAGCAGATTGCGCACCATGGGACGAATGGTGCCGTAGGGTTCCAGTTCAACGTAACCGCGTCCCGCCTGATCCAGCCGCATCCCGGTGTCTTTCCTTGCCATTGGGTGGGCCGGGATGTTACCAAAAAATCCCGTGCGGATCTGCTTGAGGCAGCAAAGCCGCGGATGGCTCTGCGCACCGGGGCGCGACGGGCCCGGAAAGCAGAAAGTCCCCCCGGCCGTGGCCGGGAGGACCTTTCAATCACTGGTGCTGAGTGATTGGGCAGGCATGAAACCGCGTCCCGTGCCAGGGAAGCGGGAAAGCCTCTAGTTCTCGCGCTGCTTCATCCAGTCCACGAGAGTCGAGCGCATGATGCGCCACTCGGAACCGACCTTGCGCGCCGGAATCACCCCATCGCGCACCAACATGTACATGGTGTTGCGGCTTACCTTGAGGATGTCCCGGGTTTCCTTGAGCGTCAGCATTTCGTCCATGTCGATACCTGTGCCCTTGTCTGACTTGTGCAAGCAACGCAGCTCCGGGAGCGGATCCCCGGGACTGAAGCCCACCTCCGGCGGACGCAGCAGGTATCGTCCGCTGTCGGGACGACCTTTACACCCTTGGCAGCGATTGTGCTCCTGAGGGAGCATCTGCCACCCTTTCAAAGCCGAAAAATCGTCGGGAATGGCAAACTGAATCGCCTGCCGCACCCGGACAACGAGGACTTTCGGCAACTCCCGGGGTCGCGGCCATCGAGGATGCCCGCAATTCCTGGAGCCATCGACGGCCCGGAGCGAGCACTCCCTGCTGCGACGATCAGGATGAAGGCACAGGGGTGGGACAGTCCGCTGCCGGTACTGGACGGACAATCAATGCGTGAACTGGGGTGGGGTCAGTTGTTGCTGATCGACGGCACGCGCCAGCCGTCCTCGATGCGCACCAGGCGCAAACGGCTTTCCCCCGGGAAGGGTGGTGCCCCCGCACGGCGCAGGAGCCGAGGATAGATGTGCTGCTGATACAGGTCCACGCTCTGGCGATCCTGCCAGAATGTGGCGGCGAGAGCACTTTCGTGTGAAAGCCCCGTGGCGAAACAGCCCGCCAGCAGGCCCTGGAGCACCGGCAATCCGGGTGCCCAGATCTGGCGCTGGCGCTCGAGCAGTGCGTCCAGATCGCCCACCGCCGATTGCGAGCTGAGCAGGCGCAACCAGCGGGCCAGCGGCACGGCCTCGTGCAGTTCGTGGTGACTGCCCTCCAGCGGCAGGCGCGGTTGCAGCAGATGCACGTGGGTGCTTGTATACAGCGCGCGCTGGCCAGCGGCTTCGAGAACCTGATCATGGACCTGCCCCATGAAGGCGTGATAGCTCTCCAGGTCACGCCAGAAAGCCACGATGCAGGCTTCGGCTTCGTGCGTGTCGGGGGCGGATTCGGTGCTGGTCGGCTGCTCTTCCACCCAACCACCCACCTGCCCTTGGAATCCCCGACAACCGGCAAGCCGCTCCCAACTGCGCTGGGACAGGTCAAATGCCGCACGCTTCTCCTCGGGGACGCGGCACAGGATCCATTTGATCACCATGTGCGGGCACCGCGTGTCAGGCTCGCATCCACGGGCAGGTCCACCGTGTCCACGCGCAATTGCAGTGTGGCGCTTCCGGGACTCGACCGGCGCACCTGGATCGCGCGGCCATCATCGGGAAAGCGCAGTTCCTGCGAGTCACCGGCATCCAGGCTGCGCCACTCGCTCCATTCGACAAGATGCACGTCATCGAACCAGCCTGTGGCCGTACCCGTGCTGGCGCTGACCCGCAGGCGCAGCTGCCAGAAGCGCCGGGCCGCGTCCGGGGCCAGGTCCTGCCAGCCCCAGCTCCAGTCCTGGGTGCCCGAGGTGGTGTACACGACTTCGCTCTGGGTGAGATTGCCCGTGCGCGAGTCGTAATACCTCATCTGCAGGTCGGCCGTGCTGGCGTTCTGGGTGCGGACCCAGCCACCCAGGGTGTAGGCCTTCTGCGGATCCAGTGGCCCGCGAGTGGTGAAATAGGTGTACAGGGTGCCGTTGCCCTCCTGGACCAATCGGATGCTGCGCTCACCCGAGTGCGCCTGACTGCTGTCCCAGGTTTCGCCATCGCTGTTCAGGTCCCACACGGAGATGCCTTCGTCCTCCATGTTGCCCCACCAGCAGAGTTCGCGGCCCACCCGATACTCAAGTGCCGGTTCGCCCGCTTCCAGCCCCAGTGCGCCCAGATACTGTGATCCCTCGTGGAACCAGGGCGCGCTCTCGTACCAGCCATCCACGTCGGCAAGCGGCAGGCCCAGGGGCAGCAGCTCGCCCGAACGGATCACGGCGGTGGTGTCCAGAATCACCCGGGCCGTGCTGTCGCCCGGTTCGCGGATCAGCCAGGTGTCGAAGTCACGGGAAAGCGAGCTGAGCTGATCCAGCGCCATTCGGGCCGCTCCACCGCGCAGATAGCCGGGGATCCAGTCCTGGATGAAGGCCGGGTGCACGCGCACCGATTGCAGCTCGTCCTCTGCGACCTGCACGTCCAGCAGGGCGGTGGTCATGGTCTCCAGATAGCTCAGGTCCATCACGAAGTTGCCCAGCGAATGGGCGATCAGTCCGCCCTGGTACACTTCCAGACCCTGGAGAATGTGCGGGTGGTGGGTGATCACAAGGTTCGCACCCAGCTCGATGGCCTCCTGGCGCAGGCTGCGTTCGCTCTGGTCCGGATTGAGTTCGCGCGCGCTCAGCCCCCGCAGCTCGGGATCCCAGGGGAAGTCCTCCTGCCAGGCCTGGCCAGGGCCCGCGCTGCGGCTGGGTTCCTGGCTGTACTCGTTGCCCGAGTGCACCTGCAGCACCAGCCAGTCCACCTGGGGTCGCAGCGCCGTGATCGCGGCCTGCATGTTGCCCCGGCTCCACAAGGCGAAGCCCGGTCGGGAGGGGCCCGCATCCAGGAAGGGCTGATAATTGTTGTAGTTGCCCGTGCGGTCGCACATGGCCACCACTCCCACGGCCAGCCCATCGGCCGACAGCAGGGCAGGACTCAGGGCCCGGTCGCTGTTGAGCCCGCTGCCATTGTGAGGCAGACCGGCCGCGTCCAGCACCTGCATGGTCTCGGTCATTCCGTCCAGCTGATAATCATATGTATGATTGTTGGCCAGAGTCACATAGTCCAGACCCGCATTCAGCAGGCCGCTCACGTTCTCGGGTCGGGTACGGAAGACGATGCCCTTGGTGGGGTGCGGGGTGTCGGCCGTGGTGTAGGAACATTCCAGATTGCCCATCATCAGGTCCATCGCCTGGAAGGAGGGTGCCACTCCGGCGAAGATCGCGTCCACGCCCTGGGTGTTGATGATGCCGTCTTCGGCCTCGTAGCCGCGCCCGGTCATGATGTCGCCCACGAAGCCCATCCGCAGGCCGCGAGGCTGGGCCGTGCCGGCGGCGGGCACGAGAGCGGACGCGGTCTGCCAAGCCCCGGTTGGGTCTTCGACATACACCGTGATCCGGTGATCGCGATGGCGCGAGACGAAAAGTGCCACGCTTGAGCCGCCCACGATGCGTCGACCGTCGCCCGGGTTCCAGACATGGAGCAGTCCCTCGGCGGCCAGCGGATTCACCAGCAGCAGCTCCGTACTGTCCGCCGTCTGATCCGTCATGATCCACTGCACCTGAGCCGAGGGGCGTCGGGCTTCCAGCCCACTGACCTCCTCGAGCTGGTCGAACCAGACCTCGCCACTGTCCTCGTCGCTTTCGTTGGCGAAGACCACCGAGCACAGCCGTGGCAGGTAGCCGAACTTGCCCAGGAAATCGCGACCAGCCTCCAGCACCACCGTGTGCCAGCTTCCCGTTTCGAAGAAACCCTGATAGGCCGTGGATTCGGTCTGGCCGCTCTGGCCGGGACTGTCGGGATAACCACCACGGGTGCCCCAGAGGACATACCAGAGCACATTGCTGCTGTCGGCAAACCCCACCATCTGCCGGTCGGACACACTGCCGCTGTAGGCGCGAATGCGGAAGCGGCTGTTCTCGCTCAACAACGGGCGGGCCAGGGGCAAGCCCTTGACCGTGTTGCCGAAGAGGTGCAGGCTGGTGGACCCGCTGCCTCCATCGGGATCCAGAGACCAGCCCGCGGGGTCCAGATCTTCGCCCGGCCAGGAGAAGAAGGGCAGCTGGCCTTCGAAATCTTCGACCAGCAACGAGTCGGCCGCAGCCAGAGTGTCCACGGGCACGACACGGAAGAGCTGGAGCCCGGGACCTGCCAGCGCGATGGGCCACTGGGTCTGGCTGGTTTCGCCCAGAATGGTGGGGTTGAGGAATCGTGGATCGTCACTCTGTTCCACGCGCCACCGTGATTGCGGCCAGGCGGCATTCCACTGCAGCAGCAGTTGGTTGCCCGGAGACAGTTCGGCCTGCAGATCCAGTGAGGACGTGGCCGGACATTCAGCCCGGAGTGTCGGGACCATGGCCTGGAAACAAAGCAAGGCCAGCAGCAGCGGGTGAAGTCTCATGGTGCGATCCGGAACTGGGGGGGTGACAGGGTGACGGGTCAAAATGCGCCTTTTCCCGGGCTTGGCCAAGGGAAATCGGGCTTTCGTCAAAGCTGTCAGGCCAGGCTCCGGACTCAGAGACTGCGGCCGGTTTCCTCCACGATCGCCACCCGGAAGCTGCGCTGCACACAGGAGCCGACGATGCCCCGGCAATGGTCCCCGACCAGGTTGAAGGACACCGGATCGAAATCGAACTGGCGGATCCACATGTGGGTGCTGAAGAAGTAATCCAGCAGCTCGGGCGAGAGCCGACGCACGGTGATGCGGTAATACCCCATGTGCCGTCCGCTGCCCGCGGCGGGATATTCCAGCTGCTGATCCACGAAGACAAAGCCGCCCCAGGACACACGCTGGCGCTGCACGTAGGGTCCGGGGACCGAGCGCACATCGGGATAGGGGCCCCACTGCCAGGCCAGCTCCTTGTCGTCACGCAGCCAGCGCAGACGGTCGGAGGGCATCTTGACGAACCCGCCCAGGCCATCGGGGCTGATCGCCTCGTACTCGAACTGGTACCCGTAGATCACCGGTCCGGCCAGATCGGTCCAGTTCAGCAGGAAAGCCGTTGGATCGGTGAAATTGCTCTCGGCATCGAGATTGTGGAACATCAGGGTGTCGGCGTCAAATCCGTGACTGTGGTCGTTGGGCTTGCTGGTGATCTCGAATGAGCCGTCATCGACGATCCTGGTGGACACCGTGCCTGAGTAGGCCATGCCCTGCCAACTGCCCTCCAGCTCCACGGTGATGCTGTCCAGCGGGACCAGCTCGAACTGGGCCCGATCGATGGTGTAACGCGAGTTGGCCGTGTCCTCGGTGGCCAGCACACTGCCGCCATCGCCGCGAGTCAGGCGGATGCTGGCTCCGCTCACGAAGGTGGCAGGGCCGTCCACCGGGTCGCCCAGGCGCACAGGGTGACTCAGGTGAATCGCCTGGATGCCCGTATCACCGGGCTCAAGCAGTGCGCTGAGAGTGACCTGGGCGGACACGCCCGGGTCGTCCTCAGGCAGATCCTGGCAGGCCATCAACACCAGCCCGCAGAACAAGCCCAGACAGATCCGGCGTGCATGTATCATCATTGTGTCGCGAGACATGGGAGACTCCTCAGAATTTCCAGTTCAGTTCCAGGCTGGGCAGGCGGCGGATGCCATCGTCGAGTGTCACGGTGGGCGCGCTGCTTTCGATGTCCTGGTCGAAGTCGAAACTGATGTCACTGTAGTTGGGGCTGTTGAATACGTTCAGCACACCCAGCTTGCATTCGAAGTGGCGACCGGGGCGCTCCTTGATGAAGGTCCAGGCCAGATCCACGCGCGTGTACGGAGACAGGCTCGAGGAGTTCTTGCTGCCGTAGTCGCCCAGACGGCTCTCGCCCCGGTTGAGGCCTTCGTCGCCCAGCCAGGTCAGCGAATAGGGTCTGGTGTATCGCGGGCCACTGGCGAAGCGGAATCCAAAATTCAGCGCACCGGCGTTGTAGCGGAAGAAACGCAGCCAGCGATCGAAGGGGAATCCCCGCATTTTCGAAAAGCGGACGTTGCGATTGGCCAACAGATTCAGATTGTGCCGGGTGTCAAAGGCGGCATAATAGGGCAGGTCGTCGTTGACACCGGGCACATCCCGGTAGCTCCAGCTGAGGCTGTAGCCCAGCTGACCCGTCCAGAGCCCGCGGGTGCGGGTAAGGTTCAGGTCCACGCCCCAGGCTTCGCCGGTACCGAAATGGAACAGGCTGTCGATGGGGCTGGGGTCGTCGGCCTGACGGCTGCCGATGATGCGACCTTCGCGCACATCCAGCATGCGTTTGTAATAGCCTTCCAGTTCCAGCCAGGTGCCATCCGCGATGTCGAATTCCAGCCCGCCCGTGTAGTGGATCGCGTGTGCCGGCGCAGCCGTGGAATCCAGCACGGTGTAGACGGAACTGAAGAACTGCCCATCGCGCTTGTACTTCTGCAGCCCCTGGTTGTACAGGCCCCAGGCCAGTTTGGCGCGGATTTTCTCGGTGATGAAGTACTTCACGCCCATCCGGGGTTCCCAGCGGACATAGGTGTCGGCGTTGGAATCGAGCAGGCCTTCGGTGCGATAGAGGGCCAGGCGCAACCCGGGTTCGAAGATCCAGCGCGCGAAGGGATGCCAGCTGCCCTGGTGATACAACGACACCTCGGACATGGTCTGGGAGACATCCCAGATGTGGTCTCCTCCGCCCCAGGCCTGGTAGGTGGTATTGATGCTCTTGAGCACCACACCGGTCTCCAGATACAGGTCCTCGCTCTTGTGGTATTCCAGCAGCAGGCGCACCGAGGCATCACTGAGCTCGTTGTCTTCCTGGTAGCCTTCCTTGCCGTTGAAGTTCAGGTGGCTGTAATAGCGGGTCCAGGCGCCGATCGCCCGTGTGTAGAGGCGGGCGTTCCAGATGTGTCGCCAGTTGGCCGTGCCTGCATGGTTGCCGAATTTGTAGGTCACCGAGCCGGCGCTGAAGATGTCGTCGCCCCAGTACCCGGTCAGGGAGAGGCGATCCCAGGTGGAAAGCGCCACGTTGCCGCGCCCCTGGAAATCCGTGAACCAGTAGGGCACCGGGCTGTCGGGGGTGAGCACCCTGGAGGCCAGATCCAGATAGGAACGGCGGGCCGCCAGCATCCAGGAGCTTTCCTTGGTACGGTAGAGCGGACCTTCGAGCATCAGGCTGGAGCTGAGCAGCCCCAGGCTGAGATCCGTCGAGAGGCGCTGGTTGTTGCCGTCGCGTGTGGAAATCTGCAACACGCCGCCCAGGCGTCCCCCCTGCTGGGCCGCGTAGGAGCTGCGCACCAGGTCGGCGTGTTTCACCGTGCTGGGAATGAAACTGGAAAACAGCCCGCCCAGATGACTGGGATTGTAGACTTCCACCCCGTCCAGCACGATCAGGCTTTCGTCGGCTCCACTGCCGCGGATGTTCAGTTCACTGGAGAAATCGTTGGAGGGCAACACGCCGGGCATGGACTGGAAGGCGCGCATCACGTCGGTCTGCACCAGCACGGGCGAAAGGCGCAGACGCTGCTGGTCCATGCGCACCTGGCCGATGTTCACTTCCTGCTGCATGCGTTCCTGGTCGCTGCGCTCGGCGGTCACCACCAGCTCCTCGAGCAGGATGCTCACCGGCTTGAGGGTCAGCGTGACCATCAGATCACGCCCGGGCAGTACCACACACTCCTCTTCGCGGCTCTCGTACCCCGAATAACTGGCCAGCAGGCTGCTGGGGCCATCGGGGGCGCCGGGAATCACGAAGTACCCGTCGAGGTTGGTGGCCGCGCCGATGCGGGTGCCCAGCAGCTGGACATTGGCGCCGATCAGGCCCTCCCCGCTTTCCGCATCACGCACATACCCGTGGATGCGCGCCTGCGCGATCCCGCTGACACACAGCAGGGCCATCAGCATCCACGGAAGGCGGCCGCCCGGGCTGCTGCACCTTGCCGATCCGAGCCTGAACATGAACATGCCTCCGCAGAAATGACGTGCTTCCGATGCAAGGACTCCCCAGGGCTTGCCCTGTCAGGAAAGTCCGGGAGTGCCCTCGGCACCGGGAGCTGGTCGAGTTGTTGATTGCCGTGCCGCCCATTGTACAACAGAAAATGAACAGTCACAGCACGCCAGAGTCGAAGAGCGCGATGGTGGCCCTGTAGCGGGGACGTGGATCGGGCCCGCATTCCGGGGAGCGCGTTTCCCTGCTCCCCGGTCCGCTTCCGGCACGCACGCCCGAACCGACGAGCCCCTTCGAGGGACACAGTCGGAAAAGGTTTCATCCGGATGTGAGAATCCCGTGGGCCACCGGAAACGCGATTGGCGTGCGGAAGGCTTTTCCCGCGGGAGACTAACCCGTGTTCTGCATGCCCTGAGAAATGCCGCGCACGGTCTCGAAGAGCGCGGTTTCCAGTTCGCGGTCTTCCCGCCCGCTGGCGCGCCAGCGAGACAGCAGGTCCACCTGGAGCAGGCTCATGGGGTCCACGTAAGGGTTGCGCAATCGGATGCTGCGTTGCAGGGCGGGTTCCAGGTCCAGCAGCTCATCCTCGCCACGCAGGCGCAGCACCCAGTCCCGGGTCTCCAGCCAGCGTTCCCGGATCACGGGAAAGACCGATTCCCCGACCGGGCCCGCCAGTTCAGCATAGCGTGAGGCGATCTCCAGATCGGCCTTGGCCAGCACCATGGCCAGGTCGGCCAGCAGATTGGCGAAGAAGGGCCAGCGTGCGGCCATGCGCGCCAGCTCATCGGCTCCGAAGCGCTCGGCGGCGGTCTGCAGACCACGCCCGACTCCATACCAACCCGGCAGCAGGTGGCGGTTCTGGGTCCAGGAGAACCCCCACGGAATCGCCCGCAGATTTTCCACTCCGCGTCCACTTCGTCGCGAAGGGGGCCGCGATCCGATCTCGAGGCGCTCGATCACATCGATCGGGGTAGCCTCGCGGAAGTAGTCGTGGAACTGGGGGTGGTGATGCACCAGTTCCTGATAGTCCGCGCGACCCGCGCTGGCCACCAGGTCCATGATTCCGGTCCACTGGGGTTCCGGGCGCGACCGGGGGCTGCAGAGGGCGGTGGTCTGCAACACGGCTCCGCTGAGCAGTTCGAGGGTGCGCTCGGCCAGGCCACGCAGGCCATACTTGGCATGGACGATCTCGCCCTGTTCCGTGAGTCGCAGGTGTCCGCGCAGGGCTCCACAGGGATCGGCCAGGATCGCGCTGCGGGGCTTGCTGCCACCCCGGCCCACCGTGCCGCCCCGACCGTGAAAGAAACTCAGCTCCACACCGGCCTCGTCGGCCAGTTCGCCCAGCTCCTCCTGAACCTGGTACAGGGCCCAGCGCGACGCGGCGATGCCCGAGATCTTGCTCGAGTCGCTGTATCCCAGCATGATCAGCTGACGGTTGCCCCGTCCGCGCAGGTGCTCGCGATACACGGGGTCGGCAAACATCGAGCTGACGGTGCTCCGTGCGTTCAGCAGGTCGTCCACGGTCTCGAACAGGGGCGACACATCCAGTTCGATCCGCGCCTCCCGCTCGAGCCCCGCGTGACGGGCCAGCAGCAGCAGGGCCAACAGGTCGTCGGCTCCCTGTGCCATGGATATGATGTAAGGACCGAAGGCCCGAGCGCCGTGGCGAGTGCGCATGTCCTTGATCGTGCGCAGCACATCCAGGCAGCGGACACTTTCGGGATCGTCGCTCTCGGCGCGGGTGGTCGCCGTTTCATCCAGCGGGGCCTCAAGGGCCGCGCGCAACTCGTCCGCTCGCTGGGTCGGATCCAGGTCCATGAATCCGGGCCGGTCCAGCAATCGGCCTGCCACGCGCCGATGCAGCTCCGAGTCCTGGCGCAGATCGAGAGTCGCCAGATGGAATCCGAAGGTGCGCACCCGCTGCTCGAGCGCCAGCAGCACCTGCAGTCCGCCCCGGCCACCGCCGGGAGCCAGCAGGCTGGTACGGATCAGGGCCAGATCTTCCAGCAGGGTCTCGGCGGACTCGTAGGCCCCCGCCGTCTCCGCCATGGTGGCTTCCATGCGGTACTGCATCAGGGTCAGCAGCAGGCGATACGGCATGTCCGCACTGCGCCTGGGCAGATTGCCGGCCCGCTCGGGCAGCAGTTCGCGGTACGCTGTCACTCGCGCGTGCACGGCCCGGCTCACGCTCACCCGGTGCTCGCTCTGGCTGAACTCCTCGGCGAGCTCCGCCAGCTCGTCCCGGTAACGCCCAAGAATCAGCTGGCGCTGGCGTTCGAGTGTGGCGCGCACCGTGTGTGCGCCCACATTGGGATTGCCGTCCATGTCTCCGCCAACCCAGGTGCCGAAACGGATCAGGGGGCAGGGCAGATCGGCACCGGCGCCGGGGCCATAGGCCTCTTCAAGGGCCCGGGACAGCGAGGCATAGAATCCGGGCAGGATCACATAGACCACCTCGATCAGGTGGAACAGCACGTATTCGACTTCGTCGGCCACCGTCGGGCGGGCCGTGGGCTGTTCCTCGGTCTGCCAGGCCAGCTCGATCTGGCGCCTCAACTCGGCCTGGATGCGGGCGGCTTCGCGTGGCGTGGGTTCCGGCTGGTCCAGCCGGATCTGCAGGGAGCGGGCCATGCGCTGGCTCTTCACCAGCAGGGTACGCCGCATGGCGCGCGTGGGATGGGCCGTGAAGACAGGCATCACCTCAAGTTGAGCAAGGATCTCGCGGATCTGGGAAAGCACCAGCCCCTGACCGGCCAGTTCGCGCAGCACGGCGGACAGGCTGCCGGGCTGCGGTGGCACACCCTCGAGGGACTGTTCGCGCCGGCGGCGGATCCGGTGAACCTGTTCGGCCAGATTGGCCAGCGAGAAGAAGCTTGAAAAGGCACGGGTCAATTCGCGGGCGGCCGCCGGACTCAGCCCGGCCAGACGATTCTGCAGTTCCTGCCCCGCCTCGTCATTTCCCGCACGCCGGTCGCGCGCCAGCTGCCTGGCCCCTTCCACGCGGGCCAGCAGGGGTGGGCCGCCCAGATCCGAAATCACCTGCCCCAGCAAGTCTCCCAGCAATCGGACATCGGCACGGAGGGCCCGGTCAGAATTCAACTGGGCGGGGGTCTGGGGGGCTTTGCTCATGGACGTCTCCATTGTTGTGGGTCCGGCAGGCGGCCAAGGTACCAGTGCACCGGCAATCCAGCTGGGTTGGGAGATGTTCGGCAACCAGTCCCGTGAGAGACTTGAGGGACATCGATGCCTGCGGCTGCGCCGTGAACAGGTGCGTCCCGGTGTGAGCGCCCAAGTTGGTCGACACCAAGTTTTTTCCTGGTGTCATGATAGTTGCGTGGAACGTGTGCTTGCATCGGCCAATCGAACTGCGAATGGAGCCGATACTCACCGCATGGCGCTGAGTTCAGCTTAGAGTGGACGAAAAATGCCCCGAAAGAGGTCATGTTTTGTTCACGACCAGAAAATGCACGCCGGGCCAGATGCCGAATTCTTGACAGCTGAAAACAAAAACTCACCATGATTGAACACTCAAAGCATTGAAAATTTTGATCTTGAGCGCTTTGTCCAGAATAAAACAGGCGTTGCACAGTTTCGGTCGCCAATGGGAAGGGGGCAGCTCACCGCACGCGCCGAGCCCGCGGTGCTCGGGGCATGCCGCAAGGCGCTCGGGCAGGATTGTGGCCGGACGGTTGCCTGTCCTGGCTCTGGCGTGGATCTTCGCGGGTCTGCCGGCAGCGGCCGCCTCCCGGCACCACCAGTTGCTCATGGGTTCGGAGACGGGAATCACCGTGGTCCAGCAAAGCGCCGGGCTGCTCGAACTGGATTGCGCGATCTCCGCCCTCGATCTGCATGATGTGGACATCGATGGGCAGACCTGGCTGAAACCCACGATCGAAGGCGGCGCCGACAACCTGCTGGCCGGAACTCCGGATCTGCCGTCACTTTCCACGGCCCTGATGGTCGGTGGCAGCGGCGTGAGGTCGATCAGCATCGTCTCCAGCGAAAGCCTGACGATCGAGAACACGGCGGTGGTTCCTTCCCGGGGGAACATCACTCGAGATACGAACCGCGAGGATGCACCGTACGAGTTTGGAGAGTCCTACCAGCAGGAACGGAGCTGGCCGGAAGAGATCCTCTCACTGTCCACGCCCTGGATCCTGCGCGATTTCCAGGGGCAGACCCTGCACATCCGGCCGTTCAGCTACCACCCCACCCGCCAGCAGCTGGAAGTGTATACCCATCTGCGCATCCGCCTCGAACTGGATCCCGCACCGGCGGGGCCCCCTCCCGGAAGCCCCCTGGACATGGATTTCATGACGATCTACGAGCGGCGTTTCATCAATGCGGGCGAGCTGCGCTACACCTATCTGCCCGCCGTGGGCAGCATGATCGTGATCTGTCCGGACGAGTGGTTGCAGGCCATCGCCCCCTTCGTGAGCTGGAAAATGCGCAGCGGACGCCCCACCAGTGTGGTTCCCCTGAGCGAAGCGGGTGACACAGCGACCGACATCCAGGCTTGGTTGTCCAGCCAGTATGCCACCGACCCCTTCGCCTATGTGGTTCTGGTGGGAGACGCCGCCCAGCTGCCTTCCCTGGTGACGTTCTTCCCCGATGCCCCGACGCTTCCCGCGCTCGCGGATGGAAACTATGGCTTTCTGAGCGGCGCGGACACCTATCCAGAAGCCATCGTGGGTCGCTTCTCGGCCGAGACCGAGGAGCAACTCTCGATCATGCTCACCCGCAGCATCACCTACGAAGAATCCCCCGTGCAGGACGGTGACTGGTATCGCCGGGCGATTGGCGTGGCATCCGCGGAGGGGCCCGGGGACGAGGGCGAGTACGACGCGGAGCACATGGACAACATCCGCAGCACTCTGCTGGCGGGCGACCATGACGACGTGCTGCGTGTGTATGACACCGAAGACGGTACCACCTCGATATTGCTGGACCTGTTGAATCAGGGTGCAAGCCTCGTCAACTACGCCGGTCATGGCCTGTTCTCGAGGTGGGTGAGTCCGGTTTCCGGTGGTTTGCTGCCTCCTGGATTCACGATCAATCGGGTCAACTCCATGACGAATACCAGTGGATGGCCGATCGTCGTCTCCGTCGGGTGTGACAACGGAAAATTCATGGACAACACCTGTTTTGCCGAGACCTGGTTGCGCGCCAACGATCAAGGCACCCCCACGGGCGGCGTGGCGATGTACGCCGCGACCACCCTGGTTGGCTGGTCTCCTCCGATGCAGATGCAGGATGAGTTCAATCACCTGCTGGGCAACAATACCAGCCGTTCCTTCGGGGCGCTCTGCATCAATGGTGCGCTCTCGATGTCCGACAGTTACATCTTCGCGGGGTCGGGCCAGATGCAGCGCTTCGTGCTCTTCGGCGATCCCAGCCTGCGGGTTCGCACCACTGAACCGCGTGCACTGGCGGTGGAACACGAATCAACCTATTCTCCCCAGCAGGGCGCCTACACCGTGCTGGTGCCCGGCGAGCCCGGAGCCCAGGTGGCGCTCACGATCGAGGGCGACCTGGCCGCCAGCGGCCTCACGGACCAGGACGGCCGGGCGGTTCTCGCCCTGCCGGCCACGGGTGCACCCGTTGACCTGTTGCTGGTGGTCTCCGCCGACAACGCCCTGCCCTACGAAGCGACGATTCCCCAGAACCAGCCCCCCATCCTGCAGATTCCTCTGGCTGCCCAGTCCGTCCCGGAAGACACGCCCCTGGTGCTTGACGCACTGGGAGCCGGGTTCAGCGACGCCGACGGGGATTCCATCGCGATCTTCAGCGCACATTCAGCGGCCACCGGCTTCACATTCCAGTTCAGTGAACAGCAACTGACCGTGACACCTCCGGCCAACTGGTTCGGCAGCACCCAGATCACCGTCGAATTCACCGACTTCCACTTTGTGGTGGATGCGGGTTTCTCTTTGCAGGTGACACCGGTCAACGACCCTCCACGCCTGCTGGTGCCTTTCGCGGAACTTGAAACCCCGGAAGACACGGCAGTCACCATCACGGCACCGTTGACGCACTTCAGCGATCCGGAAGGTGCGCTCCTCAGTCTCACGTCGGCCACCTCCAACAACGGAACGCTGGCCTGGAACGGGTCGAATCTGCTCTTCACGCCAGCCACCGATTTCAGCGGCACGACCATGGTGCGGCTGACGGTCAGCGATGGGGACTCCAGCCTCAGTGTGGATGCGTTCTCGGTCACGGTGCTGCCGCTGAACGATGCTCCCGTCTACAATGGATCCCTGTCCCAGCTGCAGGTTCTGGAGGACGATACCCTGGCACTGGGCGACCTGCTGCAGGCGTTTGATGATGCCGACGGTGACGCGCTGCTCCTGCTGGATGCCGCTGTCACACCGGGCGTTCTGCTGATGGATGGAACCACAGCCAGCTTCGTGCCGCCCGCCAATTGGTTCGGTCAGGCGGAATTGCAGCTCCAGGTTGGAGATGGCGAGTTCAGTGTGGACAGCGGCGTGTTGACTCTGGTGGTGCTCTCGGTTCCCGATGCTCCCTTGCAGATTGCGCCCCTGCCCAACCGGGTGATGTTCGAGGACTCGAGTCTGGTGCTGGATTCGCTGCTGGACTGGTTCAGCGATGGCGACGGTGACAGCCTGTTCATCATGGACGGCGCGTCAAGCTCGGGTCTTTTGAGCCAGGCAGGCGACACTCTGATTCTGGTCCCCGAGCCGGATTTCAATGGCCCGATCCAGGTCAGCTTCTCGGTCAGTGACGGAAGCCTTGTGCTCGAAGGCGCCAATTTCACCGTGCAGGTGGTGCCCGTGGATGACCAGCTGGTGTTGTTGAATCCCTTCGATCCGCTGGTCTGGAACGAGGACGAGAGCATGCTGCTGGACCAGATTTCCAGCCATTTCTATTCGGGCGACGCTGACACGCTGTTCATCGTGGACTCCTGGGTCGAGCAGGCTGAATTCGTGATCATTCCCCTGGGGGATGCCCTGCAATTGACTCCACCGCCCAACTGGAACGGCACGGGCAGTCTTTTCATGACGGTCGATGATGGGCTGGATCACCCACTGACCGTGGAGATCGAACTGGATGTGGTGGCACAGAACGATGCTCCATTCCTGGATTTCTGCAATGCACCGATCGAGCCGGTGAGTGATCCGGCCCAGTTTCTGGCGGAGCTTGGACTGCGCCTGGCGGATGTGGACAACGATCTGCTCAGCCTGCGCTGGTTCCTGGATGGCACACTGCTGCTGGAGGATGAACTGCAGGCAAGCATGGATACCACGGAATGCATCTCGCCGTCCCCGGATCTGGAGGACCTGCTTGCTCCGGGCATCCTCCATCTGGAAGTCAGCGATGGTCTGGTGACTCTCAATCAAGGCGGACTGGAGTCCAGCTGGGAAATCCTCAGCACGTCGGTCGAGGCGGCCCTGCCGCTGGAATGGGCGCTGGACGCGATCCATCCCAATCCATTCAATCCTGCCACGGTGCTGCCGTTCAGCCTGCCGCGCGAGGCCTGGATGCGGCTGAGCGTCTACAATCTTCAGGGTCAGCGGGTCGCCCTGCTGCATGACGGCACACTGACCGCAGGGCAACACCAATTGACCTGGAACGCCAGCAACCACGCCTCCGGCGTGTATCTGGCCGTGCTGGAAAGTGCCGATGTCCGGTTGGTCCGAAAGATGACCCTGCTGCGCTGACCCCCGGCCCCGGCGACGCCCCCCCACCCGCGGGGCCACCCGCTCCGCTCCCCGTCCCCTTCCTTGCCACCGGCCCCGCCCGCGTCCTTTCTCTCTTCCTTGACCGCTTCCTCGCGCTCCGCCCTGTCCCCATCCGTGCGTGCGTGCGCGCCACCCGCCAACGATTCCGCTCGGCGATTCAAGCGGTTTGAATCGAAGATCCCGCGCCATCCTCATCCCGCCCAAAGGCTCATGTACTCCGCCCGTTCCGCCACCCGGGTGCCGCGCAAGAATCACCAACCCCTTTGGGCGTGAGTGGTGAGACATGGTCTCCTGTGCATACGGCGGATATGAACCAATTCGGTGGATCCAGACAAAACTGGGTGACTGAAATCCGACGATAGGGTGACAGACTCTCGCCTCCATTCGCCTCCAACTGCCTGCCAATATTTCACTTGCCCATACTGTCCAGAATCAGGCATGCATTGTGCAATTCCCGCCACAAGCACAACCGTGACGGTGTGTCCGATGGGCTGGCGGGACCCAGTCCCCATCGAGTTCCCCCTCACAAAGGAGTCGGACCCATGAAGAAGATGATGCTTGCACTGGCAGTGGGCTGGTTGGTCGCGGGAATTCCTGCGATGGCCGCCACTCGTCACCTTGACCTGGCCCCCGGTTCGATCACGGGGATCACGGTGCTCCAGCGGAGCTCCAGCGTTCTGGAAGTGGCATGTGATGTATCCGCGCTTGAGCTGGCGGAAGTGGACCTCAATGGGCGGACCTGGTACAAGCCGGGTATCACCGATGGCGCCGAAACCCTGCAGGCAGGGATGCCGGATCTGCCCAGCCTGTCGGTTGCCTTCATGGCCGGAGGTGCCGGCGTCCTTTCGATGACGATTCTCGAAGAGCAGAGTCAGGTTCTCGAGAACACGCCCGTGATTCCTTCCAGGGGCAACATCACCAGAAACATCGATCCGTCCAGCGTGCCCTACACCTTCGGCGAGAGCTACCAGCGCAGCACAGGCTGGCCCGAGCAGATGCTGGCTCTGTCTTCCCCCTATACCTTTCGCGATTTCCAGGGGCAGACTCTTCACATCCAGCCCTTTCGCTACGATGCCGCCGCACAGCGTCTGGAAGTGGTCACGCACCTGCGGATCCGGCTGGAACTGGACTCCACTCCCAGCGGTCCCATGCCCGGCAGCGCGATCGACCAGGACTTCATGGCGATCTACGAACGACGCTTCGCCAACGCGGGAAACCTGCGCTACAACTACCTGCCCGCAATCGGCAGCATGATCGTGGTCTGCCCCGATGAGTGGCTTCAGACCATCGCCCCCTTCGTGGAGTGGAAACTGCGCAGCGGTCGCCCGACCAGCGTGGTACCACTGAGCGAGACGGGCAGCACTCCCGAGGCGATCCGGGCCTGGCTCATGAATCACTATGGCACCGACCCCTTCGCCTATGTGGTACTGGTGGGCGATCAGGCCCAGTTGCCCTCGATCATCGCGGTGGGTGGCGCGTCCGATGCCAACTACGGCTTCCTGAGCGGCACCGACACCTATCCGGAAGCCATCGTCGGTCGCTTCTCCGCGGAGACCAGCGAGCAGTTGCAGACAATGGTCAGCCGCACGATCCAGTACGAAGAAGCACCCGAAGCGGGTGCCAGTTGGTACCGGCGCGCCATTGGAGTGGCCTCGGCCGAAGGCACGGGCGACGATGACGAATATGACTGGGAACACATGGACAACATCCGCAGCACCTTGCTTGCGGGTGATCATCAGGAAGTTCTGAGGGTGTATGACCCTGAAGGCGGAACGACCTCAGGTCTGCTGGATGAACTGAATCAGGGAGCAAGCCTCGTCAATTACGCGGGCCATGGCACCTACTCTCGCTGGCAAAGCCCGCTTGCCGGAGGCGACCTTGCACCCGGTTTCACCGTGACACGCGTGAACCAACTCGTCAACACCCGGCAGTGGCCCGTGGTCGTGTCCGTGGCCTGCGACAACGGCAAGTTCATGGAGAACACCTGCTTCGCCGAGACCTGGCTGCGCGCCTCCAACAATGGCACTCCCACCGGTGCCGTCGCGATGTACGCCGCCACCCAACTGGTGGGCTGGTCGCCGCCGATGGAATTGCAGGACGAGTTCAACCACCTCATCGGCAACAGCACAACCCGCTCCTTCGGTGCACTCTGCATCAATGGTGCGCTTTCGATGTCCGAAGTCTATGCCTGGTCCGGTCCCAGCGAAATGCAGCGGTTCGTGATCTTCGGTGATCCAAGCGTCAAGGTGCGCACCACCGAGCCGCGTACCCTGACCGTGGAGCACGAGAGCACCTACACGCCTCAGCACGGTGCATACACGGTGTTGGTCCCCGGCGAACCGGGAGCCCTGGCCGCGCTCAGCATCAATGGGGAACTGGCGGCCACGGGCATCACCGATCAGGACGGTCGCGTGATCCTGCCCCTGCCGGCAACCGGTTCGCCCGTGGACCTGATGCTGGTGGTCTCCGCCGACAACGCCATGCCCTACGAAGCCACGATCCCCCAGAATCGTCCTCCGGTCCTGCAGGTACCCATTGGCGCCAGAATGGCCCAGGAAGACACTCCCGTGCTGCTGGAAGATCTGGGCTCGGGATTCACGGACGCCGATGGCGATTCCATCGTGATCTTCAGTGCCCAGGCAGCCGCCACCGGTTTCGGATTCCAGTTCAGTGGCCAGCAGCTGCAGGTCACTCCTCCGGCAAACTGGTCCGGCAATACCTTGATCACTCTCGGATTCACGGACTTCCATTACGCGGTGGATGCGTCGTTCACTCTCACGGTCACTCCCGTCAACGATGCCCCGCAGCTCCTGATTCCATTTGACGACCTGCAGACCAATGAGGACACGGCACTGAGCATCACGGGCTTGCTGAGTCACTTCAATGATCCCGAGGGATCCGCTCTCGGTCTTGAGGACACCAGCACCGAACTTGGCAGCCTGGATTGGAACGGAAGCGAGCTGACGTTCACCCCCACGGCGAACGTCAACGGCAGCACCACCGTGGAATTGACCGTGAGCGATGGCGATGCCAGCCTCGTGGTGAGTGCCTTCTCGATCACGATTCTGCCTGTCAACGATGCTCCGGTGTACACGGGCAACTTCGACCTGCTGCAGATCGCGGAAGACGACACGCTGGATCTGGGCGACCTGCTGCTGGCCTGGGAGGATGTGGACAACGACGAGCTCCAGCTCCTGAACGCCGAGGTCACACCGGGCAGCCTGCTGATGGATGGCACCAGTGCCCGCTTCCTTCCCCCGGCCGACTGGAACGGCACGGCCGGACTGCAGATTCTGGTGGGCGATGGCCAGGCCAGCACGGCAAGCGGGACCCTGAGCCTGATCGTGAGCCCCGTACCCGACGCACCGCAGCAGATCGATGGCCTGCCCAATCTGGTCATGTTCGAAGATTCGTCCCTGACGATGGATCTGCTGCTTGACGCATTCGCCGATGCCGACGGCGACAGCCTCTTCATCACGGACGCAAGCTCCAGTGCGGGTGAGCTGAGCCAGAATGGCAACACCCTGACTTTGGTCCCCGCGGCCGATTTCAACGGTATGATCCAGGTGCAGTTTTCGGTCAGCGACGGCAGTCAGGTGCTCGAAGGGTCCGGTTTCGATGTGCAGGTGGTGCCCGTGGACGACCAGCTGGTCCTGCTGAATCCCTTCGCCCCGCTGGTGTGGAATGAGGACACCAGCATCGTGCTTGCCGACATCGCCAGCCGCTTCCACACGGGTGACTCGGATACCCTGTTCATCGTGGACGCCTGGACTGAGACCGAGGGCATGGCGATCACAATGTTCACCGACTCTCTGGAGCTGGTTCCGGGCAGCGACTGGAATGGAAGCGGCAGTCTTTTCCTGAGTGTGGACGACGGCATGGACCACCCGCTGACCGTGGAAATCGCCCTGAATGTGCTGGCCGTCAACGACAGCCCCTTCCTGGCCTTCTGCAATTCCCCGCTGGATCCCGTGAGTGATCCGGAGTCCTTCCTGACCGATCTGGGTCTGCGCCTGGCGGACGTGGATGGTGACCTGCTGACACTGAGCTGGTATCTGGACGGTGAGCTGATTCTGGAAGACACGCTGCAGGCCGGGGCCGACACGACCGAATGCTTGGGTGCCACCGAAGGCCTGGCCGAGTTGCTGGCACCGGGCATCCTGCATCTGGAGTTGAGCGATGGCAGCATCACCCTCAATCCGGACGGCCAGGACACCAGCTGGGAAATCCTGAGCACGTCCATCGACGAGGTGCTGCCGCAGGACTGGGCCCTGGATGCCAATTGGCCCAATCCCTTCAACCCCAGCACGATGCTGCCCTTCAGCCTGCCCCGTGATGCGTGGATGCGGCTGAGCGTCTACAACCTGCAGGGTCAGCGTGTGGCCGTGCTGCATGAAGGCCCGATGGCCGCCGGCCAGCATCAGCTGGAATGGCAGGCGGGCAGCCTCGCCTCGGGCATGTACCTGGCCATGCTGGAAAGCGACGGCATCCGGCTGGTTCGCAAGATGACACTGGTGCGCTGAGAGTCTCGTCCTTCACCGAGCACAGGCGGCCACTCCCATGGGAGTGGCCGCCTTGTTGTGGAATGGCGCTGACCCTCTTCCCTGCTGCAGCTCCAGCCTCTGCGTGCTCAACGGCGGAAACAGGAATCCACTGCGGAGAGATCCATCGCCGTGTCGATCGACGGATTCTGATCTGGTACACGCCCGGAAAGGCAGGTGGTTCCCTCATTCCCCGCGGTCTGTGGCCGCGCCATCCCCACGGGTGTGCGAAGCGATCATGGCGTCGCCCGACGAGACACAGGGTTCCAGGGATTTCGTGATCCAGAATTGAATCGGCGCTGGCCTGACGGACAAAAGGCCCGCCGGATCGCTCCGGCGGGCCTTGTCACGAACTCATGCGACGCTCAGCGGGTGCGAGACATCTCGCGCGCCTCGACCACCTGGGGCAGCAGGCCCTGACGACTGGCCTGCTCCGGTGCGATCACGGGCACGCGGCGCAGGGAACTCATCGGGATCCTGTCCTTGCCCAGCGGGTGACGCTCGATGCGCGGCAGGCTGCTGGAAGAGGCTTCCATGGCCGGGTGGCAGTCCACGGTGGCCACATAGAACTTCTTCGGCGAGGCCGCGGGCAGCGAGATCTGTCCGTTGGCCATCGGCACGGTGGCCACCAGGGTGGCACCGGTGAAGTCATAGGCATTCGTGGATTCCCAGATGTTCACCACATCATCCGTGGTGGCGTAGGGGGTCCAGGAAACCTGAACATTGTTGCCGGCCAGCTTGGCGATGTCGATGCTGATGGGATAGCAGGGCCCGTTGGTGCGGCAGAATTCCACATCGTCGATGTACCAGCTGTCGGCGAAGGTGCCGGCGTAGAGGAAACTGAAGGCCAGCGAATCGGGCAGACTGTCCAGCGAGGCCGTGATGTGCGACCAGGTGGGGCTGCTCTGCCAGAAAAGGGTATCGCTGATGTCGAAACCGGTCAGGAAGTTCAGTGTGTCGTTCTGGACCGAATACACCAGCAGTTCGTGGTCCTGGGTGTCCTCGGCGAACTGCTGGGTCTGGGCGAAGCGCCAGCTGATGTTGTCGAACTCGGCATTGTCCAGGAAGGTGTACAGTTCGGAGAAGGCGGTGTCATTCTCAGCGGTGTAGGGGTGTCCCAGGAAGTTGCCCGGGCGATTGAAGGCATCTCCGAAGAGGAACCAGCTGCCCCCCAGAATGTTGGTGTCGCCCGCCTGGGAAACGAACCAGTCCTGCTCATCGGGCTGGCCAACCCAGTCGTTGCTCAGGTTGCATTCGCTGCTGCCGGCCAGAATGAACAGCTCGCTGCTGTTGGCACCCCAGTTGACGCTGACAGTGGTCGTGTCACGGAACACGGCGACGGGCGAATTGTAGGTCACGGTGAAGGAGCTGGTGGCATTGGGCGCCAGCACCAGGGGCAGACCGGCCATGCTGGCACTGAAGTGCACACCATTGCTCAGGCTGATGCTGTTGATGGTCAGATCCTGGAAGCCGGTATTCTGCACGTCCACGGTGGTCGACAGCTCACTGCCGATCTCGATGCGTCCCAGGTCCACGATGCTCTCGGACAGCACCAGGTTGCCGGGAGGTGTCTCGGTGTAGCACACATCCACCTGCTGCAGCAGGTCGCCGCGTCCGGTGAACCACCAGTTCCAGGCCTCGGCGACTTCGTTGTACATCTGGTTTCCGAACGCACCGGCGGCGAAGGTGGTGCCCAGCGGCGCCAGCTTGTCGGTGCCTTCGGTGGCAGGAATGAACTCCCAGACCACGTGGTAGGGCACCAGAGCGCTGAATGTGATGCCGTGCGAGCTCAGGTCCACCTCGTCCCACGAATTGAACGCGGCCGTGAACCCATTGGTGCTGTAGTCGAAGGGTCCGAAGGTCATCGCCCCGGGTTCCCCCGCGTTGTCGGCGTGGATCGTGATCCGCAAGGTGCCATTGTGCGGAATCGGCCCGCCGTCGACGGGCGCCACATTGGCGTTGTAATACTGCAGACGCATGGCCTCCACCGTGCCGTCGGCCGGGGGATCGATGTAATAGGCCACCTTGCGGAAGGTGTTGGCACCGATGATCGGGAAGGTGGCGTAGAAGGTCGCACCGCCCTGAGCCGTATGATAGGCGATGGTCTCGCAGTTGCCGTTGGGCACGCAGTCGTAGATGAACTCGAAGCCGTCCAGATCGTCGGGCTGCAGCACGCGCTTGTTCACTCCGTCGGGCAGGGTGGCGAACATCACCGCGCTGCTGGTACCGGAGTGCCCCAGACCCAGGGCGTGTCCCAGTTCGTGCAGTACCACGCTCTGCAGGTCGTAGGACCCCGAGGGCGCCACACCGGCACCGGTATGCCATGTGTAATTGGTGAAGATCTGCATGTTCCACTCGATCATCTCGGTGGGAGTGGCAGTATAGTGCCAGGACTGGGTCACCGCCAGGGCCGTGGGATCGGTGCCCGCCGCGAAGATGTCGTTGCCATCGGCCGGATCGACGGTCAGGTCGTCAAGCACGGTGTCGGTGTTGCTTCCGTTCAGGTTGTAGGTGAAACAGTTGAAATCGATGGCACTCCAGGTGTCGGAGGCGGCGACCAGCACCGAGTTGGCGCCGGGTACGCTGGCGTCGTTGACCGTGTACTCCACCGTGCGCGGTGCGGCCAGGTAGGACCAGTCGTTGCCGATCACGGAAAAGGCCGACGCCTGTCCGGCCAGCAGGCCCAGGGCCACAAGAATCGTGAGCTTGCTCATGACTAGTGGCCCTCCCCGTTCAGCAGCGTGTTCAACCGGCTTTCGATGGTGGACGCGGGCAGTTCATGCCCGGAAGCACCTTCGGTGGCGAAGCTCAGGCTGTGGGCCACGCCGTTCTCGATGGTGATGGCCCCGTACTCCCAGCCGTAGAGCCAGGGAAGGCTCTCACCCGCCTTGTCGTACAGGAAGAAGTAGCCTTCGTCGCCCACCTTCAGCTCGGGGGTGTCGGAGACCTCCATGGTCATTTCGCCCTTCACTCCGCCGGGGAAGGTGAACCAGGTCCGGGCCACGGGCTGTCCCTTGAACTGATTTTCCACCTGCACCTGCACCTGGGTCATCACGGGCCAGGCGGGGTTGGAGTAGTCATAGGTCAGGCTGACCACCTGACCGTAGACGATCTGGTTGGACTGGCCAACCATTTCCGCGTCACTGACTTCCCGCTGGATGGCCAGAGAGGCCGCGGCCAGAGAAAGCACAAGTACCGGAATCAATGCCGTTCGCATCTTCATGAGCCGTACTCCTGGATTGTGTGTCGATCAGCTGTGTGACAATGGCCGCATCCGCACCTTCCGCCGGGTCCTCACCCGTCGCCCGGATGGAGATCTCCGGCGCCGGGACATTCAGGTTGGGTTGAAACGGAACGGTGTGGGTGTTGGGCCACGGCGCAGAGTAAGGTGCCCGCAAGTGGAAGGCAAGTGAAAAGCAACGTCGCCAAAGTTGGATCAGCTGGCGTGTCCGGGTGAGTCGACTCCGTGGACATGTTCCCCGGCGCACCAGGTGGAGCGAATGGGCACCGAGCGCAGATCCGGCAATGGCAGTTGTGCGGGATCCTGATCAAGCAGCACCAGATCCGCATCCATGCCGGGCTCAAGCGAACCACGGTGCTGTTCCCAGAACGCCGCGCGAGCGGCATCGATGGTCAGGCCCTGCAGCAGGCGATCGACGCTCAGGGCCTGGGCCGGGTCCAGCAGGCGTTTCCCCTGGAAACTGGTCTGGCTGGCACCGTGATACAGGGTCAGCCGCGGGTCCAGACTTTCCACGGGCCAGTCGCTGCCCAATGGCAGGATCGCACCCGGATGATCCAGCCCCTTCCAGATGAAACAGCGGGCGATGCCGCGGGCATCCAGACGCTCTTCCATGCCGTCCTGGTCGCCGGCGCAGTGCACGGGTTGCAGGCTGGGCAGAATTCCCAGCTCACGGAAACGGGCTTCGTCGCCGGGACGGATCATCTGCGCATGTTCGATGCGATGACGGCGTTCGCGGACCGGCAAGCCCTTGCGGTCCAGCTCCTCGTAGATCGCCAGCATGCGGTCCACGGCGCGGTCGCCAATGGCGTGCACCGCCAGACGCCACCCCTGGGCGGCTCCTCGTTCCATGAAGCGGGCGATCTCGTCCAGTGGGGCCACGAAGTCACCACGGCTGCCATCGAGGTAGGGCAGTTCCACGGCAGCGCTGCGGCTGCCCAGGGCTCCGTCGGAGAACAGTTTGAGCGTGTCCACCTTCAGCCGGCCCAGTTCGAAGGGCCGCTCGGCGAAGACCGCCTCTCCCAGGTTCCGGTCGATCAGCCAGCCGTGCACGGCCACCTTCAACTCGCCCGAAGTGGCCAGAGCCTTGTAGGCCGGCAGCAGAAACAGGCGGATGTTCTCGTCCACCGCCGTGATACCCAGGCTGAAGGCATGCTGCTGGGCCCGCAGGATCGCGCGGCGGATGTCCGATTGGGACGGGTCGGGTTTCAGCCCACGCACCAGATCCACCGCATTCTCGCGCAACAATCCGGTGGGTCTCCCCTGCGGGTCATGCTGGATGCTGCCGCCGGGCGGATCGGGCGTATGGGCGTCGATGCCCGCCAGCTGCAGCACCGTGGAATTGACCATGACGCTGTGCAGGTCGTGGGTTTCCAGGAACAGCGGCACACCGCCGGTGGCCTCATCCAGTTCGGCCAGGCTGGGCAGGGACATGTCCTGATGCAGGCCGAAGCCCAGAATCCAGCCACCGCGGCTGCGGGCATCTCCTTGACTCCGGCAGCGCGCGGCATGGCGCAGCAGTTCCTGACACAGGCTGCTGCGATCACGCACGGGTCCGGCATCCAGAGCATCCAGAAATTCGCCCCCCATCCAGAAATGGGTATGGGCGTCATGGAAAGCGGGCATCAGGAATGCACCGTGGGCGCTCAGGGTGCGGGTGTTGGCGGGAACCGGAGAGTCAGGAGACAGCAGGGCGCCGATGCGTGTGCCTTCCAGCAGCACCGACGCACGACGGCGGCTGCCGTCAGCCGGGTTGAAACACAGGGCGTCCTGGATCAGGGTGCGGCTCACGGCGTGCTCCAGATGGGGAACTATTGGCCCCGGGGAAAGTCCGGCTGACTGAAGCGCCGGATCGACAGTGCGGTGGTCTGGCCATCTTCCACGCGCACCACGGCTCCCTGGATCCGGGGCTTGCCCAGGGCTTCTTCGTACTTCTGGGGAGTCTGCAGCAGAAAGCGCTTGAGCGCGACCTCGGTCTTCATCCCGATCACGCTCTCGTGGCAGCCGGTCATGCCCGCGTCGGTAAGGAAGGCGGTGCCCTTCTCCAGGATCCGCTCGTCGGCGGTCTGCACGTGGGTATGAGTGCCCACCACGGCCGTCACTCGTCCATCGAGATATCGGGCCAGAGCCTGCTTTTCGGCGGTGGCCTCGGCGTGGATGTCGATGAAGATCGCCGGCTTGCGATCACGCCCTTCGAATTCGCGCTCGATGCGCTCGAGTTCGCGGTCGGCTGCGCGGAAAGGGCAGTCGATGTTCTGCATGTAGACACGCCCCTGCAGGTTGATCACGATCAGGGGCTGGCCGCCGGGCATCAGGATCTGGCAGATGCCGGTGCCACTGCAGCCGGGAGGATAGTTCAGGGGACGCAGCAGGGCCTGTTCGGTCTTGAGCAGACCGTGGATCTGGAAGCGGTCCCAGGTGTGATTGCCGCCCGTGATCACCTGGGCACCCGCCTTGCGCATGCGCTGAAGCAGGCTCTGGTTCAGGCTCTTGCCCTCCCAGGCGTTTTCGCCGTTGACGATGCAGGCATCCGCGGAATGTTCGTGGATCAGACCCGGCAGATGGGCCTCAAGTGCCTCCATGCCGGGAGCGCCCACGATGTCCGCCACGAAAAGCAGGGTTCGGTATCGAGCCACGGACAGAACCTTTCCGATCGGAACGCAACGGCCATTGTCCGATCGGACACAAGCAGAAACGCCTTGGGGTGATCCAGGTTCGCTGGATCACGGATGTGACTAATGGGCCAGTTCCACGCTGCGGAACTCGCGCAGCACGGAAATCTTGATCTGGCCCGGGTACAGCACCTCGCGCTGGATGCGCTGGGCCAGATTCTGGGCCAGATCATCCAGCTCGTCGTCTTCGAGCACCGTGTTGGACACCAGCACGCGCAGTTCGCGCCCCGCCTGCAGCACGAAGGCCTTGTCGACTCCTTCGAACTCGTGCGCGATGGCTTCGATCTGGGTCAGGCGTTGCACATAATGGCCAATCTCGTCGTCGCGCACGCCGGGTCGCGAACTGGAAATGGTGTTGGCGATCGAGAGCAGACTCGAGATCAGGTTGTCGCGCTGCTGCTCGTTGCCCATGCTGCGGATGGCCTGCTCGATCACCGGGTTTTCGCCCAGTTTCTTGACCAGGTCGCCACCCAGCTCGGTGGACTTCTTCTCGGAGTAGCCGTCCAGGGCCATTCCAATGTCATGCAGCAGACCGGCGCGGCGCACCTGGCGCGGATCGAGGCCCAGTTCGGCGGCCAGAATGCCCGCGATGGTGGCCACTTCCTTGCTGTGAGCCAACACGTTCTGGCCCCAGGCATTCTTGAAGCCCAGCCGGCCCAGATTGAGCACCAGCTCGGGATGCAGACCGTGCACGCCCAGGTCCAGCATGGCCTGTTCGCCGATCTCGCGCAGCATCAGGTCCATTTCCTCGACCGTGCTCTCGTGCACTTCCTCGATGCGCGCCGGATGGATGCGCCCGTCGTTGAGCAGGCGCTCCAGCGTGATCCGGGCGATCTCGCGGCGCAGGGGATCGAAGCTGGAGAGAATCACGGTCTGGGGAGTGTCGTCCACCAGCAGTTCCACGCCGGTGACGGTCTCGAAGGAGCGGATGTTGCGGCCTTCGCGCCCGATGATGCGGCCCTTGATCTCGTCGGAAGTCAGTTTCACCGTGGTCACGGTGCCCTGATGGCTCAGCTCCAGGCAGGTGCGCTCCATGGCACTCAGCAGAATCTGACGTGCTTCCTGGAAGGCGTAGAGCCGTGCCTTCTCGCGGATCTCGTTGAAATGCTGGACCGACTCGCGCTGCACCTTGCGCTTCAGATTGTCGAAGAGATGCTGGCGAGCTTCGTCGCGCGTCATTGCGGCAATGGTTTCCAGCTTCGCATTCTGCTCGTCGATGATCGTGTCGACCTTCTGACGATTGCGTTCGAGCTGGGCCTCGTTGTTCTCGAGCAGCTGTTCCTTGTGCTTCAGGTCCAGCTCGCGGGTCTTGGTGTGATCCAGCTTCTTCTGAAGAGTCAGCTCACGTTCGCGCAGGTCGTTCTCGCGGTCCTTGATGCGATTCTCGGCCTGGTGTCGCTCTTCCTCAAGCTGCTCCTGCTGGCGGGCCCGCTCTTCCTCGAGTTCCAGCCGGGCTTCGTGTTTCAGCGTCTCGCTGGCCTGATCCGCCTCGGCACGCAGCTGCTCGGCTTCGCGCACCCGTTCGGCGTAGTGGGAATCGGCTCCGCGCATGGCCAGCCGGAAACCGAGCGCAATGCCCGCCAGCAGGGCCACAACGGCGGCGATGATGATGATGACTGGGGTCATGGTGTCCTGAATCTGATATGTATTGAAGCGGACCCGGTCCGCTGGAAGTCCTGCACGGGTCACGGCACCAGCCGGGACTCCAGACCGTTTTCCGGTCGTGGGACGGGAATCGAATCGATCACCTGCGAGTCGCGGGAATGCCGGGTCAGGGCCTGTGCGACGGGATCAGCGGCGTGGGGAGAAACGGAAGCGGGATGCAAGAGTGACACACGTCCCTGCGAACAACGGCGATAGAAGAACCGTAACCCTATCATGCACAGTGGGTGTCGCCTGGGCGCTTCTGCCTTCCGCCGGACCTTGCGGTCTCCGTTGCCGGTTGCGGCCTGCCATCCGCGCCACTGTAGAGCAAAACTCCCGAGAAATTCAATGTTAGGTTCTTTATAGAGCGTCAATCCGCAGGGACGTGTGTCACTCTCGGTCCCGCCGGTTTCTGTGTCACGCCTCCGGCAATCCGGACTCGGGATTCAGTGCCCGGTCGACCCGGTTCACCAAACGGCGCAGTCGGAACTCAATGTCGTCGTGCGCCTCACGCGAAGCCCTCATGTCCCCGGCGATGTTCAGCGAGGCCAGAATGGCCACCCGCACCGGATCCTTCACGGCCAGAGTTCCGGCCACCTCTCTCATGCAGGCATCGACATGGGCAGCCACCGCTTCCACTCGATCGGGGGCTTCGCTGGTACGAATCGGAAACTCCTTGCCGAAAATCGAGAGCGTCTGAAGGCGTTCTGTCGACATCGTGGCGTTTCCCTTCCCTGAAGTCTCTGCCGGCAGTCGGCACGAACCAGAAATCGGAGCGCGCCGGAGACCGGCAGGCCAATGTGCCGATTCCGCGTCGCAACGGCAACGGCGACATCTCATCCAGCTTCACGTCGGGGCACTCAGGAGGTCGAGTCGTCCGCCTCGGAATCAAGGGTTTCGACACGTTCGATCAGCGACACCACTCGTCCGCGCAGGGCACTTAGCAGATTGGGGTCGGGTGCCGCGGCCAGCTGGGCTTCCAGTTGCCTCAGCTGCTCCCGGTACTGGCCCGATTCAAGCTCCAACCGCGAAATCAGCTGACGTCCTGCCTGCAGATCGCCGGTCTGCTCCTCGATGCGGATGGCCTGAGCGCGTGCGCGTGCCCGCAGCGCTTCCAGCTCGCGGATCAGGGTCTCAATTCGCTCTTCCAGGACTTCCAGCAAAGAGTTGTCCATCAGGTCCTCAGAGTTGCCGCAAGATCCCGCTCAAGCGCGGCAATGATGCGCCGCATCACCGGTTCCACATCCCCATCGCTGAGCGAGCGCTCTTCGGAATTGAACTGAAGTGCCCAGCTGAGCGAGTGTTTCCCTGCAGGAACTCCCTGTCCCTCATAGACATCAAACAGGCGCAAGTCCTGCAGCAGGCCTTTCGACTGCTTGCGGATCAGCTCCTCCACCTCGGCTGCCTCGCGCGCCTTGTCCAGCAACACGCTCAGGTCCCGGTGCACGGCGGGCTGGCGCGGGAAGGAGCGGAACTGGCGCTCGCCCGTGGGGCGCGCCAGCAGCACCTCCAGGTCCAGGTCGAAGGCGAAGACCGCTTCCGCTCCACCGAGGGCTTCCAGTACCTGGGGCCGGATTTCGCCAAAGGTGCCCACGGACACTCCTTCCAGCAAGACCTCGCGGGAATTCTCGGACCAGGGGCCTTCGGCGCAGGGGCGGAATTCGGGCGTGGCCCCCAGCTCATCCAGCAGCGCCAGCAGGGCTTCACGCAGATCATGAACGGTGGCGGTACGGCCAGCCCCCAGCCAACCGGCCTCGCGGAAATCACCGGCCAGCACGGCGCAAAGATGACGCGGTTCGCGGCAGCCCGTATCGCTCTGGCCATCGGGATGGAACTCGCGATCCAGTTCGAACAGACGCACCACTCGCTGGCGGCGATTCAGATTGTAGATCGCGGCCTGCAGCAGCGAGGGCAGCAGTGAGTTGCGCAACCGACTCATCTCGGCAGCCAGCGGATTGTTGATGATCAACGACTTACGCGCGGGCCAGACCGCATCGAGCACGGCCGGATCCATCATCGAATAACTGCTGATCTGGCGGAATCCCAGCTGCACCAGACGGTCACGCAGGCGCCGCTGGAATGCGGGTCGCGCATCCTGAGGCTGGTCCAGGGGCACCCGGGCATTCAGGGCGCTGGGCACGCTGTCGTAACCTTCCAGGCGCACGATTTCTTCAATGAAATCCACTTCCCGTTCCAGGTCGAAGCGCCAGCCGGGCGCCGTGCACTTGAGCAGGCCAGCATCCTCGTGCACTTCGATTCCCAGGCTGCGCAGGTGGGCGGCCATGGTGTCGGGGCTCAGTTGCAGTCCAAGGAGGGAGTTGGCCCGTTGCGGGCGCAGTGTCACTTCGGGCCAGCTGCGCGGCGCGGGATGACAGTCCACGGTGTCTCCGGCTATCCGGGCACCCGCCAGTTCGCTCAGCAGTCCGGCCGCCCGCTGGATCACGACGTCCAGATTCTGCATGTCCACCCCGCGTTCGAAGCGGCGCGCCGAATCGCTGGCGATGTTCAGGCGACGCGCGCCCATCCGGATCACGACCGGATCGAAACACGCACACTCCAGCAGCACCGAGGTGGTGTCGTCGGCGATTCCCGAGTTCTCGCCGCCCATGATGCCGCCCAATGCCACGGGGCGCTCGCTGTCGCAGATCAGGACCTCACTGCCGTCCAGTTCGCGCGTGGCACCATCGAGTGTCACGAAACTCTCGCCGGGTTGTGCGAAGCGCACATGGATCGCCGATCCGCGCACCTGGCGCAGGTCGAAGGCATGCAGCGGGTGGCCCAGTTCCCACATCACGTAGTTGGTCACGTCCACCACGTTGTTGATGGCACGCAGGCCCACGGCTTCCAGCCGGTCCTGAAGCCAGCGCGGGCTGGGGGCCACGCTCACATTGTCCAGCAGCAGCCCCATGTACCGGGGAGCCGCCTCGCGCGCGCAGCACTCCTCGATGGTGACCGTCAGGGGCAGGGTCTGCGGCGAGCGCGCGGGTGCCGGGCTCGCCGGAATGCTCAGGGGCAGCTTGCGGCAGGCGGCCAGTTCGCGGGCCAGTCCCAGGATCGAGAACGCATCGCCGCGGTTCTGGGTGATGTCCACATCCAGAACCGTGTCACAGCAGCCCAGACGCTCCTGCAGACTCTCGCCCACAGCCCAGCTCTCATCCAGTTCCAGCAGGCCGCTGTGGTCGTCGGAAAGACCCAGTTCCACATTGCTGCAGAGCATGCCCTCACTGACCACCCCACGGATCTTCGCCTTCTTCAGCGGGCCGTCCATGCCGGGCAAGGTCGCGCCCAGCCTGGCCAATGGCACACGCATGCCTGTCCGCACATTGGGGGCTCCACAGACCAGGGTCAGCGGGCCGTCGGCGCCCCTGTCCACCGTGACCAGGCGCAGCTTGTCGGCATCCGGGTGCGGATTGACCTCGGTGATGCGCGCACAGATCACGCCGCTCAGGTCGCGGCTGAAGGGCGTGACGCTTTCCACTTCGAAGCCGAGCATGGTCAGGTCGTCCACCAGCCCCTGCACGCCGCGCGCATCCTGTGATACCGGTACCAGCTCGTTCAGCCAGTTGAGTGAGATCTTCATCAGTATCTATCTCCTAGAACTGGCGCAGGAAGCGCAGGTCGTTCTCGTAGAACAGTCGGATGTCGTTCACGCCGTACAGCAGCATGGCCATGCGCTCGATGCCCAGCCCGAAGGCGTAGCCCGTGTAGCGCTCGCTGTCGATGCCCACTTCGTCAAAGACGTTGGGATCCACCATGCCGCTGCCGCCCATTTCAAGCCAGCCCGACTGCTTGCAGACCCGGCAGCCCGATCCCTTGCAGAACACGCAGGACACGTCCACCTCGGCGCTGGGCTCGGTGAAGGGGAAAAAGTGGGGACGGAAGCGCAGGCTTGTCTCACGCCCGAACATCCGGCGGTAGAATTCCAGCAGGGTGCCCTTGAGATCGGCAAAGGTCACGCCCTCGTCCACGAACAGGCCTTCGACCTGCATGAACATCGGGCTGTGGGTCGCGTCGGGCTTGTCGTTGCGGTAGACTCGCCCGGGGGCGATCATCCGCAGCGGGGGCTTCTGCCGTTGCATCACGCGGATCTGCACGGGGCTGGTCTCGGTGCGCAGCATGTGGCCCTGCTCGAGATACAGCGAGTCGCTCTCGCGTCGGGCCGGATGCCAGAAGGGCGTGTTCAGCGCATCGAAGTTGTAGTACTCGGTCTCGACTTCGGGGCCATCATTGACCACGAAACCCATGGCCGAGAAAATCTGGATGATGCGGTCCATCACCTGCGAGAGTGGATGCAGGCCTCCGGGCAGCAAGGCTTCGCCGGGCAGGCTCAGGTCCACGGGTGCGACACGCCGGGCGGCCTTGAAGGCATCCTGGCGCTCGTGGAACGCGGCTTCCAGTTCCTGACGCAACTCGTTGACCCGGGCGCCGAAGAGCGGGCGCTCCTCCGCGGACAGGCTCTTCATCTGGCTGAACAGGGTCTTGAGCGCTCCCTTGCCCCCCAGGAAATCCCGGTGGACGGTCGCCAGCCCCTCGCTGTCACCGGCAGCCGCCAGCGCCTGCTGGAAACTCCTGCGCAGCTCCGCCAACTGCTGATCCATTCGGCCTCCCCTCTGGCACGGGGGCGCTGCCCCCGTGATGCATCAACAAAATGTCCCCCACGTGGGGGGACATTCATTCGCTGTCTTGACCCCGGTGGTCGATCACACCGCAGGCCCTGAGGCACGCTTCCGGGGAAACGGCTACACCAGGGTCTTGACCAGTGCCCCGAAGGCTTCCGGGTTGCGCACGGCCATGTCGGCCAACTGCCGGCGATCCAGCTGGATTCCCTTGGCATCCAGCAGGTGGATGAAGCGGGAATAGCTCAGGTCGTACTGGCGCACGGCCGCGTTGATGCGCGTGATCCAGAGACGACGGAAGTCCCCGATGCGCTTCTTGCGGTGAGCCGTGGAAAAGGCCATTGAGCGATCAACGGCCTCCAGGGTCTGGCGCAGAAGATTGCGACGGCCGCCGCGGAAACCCTTGGCTGCCTTGAATACACGCTTCCGGCGCTGCTTGGAGGCCGGATTGTTTGTTGCCCTCGGCATCGTTCGCCTCCTACTTCGCTAGCATGCGTTTGACGCGGCGCTCGTCCGCTTCGTGAACCAGGCAAGAGTGCCGCAGATCGCGCTTGCGATCGGGGGACTTCTTGGTCAGGATGTGACCGGCATAGGCCTGGTTCCTCTTGACCTTGCCCGACCCGGTGAGCTTGAAGCGCTTGGCAGCACCCCGGTTGCTCTTCATCTTGGGCATTGCGTACCTCCCATTCCTCTATTCGTCCGTTTCGTGTGTCGTCGTCGTTTTCTTCTTGCCGGGGCTCAGCAGGATCGAGAGGTTGCGCGGTCCCTCCATCAACGGCTGCTGCTCCACCACGGCCGCGTCGCCAATCAGTTCGATCACCTTGGCCAGAGTGGCAAAACCCAGGTCCTTGTGGGTGATCATGCGCCCCCGGAACATCACGAAGATCTTGACCTTGTTGCCTTCCGCCAGAAACTCCCGCGTGTGCTGCACCTTGGTTTCAAGATCGTGGGCGTTGATCATGGGGGTCATGCGAATGCTCTTGACCGTGATCGTGTGCTGCCTGGCCTTGGCCGCCTTTTCCTTCTTGGAGGCCTGGTACAGGAACTTGCCGTAGTCCATGATCTTGCAGACCGGCGGCTCCGCGTTGGGTGCCACTTCCACCAGATCGGCTCCGGCATCGATGGCCATCTGCAGCGCCACCGAGGTTTCCACGACCCCACGCTGCTCGCCGTCCTGATCGATCAGGCGAACTTCGGGGACCCGGATCTTGTCATTGATGTTGTTCTTCGGTGCCTGAGGAACAGGCTTCGGACGGAATCTAGCCTTGGCGATGTTCCGACCCTCCTGGCTGGTGAGACAGATCCAGGGCGCGTGTCGCGATTTCCTCGCGGATGCGCCCGATGAAATCAGGGGTGCTCATCTGCCCCAGATCCCCGTGTCCGTGGCGACGTACAGCCACTTTGTTCTCTTCGGCTTCGCGGGCCCCGATGACCAGCATCCAGGGGATCTTGCGGGTTTCCGCCAGCCGAATCTTGTATCCGATCTTTTCGCTGCGCGTCTCGAGATGCGCGCGGATGCCCGCCTGCAGCAGGGCCTGATGGACAGCGCTGGCCGCCTCGAGCTGGCTGTCGGTCAGGGGCAGCACGGCCACCTGCACGGGGGCCAGCCAGGTCGGGAAGTTGCCGGCGAAGTGCTCCACCAGAATCCCGATGAAACGCTCGAAGCTGCCGAAGATGGCCCGGTGAATCATCACGGGGCGATGGCGTTCGCCGTCTTCACCCACGTACTCCAGACCGAAGCGCTCGGGCATGCTGAAGTCCAGCTGGATCGTGGCACACTGCCAGCTGCGCCGCAGGCTGTCCATGATGTGGAAGTCGATCTTGGGGCCATAGAAGGCACCATCACCCGGGTTGAGCTTGTAGGGTTTGCCCCAGCTGGCCAGGGCGCCCTTGAGCATGTTCTCGGCGTTGTCCCACATCTCCAGGCTGCCGATGAACTTCTCTTCGGGCCGCGTGGACAGTTCCATCTTGTATTCGAAACCAAAGGTGCCGTAGATCTTGTCAATCAGGCGGATCACCTTGAGGATCTCGTCCTCGATCTGCTCGTTCAGGCAGAAAATATGGGCATCGTCCTGGGTGAACTGGCGCACGCGCATCAGTCCCTGCAGGGCGCCGCTCTTCTCGTGGCGGTGCACCAGGCCCATCTCGCCCATCCGGATCGGCAATTCCTTGTAGGAATGGGGCACGCTGCTGTAGACCATGCAGCAGCCGGGGCAGTTCATCGGCTTCACCGCGTAGGTCGACTCGTCGATCTCGGTGAAGTACATGTTGTCATGGTAGTTGGCCCAGTGTCCGCTCTTGTGCCACAGCTCTTCGGAAAGGATGATCGGGGTCTTGATCTCCGAGTAGCCGTCGGCCGTGTGCAGCTCGCGCCAGAACTGGGCCAGCGAATTGTACACCACCATGCCGTTGGGATGCCAGAAGGGAAAGCCGGGCCCCACTTCGTGGAAGCTGTAGAGATCCAGCTCCTTGCCCAGCTTGCGATGGTCGCGCTTCTTCGCCTCTTCGAGCATGAAGAGGTAATCGGTCAGCATCTGCTGCTTGGGAAAGGTGACCGCACGCAGGCGCGTCAGCTGCTCGTTCTCCTGATCGCCGCGCAGATACGCACCGGCCATGGACATGACCTTGAAATTGCGGATCTCCTCCGTGGAGGGCAGATGCGGGCCACGGCAGAGGTCGGTCCAGTCGCCCTGGTCGTACACGGTGATGTTCTCGCCGCGCGCCTCAATGGCGTCGATCAGGTCCAGCTTGAAGTCCTCGCCTTTGTCCTTGAAGAACTCGCGGGCTTCGGCGGCCGTCAGCTCGCGGCGCACCATCTTCGACTTGCGCTTGAGCACCTCGGCGACCTTGGCCTCGATGCGGGGAAAATCCGACTCGCTCAGGGGAGTCGGGAAGGAGATGTCATAGAAGAAACCGGTCTCCTCCGGCGGGCCGTCGTCAAGACGGGCCTCCGGCCAGAGTTCCTTGACCGCCTGGGCCATCACATGGGCGGAGCTGTGCCAATACACGGCCCGACCCTCGGGATCGTCCCAGGTGAGGATCTGGAAGTCGCAGGACTCCGACACAGGCTGAAGCAAGGATACAGTGGTCCCGTTGACCTTGGCGGCGAGGGCGGCCTTGGCTAGGGAGCGACTTAATCCCTGGGCGATCTCCAGTGGGTTCAACCCCGACTCAACTTCGCGGGTGGACCCATCCGGAAAGCGTAGCGTGATCATGGATCAACGCCTCCGAGATGGTGCGGGAACGCGCGTGCGCTCGAACGGGCATCCCTATGAAATCAAACCACTTGCGCGGTTCGTGATGGGCGATACTGGAATCGAACCAGTGACCTCTTGCGTGTCATACAAGCGCTCTAACCAACTGAGCTAATCACCCGTCTAGCGGAAATCGACCCGTTCCATGGCCAGTTCGCGGCATGCTGCCAGCTTTGGCCAGGACCGAACGGTTCCCGGGAAAAGAGACCGCAAGCATACCACCAAGCCCCGAAAGAAGCAAGCCCCACCCCAATTGACGCCGCCTCTCTCGTGCCATACCGCATAATGGGATGACCGGCATGGGGACCCCGAGGGCTTGCACCGCACGAGTGCATTTCCCTGCCCCTTGTTATCCCCACGAACCATGATCCAGCAACTATCAATCAGTGCGCGCTGCCAGACTCGGAAGCTTGACTCTGGATGCCGCTTCCGAGTATATTGCCGAGCATCATGGACTTGGTAGAAATTCTGAAATACCCCGAGGGCAAAACGCTCGAGTTCAAGCGTGACCTCTCCTCGCCGGATGCGGTCATGAAGGCGATCGTGGCCTTCGCCAATACGGCAGGTGGCACGCTTCTCATTGGTGTTGAAGACAGAACGCGGCACGTGCGCGGTGTATCTGATCCGCTCGACCTCGAAGAACGTGCCGCGAATCTTATCAGCGACCGGATCATGCCCCGGCTCGTGCCGGAGATCGAGATCATTTCCTGGCGGCGAACGCACGTTCTGGCATTGCAAGTTCATCCGAGTCAGAGTCGCCCCCACTATCTCGCCAAGGAGGGTCCAGTCGGCGGGGTATATGTCCGGGTTGGTTCAACCAACCGCCGTGCTGACGCCGAACTGATCGAGGAAATGCGCCGCTTCGCGAGAGGCGAGGGATTCGACGAACAGCCGATGCCCGGTCTTGACCCGGAAGTGCTCGACTTCCGAGCGGCTTCTGAGTCGTTCGCACCATTCCGCGATCTGGGCCGCCGCGAACTGGAGACTTTGCGCCTAGTGACCCAGTACCAAGGCAGCAAGGTCCCAACCGTGGGCGGCATGCTCCTGTTCGGCAAAGACCGCGAGCGGCACTTCCCGGACGCCTGGATCCAAGCTGGGCGCTTCGCGGGCATAGACAAGACACACATCCTCGATCGCGTCGAGATCCGCTCCATGCCGGTGAGGGCAGTGGAGGAAGCCATTCACTTCGTGGAGAAACATGCCTGGCACGGCGCTGAAATCGGAGCGGTTCGACGCACGGACCGCTGGACCCTGCCACCCGAAGCAGTACGGGAGTCTGTGATCAATGCAGTCGTTCATACGGACTATGCACAACGCGGTGCTCCGATTCGGCTATCAATCTTCGATGACCGTCTTGAGGTCGAGAACCCTGGCCTGCTTCCCTTCGGGCTCACGATCGAGGATCTTCCGCACGGCATTTCCAAGTTGCGCAATCGTGTGATCGGTCGAACATTTCATGCTCTGGGTCTGGTCGAGCAATGGGGCAGTGGCATCCAACGCATGACGGCCACATGTCAGGCTGCCGGGCTTGCGGCACCAATCTTCGAAGAACTTGCCACGCGCTTCCGGGTGACCATCCACACAACCCGAATCGGCCCCCTGGCAATCGACGAAACCGATCAGGCGATTCTCCAGCTCCTTGGCCATGGGAATGGGCAAGCCACCAGTGCAGTGGCCATGTCCATTGGCCTGTCTACAAGAGCCACGCGCACACGTCTGGCCCGTATGGTCGGACGAGGACTTGTGCGCGAGATCGGTACTGGTCCACAGGATCCCCAGCGGCGATACGTCCTGGCAGAGAAAGGGATTGTATGACGCTCACTCCGGAGCAAAAGGCTCGTCGGCAAATCGATTCGGCGCTTTCGGAGGCAGGTTGGCTCGTCCAGAACCGCGCCGATGCAAACCTCGCGGCAGGTCTCGGCGTCGCTGTGCGCGAGTTCAAAATGGCCCCTGGGCATGGCTTCGCTGACTACCTGCTGTTCGTCCAAGGCAAGGCTGTTGGTGTCCTGGAGGCCAAGCCTGCAGGGTTCCCGCTCGTGGGCGTCGAAGTCCAGGCAGACAAGTATGCGACCGGCCTCCCGCCCGTGCTCCATCCGCCGGTCGCCCCACTCCCGTTCCTCTACCTCTCCACTGGCGTTGAAACACGCTTCATCAACCTCCTCGATCCCGACCCGAAGACGCGCGCGATTTCCGCAAACCTGCCGCACATCCATCGGCCCGAGACGATCCTCGAGTGGATCGAGTCTGAGACCCTGGATGCCTGGGTCAAGCGCTTGTACGCCGAGGGTAGCGGCCAGTTCACCGCAGCCGACGATACGCAACCGTCCTCCTTCCGCGGACGCATCACCACGATGCCGCTTCTCGAACGTGGTTTGCTCTACCCGAACCAGATCGAGGCTGTCACCAATCTGGAGCACTCATTCAAGCGCAATTACCCGCGCGCGCTGGTCCAGATGGCCACCGGCTCCGGCAAGACCATCGCAGCGATTGCGGCTGTTTACCGGCTCATAAAGTACGGCGGCGCACGTCGTGTGCTCTTCCTTGTGGACCGCAGCAATCTGGGCGAACAGGCTGAGAAGGAGTTCCAGAGCTACCGTGTCCCCGACACAGGTCGCAAGTTCACCGAGCTGTACAATGTCCAGCGTCTCACCACGAACACGATCATGGATTCGAGCCGAGTCGTGATCTCAACGATCCAGCGCGTCTATTCCATGCTCAAGGGCGAGCCTGAATTCGATCCTGCTCTGGAGGAGGAATCGCATTTCGAGTCGCGTGGCTTGGGCATCAAGGAGCCGCTCCACGTCGTTTACAACGCCACGTACCCACTGGACTACTTCGACATTGTCGTGATCGACGAAGTGCATCGCTCGATCTACACCCTCTGGCGGCAGGTCGTCGAATACTTCGACGCGTTCCTGGTCGGTCTGACCGCAACCCCCAGCAAGCAGACACTTGGATTCTTCAAGAAGAACCTCGTCATGGAGTACAACCACGAGCGCGCTGTCGCGGATGGAGTGAACGTGGACTTCGAGGTCTACAACATCCGTACGAAAATCACCGAGAGCGGTGCGACGGTCGAGGCAACGCCCGGCACAATGCTCGGCTATCGTGACCGGCAGACCCGCGCGTTGCGCTGGGAGTCGCCGGATGAAGACCTCAGCTACGACCCGAATGAGCTGGATCGCCGCGTGGTCGCTCCCGACCAGATCCGCACGATCGTACGCACATTCCGCGACCGACTCCCGTTGGACATCTTCCCCGGTCGCGAGGAAGTCCCGAAGACGCTGGTTTTCGCAAAGGACGACAGCCATGCAGAAGACATAGTCAACGTCATCCGCGACGAATTCGGCCGGGGAAACGCCTTCTGCCAGAAGATCACCTATAAGGTCACTGGAGCGAAACCGCGAGACCTGATCCAGGCGTTCCGCAATCAGTACGAGCCCCGCATCGCCGTCACGGTGGACATGGTAGCCACGGGCACGGACATCAAGCCGGTTGAGATCGTGATGTTCATGCGTGCGGTCAAAAGCCGCGTACTCTTCGAGCAGATGAAAGGTCGCGGTGTGCGCATCATCGACCCGGAAGCCCTGCGTGCGGTCTCCGGTGCGGACGCCAAGGCCAAGACGCACTTCGTGATCGTTGATTGCGTCGGTATGACCGAGACCCAGCTCGCGGACACACAGCCGCTTGATCGCACGCGCTCGATCAGTTTCAATGCGTTGCTGGAACACGTGACGATGGGCGGCACCAATCCCGAGCTGCTCTCGTCCCTCGCAAGCCGCCTCACGCGCCTCTCGAAGCAGTGTGGCCCTCAGGACCACGCACGTGTTGTCGAGGCCTCCGGCGGCCCCCAGTTATCGGACATCTGCCGCGCCATCGTGGACGGACTCGACCCTGACCGGCAGCTTGCTGAGGCACGGCGTGGCTTCAACATTCCCTACGACGATGAGCCGACCGAGACACAGGTGAAGCAGGCCGCCGAGGCGTTGCTCAAACGAGCGACTGAGCCACTCGCCACCAATCCCGCACTGCGTACTCTCCTTCAGGACCTAAAGCGCGAGGTTGAACAAGTGATCGATGAAGTCTCACAGGACGAGCTGCTGGGGGCCGGAGCGAGTGCGGAGGCGAAGGAAAAGGCCAAAGCGCTCGTCGCCGACTTCGAACGCTTCATCGAGAAACACAAGGACGAAATCGACGCGCTTCAGTTCTTCTATGCCCATTCGTACAGCAAGCGACTTTCATTCCAGAACATCAAGGAGCTGGCCGAGGCGATCCAGGCTCCGCCACGGTCGTGGTCGCCCGAAAGGCTTTGGCGTGCATACGAGACCCTCAGCCACGACAAGGTGAGGAGAGCGTCGGGCAAGCGGCTTCTTACCGACATCGTCTCTCTCGTTCGATTCGCTACGCACCAGGACTCTGAGCTGATCCCGTTCGGCGAACACGTGCGCGAACGCTTCGAACTGTGGCTCGCGCTGCAGCGTCAGCAGGGAAGAGCGTTCTTGCCCGAGCAACTCCGTTGGCTGGAGATGATACGGGACCATGTCGCGACCAGCGTGGAAATGACGGTCGATGACTTTGACTACGCTCCATTCGCGGAAGAGGGCGGGCGCGGCAAGGCTTCGATAGTCTTCGGTGACGGGCTCCACGAGATCCTCGCCGAGCTGAATGGAGTACTCGCGGCATGAGTGCAGTCACAAAAGGTGGCTTGTGGGCTGCCACGAAACTGTCCGAGATCGCGCAAGTAGTTCGGGGACGAGCAAGGCCCCAAGACCATCCCGAACTGGAATTCATCGGAATGGATAACGTCGAAGCCCACACGATGCGCTTGCTTGGCACCGTGCCTTCTTCTACGATGAAAAGTGCGTCGATACATTTCTTTCCAGGAGATGTGCTCTATGGACGCTTGCGTCCATACCTGAACAAGGTCCTGACTGCGGAATTCGAAGGTCTCGCGTCAGCGGAGTTCATTCCTTTGACGACACACGAAGGTGTCATCTCGAAGTTTCTCCAATACCGTCTCAACGCCTACGACTTCGTCATTTTTGCCTCGCACCTCGACGCGGGAGACCGCCCCCGTGTCGATTATGACCAGATCGGTGCCTTCGGAATTGACTTGCCCCCAGCGCGTGAACAGCGCCGTATCGTCGAAGCCATCGAGTCCTACTTCACCCGGCTCGACAATGCCGTGGCGACGCTGGAGCGCGTGCAGCGCAACCTGAAACGCTATCGCGCCTCGGTGCTCAAGGCCGCCGTCGAAGGACAGCTGGTATCAACCGAGGCCGAGCTGGCACGCGACGAGGGCCGCGAATATGAACCCGCCTCGGTCCTCCTGGAACGCATCCTCGCCGAGCGCCGCCACCGCTGGGAGGAAGCCGAGCTTGCGAAGATGATGGCCAAGGGCAAAGCTCCGAAGGACAACAAGTGGAAGGCGAAGTACACGGAGCCCGTCGGCCCCACTCTCACTGACCTCCCTGAGCTGCCGGAGGGGTGGTCGTGGGCGAGCGTCGATCAACTCGCGGTTGACACACAGATCGGGCTCGTTCGCAATCGCGCTGCGCAGCGAATCAGCGGGGTGGGCTTCCCGTACATCAAGATGGACCAGATCGACATGGAAGGAACCGTGAGGGTCCAGGGCTCTGTACTGGTAGATGCGTCCGCCGAAGAAGTGGAACGCTTCTCCCTGCTTGACGGTGACATCTTGTTCAACACGCGGAATAGCGTCGAGCTGGTCGGTAAGTGCGGTCAAGTGCGATCTCCTGGACAGAACACTCTCTTCAACAACAACATTCTGCGAATACGAATGGCGAGTGGCGCGTACCCCCCGTTCGTCGCCTATCAGATGTGCTCCTCTCTCTTTCGCGGGCAGATCGACAGAGTGAAGCGAGCAACCACGAGCGTTGCTGCGGTCTATGGCAAGGACCTCTTCCCTCGTGCAATTGCTCTCCCCCCACGGCTGGAGCAAAAGAGGATCGTCGAGACAATAGAGACTGTGTTCTCCACGATTAGCGCAAGCCAACAGATCACCTCCCGGAGTTCGGCGCGCGCTGCGCGCCTTCGCCAGTCCATCCTCAAGTGGGCTTTCGAGGGCCGCCTCGTGGACCAGGACCCAACCGACGAGCCGGCCTCTCGACTCCTCGAACGCATTCTGAAAACACCTCGAGCAAAAAAATCTGGTCGCAGTTCAGAGAGGACTGCAACCCATGAAGAACCGAGCAGCTCATGAACAAGACTTGTCCGCGCATTACACGTGTACGAGTGTCGAACTATCGAAGCGTGGGTCGTGACCAGACTCTCAGCTTGAACACATTCAATGTTCTCGTGGGGCCGAATGGTTCCGGGAAGAGCAATCTGGTTGACACGATCAGCTTCGTACGAGACGCGATGCACATGGGTCTCTCGGGCGCGATGACCGACCGGGGAGGAATTGCTGCCGTACGACGCTGGAGTTCTGGCCGCCCGTACAATGTTTCAATCGCCCTGGACGTTGTACTGGAGGGTGGATCGGGAACATACTCGTTCGAAATCACAGGGGACCGCAAGGAAGAGTATCGAATCAAGACAGAATCGGTCAGCCTTCTTAACGGTACTGAGCACATCGGGTTTTCAGTGACATCCGGAACATGGTCAGGGCCGGAAGGACTGGAGCCTAAAATCAGTGATACAGCGCTTGCACTTCCTACGATCGCTGGTGACGAACGATTTCGGGCACTGTTCGACCTGCTGTCGAATCCTGTGATCTACTCGGTCTTCCCCGATACATTACGGCGTCCTCAGAAGTACAGCCCGGATCGCCCAATGCATCGCCATGGAGACAACTGGGTATCGATTCTGCGCGATCAGGATCCTGAAAGCTGGAAACAGGAGATCGTGGCGGCATTGAAACGTCTCACAGGAGATATTGACAACGTGAAGGTGGCGAAAGCGGCAAGCTATCTTGTGGCCCAGTTCCATCATCTGTCAGACGGAAAGGGCACCTGGTTCGATGCTGCGCAGGAGTCCGACGGCACTCTCAGAGTTGCAGGCATACTGTCTGCCTTGCTGCAGGAGCCACCTCTGACATTGATCGGCGTCGAAGAGCCCGAGTTGACAGTGCATCCTGGGGCATTGCCCCTGCTGATGGACTATCTTCGTCAAGCAAGCCGCCGTAGCCAAGTTCTGATCACGACACACAGCCCTGAACTGCTGAATCATGTGGAGCCACATGAGGTCCGAGTCGTAAAGAAAACAGAAGAAGGCACAATCGTACGTGCCATGGCGAGTGACCAGATGCTGTCTGTACAGGAAGGTCTGCTGGAAATTGGTGAGCTGCTCATGACGGAAGGTTTACGGCAGGAAGAGCTCAAGTTGACACCCCGATGACGAGTACTCACAAGGGGTACATGCTCGTCGAAGGCGAGGGTGAAGTCCATGCGGCAGGAAACCTGATTGCCCGACTTTCGGCGGATCTTGGGTTGCAGCTGCATTGGGCTCCCCCAATCAGATGGCCGAATCTGCATTGTAAGGATGCGGTCGAGCGAGGCGCGAGTTTTATTCGATCGAAGCCGGATGCGGAGTTGTTGCTGATTCTCCGTGACGAGGACGATGGATGCCCCAAGGATCTGGGACCCCGGACCGCGGAATGGGTACGTCAACTGAACCTGCCTTTTCCTGCAGCCGTTGTGTTGCTGAACCCAGAGTACGAGGTGCTTTTTCTGCCTTGTATAGACAAGATTCGAGGAAAGCATCTCGATGGTCGGCCAGGACTTCAGGCGGATGCCGAGTGGGTGGCTGACTCCTTTGAAGCACATCGTGGCGTAAAGGAATGGCTGACGCAGCAATTCCCCAGGAATCGAACCTACAAGCCAACATTGGACCAACTGCCGATGACTCGTATGCTTGACTTCGCGACTCTCAGGTCATCCGGTCTATCATGCTTCGGTACTTTGGAGCGAGCGCTGAGTTTCCTCAACCAGTCTACCGGACAGAATGGAGTCTATCCATCATGAAAGACGCCGCCAACCGAATCGTCCAGAAGCTCTGGTCGTACTGCCACGTCCTGCGCGACGACGGTCTTTCGTATCAGGACTATCTGGAGCAACTGACCTTCCTGCTCTTTCTGAAGATGGCCGACGAGCGTGCGCGTCTCACAAGTGAGGAACAGACCATCCCCGAAGGCTATCGCTGGGCCAACCTCGCCGCACCTCAGATGGAAGGTGTCGAGCTGGAACAGCATTACCGCGAGACACTGCGCGTGCTGGGTCAGCAAGGCGGAATGCTTGGGTTGATCTTCGAGAAGGCGCAGAACAAGATCCAGGACCCTGCCAAGCTGCGCCAGCTTGTGGTGGAACTGATCGGCAAGGAAGACTGGTCTTCGATGTCCGCCGATGTGAAGGGCGACGCCTATGAGGGCTTGCTTGAGCGCAATGCCCAGGACGTGAAGGGCGGCGCGGGCCAGTACTTCACGCCGCGCGCCGTCATCGACGCGATCGTGGACTGCGTGCGTCCGCAACCCGGGGAGGTCGTCGCCGACCCTGCATGCGGCACAGGAGGTTTCCTGCTTGCAGCGCACGAATACATCAAGGGCCACGCCGAGCTGGACCGTGACCAGAAGCGCCACCTGCGCTTCGAGGCTCTGCGCGGCATCGAGTTGGTTCCCAATGTGGCGCGGCTATGCGGGATGAACCTATACCTCCACGGTATTGGCCCCGACGGCACTGCTTCCTCCAGGGGAGGCGAACACGAACCGCCGATCGTGAGCGACGATGCGCTCCGCGACGAGCCCTCGTTTCACGCCGATGTGGTCATCACCAATCCGCCCTTCGGCAAGAAGTCATCGATCACGATCGTGAATGATGAGGGCGATACTGACCGTCAGACGCTCATCTACAACCGGCCGGACTTCTGGACCACGACATCGAACAAGCAACTCAACTTCGTTCAGCATGTGAAGTCGCAGCTCAAGATACATGGCCGCGCCGCCGTTGTCTTGCCCGACAATGTCCTCTTTGAGGGCGGAGCCGGTGAGACAGTGCGCAGAAACCTCTTGAATGAATGTGAAGTGCACACTCTTCTACGGCTTCCTACTGGCATTTTCTACGCTCAAGGTGTGAAAGCCAATGTGCTCTTCTTCGACCGAAAGCCCGGCGCGAAGGAGCCTTGGACGAAGGTTGTCTGGGTGTACGATCTGCGCACCAACAAGCACTTCACGCTCAAGACGAGGCGACTGGCCCGCGCCGACCTCGACGAGTTCGTCGAATGTTACCGCCCCGAGGGTCGAACCCGCCGTGTGGCAACCTGGTCCGAGCAGACTCCCGACGGTCGCTGGAGACCGTTTTCCTACGACGAGATTCTCAATCGCGACAAGGTCAGTCTGGATTTATCCTGGCTCCGCGACGAGAGCCTGGAAGATTCCGCCAGCCTTCCAGATCCACACCTACTCGCGCAGGAAATCGCAGACGACTTGCGGTCAGCCCTCGCGCAGATCGAGGATGTGCTCGGGGACCTCGAACAGAGTGGCGATGTTCGTGAGGCAGAGGAGTGAACATAGTCGCGGGAGTGGTCGAAGTCTAAGCTTCGTACGGCGCACTTTCCAATCCAATTCAATAGTACACGGATGACGCGGGGCGGGTAACTGCGCGTGTAACTCGCAACGACTTCAATTTGTTGTTGTCCACACCACATAATCCGCCCCTGAGGGGCACCCCATGGATAGCCCAAAGCAACGTTTTGGGTGGTCGTTCCCCGATCCGGAATCAACGCCCCGCCGCAATGGAAAACGTAACGGCTTATCGGATGCGACGGAAGCAGCGGTGTGCGATGCAACCACTCGGGGTTGCCATGTCGGCCGCCACATGCTGTGCGCCCCTTTCACGGGAATGACCCCAATGGTGGAGCAGTTGCCCCTCAACGCCCCGAACCGCGCAGGACCGTGCGGATGGTGAACAGGAGGATCTTCAGGTCCAGGGCCAGGCTCATGTTTTCCAGGTAGAAGAGGTCCAGCAGCAGCTTGTCGTCCAGGGCGCGCACGCTCTGGTCGTAGTGCTGCTTGACCTGGGCCCAGCCGGTCAGGCCGGGGCGCACGTTGTGGCGGCGGGCGTAAAGGGGCCAGCGGCGGATGTAGTCTTCCACGAACTCGCGCCGTTCGGGGCGGGGGCCCACCAGCGACATCTGGCCCAGCAGGATGTTCAGGAACTGGGGCCACTCGTCCAGGCGATGGCGGCGCAGCCAGCGGCCGGGGCCGAGCACGCGCGGGTCGTCTTCGGAGGTCAGAGCTGCGACCGCGCTGTCGGGCTGGTCCACCATGGTGCGGAACTTGTACAGGGTGAAGTCGCGATCGCCGCGGCCCGTGCGGCGCTGGCGATGGATCACGGGGCCACCGGGCGAGACGCGCGCCAGCACCAGCGGCCAGATCAGAAAGAGCGGCAGGCCCAGCAGCAGCATCACGCTGGACACGCCCAGATCCAGCAGGCGCTTCAGCAGGAACTGCCAGGGCGCCATCAGGTGCGGGAAGACCTGGATCATGGGCAGGCCCCAGAGATCCGTGGCCTTGTGGCTGCCCAGCACCAGGTCGTAGAGGTCGGGCACGATCTGGACTTCCACTCCCGCCTGGACGCAGTCGCTGATCACCTGGAACAGCACCTCGCGCCCGGGCGAGGTGACCACCACCTCGGTGATGCCCAGCTCGCCCAGCAGGTGCGGCAGTTCGGCCAGCGCGCCCCGCGCGGCGTCCGGGCCGTCGCTGGTCGCGCGTGTGTCACTGGGTGCGCTCAGCCTGCCCATGACCCGGTAGCCCATGCCGGGATGCCGCAGGAACTGGCGGTGCAGTTCGCGTCCCGTGTCGCCATCGCCCACGATCAGGGTCGGGCGCAGGCCCACGCCACGCTCCAGCAGGCGCTTCTGCACCGTGCGGAAGAGCACGCGCCCCAGCCCGGCCCCCAGAAAGACCACTCCCCCGTAGCCCAGCAGCAGCAGCCGCCCCGGCCCCAGGGGCTGGCGCGGGTCGAGGGTGATCACGAAAAGCAGCATCAGCCCCACCAGCACGCTGGCGCCCACCTGCTGAAGGCTCTGGAAGCGGCTGAAGTGGTACAGCCGCCGGTACTGGCCGCGCAGGGCGAAGATCGTGATCCAGAACAGGGTCAGCAGGCCATAGGCCGTCAGCGGCAGGGTGAAGGGTTCGGGGTCGGAGAACAGCCCGGACCGGTAGCGCAGCCACCAGGTGAGAGCAGTGGCCGTGGCGATCGAGACCGCATCCACGCTGAGCAGGAAGAACTTCTCGGTGTCCCAGCGTCTTGTCATGCCCGGCTCCCGGAGAATGGCTCCGGGCGCGGCCGGAGCGCGTGCGCTGCTCGCGGCGTGTCCAGACTAGAAACCTCGCACCACCAGCACGACGGTCAGGATCTGGGTGGCGATGGTCAGCGATTCGCGGAAGACCTCGTAGGCGGTCAGCGGCTCCTCGTAGGGCACGAAGATCACGTCGCCGGGCAGCGGGTGGTAGCCGCGGCGCACGGGCACGAACTGGTCGCTGTCGCGCGAACGCACCCGCAGACGGTTCATCTGGGCGCCCTTGATGCGGCCACCCACCGAGGAGATGTAGTCGGACACGTTCCAGCCATCGCGCTGCACCACGCGGCCCTGGTTGGACAGGGCGCCCACCAGTTCCACATCGTCGCTGCGCCGGGTCACCAGAATGTTGTCGCCGGACTGCAGGCGCAGCTGGTCCATGTCCTGGATCGACTCGTCGTAGAAGATGCTGATGCGCCCGCCCGAACCGGTGACGCGCGTCTTGAGGTAGCTCACTTCGATGGGGTCCAGCCCACTGGCGGCCGCCTCGGCGGAGCGCACATAGGCCAGTTCCGGGTCGTGCTCGCGTTCGCGGTAGATGCGGATGCCGTTCAGGTCGGCTCGTCCGGGATGGGGACGCGCCAGACGCAGGATGTCGCCCAGCGTGGTCACTCCGTTGTCGATGGAGTATCCTCCGGGCAGCAGGACTTCACCGGAGATCGTCACTTCCGCATAGAATTCACGGTTGTCCAGCGCACGGTAATACAGCTTGTCGCCGGGTTGCAGGGCCAGGTTGGCCATCAAGGCGTCCCCGGAAGCGAAGACGAAGCTGCGCGGGTTGCGGCCCAGACTGTCCTGGCGCACCACCTCGAATTGCCCACCCTCGCTGCCGGGCTGCAGGCCGCCCAGAACCTGCACGATGGTTTCGGGTGTGTCACCGGGCACGAAGTCCACTTCCTCGAGAACCTGGCGGAACGGGCCCTCGGTATGCACCAGCGGCCCCTTGTAGGCGAAGATGATCCGGTCCCCGGCTTCCAGCAGAGGGTTGGTGTCCAGAGAGCCGCTGTTCATGAAGCGCTGCAGGTCGGCACGCAGGCTCTGGGTGCCACGCTGGATGCTCACATTGCGCAGGCTGGCTGTCGGTTCCGGTTCGGTGCTGGAATACACTGGAGTCGTGGGTTCGGGAATGTCCAGCGCCACGCTTTCCAGTACCGTGCTGACCCGCGACAGATAGGGCAGGTCAACCTCCCGCCCCGCGAGCACGGCGCCGCCCACGAAGACCCGGATCCGGCGTGGGGCTTCGATCCAGAGCGACAGGCTGTCGGCATCGTAGAGGCGCGCCAGACGGGTATCGTACTCCTCCAGAAAGCCCTGCAGGCTGCGCCCACGGGCGTCGTAGCGTCCCAGACCGGGCAGGGTGAGCCAGCCATCGCTGCCCAGGCTGAGGCTCAGCTGGGTGCGTGCGGAATTGTAGAACAACAGGCCCAGACGGTCACCGGGGCCCAGCATGTAGGTCGCGGGGTCCACGGGAGATTCCAGCGCGAGGCCATCCGGAAGCGCTGCTTTGTTCTCCGCGGGCGCGCCCAGCATGCGTGCCAGCTCGGGACTCAGGCTCGATTGTGCCCAAGCCATTCCGGCCAGCAGAGTCAGCAGCAGGATCACTGTCCCGCGTGTACGCGCAGTCGCAAGGCATCCGCCCATTCCGTGTGCTCCCGATACCAGGTGATGGTCTTCTTCAGGCCGCTGGCGAAATCCACCGCCGGGCTCCAGCCCAGTTCACGGCGGATCTTCGCGGCATCAATGGCGTAGCGCATGTCGTGGCCCGGACGATCCTGCACGAACTGGATCAGGCTCTCGGGCCGGCCCAGTTCCTGCAGGATCAGCTTCACGATGTCGATGTTGCGCCACTCGTTGGCCCCGCCGATGTTGTAGACGGAGCCATTCTCCGCGCGGGTGAAGACTTCCCAGATGGCGTCCACGTGGTCATCCACGTAGAGCCAGTCCCGCACGTTCAGTCCCTGGCCGTAGACGGGCAGACTCTCGCCGCGTTCGGCCTTCCAGATCATCAGGGGAATCAATTTCTCGGGAAACTGCAGCGGGCCGTAGTTGTTGCTGCAGCGTGTGATCACCGCATCCAGCCCGAAGGTGCGGCGCCAGGCTCCCACCAGCAGATCGGCGGACGTCTTCGAGGCGCTGTAGGGGCTGGATGGTTCCAGCGGGGTGTCTTCGCGAAAGAATCCGCCGCTCTCGCCCAGATCGCCGTAGACTTCGTCGGTCCCGATCTGGTGAAAGCGCAGCGAGCCTCCGCGGCGGGCATTCTCGTGACGCACGGCATCCAGCAGGGTACGCACGCCCAGAATGTTGGTGCGCAGGAACAGTTCGGGGTCCTTGAGGCTGCGGTCCACGTGGCTCTCGGCGGCGAAGTTGATCACGCCATCCACCCGTGGCATCAGCGTGCGCAGCAGAGCCTCGTCCAGAATGTCGCCATGCACGAACTCGTGGCGCGGATTGCCTTCCAGACTGGCCAGACTCTCCCGGCAGCCCGCGTAGGTCAGCGCGTCCAGATTGATCACGGAGAGCCCGGGCTGCCGTTCAAGCTGCCGCAGGATGAAGTTGGCCCCGATGAATCCGGCACCACCCGTGACCAGCACTCTCATCGACGGTTCTCGGTTTCAGGGTTCAGCCGGGCATGGATCACGAGCGCCACCACAAGAACCAGCAGGCAGATGCCCGCGACCTTTGGAAAGAGCAGCATGTCCTGCATGCGCCCAATGGCCAGACTGATGCGCCCCATGACCGTGTAACCGAAGCTGGCACCAAAGCTCATCATCAGAAATGCGATGCCGATCTTCGAAACCACGCCCATGCCGCCTTCCTGCTTCTTGCTGAAGAAGAAGTAGAACACGCCCGTGCACACCCCCACCAGCACCAGCAGGTTGGAAAGGATATCCAGCAGAATACGCAGGCGCAGGGAATCGGCCGGGTCACGCAGGTCCTGTCCCAGCAGACCGGCAACGCTCTGGCTCAGGCGTCCGAAGGTGGTGGCGCTGCCGTCGTCCAGACCGGCCACGATGGGTGCCACGCCCTGCGGGTTCGCCCTGAAGGCCTGCAATTCTTCTTCGTTGAAATCGGTCAGCAACTCCGCGCTGCAGTAGGCCAGCACGCCTTCGACCAGTTCGGTGTGGCGCTGCTGGTCCGCTTCCAGCACCAGGGTGTTCACCCAGTGTGACAACACGCCCGCACGCACGGCCTCGCGACGCTCCGGGGGCAGCTGGAACTCGCCCAGCAGCAGTCCGTCCAGCGCATCAAGACGCAGTTTCAGTTCCTGGACCAGGCTCTTCATTCCTCCTGCAGCGGACAGGCGGTCTTCCAGATCACGAATCTGTGCAGGGGTCCATTCACTCAAGTGGTCGGCACGCGGGTTCACCCCGCCCAGCAGGGAATCGACAAGTGACACGGTCTGGGAATTCTCCCAGTTGACCACGGTGCCGGCGGCGATGCCTTCCTGCTTGAACAGCTGGATCAGCGAAGGTCGCCCCGAAGGCCGACTGAGCACCTCCGCTCCCCGAGCGGCGGCATCCCCGGGCAACCCCATGTCGCTCAACAGCATGGCCAGCTTCTTTTCGCCACGCAGGTTTTCCTGCGAGATGCGGAACATCAAGCCAAGTCGGCGATCCTGCCAGGGCAGCAGTTCCAGATGGTCCAGTCCGGCCACAGGCCAGCCGCGGGACAGGCTGTCGGGGGACGCGGCCAGGCTGGCCACCGCACTGTCACTCACATCGGTACGCCCCTCGGCCAGCAGGCGCGCCCGGGCCAGAGCCCTGCGCGGTGATTCACCGCCGGCGGCCGCGCAGAGACGCTCTTCCACGCTTTCGGCTTCCAGGAGCAACTGGTCCAGTTTCAGGGGCAAACGCAGGAAGACTTCCCGGGGGCGGGTGCGGAAGAGCTCGCTGTCGCGCATGTCTCCCATCAGGCTTTCCACCAGCCAGGCCGCGTACTCGTTGCCGATCTCTTCGCCGTACCAGGTTTGCATGTACTGGCGCAGTTCTTTCTCACGGGCGTCGAGTTCAGCGGCGGGCAGCATCGGAGTGTCGTGGATCATGGCCACGACCACGGGCCGACCACTGAAATCCTTCATGGTGGCCTGCAACTGGGGAATCAGGCTGCCCTGGGTGGCCTGGATCACCTGGATGCCTGCGAAGGCCCCGATCACGTAGGCCAGCGGCCAGCGGCTGACCCAGTTGAGGCGCTGGCTGATCTTGAACAGCATCATCACGCCCAGCAGCAGGAAGACCAGATACAGCCCGTGGGCGTAATGCACCTGATCCCCGAAGGTCGGCTGATAATCGATGAACTCGGAGGGCGACAGCTCGCCCGCTTCGAACATGCGCTGCTTGAGCACGGAGAGCGGTATCCAGAGCCGGTCAACCAGGTTGGGCTTGAGCACCTGAAACCAGACCAGTGCCACCCCGTAGCCCGCGCTGATGCCCACGAACACGTGTTCGCCGAACTTGTAGAAAGGGTTGTCCTGGTACAGGAAGCTGAAGATCATCAGGGTGGACGCGCAGACCAGCAGCGCCCCCAGCATGTCCAGGGTGAACATCAGCGACCTCCCCGCTTGCGCGTGCCGAAGTAGGCCACGTTGCCCAGGATGATGAACAGAATGATCAGCAGGTGGCCCGCGCTCTGCGCGTCCATGCCGCGGGTGGCGGATCCGCCCTTGACGCCCACCAGAGTCTCGTAGTCGGCGCTGCCCTTCATGCCGCCGGCCAGCCCGATCAGCTGCCCGCTCTCGTAGTACGGAATGTTGTCGGGGGCCATCACGGCCGTGCACGAGGCGACCATCTTCAGGCCGAAGCGCCCCTGGGCCGTCTCGACCCATTCCTTGGTGCCGGGGCTGCCGCCGGACACATTGACGAAGAGGTCGAAGTCTCCCAGACGGCGCAGCTGCTGCATCAGCGGAACCTGGCCAATGGGCGTGCCACCGTAGGTGTTGGGGAAGGTCGAGTGAATGTTCTCGCCCATGGACAGCATCACCAGCTGGCGCCCATCCTTGTAGCCCAGATTGGTGTAGTTCAGATCACGCACGGGCGGGTCGGCCGCGATCTCGGGAAGCTCCAGCGCCTTCTGGATGGCCTGCTCCACCAGTGGCGGGGCGGCCGGCCAGAGACAGCTCACCACCACGTTCAGCTTCTTGCGGAAGAGGTGCTGGAACAGGGCTTCGGTGAAGGGCTGCAGCTCGGGCTTGGAGCCGGGATCGTAATCGCAGGACACGATCACGTTGTCGCCCTCGTTGAGCTGCTCGATGGCGTCGTAGATGTTCACCACCGCCTGGTCCGTGGTGAAGGGCAGCCCGATGGGCATCAGCAGCGGGCCCAGGATGCAGAGCCCCATCAGCAGAAAGATCCAGCGGCGATCGATGGCCAGAAAGCGATTCAGCAACTGCAGCATCAGTTGTCTCCTCCGAGATAACTGCGCTCAAGGCCCAGGATCACCCGCAGTCCGGTGGAGATGGCTCCCAGGGCTGCGCCGATCAGGATGGCGCGCTTGCCCGCCAGGTTGGGAAAGTTCATGATCCAGTCGGAAATGTCCGGGAAAGCCCCCCAGATGCGCTCGCCCATCGGGATGCGCCCCATCATCACGAAAGCGGCACACACCAGCAGCAGGGTCGCTTCCATGCTGCGTGCGCGGAAGGCGCGGAAGGCGGCGCTGGCGATGTAGAAGGCCAGCAGGCTGAACATGGTGGCCTGCAGGGGCACGTACAGTTTGAGATACATCCAGTCGAAGGGCGTGCCCGCGGTGACTCCCTTCCAGAATCCCAGAAACACCATCAGGAACAGGCTGGAGAGCAGGGCCACCTTGTGCACCACGTCCTCGCCCCGGCGGATCTTGTGGATGTTGACGTGCAGCAGGCTGTACAGGCCCAGGATGTAGGTGAAGGACATGATGATGATGCCGCCGTTGTTCAGCGTCTCACGGCTCTCCCTCACCCAGTCCATGGTGGCGAAGTTCTCGAAGATCATCCACGCTCCCAGCAGGAAGGTGATGAGCAGGGGAATTTCCTTTTTCATGCGCAGAACTCCGTGTGAGGCATCAGATCTGGAACCAGTCGATGAAGTGGGCGGGCCTGAAATCCGTTCCGCGCAGGCCGAGGGAGTCCATCGTGACCAGCACGGACCCCAGCACCATCAGCACGATGCAGATCACCTTGAACCAGTCGGTGGCCTTGAGGTTGGACAGCAGTTTTGGATCACGGCTGAGGTAGGCCGAGGCCGCGAAGAGTTCCTCGCCGATCAGGGTGTAGTCGCAGGCCGCGATGAAGAAGGGCAGCTGTGTCACTTCCGCGGTGCCGGCCACCTGGATCGCCTTGGCCTGGAAACCGGTCTCGGAGAGGATCAGCGATTCGGCGAAGAAGCGCCCCAGGAACAGGTTGGCCGCGGGACGCTCGCGCATCATGATGCCGTTGACTCCGGCGGTGAAGGCGAACTGCTCGTCGGAAATGAAGCTGATGTTCTCGGGGCGATGATCTTCGGGCAGGCCCGCGTTGTAAAAGCCCTGGCGCACCATTTCCTCGGCCACGCTCATCACGAAGGGCACGCGGCAGGGCACGTAGATCTGGCTCTTGTAGCGCGCCGTGGTCTCGGCCACCTTGCCCAGGATCAGCATCGAGGCGATGGTCTGGATGTCCTGCATGTCCTCGATGCCGGGCACATACAACAGTGGGCGTCCCATCTCGGTGCAGCGGCCGATGGCTTCCTCGATGGCGTCGATGCCCGCGATGCGCCGTACGAAGAGGCTCTCGGGATGGCGCCGGATGCGGTCGAAGAACCAGAACAGCAGTGCCGCCATCATCAGAATGAAGAGCAGCACGGTCACGTGTCCCGGACTGAAGTTGAATGCGCTTTGCCCCGCATCGGTCGGGGCCGCCCACACTCCTGCCACCGGAAGCAGCAAGGTCAGCAGCAAGCTCATGGTGTGATATCCGATCGCTGGATAGGGCCGGGCGAAGAGAACGGAATTCTGTGCGGCCAGTTGACTGAAGGGTCCAAAATAAGGCAATGCCCCAGTCAAACCAAAGCCTGCGCGGCCCGTGGGCCGGATGCCACGCGGGTCGCGCAGGATGGCCCGGGCACTGGCAACGCCAGATTCCCAGCAGCCCCGGGGGTGTCCACAGCCGGAATGTCGTCAGGAACCGGCAGCCGTCGAATCGGCCATGGATTCACGGGGGACCTTGGCCGAACCCAGCCGGACCTGAAGGTACAGCCGCCTGAAGAACAGGCCCATGTCGTCGATCAGGGTGTACACCAGAGGAATCACGACCAGGGTGGAAAGAGTCGAGACCAGCAGCCCGCCCATCATCGCACGTCCCATGGGGGCATAGGGCAGCCCGATCAGTGCCGCATTGCCCACCGCCATGGGAATCAGGCCGCAGACCGTGGTGGCCGCGGTCATCATCACCGGGCGGAAACGTTGCTCGGTGGCCATCAGCAGTGCCCGGTGGCGTTCGATGCCCTGATGGCGCAGGCGCACCACGCGATCGATCAGCACGATGGCGTTGTTGACCACGATGCCCACCAGAATCACCATGCCGATGCCCGCCATCAGGTCAAAGCTGGACCCCGTGATCAGCAGCGCCCATTGCGCTCCCCAGATCGCAAAGGGGATGGATGCCAGAATGGTCAGCGGCAGCATGAAGCTCTCGAAGAGCACCCCCATCAGCAGGAACACAAAACAGAGCGCCAGGATCATCGCCAGTTGCTGGCTGTTCTGCTGCTCCTGCAGCCGGTCGGCAAAGCGCCCGAAGGACCAGTCGTAACCCGGCGGGAAGTTCATGCCCTCCATGATCGAGCGGATCGATTGGGTGAGCGCATCGTTGTCCTTGGAATCGGTGGCGATCTTGATCCGCATGAAGCTCTTGCCCTGGCTGCGGCGGATGGTGCCCATGGCCGTGCGGTGCTCCACGTCCATCAATTCGCCCATGGGTACCTGGCGCCCGTTCAAGGAACCCACGGTCAGGTTCTTGAGCTTGCTCAGCTGGTCGCGGTCGCCCTCCTCCAGCCGGACCACGGCATCCAGTTCACGGCCTCCCTGGCGGAGGTCGGGCAATTGTGCTCCCGAGAGGGCGTAGCGTACGGTGCCGGCCAGGGCCGAGGCGCTCACGCCCGAGCGGTCCATGGCCTGACGGTCGGTCACCAGGCGCAGTTCCTGGTCGCCCTGATCCACGTCCAGCTCGGTGGACACGATCTGCGGCAGTCCCTCCATCCGGCGCCGGGCTTCCTCGGCCAGGCTGCGCAGCATGTTGGTGTCCTGCCCGTTGATCGAGAGCGTGATCGCATTCTCGTCCTGCCCGTCGTTGCCCCAGCCGATGTTCATTTCCACCCCGGGCACCGTGGGCAGGTTCTTCTTCACGTCCTCGATCACTTCTTCCCGGTTGAGCGTCCCGCGCTTGTACAGGCCAACGGTTTCCAGCAGCGAGTAAGCGGCGTGTCCGTACCAGCTGCGCTGCACGTCGCTGTTCAGGAAGACCTCGATGTTGCCCCAGGTATTGCTGTGGCGCGCGGTCACGGTCTTGATGTTGTAATGCTCGCGCTGCTCCTCGAATCGCGCTTCCAGGCGCTTGAAGAGGGCATCCGCGTCCTCGAAACTGTAGGACACGGGCATCTGCACGTTCAGTTCGAAATTGTTCACGTTGCCGTCGCCCTCGCCCGACGAGGGCACCAGCTTCTGGGGAATCGCGATGAGCGCGAAGATCAGCAGCAGCACCAGCCCCGTGTCGAAGCGGTGACGCAGACAGCGATCCAGCAGGGCCACCACCTTGCGGTTGCTCCACGAGATCAGTCGGCTTTCCTTGATTTCGTGAAACAGGCGGGCGCGGCTGACCAGCTGAGGCAGAAAGAGCAGTGCCACCAGCAGCGAGGCCAGCAGCGAACTGACCACCGGCATGCCGATGCGGGTCATGTAGAACGAGAACCCCGCGTTGTTGCTGATCAGCATCAGGGGCAGAAAGACCACCACGGTGGTCAGGGTGGCCACCGTGACCGCCAGGCTGACCTCGGCGGCCCCCTCGATGGACGCCGTGGCCGGATCACTGGAATGTTCTCGCTGGCTCTGGATGGATTCCATCACCACGATCGCGTTGTCCACCACCATGCCCACACTGAGCATCAGCCCCATCATGGTGATGATGTTCAGACTCCAGCCGGCGAAATAGATCACCATCACGGTCACGAAAATGCTGAAGGGAATCGCGGCCGTGATCAGAAAGGTCATCCGCCAGCGCCGCATGAAGAAGAAGATCACCAGGGTGGAAAAGATGCCGCCCCAGATCGCGCTCTCCTTCAGGTTGTCAATGCTCTCGCGGATGAAGTCGCCCTGGCTGAAGAGCTTGCTGACCTTGAGCCCTTCAAGGCGCGGGTCCTTCATGGCCTTGTTCAGCAGCGCGTCCACATCGCGACAGATGTGCTCGGTATTGGCCGTGGATTCCTTGGCCACCGAAAGCATCAGGCCCTGGTTGCCGTCCACACGCATGGTCCAGGTCTTCTCGGGGGCGTCGATGTGCACGTGGGCCACATCGCGCAGGCGCAGGCCGTCCTGACGCAGGGGAATGTCGGCCACCTCCTCCACCGTGCGCCAGATCGCGTCGCTGCGCACGGTAAGACGACGGCTGCCTTCGGTGATCTCGCCATTGCCCAGGGCGAAGTTCTCCTGCTGGAGACGCATCACCACCTCGCGTGCCCCGATGCGATGCCGTCCCAGGCTTTCCAAATCCAGGTCGATCAGCAGTTCCTGGGCGTCGCCGCCCCAGAAATCCACCTTGGCCACTCCGTCGATCTGTTCAAGCGGTTTGCGAAGCAGCTCATCGGCCAGCCAGTGGGCTTCGCTGAGCTCCATTTCGGTGGACACGCCCATGAAGAAGATGCTCTCCCCCATGCCCATCCGCCGCAGCCGGACCTTCTCGATGTCCAGGTCCACCTCGATCAGGGCCCGGTCCAGGCGATCCCGCAACTGGTTCCAGGCCAGATCGGTATTCACTCCGTTGCGCAGCTGGATGAAGAACCAGACACCGTGGCTCTGGCTGTAGGATTCCAGGTACTCGATGCCCGCGACCGTGCGCAACTGCTCCTCGAAGGGCCGTGCGATCAGTTCCTCGATCTCCTCGGGCGTGGAATTGGGATAGGGCACCCAGAAGCCCATCCAGGGTGACTTGAACCCACTGGGCATCATTTCCAGTGGCACACGCTGGAGGGCCACCATGCCCGTGACCAGCATCGCGATGAAGATCATCAGCACGGTGATCGGTCGGCGCAGGGACAGTTCGGGCAGCAGGCGATCAAGTTTCATGGGGTACTCCCCCGGGCACGGAGTCCGCGCGTGTGGGCAGCTCGACTTCCACCAGGGCACCGCGGTGTTCCAGCAGACTGTAGAGCGATGGCACCACGAACAGAGTCAGCAGGGTGCTGGTCGTCAGTCCCACGATCACGGTGATCGCCAGCGGCGCGCGCATCTCCGAGGCATCACCGGCACCCAGGGCCATGGGGATCAGACCCAGGACGGTGGTGCCCGTGGTCATCATGATCGGGCGCAAACGCAGCGAGCCGGCCTGGATCACGGCGCTGCCCAGCTCCATGCCTCTTGAGCGCAGCAGGTTGATGGTATCCACCAGAATGATCGCGTTGTTGACCACGATGCCCACCAGCAGGATCGCCCCCAGGAAGACCACCACCGAGATGGGCACGTTCATCATCCAGAGGGCGCCGATCACGCCGATGAAGGCGAAGGGCACCGAGAACAGGATCACCAGCGGATGCAACAGGCTCTCGAACTGGCTGGCCATGACCACATAGACCAGGAAGATCGCCAGCAGCAGCGCGCCATACAGACTGTTCAGGCTGCGCTGCATTTCCTGGCTCTGCCCCACCACCTGCACGCGTGTGCCATCGGGCAGGGGCAGGCGGGACAGCCGCGACTCGAGCTCGACCAGGGTGGTGCCCAGGTCCCGGTCACGCAGGTTGGCCCGGATCACGGCGCTGCGTTCCTGGTCTTCGCGGCGGATCTCGCTGGGGCCTTCGGCCATTTCCACATCGGCCACCGCCGAGAGCGGGATCGCCACGGGCTGACCGGGATTGATCACCAGTGAGCGCACGGCGTCGGCACCCTCCAGATCGCCCTCGCGCAGTTTCACGCGGACATCCACACGGCGGTCCAGATCACGGAACTCGGTGTCCACATCGCCCAGGATCTTGCCGCGCACCAGTTCGGCCACGGTCTTGAGATTCAGGCCCAGACGGTTGAGCGCCTCGCGCTGGTAGGTGATGCGCAGTTCGGGGTTGCCGGGACGCAGGCTGGTGTTCAGGTCCACCAGGCCATCCATGTGCGCCAGTTCTTCCATCACCATGCGGTTGCCCGTGTTGAGATCGTGCAGGTCGTAGCCCAGCAACTGCACCTCGATGGGAGTCTTGAAACTGAAGAGCACGGGATAGGTGATGCGGCTGTCCATCTCGGGCTGGGTGGCCAGGAAGGGGCGCAGTCGGCCCAGCACGGCCTGCTCGCTGGCGGCAGGATCGCGTGATTCATTGAGGCGCACGGTGATGCGCGCGATGTGTCCCCCGGTCTCGCGGTCCATGGAAGCGCGCTCGTCACCACCGGTGACCGTGGCCAGACTGGCCACCTCGGGTTGCCCATGGAGGAAATGTTCCACGCGGCCCGCCAGGTCGGCGCTGCGTTCGATGGGTGTGCCCACCGGCCAGCTCAGGTCCACATGGAATTCGCCCTGATGCACGGTGGGCATCAGTTCCGTGCCCACGCGAGGCAGAATGAAGACCACGCAGACCACGAACAGAGCCAGCACCGATCCGATCAGTTCGATCCGGTGGCGCAGGGCCGCTGCCAGCGCGCGTGGATAGAAGTCCGCCAGGCGTGCGAAGGGGCCGCGGCCGGATCCTTCGAGGCGCCGTCCCAGCCATTCGGTGAGACGCAACAGGCCACGCCCCAGCAGGCTTGCCAGATAGAAGACCAGAAAGAGCGCTCCACCCACGAGGCGCAGGACCAGCTCCACCAGGAACAGCACCACGGCACGCGCCAGCAGGAGCAGCAGCACGACGGGAAATGCCACCAGCCGCAGCCAGCGGAATCGCCCATGGGTGAAGGCCTTTGATGTACTCCAGAATCCGCGCAGCAGAGTCCAGCCCGCAAGCGGAGTCAGCAACCAGGCACGATGGAAGGGGCCGCTCCAGCGTCCGCGTCCGGATTCGGCGTCCGCCGAGGGCTGCAGGGCGGCCAGCATGGGAATGAAGGTCAGCGCCAGCAGCAGCGAAGCACTGAGCGAGTACACGACCACGCGCGCCAGATCGCCGAAGATCTGCCCGGCGATGCCCTGAACGAAGACCATCGGCAGGAACACAGCCACGGTCGTCAGGGTGGATGCGAACACAGCCCCGCCCACTTCGCTGGTGCCACGGATGGCCGCTTCGACCACGCTGTCGCCTTCCTCTCGACAACGGAAGATCGACTCGAGCACCACGATGGCGTTGTCCACCAGCATGCCGATGCCCAGCGCAAGCCCGCCCAGGGACATGATGTTCAATGACAGCCCGGCCAGTTGCACCGGCCCGAAGGCGGCGATCACGGAGAAGGGAATCGTGAGCGCCACGATGAAGGTGGTGTACGCGCTGCGCAGGAAAATGAAGAGCACGATCACCGCCAGCAATCCGCCCATGATGGCCGTGCTGCGCAATTCGTTGATGCTGCCCTGGATGAAGCGGCTCTGGTCGGCCAGCAGGTGGGTCTGGATGCCTTGCTCGCCCAGCCGGGCGCTCAGCCACCAGGAACGCTCATCTCCTCCGCCACCGCCGGGGCCGAAGCGGCGACCGCCGGGGCCACCCTTCGCGGCGGGCTTGTCCGTGCTGGCGGCCAGCGCCATGCTGTCCTGGCGGGCGGCCAGGCTGTCCACGGGAGCCGCCGGTTCGCGCGTGGGGCCGAAGAGTGCCAGGCGCACCGTGTTGGCCACCTGCACGATGTTGGCGTCGGCTTCCTTCTGGATCTCGATTTCCACCGAAGGCAGGCCGTCGACGCGGGTGAGCACGTCGGGATCACGGCTGCCGCGGTATACGCGCCCGATGTCGCCCAGGCGTACCCAGGTGTCCGGTCCGGCCTGGATGCGGGTCTCGGCGATCTCCTGCACGCTCTGGTACTCGCTGAGCACGCGCACGATGTACTCGGTGCGCCCTTCCTTGAGATTGCCTCCGGCCAGATTGACATTCTCCGACGCCAGCTGACGGCTGATGGTCTGAAGGTTCAGTCCGCGCAGCGAGATCGCCTGCTCGTCCAGTTCCACGCGGATCTCTTCCTCGAGCCCGCCCTTGACCTTCACGGCAGCCACTCCGCGCACTTTTTCGAGCTCGCGCTTGACCACGTCCTCGGCCAGCTGGCGCAATTCGTCCAGCGGCATCCGTTCCGAGGTGAAGCCGATGCGGATCATCGGATCCAGCGAGGGATCGTAGCGCAGGATCAGCGGCCGCGCCACCTCGACCGGCAACCAGACATTGTCCAGCTTCTCGCGCACTTCCTGGATCGCCAGGTCCATGTTGGTGTCCCAGGCGAACTCGATGCTGAGCTGGCTCTGCCCGGCGCGACTGAGACTGCTCATGCTGACCATGTTGCCGGTCACGGAGAGCGCCTGCTCGAGAGGGCGTGTCACATACTGTTCCACTTCCTCGGGTGCGGCTCCCTCGAACTCGCTGTGCAGGGTCACGCTGGGGTAGGAGATGTCGGGCATCAGGGTCAGCGGCAGGCGGTTGAAGGAGATCAGGCCGAAGACCAGCACGGCCATCACGACCATCGACACGGCCACCGGGCGCTGGACCACGAAGCGGAAGAAACCGCCGTCTCCGCGGTGACTGGCGCGCTCGCGTCGGGCGGCGGCCATCAGTTGTCCTCCCCGGTCACCACGCGCACGCCCATCCGGTCCTTCAGGCTGTTCTGGCCCACCACCACAAGGGTGTCTCCGGCGCTGACACCCGCCAGCACCTCGATGCGGTCCTCATCCTCGAATCCCTTCTCCAGAAGACGTCGGCGGGCCTTGCCCTCTTCAATGACATACACGATCAGGCGGTTGCGGTCGTAGACGATGGAGCGCTTGGGAATCAGTACCGCCTGCTCGCGGGTGCCCGTGACGATCGCGAAGCTGGCGAACATGCCGCTGCGCAAACGGTGATTGGCATCGGGAATGGCCACCGTCACTTCCACCGTTCCGCTGGCCGGATCGACCACCGGGGAGATCCGCTTGATCCAGCCCTTGACCTCGTTGTCGCTGGACTGCAGGATCACCTGGACCTCCTGGCGCACGGCGATGCGGTCCAGTTCTTTCTCCGGCAGGTTGAGCACGGCAATCAGCTCGCGATCGTCCAGCAGTTTGAAGAGGGGTGTCGACCCCTGGATCCAGGCACCCACGCCCACATGGCGCTCGGCCACGATGCCGCTGATCGGAGCCTGCACGCGCGTGCGTGTCACCGCCAGTTCGGCGGTGTCGCGTCCCAGGCGCGCACTCTCAAGGCGGTAGCGCGCCTCGTCCAGTTCCTGGGAACTGACCAGTTTCTGGCGCGAGAGGTCTTCCAGCCGAGCAAAATCCTGCTCCGCCTTGTTCAGGTCGTTGGCCGCGCGCTGGGCTTCCAGCAGGATTTCCGCATCCTCGAGCACCATCAGAGTGTCGCCCGCGCGCACCCGGTCGCCGGCTTCCACGCGCAACTGGGCCACGTGGCCGCTGACCAGCGAATAGACCTCGACGATGTCTTCGGTGGTCACGGTACCATCCAGGTGGATGTAATCGCTGATGGGGCCACGGTCGACCATGGAGATTTCCACGGGAACGAGGCGGGCCAGTGTGCTGTCGACGGCCGTGCTGTCGGATTCAGTCTTGCCACCCTTGTCCATATGAGCGTCCACGGTGCAGGACACGGTGGCCGAAAGCAGCACGAGGGGCAGCAGCAGGGCGGCCAGGCTGCGCCGCACGGAAGACTTGTACATCAGATGGACTCCTGGTCTGGGGAAGGACGGATGGTACATGAGGCGCGGCTGAACGCGCCATCGGGACGAACTCGACTGCCCATTGACCGGTCAACGGGCATCGGGTTTCATGGCTCCCCGGATCGAATGTGGATCTGCCTGCTGGAGTACGTGTGTGAAGCCGGAGAGTGATGAGTCGGCCCCAATGTACCACGGGCCATTGATTGTCCTGCCCGCCAGCGGCCCCGGTCTGTCTGAAAAAATTAACCCTTGCTTCATGCGACCCGCTCGACGGACCTTCTCTATCCCGATTCTTACACGGTTCCGTACTCACCTCACCACGACATTCTCCAAAAACACTCCCAACTATTTGATTTCATTTGTGTTGCGACACTGATCGAAGAGTTGGCACGACCATTGCAATTCTTCTTCCCGAGTTCAGGTTACTGGAACGGGGGCCCGGCCAGGGACGACCGATGCCGGAACCCATGCGGTTGTCTTGACGGGCCCCCTCTTTCCTGAACCTTGCATTGATCCCATTTCCCAATCCCATTTGGCTCCCCTGGATGGACCTTCCATCCGCGCCCCGATGCTTCCCCGCACCGGGGTTTTTTCTTTCCCTGGATGCTGGTTTGACGCCTGCTGCAAGGCCAGCAACCTCCGCTGGCGCCACGCCTGCTGCAAGGCCAGCAACCTCCGCTGGCACCATCGCCTGCTGCAAGGCCAGCATCCTCCGCTGGCACAACGCCTGCTGCAAGGCCAGCATCCTCCGCTGGCACGACGCCTGCTGCAAGGCCAGCATCCTCCGCTGGCACGACGCCTGCTGCAAGGCCAGCATCCACCGCTGGCACGACGCCTGCTGCAAGGCCAGCATCCTCCGCTGGCACGACGCCTGCTGCAAGGCCAGCACCCTCCGCTGGCATCATCACGCCTGCTGCAAGGCCAGCAACCTCCGCTGGCACACGCGCCTGCTGCAAGGCCAGCAACCTCCGCTGGCACAACGCCTGCTGCAAGGCCAGCAACCTCCGCTGGCATCATGCCTGCTGCCAGGCCAGCATCCTCCGCTGGCACAACGCCTGCTGCAATGCCAGCAACCTCCGCTGGCATCACGCCTGCTGCAAGGCCAGCATCCTCCGCTGGCACGACGCCTGCTGCAAGGCCAGCACCCTCCGCTGGCACGACGCCTGCTGCAAGGCCAGCATCCTCCGCTGGCACGACGCCTGCTGCAAGGCCAGCACCCTCCGCTGGCACAACGCCTGCTGCAAGGCCAGCACCCTCTGCTGGCACAACGCGTGCTGCAAGGCCAGCGTCCTCCGCTGGCCTCATGCCTGCTGCGGGGTCCCGGCGGGCAACTGAAACCGCTCCAGCGCTCTTCCCGCGGCCACCTCGCGCGCGCGCAAAGGGTCCAGCCGGCCCGCACGTTCCATGTGGGTCACGCGCAGCATGGGCACCTCCGCTTCCCGCTCCACGGTGCCTTCGAGCAGAAAGGGACCCCGCTCGCGGCTGAGCAGCACATGGCGGTCGTAGACATCGGGGAAGAGTACGGCTTCCCAGGTGCCCGTGGTATCCTCGAGAGAGAGAAACTTCATCCAACGCCGGTCACGCCGGGTGCGGATGGTCTTGTCGGTGAACTTCCAGCCCAGCATGCGGATCCGCTCACCGTGCCCGTCCACCAGCCGCGCCGCCAGGTCCGCGGCGCGCACACACTGCTCGGGGAGACTGCCGAAGTCATACAGTTCCAATGGGTGAAAGTGCAGGCCGAAGCCCAGAGTCTCCCGCTCGTGCAGCCAGCGCTCGAGCCAGCCGTAGTCCTCGATGCCCGCCGGGGCCACTTCCTCGACCTCGTCGAACAGACTGTGCTGGCGCCGCCGGTTTGTGTCGTGCTCCGCCAGACGCACGCCCCAGAGCAGCTGGGGGCGGGTGGCCCCAAAGACATCACAGGCACCGCACTGCACGAGCGCTTCCAGCTCGTCCGCGCTGGCTCCGCTGCGGCGCCGCAGGTCGCGGAAGCTGCGGAAGGGACCGCCCTCGCGCCGGGCATCCAGCAGCCGGTGGAGGGTGCTCGCGCTCAGTCCCTTCAAGGCCAGCAGTCCCACGCGCAGCTCCTGATCACGGCCCCGGTACTCGCGCAGACTGTGATTCACGCAGGGCCCCAGCAGGCGCAGCCCCAGACGGCGGGCTTCCTGCACGTAGGCAGCCGCCGAGTAGAATCCTCCACCATTGCTGAGCACGGCGGCCATGAAGCGGGCCGGGTGCCAGGCCTTGAGCCAGGCCACCCGGCAGGAAAGCACGGCAAAACTGGCACTGTGTGCCTTGCAGAAAGCATAGCCGGCGAAACTCTCGATCTGGCGCCAGACCTCGGCGGCCGTATCCTGCGCAATGCCTCGCGCCACACAGCGCGACACGAAGCTGTCTTTCATGCCTCGCATCTCCTCGTGGGAACGGCCCTTGCCGCTCATGGCGCGGCGCAGCAGGTCCCCCTCGCCCAGGCTCATCCCGGCCATGGCGTGCGCCACCTTGATCACATCTTCCTGATAGACCATCACCCCGTAGGTGTCACTCAGGATCTCCTCCATCAGCGGGTGCAGGTACTCCACCTTCGACGGATCGCGGTGGCGCTCGATGAAAGTCTGCATCATGCCCGACTCGGCCACCCCGGGGCGGATCACCGAGCTGGCGGCTACCAGCGTTTCGTAACTCTCGCATCCCAGCTTGCGCAGCAGGGATTGCATACCCGGACTTTCGATGTAGAAACACCCCATCGTGCGTCCTTCGCGCAGCATCTCGCGCACGCGCGGATCGGCACACAGTCCGTCCACCGTGTGCGGCATCTTCTCGAGCTGCCCCTCGCGCCCAAGCTGACGCCGCAGGTCGGAGTAGACGCCCAGCCCGCGCTGGGCCAGCAGGTCGATCTTCAGCAGTCCCAGCTCCTCGACGGGGCCCATGTCCAGCTGCGTGACCACCAGGCCCTTGCTGGCACGTTCCAGTGAGAGCAGGTCACAGAGCGGTCCGGGACTGATCACGATGCCGCCCGCATGGATTCCCGTGTGACGGGGCAGTCCCACCAAGCGCCGTGCGATGCGCAGCACGCTCTTCAGTGGCTCCTGCGTGGGGCTCAGGTCAAACTTCTCCGGCGTCTCGCGCAGTTGGGTTTCCCAGTCGGAAGACACGCCGTGAGGCAGGTGACGGGTCAGGGCACGCAGCTCCTCGCCACTGATGCCCAGAATGCGTGCGCTCTCGCGGATCGCGCCACGCAGGGCGTAGGTATTCATGGTGCAGATCATCGCCACGCGCTCGGGCCCGAAATGACGGTAGACGAAGGCCAGCACGCGGTCGCGATCGACCCAGCTGAAGTCCAGATCGATGTCCGGCGGGCTCGATCGGCAGGGATTGAGGAAGCGCTCGAAGAACAGTCGATGGCGCACGGGATCCACCTCGGTGAACCCCAGGCAGTAGGAGACGATGGAGTTGGCCGCACTGCCGCGCCCGATCATCGGCAGTCCTTCGGTGCGGGCATAGCCCACGATCTCGTCCACCACCAGGAAGTAGCCCGTGAAGCCCAGTTCCTCGATCACGGCCAGTTCGCGGGTCAGTCGCACGCGGGCCTCGGCCCGGGCACGCCCGGGGTAGAGTCGCCGCAGCCCTTCCAGACAACGCGTCCTCAGCCAGTCCCCGGCGTCCGTGATCCCTTCGGGCAGGCGCGGCGCGGGCAGGCGTAGCCCGCCCAGCTCGAGTTGCAGCTCGCAGGCTTCCTCGATGCGGTGCTCGTGGCGCAGTGCCTCGGGAAGCCCGGCGAAGTCCTGACGTATCTCGCCCGGGCTGCGCAGCCAGGCCCCCGCCCGGAAACGTCCGCTGTGGCACAACCCATGCAGGTGGCGGTTCTCGTGGATCGCGCGCAGCCACTGGTGAAGCTCCAGGTCCTCGGGGCGATCGTAGTACACAGGGTACTGGGGCACACAGGGAAGCCCCAGTTCCTTCGCCCGCTTGTAGAGCACGTTGGCGCGCGTGCGGTCCAGCGTGGGCGCCAGCCCTACCGCGCAACTGCCGGCCAGCTCCCCGGGAGAACGCAGCCCGTGCCGACGGGGTACCCGCTCGCCCTCGGGATGAAAGAGAAAGTCCAGCGCCTGGGGCGTGGGCAGCAGCAGCTGGCAGTCCTCACATTCCAGCAGGCTCTGGCGCAGGGCTTCGCGCTGCCTGCGCTGCAGCTCGCCCGCGATCACCGGGGACTGTGCTCCGCCCTGGTCCTCGCCGTAGTCCAGTCCTGACGCCGGTTCCGGGTGAAAGAGATCACCCTCGCCATAGAAGTTCCGCAGTTCCTCGTAGCCCAGCTTCTCGGCGGAATCGCCGCTCCAGCGCAGGTGTGCTTCTCCGGCGGCCGGGTCGTGGTCCGTATCCGGTGTGAGAGAGTGCCCCCCCATGGCCCCGCTCGATCCCAGCCAGGGGCCGGGCCCCAGTTGTGAGAGGGTTGCCAGGCGACACAGCTCCCCGAAGCCCTGGGCCCCGCGTGCCAGCACCACCAGACCGCCCGCTTCGGGAAAGCGGCAGCCCAGGATCGGTCGGACTCCCTGTTCGCGGCAGGCCTTGTAGAAGGCCACCATCCCGTAGAGTCCCCGGTTGTCGCACAGGGCCAGCGAACGATGCCCCAGCTCGGCCGCGCGCTTGACCAGTGCCTCGGGCCCCAGGGTACCGCTGCCGAAACTGAAGGCCGTATGACATTCAAGCGGCATGCCACGCCCCCCCCGCCAACTCCGGCAGGTGATCCAGCAAGGATGCTGGCCTTGCAGCAGGCGTGACGCCAGCGGAGGATGCTGGCCTTGCAGCAGGCATGATGCCAGCGGAGGATGCTGGCCTTGCAGCAGGCGTGACGCCAGCGGAAGTTGCTGGCCTTGCAGCAGGCGTGACGCCAGCGGAGGGTGCTGGCCTTGCAGCAGGCGTGACGCCAGCGGAAGTTGCTGGCCTTGCAGCAGGCGTGACGCCAGCGGAGGTTGCTGGCCTTGCAGCAGGCGTGACGCCAGCGGAAGTTGCTGGCCTTGCAGCAGGCATGACGCCAGCGGAGGTTGCTGGCCTTGCAGCAGGCGTGACGCCAGCGGAAGTTGCTGGCCTTGCAGCAGGCGTGATGCCAGCGGAAGTTGCTGGCTTTGAAGCAGGCATGACGCCAGCGGAGGGTGCGGGCCTTGCAGCAGGCGTGACGCCAGCGGAGGGTGCTGGCCTTGCAGCAGGCGTGATGCCAGCGGAGGATGCTGGCGTTGCAGCAGGCGTGACGCCAGCGGAGGGTGCTGGCCTTGCAGCATGCGTGACGCCAGCGGAGGGTGCTGGCCTTGCAGCAGGCGTGACGCCAGCGGAGGATGCTGGCGTGGCAGCAGGCGTGACGCCAGCACCCGTGGACAACCACGCGTTTCCGTCAGGGGAATTGGACACTCTGATGACAGAAGGAGCGAGCGCGTTCATGGACTTTCGGGCACCGGCAGAAAGGGGTGGGGACGCAAAGTGCCCGCGAACGGGCACTTTGGTGACACATGCAGACCCACAGGGATCCGTCTTGGGAGTGATCGAGAGGAACTAGCCCGCCAGGCCAACACGCACGCTGGCTCCGCCGAAGCGCTGCTTGACCAGAGAAAGGGAGCGCTCGACGCGGCTCTGGCGCAGCATCTTTGCCGCGTGGAACGCATCCAGCTGCGGGGCAGCCTGCTCGAGGCGGCTGAACTGCAGTTGCAGGCTGCGCACGCTGGCGCGGCGATCCTCGAGGCAGCGATCCAGCAGCAGGCGTGCCACACGACGCAGCTCGCTCAGCGTGGGCAGCGCGGAGCGCAGCTGGATCTTCTCGCCGCGCAGCAGGCGCCGCCCGTCGCTCCATTCCAGCTCGAGGAAGAGGTAACCAGCGCGGCGTTCCTGGCGTGCCAGACGATCCGCAGCTTCTTCCACCAGTTCGAAGACCTGGCTCCAGAGCAGGACTTCATTGGTTGTGTCACGCTGGAGACGACGCTGGATCACCAGACGGTCGTCCAGTTCTTCCACGGCCAGATCGGTGCGTACCCGGTTCAACTCGCGAACCAGCAGGCGGCCACGCTCGCCGAAGACCCTCTCGAGAAAGGCCGGGGTGATCGCACGGGCCTCGCCCAGGGTGCGGATGCCCATCTCGGCCAGGCGGGCGGAAAATGCGCTGTCCACGCCGGGCAGCCAGTCCACCGGGAAGGTGCGCAGCAGGCGATCTTCCTCCTGGGCATCCAGACAGGTGACTTCACCCGCGGCGGCACGGCGGGCGATGAAGACCGCGGCCAGCGGGCTGGCGCCGATGCCGATGGCTCCCTCCAGACCCAGACCGCTGGCCAGACGCTCGAGAATGCTGCGTCCCAGCGTGCGGGCATCGGGGTGCAACTGGCCACAGGCACTCAGATCCATGGTAAAGGACGACGGCCCCTGCTGGCGCAGGTCGGGGCTCAGTTCGCGCAGCAGCTCGAGCACCCGGTTGCCCAGGGAAAGACTGCGCTCTTCGCTGCCGCTGACCACCAGGATCTCGGGGTGGCGACGGCGCGCGTGGGCCAGCAACATGCCGGCCTTCAGCCCCAGGGCGGCGGCCATGGGCGAGACACCCAGCAGCTGACTGCGATCATGTTCCCCGCGGCAGACCACGAAGGCACGCTCCCGCAGCAGGGGGTTGAGCCGGCTTTCGACCGCGGCGACGAAATGCGGCAGCCGCAGGTGGAGGAAGCGTCGAGTGTTCATGGTCTTGCTCCTTTTTGTTCAGATTCTACTGAACACCTGTTGCGATGTCAAGAACAAAATCGCCCCCCTCTTCAGCGCAGCTGAGGAGGCGAACGGGCGCAAAGGTGAGCCGGGGTTGGGACATTTCACCCCGTGGTGGCCGGACCCTATCTTGGCGCACCGCAGACCGCACGGCACCACCCACGGCAAGGACCCGACCCCATGAACGACGCCCTGATCGACCAGATGGAAGACGTACAGCAGGAGCACTTCTGGTTCCGCGCGCGCAGCGGCATCCTGACCCGTCTGCTGGCCTCGCGGCTGAAGGCGGGCGACCGGGTGCTGGACGCCGGTTGCGGCACCGGTCTGCTGCTGGCCTCCCTGCCTGCGCAGGTTCATCCCGTGGGCCTGGACAGCAGCCCGCGCGCGCTGGAACACGCCGGGCGACGTCTGGCCGGGCGCGATGCCGAGCTGCGGGAAGGTCGCCTGCCCGAGGCCTTTCCCTTTGAGGCGAATTCTCTGCAGTGGGTGCTGCTCACCGACGTGCTGGAGCACATTGAGGACGATCGCGCCACCCTGGCGGTGCTCCACCGCGCGCTGGCCCCCGGCGGTGGTCTGCTGCTGACCGTGCCCGCCTTCCATTTCCTCTGGAGCCGCCACGACGAGGAACACGGCCACTTCCGCCGCTACCGGGCTCCGCAGCTGCGCGCCCTGCTGCTGGAGGCCGGATTCCGCATCGAGCGTCTCAGCTACTACAACTTTCTGCTCTTTCCGCTGGTGCTGGCCGTGCGCCTGCTGAAGAAACTGACCGGCGACCACGGCAACGACATGGAGCTGCCCTCGCCCCCGGTCAACCGCCTGCTGCACGCCATATTCAGCAGCGAGCGCCACTGGCTGCCCCGCCACGACTTCCCCTGGGGCGTTTCCCTGATCGCCATCGTGCGCAAGCCCTGACGCTCCTCCAGCCGGCCACATGCGCCAGAATCGGCGAACTACCGCCAGACCTGTCGGAATTCTCCACGAAAGACCTTGATCGAACGGGTGCCCCGAGCTGACCACTGGGGCATTGAAGCCAGTTTGTCCCAACGAACTGTCGACCGCTGCACGCGAATTGGCGATCCTTGCTGCAGAACTCTTTACGGAGTGTCATGATTGGTGCCCGCTGTTGGCTTTCCTTGACATCGCACAGAAATGGACAGGGCGATTTGACGCACGATCGACGCGATTCCACAATTCTGGCACAGGCTTTGCTTTCGTCAGGAGCGATTGCGCTTGTCATCACCCCACGGTCGCCTCACCCCCGGAGGTCTCACATGAACGCCCTGCGTGTACTTCTGCTGCTGTCTCTCGTCAACCTTGCCCACGCATTCGGTGTGGTGGTGCTGAACGCCGGGAACCTGCAGATCCTTCCACCGGCCAACTCGGCCTATGATGTATACGTCGAGAATCAGGCGGCCGTGACTCATGTGCGCAGCGAGTTCGTGAACCCGCTGAACAACGCCTTCGAGCCCGTCTGGGCTTTCCCGCTGCCGGTCGAGGCCAGCGCCACCCGTCTGCGCTACCGCCTGAACGGCAGCTGGACCGAGGTGCCCATCGGCATCGGACCACAGGATCCCGGCCTGCCCGGTGGCACGCCCAATCCCGCGTTGACGACTTTCCTGGGGCCCACGCCGATCGTCTTCCACTTCGAACACAACCTGGTGCCCGACTCCACCCTGATCGTCGAGCTGGACTACGTGGAATTCCTGCCCTACGAGAACGGCACGGTGAGCATGCGGCATCCGGGCAATCTGGCACCGATCCTGCCGTTCCAGATCATTTCCACGTCATACAGCCTGAATCTGGCCTCGGACCGCGACATCCAGTCCCTGACGCTCACCAGCGGCCAGGTCGGTGCGGACATCGGCTTCGTGGAAGGCACCGGTCACATCGACTGGCACGATCTGGCGGGCTACCCGGATCTGGACTTCACGGTGGAGTACCAGCTCAGCCTGGACCAACTGGGACTCTTCGCCACCAGCACCATGATCCCGGACTCGCTGATGCCCGAGGACGGCGCCAACGGTTTCCTGATGTTCGTGGCCGAGCCGGATCCCGATGACCAGCAGGCGATCATGGACAAGGTCTTCACCCTGATCCTCGATCGCTCGGGCAGCATGGGAGGCAACAAGATGGTGCAGGCCCGCGCGGCGGCCTCCTTCATCGTGACCCATCTGAACGAAGGCGACCGCTTCAACCTGATTTCCTTCGCCTCGGGCATGTCCGCCTTCCAACCGGAACATGTCGAGTACACGCCCGTGACGGAAAGTCAGGCCCTGAGCTGGATTGCCGCCCAGAACGCCAGCGGCAGCACGAACATCTCGGGCGCCTTCGACATGGCGGTGCCCCAGTTCGACAACGCCAGCAGCACCACGGCCAACATCATCATCTTCCTGACCGATGGCGTCCCGACGATGGGCATCACCGATCCCACCACGCTGACGAATCACATCGACAACCTGTTCGACGCACTGGATGCGCCTCTGAACCTGTTCTCCTTCGGCATCGGCATGGATGTGAACCACCCGCTGCTGGGCCAGATCTCGGCGCACAACAATGGCTTCGCCGAGTTCCTCGAGAACGACGAACTGGAGACTCGCATCAGCGAGTTCTACCTGCTGGTGCGCAATCCCGTGCTGATGCAGCCCTGGGTCGAGACCACTCCGGCGGTCCTTGATCTTGCACCGCAACCGCTGCCGAATCTGTACGTGGGACGCCAGATGATCGTGGCGGCGCGTTACACGAACCCTGCTCCGCTGAGTCTGACCCTGCATGGAACCGCCTTCGGCCAGCCCGTTGAGTACACCTACATGGCCGATCTTTCCGGCGGATACGAAGAAAGCCGCGCCTACCTGCCCAAGGTCTGGGCCAAGCGCACCATCGAGACCATGATGATCCAGTACTACCAACTGGATCCGGAATCCCAGGAAGCTCTGGACCTGCACGATGAGATCGTCGCGCTCAGCATCACCTGGAGCGTGATCTCGCCCTTCACGAGCTTCAACGACAATACCAGCGTACCCGATGACGGGGGCGCGACGCAGCCGGTCAGCCTGCTGCTGGTCGAGAACTTCCCGAACCCCTTCAATCCCTCGACGACCCTGCGCATCACCGTCCCCGCCGGCCTCCCCGAAGGCCCGATGATGGTGCGGCTGTACAACATCCGCGGGCAGCTGGTACGCACCCTTGCGGTCGTGGTCTCCGGCGCCGGCGTCTACGACATCACCTGGAACGGTCTGGACGACGCCGGACGCCAGCTGGCCAGTGGCACCTATCTGGCCATGGTATCCTTCGGCGACCAGATCGTGGCGCACCGGCTGACCCTGCTCAAGTAGCCCCCACCTCCGGGCGTTCCACGAATGGCATTCGTGGAACGCCTTCGACCCTGGCGTGACGCGTGCGTCACGAGTGCCCTGCGCTGCGGGGCACTCTCATTTGAGGAAGCGGGCGAGGTGGGTGGCACGGAAGCACCCGTCGCGGGGGGCGATGGAGACGGCAAGGGGGGTGGCCCGGGGGGTGGCGATCAGCCGCGCGGATGACAGGCGCGGTGCTCTTCCTTGAGGTAGGCACGGTCCACGTGGGTGTAGATCCGCGTGGTGGTGATGTCGCTGTGTCCCAGCATTTCCTGCACGGCGCGCAGGCTGGCCCCCCCTTCCAGCAGGTGGGTCGCGAAACTGTGGCGCAGACTGTGCGGGTGACACTCCCTGGGCAAGTCGCAAGCCAGCAGGTACTTGCGCAGAATCTTCCAGAAACCCATCCGGCTCAGTGGTCCTCCACGAGCGTTGAGGAACACGGTGTCACTACCCTTGCGCTCCAGACCCGCCCGGGCCAGCAGCACGGGACGTCCCAGCGCAAGCCAGTCATCCAGGGCTTTCCAGCCCATCCTGCCCAGCGGAATCAGACGTTCCTTGGCACCTTTTCCAGTGATCCGCAGCAGCTCATCGGCACGCAGCATCTGCCCCAGAGTCAATCCCACCAGTTCGGACACACGCAGGCCGGCTCCGTAGGCGCATTCGAAGAGCGCCGTGTCACGCAGGGCCAGCGGCGGCTTGCCCGCCATGGCCGCATGGATCAGTGTCTCGATCTCGTGGGCCTCGAAGACTTCGGGCAGGTCACGGCCCAGGCGCGGGCTCTCGAGCAGTTCGGCGGGGTCCTGGGGCAACTTGCCTTCCGCGGCCAGCCAGCCGTGGAAACTGCGCAGCACGCTGATCGCCCGGGCCAGACTGCGAGCGGCCAATCCCAGATCACGCAGGACACCCAGATAGTCGCTGAGTGTCCGGCGCGTGACGCTTTCCAGTTCCATATCGTTCTCAGCCAGCCAGCTCGTGAAGCGGCGCAGGTCGCGTTCGTAGGCATCCAGGCTGTTGTCCGAGAGGCCGCGCTCGAAGCGGCAGGCGAGCAGAAAATCCTCCATGCGCAGACGGGAGGCTTGGGTGGGTTCTGGCGGTGTGGTACGTGATGTATCGGCCATGGGTCCGGACTCAGCCAATGGACGTCGCGGTGCGCAATTCCACAGGGCGGGCATCCTGGAGCACGAGCTGCAACTGCGTCTCGCCGTTCCAGCGGTTGCTGCCCAGCTCGAAGGCCAGGTCGAAGGCCTTGCCGTAAGGATAGTCCTGCTCGCGCTTGCCTCCACTCCAGCAGAGCACCTCGAAACGCCGTGCGCTCTCCGCACCGGCCTCCCGCAGGGGCGCTTCCACCCAGAGCTTGAGATGTTTGCCCTGACCGAAGACGAAGCGCCGGGTCACGGTGCAATCACGCAGGAGGAACACGGGAAAGGGATTGCCCGTGCCGAAGGGTGCCAGTTCGGCAATGCTCTCCAGCAGGCCCAGGTCCACTTCGTCGGCCAGCAGCTCGCAGTCGATGGCCAGTTCGCGCTCGGGTTCTTCCGTGATCTCCCGGTTGGCCAGCGCCGTGAACCCATTGATGAAGGTCTGCAGGTTCTCTTCGCGCAGGGTCAGCCCGGCCGCTTCCCTGTGTCCACCGAACTCCTCGAGCAGGTGACGGAACTCGCCAATGGCCGCCGTGATGTCAAAGCCGGGTACACTGCGCGCGCTGCCCTTGACCACGCCATCGCCGAGCACGCGTGTGAAGGCGATCGAGGGGCGATTGTACTCGGACGTGATGCGCCCCGAGACCAGGCCGATCACGCCCAGATGCCAGTCGTCGCCCACCATGATGACCGCGCGATCGAGCTGGCCGGTCTCCTCCAGCGCCTTCTTCAGTGCCGCTTCGGTGCCCGCGATCGCCTCGCGCTGGATTTCCTGACGCAGCTGATTCACGCTTTCCAGCCGTTGGGCCAGACGGCGCGCCGTGCTCTCCTCGGGCGCCAGCAGGACTTCCAGAGCCAGGTCGGCACTTTCCATCCGGCCGGCGCAGTTGATGCGGGGCCCCAACTGCCAACTGATGCTGCGTCCACTGATCTCGCGCTCGTCCAGCCGGGCCAGTGACATCAGGGCCCGGATCCCGGGACGCGGGCTTTCGTTGAGCACACGCAGACCGCGCCTCACGAGCAGTCGGTTCTCGCCCTTCAGCGGCGCCATGTCGGCCACGGTTCCCAGCGCCACCAGATCCAGATAGGAGATCCGGTTCTCGGCATTCATCGCCTGCAGCAGCTTGAAGGCCACGCCCACGGCCGCCAGCCCCTTGAAAGGGTAGTGGTCCTCGCGCCGGTTGGGATTGAGAATCGCCACTGCGGGAGGCAGCTCGCCGGTCTGGGCATGGTGATCCACCACGATGGTGTCCACTCCCTCGGCGGCGGCCCGCTCGAGAGCCTCGTTGGCCGAGGTGCCGTTGTCCACCGTGATCAACAGCTGGGCCTTGGCCTCGAGCACCCGGTCGATCATCGCGGCCTTCAGGCCGTATCCGTCCTCCACCCGGTGGGGCAGGATGTAGCTCACCCGGGCGCCCACCGAGCGCAGCCAGGCGTAGAGCAGGGCGGTGCTGGTGACTCCGTCGGCATCATAATCGCCGAAGACCACGATGCGCTCGCGGTCGCGCAGGGCGCGCGTGATGCGCTCGACAGCCTTGTCCATGTCCAGCATCAACCCCGGATCGTGGATCTCTTCCGGCGCGCTGCCGTCCAGCCCGCGCAGGGCGCGCAGGCGCTCCAGTACGGGAATCTCAGTCAGGGAAGACGCGATCTGCCAGCGGACGCGGGTCATGAAGTATCCATCGTGTTTCAGAGTCAATCGTGTGTCGCAGGCAAGTGCCCGGAATGCCGGCAGTGTCGCCCCCGGGCAACTGCTTCCTCAGGGAGCGGTCCCGTGATCCACTCGGTCCAGGAACCAGTGGAGGCCCACCATGGTCTTGGCGTCCTGGATGCGGCCCTCGCGCAGCAGTGTGCGGGCCTGCGCAAGCGACAGGTCCACCACTTGCAGCCACTCGCCTTCGTCCGGCGATGGCTCGCCCGGCACCAGGTCTTCGGCCAGGAAAAAATGCAGGACCTCGTTGGAGAAGCCCACGCAGGTGTAAACGGATCGCACGTGTTCCAGCCGGCCGGCCGTGAAGCCCGTTTCCTCGCTCAGTTCGCGAGCGGCGCAGTTTGCCGGTGTCTCACCCGGATCGAGCTTGCCCGCGGGCAGCTCAAGGAAGATCCGTCCCGCGGGATGCCGGTACTGGCGCACAAGGATCAGACGCTCGCGCTGGCTGTCCCAGGGAATCAGCACCACGGCCCCCGGATGCCGGACCACTTCGCGCAGGGCTTCGCTCCCGTCACTCAGGCGGACGCGCTCCTCACGCAGGTGCACGATGCGCCCGCTGTACAGCACACGGCTCTCGAGAGGCTGCTCCAGCAGGGGGCGGTCGCTTTCGGCCGGATTGCCCATTTCGGGGCCCCAATCGCCCGCGACGGAGTCGGCCATCAGGCTCCGGCTCCGGTGATGCCCAGGTCGCTCAGGGTCTTGCGGAAACCAGCCACGTCCATGGGGTAACCCTTGATCCAGGTCTCGCCCACGGTCATGTACGGAATCCCGCGCTTGCCCGTCTTCTGGATCAGTTCCTGCTCGGCCGCCGCATCGTTCTCGATGTTGATCTCGGTGAAGGAAATACCCTCGGCCGCCAGGAACCGCTTGAGGTTGCGGCAGTCGCCGCACCAGTCGGTGGAGTACACTTTCAGTTCGGGCATCGCTCTCCCCAGCTCGTTGGATCGGCCGGCCCCACGCCGGCCTGCTGTCCTTTGGCGCCGCCTGACGAATGACGGGCCGCGCGCGCGGCAAGCGCCTGAATGTAGGGAGGCGGGACCGGCTTTGCCCCCGCGAGCTTCAGGAAGCCCCGCTTTCCGGTCACCTCCGTCCAGAACGCTTGACAGCAGGATGCGTTTTCCCGTTCCCTCAACTCACGGAATTGGCTATTCTGGGGTGCTGCATGCGCGCGGTGTTTCCCGCGGGCCGCACAGTCGTCGCCGCCTGCCATGCAGCTTCCACTCATCCAACCGGAGGATCCATGCTTCCCCCCGCCATGCGTCCACGCTTCGTGCTGGAGTGCCATGACTCCGTGCCCGAGGTCATGGAGCGCATCGACCAGGCCCTGCTGCAACCGGACTGCCCCGTGCGCGGGTACATGCGCAGTCGCCACATCTGCCTGAGCCTGCCCGAAGAGGAGCGCCATTTCTGGTCACCCACGCTGGATCTGGATCTGGAACCCACGGCGCTGGGCTGTCGCCTGCGCGGGTACTTCGGCCCCCAACCCAACACCTGGACCATGTATCTGGCCGGATTCGCCTGCCTGATCCTGGTGGCCGGCGCATCCCTGCTGATCGCGTCGTCCCAGTGGATTCTGGACCAGCCCCCGACCGCACTCTGGGCACTGCCGGTCTGCCTTGCGCTGCTGGCCGCCCTCTATCTGGCGGCCCTGGGCGGGCAGAGCCTCAGCGCGGCCCAGATCGAGCGCATCCGCCAGTTCGTGGACCAGCAGGTTGACAAGTCCAAGGAACACTCCCCGGCATGACACACCGGTTCCCCGCCCCCCGCACGAACGAAGACCCCGGAACCCACCTGAACTTGCTGGTGCATGCGTGGGCTCCCCGACTGGCGGCTCTTCCGGATGAGCTCACGGTCGCACGTCCCGCGTCCGGCGGCTGGTCGGCCCGTGAACTCCTCGGGCATCTGGTGGATTCGGCGACCATCAACCAGTGGCGTTTCGTGGAGGCGCGCTTCCGCGAGGATCTGGTCTTCCCGCCATACGACCAGGACGCCTGGGTGACGGCGCAGCGCTGGCAGCAGCATGCCTGGGCGCCGTTGGTGGAATTGTGGCGCCTGGCCAACCTGCACTTGGCCGAACAGATGGCGCACACGCCCGAAGACATCCGCCTGAAGCCCCGCCTGCCCCACAATCTGGACCGCATCGCCTGGGGCACCCTGCCCGCGGAGCAACCGGTCACGCTGCAGTACTTCATGGAAGATTACGTGGGGCACATGGAACATCATCTTTCACGATTGCACGCCATCCTGAAAGCGCACACGCCATGAGCTGGATCCTGACCAAGTACCTGCTGACCTCGGCGATGGGAGAAGCTCGCCAATCACTCCAGCTACACTTTCTGGTATGTGCTGCCCACCCTGCCGATGTTTCTGGTGTTTCCCCTTCTGATGCCGCGCTGGGGTTTCTGGCTCAGTCTTGGCGCCTGTGTGCTGCTGACCGTGGCCTGTTTCGCCCTGTTCGCCGTTTTGCTGAAGCGGGTGGGCATCGATCTGCTGAAGACCTCGCCACGTGCGCAATCCCGGGCCTTGACCTGACCATTCGGTCGTCGCTCGGCAAGCCCGGATATCAACTCAAGCCAGGATCAAAAACCCTGATGCCCGTACCGATCACATCCGCCATGCTCCAACCGACTGTCGCTCACTTTGTCGGCTCCTTGCTTCCCGGGCCGTCATGAGCCAGCCGCTGCTTGAAGTGGCGGGCCTGTTCCTGCGGCTGGGCGCCACGGCCTTCGGCGGGCCGGCGGCGCACATCGCCATGCTGCACGACGAGACCGTGCTGCGCCGGCGCTGGCTGAGCGAGCAGGAATTCCTGGACCTGCTGGGCGCCACCAACCTGATTCCCGGCCCCAACTCCACCGAACTGGCGATCCACCTGGGACACCGGCGCGCGGGCTGGCCCGGGCTGGTGGTGGGCGGAGTGTGTTTCATCCTGCCGGCCATGCTGATCGTGATGGCTCTGGCCTGGCTGCACATGCGCTATGGACACACGCCCACGGCACACTGGCTGCTGCACGGAGTGAAGCCCGTGATGATCGCGGTGATCCTCCAGGCCCTCTGGAATCTGGGTTCAAAGGCCCTGCGCCGCCCCCTGCCCATGGCGCTGGCTCTGGCAGTGATCATCCTCTACCTGCTGGGAGTCAACGAACTGCTGCTGCTCTTCGGAGGCGGACTCCTGCTCTGGCTGATCCGGGCGGGCCACTCGCGCCGCTCGGGACTGCAGGCTCTGGCCATGGCCTCACCGCTGCAATCCTTCAGTGGAGTCGACCCAACAGCGTTCGCGATCCAGCTCTTCAGCTTGCCCGTGCTCTTCCTGAGCTTCCTCAAGATCGGCGCCGTGCTCTACGGCAGCGGCTATGTGCTGCTTGCCTTTCTGCGCGCCGAATTCGTGATCCGGCTGGGTTGGCTCAGCGACGCCCAGTTGCTGGACGCGGTGACCATTGGCCAGCTCACTCCCGGCCCGGTCTTCACCACGGCGACCTGGATCGGCTACCAATTGGGTGGAGTACCCGGTGCGCTGCTGGCCACGGTGGGCATCTTCCTGCCGGGATTTCTGTTCGTCGCCCTCTCCGGCCCGCTGATTCCACGTCTGCGCGAATCACCGCAGTTCTCCCTGCTGCTGGATGGCGTCAACGTGGCGTCCCTGGGCTTGATGGCGGCGGTCTGCCTGCAACTGGGCCGCAGCGCGATCGTGGACCCGGCCACGGCCGCCATTGCCCTGATCTCGGCGCTGCTGCTGATCCGCGCACGGGTCAACTCCACCTGGCTGATCGCCGGAGGAGCCTTGGCCGGCTTGCTGCTCGAGCGCTTTTCCTGAGGACTTTCAGGCGCGGGTGATACCTTCCCCGCCCGATGACCGCCTGCCGTCGCGGTGCCGGCCAGAATCTTGTTCGCGCGCCGCTGGCACAGCCACGGCCGTCCTGCCGAGCTGGGCGGCTCGACACACACCGGAACCGCCACCCTCAACACAAGGAGCACACCGCCGTGATCACCAAGGACCATCTGCTGAACAGCTTGCTGCGCGAGTGCACGATCTGCCTGCACCTGATCGACAAGGTGCGCCCGGAACACCTGAGTTACCGCCCCACCCCGGGCCAGCGCAGCATTGAGGAACTGCTGCGCTACATGAGCTACTGCGTGGTCTCGGCCCTCGACGGCATGTCCACGGGCGACTGGAAGGGCTTCGCGGCCTGCCGCGAACGGGCCAACGCCCGCCCCGTCACTGAGCTGCGCACCATGATGGAAGAACAGCTGGATGGCATTCGCGCCTTCTTCGCCGCCGCGGGCGAAGAAGCCATGGTGAGCCAGGAGGTCAAGGTCCCCGGCGGCGGCACCCTCCCGCTGGCCGCCGCGATCATGGACGGCCCCCTCAAATGGATCACCGCCTACAAGATGCAGCTCTTCCTGTATCTCAAGTCCGCAGGCGTCGAGAACCTGGGCACGACCAATGTCTGGGGTGGGTTCGACAAGCCGGCCTGATCATCTGCGACCCGGGCATTGCCCCTTACGTGTCACTCATCCAGAACCCGGAAGCTCGGATCTCCCGTCAGACATCGGCATGGCAACCGTGCATGCGCGTCATGGGACCAATCAACGCACCAGATGGCACGTGTCCGGACTGAAGATCCCGGCACGCTCAAGGACCGAGTCGGGCCGCAAGTACAGGTTGGATTGCAGCGTGCCGAGGAACGGTTCTGAATCGAGGCCAAGTGGGGTAATGCACAAGCATCCCGCAATTCGCCGAGCCATGATTTCCGCTTGCCAAGCTGAACACCATTCTCCACCCTTGCCCCTCGTGCCGCCACACTCTATGAGACAGCAATCACGTCGGGGGAAACATGATATCCATCTGCTTGCTTCTGCTCATGTCCTTGGTGGCATCGGCCCAGCAGATCGTCGTCAAGCATACTGGGCAAGTAGCCGATGTGCGCATGCGTATCGGTGCAACAACTTGGATCGACAAGGATCTCGATGGGGATGGGGTACGGGAAGTCTTCATGGATCGATGGGAAAACGGAGCGAACTTCTTCAATCCAATCACTGGTGAAATGTATTCGACTGGTGTAGTGCCACATGGTGGTTTGAATCCAAAGGACGCAAGTTGTGATGTTGGCCAATCCAGAAGCCATGCACAGGCCGATATTGCAACTTCTTACGGAGTTGAAGAGAGCAGTCTTCGCGTTTACGATGTCATGACCGGAGAAGTCCTTTACGAAACAACTATAGCCGGTGGAATTCAGCGCATCCTCGCTCGCGACTTTGATGGGGACGGGTTGGACGACTATTTCGTCTACTATCCTAGATCAGGTGATTCCGGTGAAACGCCTCACTGCTACGACTACATCGTCTTGGGAACAGGAGCTGCCAGCTTGGAATCCCCTGGTGCAACACTGGACATTGCCACAGTCGGTGCGAATGCCCTTCTGACCTGGCAATCGGTTTCAGGGGCCGATGGATACCGCGTCCTGTGGGCTGCGGTCCCGGAAAGCCCTTGCTTCACCCAGGTGGGTTACACGCAAGAGAGTACTTTCACCCATGTCGGCTTCGCTGATGTGCCCAGGGGCTTCTACAAGGTGATTGCGGTGACGGCTGGTGGGCACACTGGTGGGATTGCTGGCGAAGGCAGTAGATAAAATGGGGTACAACGTGAAGCACATCATTGGGGTGGTAGGTGTCTTGGGGTTACTTGTCCAGGTTGGTCTAGCGCAGAACATCGTATTTAAAACTTCATTCTATTCATCAAATGCAAGCAGTGGCGTCCGGATTAGACTTCAAGATGATATCGACGTTGACTGCGATGGAGTTGCCGAACTATTCATGTCTGGCTCCGCCAGTGGAAGCCCAACAGGCGCAGGCCTGTTCTTTCTAAACCCCATTACACATCAATCGTACAATGTCGAAGACAACCAAGGCTGGTACGACATTTATCCACAAAAGCGTGGAACCAATTCTTTCTATGTCACGATGATGAGGATGAACGGTCTTGCAGAATGGGTAAGAGTCAATGGTACATCAATCATTGTAAAGGACATTGCTTCGAACACATATTTGATGCCGTCACTATACTCTGATTTGGTGTACATTGACGATTATGATAGCGATGGACTTGATGACCTGATTCTCAGGAATCTTGATTCAGGCGAGTTTGAAGTCTACGGCATCGCCAACGGCAACCCAGTCTCCCCTCCCCAGAACCTAGACATCCAGGTATCCGGAGATGACTACATGATTTCCTGGGATTCATTGCCTACAGCTACTGCGTACCGCGTCTTGTGGTCTTCGTCGATAGACGGCGTGTCTTTCACACGCATAGGGTACACGACGGGAACGACCTTCACACATCACAACAGGGCATCTGAACCTATGGGCTTCTATCGGGTGATGTCGGAAGACAATGGGACTGGGGTAGTCAGAATGGTTGGGCAAACCGGTAGGGTTGGACAATGAAGGCTCCTGTTTGCGCCGCAACTTTGCTGCTAGCGACGATTTGCAGGTCACAAGAAATTGTTCTTAAGAGCACGTTTCCAAAACCTGCCAACTACCCCTACGAGTTCACTCTTGGAATGGCCCCTTACCCTAACATCGACACAACTGATGACGGAATTCAGGAAGTTCCCGTGCGTGGTAACGGATGCTTCTATCTAGATCTGACGACAATGCAGGTGAGTCGAAATCTGCGCTACAATTCATGGAGCTTTGACTATCCACAGGGTGACTACGCAACGTATGTAGCAAGGATCCGACGGACGGAATCGCAGAGTTCGTCGAGTACTTTTCGTCACAATACTGGGATCCAGAACTGATGGAGTTACTATCTATGATATCTGGACAGGGGTCCAGCTATTAGCTTGTCCGTCGTGTACTGGCGGTAGTGATAGCTGATTATGATCAAGACGGCATGGACGATGTAATCGTATCAAATGGTCCCAACCTACAAGTCTACGGAATCGCCACGGCAATCCAGTTTCCCCACCGCAGGACTTGAACATCCAGATAACCGGGGATGACTACGTGATTACCTGGAACAGCGTCCCCAGTGCTACGGCTTACAGAGTCCTATGGTCCTCCAGCATCGATGGGATTTCGTTCACACGCATTGGGTACACGACGGGGACGACCTTCACACACAGGAGCAGGGCTTCTGAACCTATGGGCTTCTACCGGGTGATGTCGGAAGATAATGGGACTGGAGTGGTGAGGATGGTTGGCCAAACTACAAAGGTGAAAGATGAAGAAGATGACTATATGTAGACTGATTCTATTCATGGGTTGCGGTACCGCTTTCGGGCAGGGAATCGTAATGAAAGCCTCATTCCCATTGGGGAACGTGCCGTATGCACCTACTTCCGGAGTCAGCATCCGTACTTACGGCGACATTGATGTAAATGACGACGGCATCAAGGAAACACCAGTGAAAAGTGTATCTGGAGATTTCTACTTGGATGTTACAACATTTCATATGTACACTCCCTTTAGTGACAACAATGCTCCTGGCTCATACACATATCCACAACAAAATGATCACGACAACTACCCGCCAGTCTACATCACAATGCTTCGCAGGAAGGCATAGCAGAATGGGTTTATCGAAGTCGGATCACCGACTCGATCGTGATTCGAGATGTGCAAACAGAAGAAACTATCCTGGAACTTGGGCCGGGGTCACTGATCATAAGTGATTACGATCAGGATTCCCTTGAGGATGTCAATTTTGATCAGCGAGGGGATCAAACCCGTCGTTCGGATTTACGGGTGACAAATGGTAACCCTGTATCCCCACCTCAGGATCTGACATCCAGATATTCGGGACTGATTACATCATTTCTTGGGACCAAGTACCTTCTGCAACAGCTTATAGAGTGCTATGGTCTTCCAGCATTGATGGCGTATCTTTCACCCGAATCGGTTACACAACCAACACAACATTCACACATCGCAACCAAGCAGACCAGCCCAAGGGATTCTACCGGGTGATGTCGGAGGACAATGGGACTGGGGTGGTGAGAATGATTGGCTCTTCCTGGGCCAATAAAGAAAAGGATTGGAGTTGACTCTAATGGACCAGGATAACGTAAAATCAACTGCAGAAGCTGCCTTCAGAGCTTCTTAAGTCTGTGCCTGCATATACCAGGATGCACTTCAACCAGCAATGATCGAGATTGGCAAAAAATCTGGAAACAGTTGCGAAAACAGTTCGCATCGCGCTTTCTCCGCTGTCAGAGTTGACAGGGATATGAACAGATTTCTGAGCATGTGTGAAGAATCTGCCCTAACGTATCGATTACAGGGATTACCATTGGATAGAATCAAATGTGAGTATTGCGTCGATCGCAGGACCCGCCATACAGTCATTATCCTTTGCATCCGACCTACCAGAGCTTCGTGAAATGTGGGCTAACGGGAGTTGCAACATCGATGGACATTGAAGTTTGAAGTCAGCACATCCATCGTTTACGAGAAGGTGATACGCCAATTGGACCCTAATGAACACTGATAATCAACAGCAGCTTTGCAGGAAAAGAGGTACCAACCGTGGCCAATGGTTCACATTTGTACTGATATTAAACCTTAACACCTCCGGACTGAAATGCGTGGTTACATCCTCACGCCATCCAGAAACATTCACTCGTTGTTACCCATCATTGCTGGCAAGCGCTCCAGATTTGTATTCAGCTCATATTGACAACCTGGACGCCTAGGACTGGTAGAGCTGCTTCTCCAAGGACGTCTTGGCCATATCGACAATGGTACGTGAACTTTACAACAGTGAGCTACTACAAGGCAAACTTGCAAACCCAGAACCATCGAGTCTACAAGCTCCAACTGTGACGCCACCAATTAAAATCCCCCCCCCCCCCCCCCCGCAACAGCCACCCAGGGATTCGAGACATCCTGCTCGCGAACGGTGCGGAGCAAGTTCGACGCGCCATCGTGAGGCGAAGGCGAGCGGCGCGAGCGGCGCGGGCGGCGCGGGCGGCGCGGGCGGTGGCGAAACGGTGCTGGATCGTCGTTGGCCGGTCTGAGCCGCCGCTGCGAAAATTGCCGGTCCGGTTAGGATGGCAAGCGCGCGGGCAGTAGCTTTCGCGCCATGTCACGAGGGCATTCCGGGGGGCCCTGAGCAACCGGCCCATTGAGTCACGCCGCCGCCCCTTCCTGGAACTCCACTCGCCCCGTTCAGCCATTGCGTTCCGGAGGCCTCATGCCCGTTTCCCAACCTTTGTTCTGGTGGATCCTCGCCGGCTTGCTGGTGCTGGCGGAACTGATGAGCGGCACCTTCTTCTTGCTGATGCTGGCGCTGGGTGCGGCCGCGGGAGCGATTGCCGCCCACCTGGGCCTGGGCCTCAGCGCCCAGATGACCGTGGCGGCTGTCGCGGGCGGAGGCGCGGTCTTCCTTTGGTATCTCAGGCGCCGCCATCAACCGCTGCCCAGGGAGGTCCAGAGCAATCCCGACGCGCTGCTGGACATCGGCTCCCGCGTCCAGGTGGACCAGTGGGCCGCCGACGGCAGTGCACGGGTCCAGTATCGCGGTGCCAACTGGAGCGCCCGCTGGGTGGGCGAGGGCCTTCCCGAGCCCGGCATGCATACCATTCACCGGATCGACGGCAGCGTCCTCCAGCTGGTTCGCTGATCCCCCCTTTCACGGAGTTCCCCATGGAACAGTTCGCCCTGTTGTTGCTGGTCATCGCCGGCTTCTTCGTGATGAGCGCCATCAAGGTGGTGCCCCAGCAGAACGCCTGGGTCGTGGAACGCCTGGGCAAGTATCACATCACCCTCAGCCCCGGGCTGAGCTTTCTGCTGCCCTTCGTCGACCGGGTGGCCTACAAGCATTCGCTCAAGGAGATTCCGCTGGACGTGCCCAGCCAGATCTGCATCACGCGGGACAACACCCAGCTGACCGTGGACGGAATCCTCTACTTCCAGGTGACCGACCCGATGCGCGCCAGCTACGGCGCCAGCAACTATGTGGTGGCCATCACCCAGCTGGCCCAGACCACCCTGCGCTCGGTGATCGGCCGGATGGAACTGGACAAGACCTTCGAGGAGCGTGACGCGATCAATGCCAGCGTGGTGCAGTCGCTGGACGAGGCGGCGCTCAACTGGGGCGTGAAGGTGTTGCGCTACGAGATCAAGGACCTGACCCCGCCGGTGGAGATCCTGCGCGCGATGCAGGCCCAGATCACGGCCGAACGCGAGAAGCGTGCGCTGATCGCGGCCTCCGAGGGACGGCGCCAGGAACAGATCAACATCGCCACGGGTGAACGCGAGGCCTTCATCGCGCGCTCCGAGGGTGCCAAGCAGGCCGAGATCAACAAGGCCCAGGGCGAGGCGGCCGCGATCACGGCCGTGGCCGACGCCACCGCGGACGCCATCACCAAGATCGCCGCGGCCATCCAGAAGCCCGGCGGCGAGCAGGCCGTGCAGCTCAAGGTGGCCGAGAAGGCCGTGGAAGCCTACGGCGAGCTGGCCCGGACCAACAACACGATGATCGTGCCGGGCAACATGACCGAGGTCTCGGGCCTGATCGGCACCGCGATGACCCTGTTCAAGGGCACCCGGGGCTGAGCTCGGCCCTCTTTCCAGACGAACACCACGGCCGGCCGGATCCTGACAGGGGCGGCCGGCCGTTCCACGACAAGGCAGGAGTGTCGCACAGCATGCACGAATTCTGGACCCAACCCGAACGCGCCGTGGCTCTCTTCTCGCTGCTGGACACGGTCTTTCCCGGCATCGCGCAGGCTGCGGAACGCATCCGCGGGCTGGGGGTATCGTGGGAGGGTGCCTCGACGCCCTTCGTTTTCGAGGAGGCCGGAGCCGCGCTGGCTCATGTGGGCCTGATCGAGCTGCCCCTGGTGCTGGAGGGACGGGAGACGGTGGTCGGCAGCGTGCACGCGGTGGCCACCCGCGCCGATCAGCGGGGGCGAGGGCTCTACCGTGCCGTGATGACCCGCCTGCTGGCCTGGTGTGAGTCACGCTTCAGCACTCTGGTACTCACGACCGAGCACCCCGAGTACTTCACGCCCTTCGGCTTTCGCCATTGCCCCGAAGCCGCCTTCCGGCTGGCGGTGGACCACGCCGGCCCGAGGGAGCCGCTGCGCCGGCTGGAGCTTTCCCAGCCGCTGGACCTGGCCCTGCTGCACCGCCTGCTGTCAACCCGTGAGCCGCTGTCGCACAGGCTTGGCGTGGTGCGCGAGCAGGCGATCTTCTGTTTCAACATGGGCCGCCAGGACCTGTGGTACAGTCAGGCGCTGGATGCGCTCTGCTGCTTCGAAAGGCAGGGCACGGGCCTGCGCCTGCTGGATCTGGTGGCGCCCCGCCTGCCGGCCTGGCCGCAGCTGTTGGCCTGCCTGCCGGGCCCGCTGGACGAAATCATCTTCGAGTTCTCACCCGACCGGCTGGCGCCGCAGGCGCTGCCCCAGCCGCGCCTGCTGGATCACGATGGCCCCTCCTGGCTGATGGTGCGGGGGCCCTGGCTGCCCGAGGGCACGCCCTTCACCCTGCCGATCCCGGCGCGAACATGAGTGAATCACCCAGCACCTGCGCCATGAAGGGCCGCCAATGAGCGCACATCACCGTCGACTGATGCGACTGGAACCCTTGCCCGAGTTGGTGGAGAGCGATCAGGATTCCGTGCGCTGCCCCTTGCCCGAGGATCGCCTGGCCCTCGCGCAGTTGATGCTGGACTCCTATAGGGGCAGCGTGGACGACGAGGGCGAGGACCTGGCGGGAAGTCTCAGGGAAGTGGACTCACTGTTCGCCAGCGAGTACGGAGACTGGCTGCCCAGCTTCTCCGGCATCGTTGAATTGAATGGCCGTCCGGCAGCTGCCACCCTCGTGACCCGCTGGCGAAATGCTCCATTCATCGCCTTCTCACTGACCCACCCCGACTTCCGTCGCCGCGGCCTGGCCCGGCGCGGCCTGCTGCGCGTGATCCACGCCCTGCGCGCCGCCGACGACACCTGCCTGCAACTGGTCGTGACCCGCGGCAACACCCCCGCCGAACGCCTGTACGAAGCCCTGGGCTTCGTCGAAGTGGACCGTCCTGCGACATGATCGTCGCCTCGTGTCGCGAGTCCGCCCCTCACCATTCGAATGTCCCCTGACAACACATTTCCAGTGTGCTGCGCCACTGCGAATGCCGTATTTCGAGCGACCATTGCATGGCGCCCCGGATTGCGCCAGTACGTCAATGGCGACAAGACCTGAGGGTGGCTTGTCTGGCCCGGCTGGAAGCTGCGACGTGTGGTGAAGAGTGTTGTGCTACGATCAGGCGGACTCGCTGGTCTGGAGGTACGTTCGGCCCTGGAAACGACGGGCGACGGGGACGAAGAGCAGCGCGGCGGCGGCCATCAGCAGGGCGAAGAACCAGAAGTACTCGCGATTGGCCAGGCGACTGGCACCGTGCTCGTCCAGCAGCAGGAAGTTGATCGCGGCCACCAGCAGGTTGCCCAGACTGATGCTCAGGAAGAACAGCGCCATCACCAGCGACTTGAGGGTGCGCGGCGCCTGGGTGTAGCTGAACTCCAGACAGGTCACCGACACCAGCACCTCCCCTGCCGTGATCAGAATCCAGGCCGGCAGCTGCCAGGCGATGTTCGGGGTCTGACCGGCGGCGATCACGGTCTCCAGTCCGGCGCTCCAGGCGAAGGCCAGGGCCGTGAGCCAGAAGCCCAGCCCGATCCGGCGCAGAGCGCCGAAAGGCATCAGGCGGCCGATCCAGGGATAGAGCACGGCCGTGAACAGCGGCACCAACAGCAGGATCAGCACCGGGTTGAGCGCCTGCACCTGCGAGGGCAGCCAGCTCACACCCAGCGCGTGCAGATTCATTCGTGTGCCCTGCAGCACCCAGGAGGACCCGGTCTGGTCGTAAAGCGCCCAGAACACCGCCACGAAGAGGTAGATCCCCACCAGGCGCCCCAGCGCATCACGCCCTTCGGCGGAGACGATTTCCCGCCAGACCGCCATGCCGCGCGCGGGAATGTGCACGAAGCGATCACGACCCAGCCAGAAGATGAAGGTCGCCAGGGCCATCAGCACACCGGGCAGACCGAAAGCCACCGCCGAGCCCCAGGTCGCCAGCAGCCAGGGAATCAACAGGGTGGCCACGAAGCTGCCCAGATTGATCGCGAAATAGAAGGCCCCGAATACACCGGGCAGGCGATGCTGGTTGCGCTCGCCGAACTGATCGCCCACGTGAGCCGACACGCAGGGTTTGATGCCTCCGGCGCCCAGCGCGATCAGGCTCAGACCCAGCAGCAGGCCCAGACGGGTCTCGTCCAGGGCCAGACAGAGATGCCCCAGGCAGTAGAACAGCGACAGGGAAAGAATGGTGCGGTATTTGCCAAGAAAAACATCCGCGAGCAGGGCTCCTGCCAGCGGGGTGAAGTAGACCGCCGCATTGAAGGCATGGTACCAGGCCCGGGCCTCGCCCTCCTCCATGGGAGCCGGAGCGCCCGTGCGGTCCAGCAGGGCGGTGGTCATGAAGACCACGAGAATGGCCTTCATCCCGTAGAAGCTGAAGCGCTCGGCCGCTTCATTGCTGACGATGTAGGGAATGCCCGGCGGCAGCTCGCTGCTGTCCAGCGGGGACTCGCGGTAGGTATTCGGCTTCAGGGGTTCCTCCACGGCGCGAACAGGTTGCTCGCGAAGTGCGAGCTTGGGGGGCCGCCACGACAACAACGAACGGACACAGGGGCGCCGGATCGAATGGTCCGGGCCTTCCAGATCAGGACGAGTCATGAAAAGAATTGCCCCCAGAGTACGGTTCTCCAGACAGATCTTCCTCCTGGCCGCTGGCCTGCTGGCACTTGGAATCGCCCGCAGCGCCTCCGCCTGCCCCGAACTGCTGGGCACTCAACCCTTGCTGGGCTCCGCGGCCGATCTGGTGCTGGACGGCGACAGCCTGCTCTGCGGGGGCCAGAAACTGCGGCTCTACGGACTGGCCAACCCGGAGGTGCCGGTTCTGCTGGACAGTCTCGAGCTGGCGGCACCCGTGCTGGCACTGGGCAAGTTGCCCGGCAGCTCACGCTACTGCGCGCTGGATGCGGGCACTCTGATCTGTGTGGACTTCGCCAGCGACGGCGGCCCCTCCGTGATCGGCAGTCTGCCCCTGGACGAAACAGCTTCCTGCCTGGCCGTCGAGGGCAACCGGGCCTGGATCGGAATGGAATCCGGCGGGATCCTGCCCGTGGACCTGTCCTCGCCCGATTCGCCCGTGGCCGGCGAACGCCTGGATACTCCGGGCAACACGCGCGCACTGCTGTACCACGACGGACTGCTGCTGGTGGCCGACGAAACATCCTTCCGCATTCTCACGGCTCCTCCGGACGGTCCTCTGGAAGAACAGGGCAGCGCCAGTCCGGGCACCGGCTTGCGGGTCCTGGCGGCCATTGGAGATGTGGCGGCCTGCCTGCAGTATGGTTTCGGGATTCGCCTCTATGACATCAGCGTGCCCAATGATCCCCGGCCGATCACTCTGTTGAACCAGTATCTGGCCTTCTCCTACACCAAGCAGATGACATTCGCGGGCAACGACCTGCTGCTCGCCGGGCGTTACCTGTTCTCGATCGATGTCTCACGCCCGGAAGACCCGCACGTGCTGGGCCTGACGCCCACCAACAACCTGCGCGGACTGGCGCTCGAGACCCGCGGCGAGGTCGCCTGGGTACTGGCCAGTGCGGTCAATGCGTCCCAGAGCCACCTGGAAGTGATGAGCGCCAACTGCGATCCGGGAGCCGATCACGCCTTCAGTCTGGAAGCCGACGAGACGGAGCGGGTGGGCCTGAACGGTGAGACGGCGAGTTTCACGGTGCATCTGGCCAATCGCGGGGACTTTCCCGGGCACTACAGCGTGGCGACGAGCCCCAGTACCTGGCCGGTGACGCTGCACGACGCGGCGAGCGGCGAGATTCTGAACGAGGTGCCCGAGCTGGGTCTGCTGGAGACCTTTCTGGTGGAAGTGCGCGTGCACGTGCCCGAATCGCCGCTGATCTTCAGTGACACGGTCTCCCTGCTGGCCGCCTCGCTGGACGATCCGGAGCAGACCGAGGAAGTGCAGCTGGTAACCATCAGCTCCTGCTGGAACCAGGGAAATCTGCCCGGGACTCTGGCACACGAGGAACTGGCGGGCATGAGCACTCTGGGCGATGGCGAGTGGCTGGGCGACGGCAACCTGGCCTGGCTGGCCCCGGAGCTGCCCGCCGTGTTGCTGATCGATGACACCGAAGGCACGCTCAGCGCTCCGCCCATCACGCTGGCGCCCGGGGACTGGCGCGGACTGGCCTGGCAGGCGAGCGGCGGGGGCCATTTCTGGACCAGCCGTGGCATGGAACTGGTCCGGCTGGATTTGCCGGATCACGACGCGCAGTTCTTCTCGATGCCTGAACTGATGCCCGCCTCGGGGGCCCGGGTCGCCGGGATGACCGTGGATGCCCGCAGCGAGCGCCTCTGGGTGCTCATGGATGGGCCCGAAGAGGATCAGATGTTGACCGTGGACATCAGCGGCAACACGCCCGAACGTGAGTTCCAGAATGGGATCGAGTGGAACATCGCCTGTCCCGATGGAGTGCGCGGACTGGATTACAGCGAGGAAACCAGCCAGATGCTGGCTTTCGGCCTGCCCGGCGCCGAACTGGAGTGCATCACGGACATCGGGGCGGGTGTGGTCTCGGCGCGCGGAGACTTCTGCCCCAGCGGGCTGGAGCTGCCCTTCGGACTGGCACTGGGCGGCGACGGCAGCGTGTACACGCCCTGGCTGGATGGCGACGCATTCCGGATCCGACGCTATGCGGCCCCCTGCCAGACCACGGACGTGCGGTCAGTGGGCGTGCAGCGGCCCAGCCACTTTGGCCTGGTGGCCTCGCCCAATCCATTCAATCCAAGCACCAACATCCGCTTCTCGCTGGACCGGACCGGCCCCGTGAGGCTGGCCGTATACAATCTGGCGGGTCAGTTGCTGGAAACACTCGTCGAGGACACCCTGCCCGGTGGTGATCACCGGGTGCAGTGGCGGGCCGGCACCAGCGCCAGCGGCCTGTATCTGCTGCGCATCGACGGGCCGGGCCCCGGGGGTCGGCAGAGCGAGGTGCAGCGGATCCTGCTGGTGCGCTGAGGCGCAGACACACAACGGAAATGAAAGGCCCGGATCACGCTGGCAGGCGCGATCCGGGCTGTTGCTCAGGTCAGTTTGTCTTCCACGCTGCGCACCTTGTCGTCCAGGCCCTGGACCCGATCGGTGCGGGTGCCCATCCGGATCGAGGTGGTGACACGGGGTGCACCCATCCGGTGCAGTTCCTCGTGGCAGGCCCTCACCGCGGCAAAGACCTCGTCCCATTCCCCTTCGATGTTGGTGCCGTAGGCGTGCAGGCGGGCATTCAGCCCCGCTGCGCGCAGAATCTTCTCGCAGGCCGCCACATAAGGCGACAAGGAAATGCCCACGCCCAGTGGCACGACGCTCAGGTCCAGCAGCACATGCATGACGTACCTCCACGGTTTTGATTGCGTGAAGATACGGTGGGCGCGCCAGACCGGCGCAAGCCTCAGGCCTCCAGAGCCGAAACGCGCTGCAGGCTGGGCTCATCCAGCTTGAACTGCACGGCCATCGCTTCCAGTTCGACGGCGAGACGCGCCAGTTCCTGGGCCGCATTCTCCATCTGGGTTGCGCCACTGGTGGTCTGGAGGATCCGGCCCGAGACACCGTCCATGGTCTCCGCCGTGATCCGTGCTCCGCGCGCCGCTTCGTTGACATCACGCGAGATGGCCACCGCTCCTTCGGCACTTTCGTTGATCGAGTTGGCGATCTGGCCCACTCCCTGAGTCACGTCGGCCACGTGGCTGCTGATTTCGTTCACGGCCGAATTCTGTTCCTGCACCGAGCTGCGGATGCTTTCCACCGAGGAACTGACCGTGTGGATGATGCCTTCGATGCCGGCAATGGCACTCACCGCATTGTTGCTGCTCTGCTGTACCCCGTTGATCCGCTGGCCGATGTCCTTTGCCGCGTTGGCGCTCTGGCGCGCCAGTTCCTTGATCTCGCCGGCGACCACCGAGAAGCCCTTGCCCGCCTCACCCGCGCGGGCCGCTTCGATGGTGGCGTTCAGCGCCAGCAGATTGGTCTGGTCGGCAATGCTCTCGATGACCTTGGTGACCTGACCGATCTCCTTGGCCGAGAGACCCAGGGTTTCCATGGTGCGTGTCGCTTCGCCCACCAGCCCGCTGGCCTGCTGACTGACCTGCCAGCCTTCCTCGGCGTGACGCACGATGCTGCCGATGGAACTGGAGATCTCTTCAATGGCCGCGGCCACGCTGTTCATGTTGTTGGAGATGCCGGAAGCCGTGCCCGAAACGGTCCGCGTGTTCACGCTCAGTTCCTCGGCCGCGCTGGCGATGCTGGTGATGCGGTGCGAGACTTCTCCGGTGGTCTGGGTCGCGGCGTCGGACCCCGTGCTCATCTCGTGGCTGCGCGAGAGCAGTTCGCGCGCGGTCACCGACAGTTCTTCCGCCGAATTGGAGAGCACGAGAATGCTGGAGCGTACCTTGCCCATGGTCGAGGCGATGCTGCCGACCGCACTGTTGAAGACCGTGGCGATGCCCGTGAAGCGCTCGTGAACCTCGGTGGTGTTCTCGTTGCCCTTGGCCGTGTGATACGCGGTGGTCAGGTCACCGGCGGCCAGCTGGTCCAGGCAGTGCGAGAGCCGCTTGACTTCCACGCTCTGGTAGGCGCTCACCTGGCGCATCTGCTCCTGCTGGCGATTGAGCGCCGTGCGATCGATGATGATTTCCACCGCCCCGCGTACACGGCCATCAGCGGACTTCAGTGGCACCGCCTGGTAGTCGATCTCGAAATGCTGCCCCGCGGGCCGAGCCACCTGCGATCCGGCTTCCCCCTTGCCACTCTTCATGCAACGCCCCAGCGCGCACTTTTCCGTGTTGCAGTGCTCGGCCTGGAACATCTCATGGCAATGCACGGGAGCGTGCTCCATGTCCTTCACCTTTCCTACGGCCAGAGCCATGCCGTTCGCGTACTGCAATCGGAAGGACCCATCGATGGTGATCAGCGGAATTGGCAGATCGTTGAGCAGGCTCGTGAAGGAATCGGCCACGTCGTGCAGTGCCAGCACCAGCGGACGCAGATCGCTGGCCACGCTGGCAGGGTCGAGACGCTCGTTCAGCCGCCCTTCGCGGATGGCATCCACCAGACCCTCCACACGGCGACGGATGCGCCAGAGGGCCATGTTGTAGATGAGCACGAAAACGACGCTGACCAGCCCCAGGGGCAGGGCCATTTCCACGATCAGGGCATGTTCCTCACCCGCACTGAGCCAGCCCCCAAGGGCGAACACCCCGAGGACCAAGACCAGCAACACGTCCATTCTCAAATGCTTCATGATACTCTCCTGTATTGGCTGAGACAGGTATCGACAGAACGACTAATCGAGTTTATTCCTTCACAAGTGCATTCCCGCCGATTCGGCGAAATTGCTTTCAAAGCAAAAGAAAAGGGGGCAATGTGATTGCCCCCGAAGACTTGTGAATCGACTAACACAGTGCTGTCAGAGCATGATCAGCTTCGGGGCCCCCGGGACTGGATGCGCGCCCAGGTGTCACGCAGGGTGACCGTGCGATTGAAGACCAGCGCTCCCGGGCGGCTGTCCGGATCCACGCAGAAATAGCCCAGCCGCTCGAACTGGCAGGCCCAGCCTGCCTCCTTGCCATCCAGGTCCGCTTCCACCCAGGCAGGCTGCACGGTCTCCAGAGCAGCCGGGTTGAGCCAATCAAGGAAACTGCCGCCTTCGGGCACCTTGTTCGGATTTTCCACTGTGAACAGCCGGTCATAGAGGCGCACTTCGGCGGGAATCGCGTGGGCCGCGGACACCCAGTGCAGGGTGGCCTTCACCTTGCGCCCGTCGGGCGCATTGCCGCCACGGGTTTCCGGATCGTGGCTGCAGCGCAGTTCGGTGATCTCGCCCTGTTCGTTCTTGATCACCGAGGTGCAGGTGATGAAGTAGCCCGAGCGCAAGCGCACCTCGCGGCCCGGAGCCAGACGGAAGAAGTCCTTGGGGGGATTCTCCATGAAGTCCTCGCGCTCGATCCAGAGTTCCCGCGAGAAAGGCACACGGCGACTGCCCAGCTCCGGCTGCTCGGGGTTGATCTGTGCTTCCAGCCAGTCTTCACGATCCTCGGGCCAGTTCTCGATGACCACTTTCAACGGACGCAGCACAGCCATCGTACGCGGAGAGTGGTAGTTCAGGTCTTCGCGCAGCACGGACTCGAGCAGGGCGATGTCCACCGTACTCTCCCGGCGTGCCACACCCACGCGGTCGCAGAACTCGCGGATCGCACGCGGAGAATACCCACGGCGGCGCATGCCCGCGATGGTGGGCAGGCGCGGATCATCCCAGCCCTTCACATGGCCGTCGCGCACCAGTTCCAGCAGGCGGCGCTTGCTCATCACGGTCCAGCCCAGGTTCAGGCGGGCGAATTCAATCTGGCGCGGGCGACTGGGCACCTCCAGGTTGTCCAGGAACCAGTCATAGAGCTCACGGTTGTTCTCGAACTCCAGAGTGCAGAGCGAATGCGTGATGCCCTCGATGGAATCGCTGAGCCCATGGGCGAAATCGTACATCGGGTAGATGTTCCAGCTGTCACCCGCCCGATGGTGTGCCACGCGCCGGATGCGGTAGACCAGTGGGTCGCGCATCTTCATGTTCACATGATCCATGGCGATCTTCGCGCGCAGCGTGTAGGTGCCGTCGGGGTGCAGTCCCTGGCGCATCTCCTCGAGCAGGCGCAGGCTCTCCTCGGCCGGGCGTTCGCGATCGGGGCTGTTGCGCCCCGGTTCGGTGACCGTGCCGCGATACTCGCGGATCTGGGCATCGCTCAGGCTGCAGACGTAGGCCTTGCCGGAGCGGACCAGGTCCTGGGCCCAGATGTAAAGCTGCCCGAAATAGTCGGAGGCGTGATACTCGCGCTCGTCCCAGTCGAATCCCAGCCAGTGCACATCCCGCTTGATCGCATCAACGTAGCTCTGCTCTTCGGTTTCCGGATTGGTGTCGTCGAAGCGCAGGTTGGTCAGCCCCCCATTCTCGGCCGCCACGCTGAAATTCAAGCAGATCGACTTGGCGTGCCCGATGTGCAGGTGGCCGTTGGGCTCGGGAGGAAAGCGCGTGTGCACAGTCGTGTGCTTGCCGCTCTTCAGGTCTTCGGCAATGATTTCACGAATGAAATCCAGGCCCTTGCGCGGGGCCTCGGCCTCGCCGCCTTCCGGGCGGGTGTCCTTGTCGCTCATGGATGATCCTTTGCTCGCGATGATTCCAGTTCGCCGGGGCTGTTCCCCGACGAAGCGCCGAAGATAGGATTCCCGCTCTTCGGCCCGGGTGTGCCCGGGTCAAAAAAAGGCGGTTCCGGTCAGACCGGAACCGCTTGTATCGCACTCACCGTGCCTCCGCCCGGAGGCCCGGTGGAAACTACTGGGTGATGGGAATCGAGAAGCTGCCATTGGTGATGGTGTGGCTGCCGGTTCCCGACAGGGGCACGCCCGTGAAGGAGAAGGTGCCCGTGATGGTGTCGTTGGCCACCGAGGTGATCTCCACGCTGCCCGAGCCCATGCCGAAAGTGGCCATGAACAGGTCCAGCGGCGTGGCGATGTTGGGAATGTAGGTGGCCGAGTTGCCCGCCGTGCCCAGGCTGTAGGTGCCCGCGGTGTCGCCCAGCAGGTTGAACTGGATCTGGCGGGTGAAGTCGCCGGCGACGATGCCCATCGCCCCATCGGCGCGCATGGCCGTGGTGAAGGAGTTGAGGGTGTACACCGTGCCGTCGATGGTGGCGGTCATCGTGCCCGTGGTGCTGCCGAAGTTGTAATGGTCGCAGTCGATCATGGTCGAGATGCGGGTGTAGCTGAAGTCCTCACCGTCTTCGTCAACAATGGTCAGGGTGTTGCCGCTGACGGTGTAGGCCACGCTGCTGGTGCCCACCGTGCCGGTGGTGGTGATGCTGTCGGCATCGGCACTCCAGGTGCCCTCGAAACTGATGCAGGTCTCGGCGGCCAGATCGGCCAGCACCCAGGTGATCGCTCCCGTGGAGGTCATCTGGATGGTCTCTTCGTCGACACCGGCCTCGGTGTGCTGCCAGATGCCAACCACGGCATCGGCACCGGTGTTGTTGCTGTCGCTGCTGTCGTCTTCGCAGGAGATCAAGCCGAATCCCAACAGAGCGCTCAGGCCCAGGGCGGCAAACAGTTTCCAGGGAGTCTTCATGCAGGATCCTCGCTTCATTAAACACTGATTGAGTTCGCGTTGACCTGTTCGCGGAAAGCCTGCGACTCGGACTGTCCGCGAAAAGGGACCGTCAAGGTAGGCAAATTCAGGGAGTATGAGCGAGAGTTTGCCCGACAACTCTGACGATGATCGTTAACCCACGCTCTCCGGTCGCCGTCCTCGACACTCGTATGATGATAACTCAGCTATTCTTGGCAAGTCCCGGTTTCCAAAGCCAAAAGCATGGATCAAACCGGAATCCAATCCCCGAAAGAATCGTACTGCCCTGTGCGATCCGCGCGCTTGAGCTTGTCCGGATACCCTTCGAGAGCTAATTTAGGACCGATTTCGTCCTATTTATTGAGGAGTGGATATCGTGGTTCCATGGCTGCTGGGAAATGCACTGGCGAACCAACTGGTCTGGTTCGCGGCGGTACTGGGTGCCGCTCGTGGCAGCTCGCTGCCGGGAGTGGCCATGGCACTGCTGTTTCTGTTGGTGCAACTGCGGCTGCTCAAGGATCCGGGACGCGAACTGGGTTTCGTGCTGTTGCTGACCCTTGCCGGAGGCTGTCTGGACAGCATCCTCTCCATGCTGGGGCTGGTGGACTATGCGCCGTCCCGATCCTTCGATTGGTTGGCTCCAGCCTGGATCTGGGCTCTCTGGTTGTCCTTCGCCCTCACGGTGCGACATTCATTGCGTTCGCTGCTTCGGCGGGCCTGGGCGGCTCCCTTTCTGGGACTGGCGGGCGCACCGCTGGCCTATATGGCTGCCCACAGAATGCAGGCGGTTGAGGTGGCACTTCCGGGGCTGCTGGTCATCGGCCTGTGCTGGTCCTTGTTTCTGTCAAGCCTTGGCCGAGTGCTGAGCGAGAACCGCCCCGCCCTGAGATTGGCGTTGAGCAAGGAAGGCAAGGCATGATACCTCCCTGGCTCAATCCGGCGGATGCCCTGCCTCTGGCAATCGCTTTTGGACTGCTCTGGCTGGAAAGTCTGCGCCGACGCGACGCCAGCATTCTGGACATCGCCTGGGGACCGGGTTTCGTGCTGCTGGCCAGCTGGCACTTTCTGCGGACGGACCCCACACCGCGTTCCAGCCTTCTGCTGGTTCTGATCTGGGTCTGGGGGCTGCGGCTGGCCTGGCATATCGGCAAGCGCCACCGGGGCGAAGATGCCCGCTATCGGCGCTGGCGCGAACAGGCCGGTGCCACCTGGTGGTGGCGCAGCCTGTTCACCGTCTTCCTGTTGCAGGCATCCATTCTCTGGGTCGTGGCCCGGCCATTGCCTGCGGTGATCCAGAGCGACGCTGGTCTCACACCCTGGCTGGATGGGGCGGGTGTGCTGCTGGCCCTCGCCGGTCTGGCATGGGAAAGTGTGGGTGATGCCCAACTGGCAAGATTCCGCCGGGAAGGCGGACGGGGACTGTATACGGAAGGACTCTGGCGCTGCAGTCGTCATCCAAACTACTTCGGCGAAGCCGTGTTCTGGTGGGGAATCTACCTGCTGGCTCTGGCCGCGGGAGCCGGTGCCAGCATCTTTTCGCCCGTGATCATGACCCTTCTGCTGCGCTTCGGCTCGGGGGTCCCCCTGCTGGAACGCACGATGAGCCAGCGAGAAGGCTGGCCCGAGTACGCAAGGCGAACCAATGCGTTCTTTCCGTGGAGGCCACGCCCATGAGAGAGCATCTGGCCGTGATCGGATCCGGCATTTCCGGCCTGGGTGCCGCCCATGTGCTGGGACGTGTCCATCAGGTGGAACTGTTCGAGGCCGCCCCGCGTTTCGGTGGGCACGTGCACACCCACCAGATCCGGCAGGAAGGACGGGAGCTGGCTGTGGACTCGGGATTCATCGTGTTCAACGAACACAACTATCCCCTGTTCACGCGCTTGCTGCAACAGCTGGACGTGGAGTCGCGGGCCAGCACCATGAGCTTTTCGGTGAAGAATGAACGCAGCGGCCTGGAGTACAACGGCAGCAGTCCGGGCCAGTTGTTCAGCCAGCGGCGCAACCTGTTCTCTCCGGCCTTCCATCACATGCTGCGGGACATTGTGAGCTTCAACCGGGAAGCCCGCGAACTGGCCCGGGACAAGGACCAGGATCTCAGCCTGGGCGAGTTTCTGGACCGCGGTGGCTGGTCGCGGACCTTCCGCGAGAACTACCTGCTGCCGATGGGCTCGGCACTCTGGAGCGCCGATCCGCGCATGCTGCTGGAGTTTCCCGCGCAGACCTTCGTGCGCTTCTTTGACCACCACCGGATGCTGGACCTCAAGGGGCGTCCGGAGTGGCGCACGGTGCAGGGCGGCTCCGACGTGTACGTGCGCGCCCTGCTCAAGCAGTTCACGGGGAGGGCCCACAGCTCGTGCCCGGTGGCCGGAATCCGGCGGACAGACACCGGGGTGGAGCTGCGCTTTCCCGAGCAGCCGCCGCGCCTGTTCGATCAGGTGATCCTGGCCGTGCACTCCGATCAGGCCCTGCGCCTGCTGGACGATCCCTCACCCCGGGAAGTGGAACTGCTCTCGTCGATTCCATACCAGGCGAATGAGACCGTGATGCACACCGATGCCCGCATCCTGCCGTCACGGCGCAAGGCCTGGGGTGCCTGGAACAGCCGGATTCCCCGGGAGGAGCGCGGGCTGGCCACGGTGAGCTACCTGATGAACCAGCTTCAGGGCCTTCCGGTGAGCACACCCTTGCTGGTGAGCCTGAACAGCACCCAGGACATCGATCCGGCGAGCATTCTGGCGCGCATAGACTACGAGCATCCGGTGTACACGGCAGCCGCTGTTGCCGGGCGACGCCTGCTGCCCACGCTGAATGGCCAGCGCCGGACCTGGTACTGTGGTGCATGGTGCGGCAATGGCTTTCACGAAGACGGTCTGCGCAGTGCGATGGACGTCTGCGCCGGATTCGGGCTGAGTCTGTGAACGGCCCGGACCGCAGCGGAATCTACCGGGGTACCGTGGTGCACGACCGGCGCAGTCCGCGGATCCACCGATTCCGCACCTCGCTCGTGATGTGCGGATTCGATCTGGATCGGCTGGATACGCTGTTCGCGGACTCGCTGCTCTGGAGCACACGGCACCGCGCTCTGGTGGAGTTCCGCCGCAGCGACTACCACGGCGACCCGAAGAGCCCTCTGGCGGAAGCCGTGCGCAGGACCGTGCATGACTCCTGCGGGATATGGCCGGAAGGACCGATCCTGCTGCTGACCCAGCCGCGCGTACTGGGCCTGTGTTTCAACCCGGTCAGTTTCTACTACTGCTGGCACAAGGATGGCGACACTCTGGCCGCGATCGTGGCCGAAGTGACCAACACACCCTGGAACGAGCGCAGGGCGCATGTGCTGCCACTGGACACGGCTGTCCCGGAAGGGCGGTTTCATGGCTGGCACTTCAGCAAGGACTTCCACGTGTCTCCCTTCATGCCCATGGAACAGGAGTATCAATGGCGATTCACGACCCCCACGGAACGGTTGAACGTGCGCATGCGCACCCTCCAGCAGAAGGCCTGCGTGTTCCAGGCCAGCCTGCACCTCACCCGCACGCCCATGACGGCGGCGGCAATGGTCCGGGCGCAACTGGCGCATCCCTGGATGCCCGCCAGGATCCTGCTGGCGATCTACTGGCAGGCGCTGAAACTGTGGCTCAAGGGCGTGCCGTTTCACCCGCATCCCAAACACCGGCTGAAGGACGCAACCCCCTGAGCCCCGTGCCGGATGCTCTCCCGAAAGCCGGAGCCCCCATCGGCGACCGGCGCTGGCTCACGCCCTGGTTGCGCTCGCTGGTCCACAAGCGTCTGCAGGGCCTGCAGGAGGGCCGATTGCGCGTGGTCGAAGACGGCACCTTGCAGGAGTTCGGTCGGCAGGGTCCCGTGATCCAGGTACGCGTGCACGACGGACTGCTCTGGAACCGGTTGGCTCTGGGGGGCGGAACCGGGGCCGCGGATGCCTGGTCCGAGGGTCTGTGGGACAGCCCTGATCTGGTGGGTCTGGTGCGCCTGCTGGTGCGCAACCGTGCCACACTGGAAGGGCTTGACAGTGGCGCTGCCCGCATCGCCCAGTGGCTGGGCCGCCTGGCGCACCGTCTGCGTCGCAACACGCCTGCGGGCAGCCGCGAGAACATCGCCGCCCACTACGATCTGGGGAACGATTTCTATCGCCTGTTTCTGGACGACAGCCTGAGCTACTCGGCCGCGGTCTGGGCGCATCCCACCGACAGTCTGGAAGAGGCCCAGAAGGAAAAGATCGACCGTCTCTGCCGGCATCTGGACCTGCAGCCCGGGCACAATCTGCTGGAGATCGGGACGGGCTGGGGAGCGCTGGCGCTTCACGCGGCGCGCGAGTATGGCTGCCGTGTGACAACCACCACCATTTCCACCGAGCAGGCGGCCCACGCGCGCGCCGCCGTGCGCCAGGCCAGGCTGGAAGACAGGATCGAGGTGATCGAGCTGGACTACCGCAAGCTGGAAGGACAGTACGACCGGCTGGTATCGGTGGAAATGATCGAGGCGGTGGGCCACGAGTACCTGGCCGGCTTCATCTCCACGTGTTCCGCGCTGCTGAAACCCGACGGTCTGATGGCGCTGCAGGCCATCACCTATCCGGACCGCCATTACGAGGGCTACCGACGTCGCGCGGACTTCATTCAGCGCCGGATCTTTCCCGGTTCCTGCCTGGTCTCGCTGGCGCACCTGTACCGGCAACTGGGCGAGGTCAGCGACCTGCGCCCCGTGCTCCTCGAAGACATCACCGAGCACTACGCCACCACTCTGGCAGCCTGGCGCGTCAAACTGCTGGCAAACCGCACACAGGCTCTGGCGCTGGGTTACGGTGAGTCATTCCTGCGGCTCTGGGAGTATTATCTGGCCTACTGTGAAGGTGGTTTCCGCGAGCATTTCATCGGAGATGTGCAACTGATACTGGCCAAGCCCGAGGCGCGTCCGCGGCCGGGACACACAGGAGGAGCCTGGGCATGAGCATTGCGATCGAGCTGGCGGAACGGGGCTGGTTGCCGGACTTCCTGGTACGCGCGGGCATTCGCCGCCTGCTGGCCGCACGCCTGACCGAAGAACGCGCCCGGGCCGCCTCGGGAGCCATGGACGCCTGGATCACGGAACTGGGCGATGGACCGGTGGCGCTGCTTCCGGAAAAGGCCAACGAGCAGCATTACGAAGTGCCGCCCGAGTTCTTTCACGCCATGCTGGGCCCCCGGCTCAAGTACAGCTCGTGCATCCACCCTCAGGGAACGGAAAGCCTGGCCGAGGCCGAGACCCTCATGCTCGAGCTGTGTGTCCAGCGCGCCGGACTGGTCGATGGTCAGCGCATCCTGGAACTGGGCTGTGGCTGGGGGTCACTGAGCCTGTTCATGGCTCAGCGCTTTCCGGCCGCGCGCATCACGGCGGTGTCCAACAGCGCACCCCAGCGCAGGGAGATTCTGCAACGGGCGACGGCCCTTGGGCTGAGCAATCTCGACGTGATCACGGCGGACATGAACAACTTCGACACGGACCAGCGCTTCGACCGGGTGGTCTCCGTGGAAATGTTCGAACACATGTACAACCTGCCTCTGCTGCTGCGCCGCGTGCGCGGCTGGCTGGCACCCGGCGGCAGACTCTTCCTGCACGTGTTCTGCCACAGGGAGTACAGTTATCCCTTCGCCGTCCGCGGTCAGCAGGACTGGATGGCGCGCCACTTCTTCAGCGGCGGGATGATGCCCGCGGAGTCGCTCTACGAACGCTTTGGCGAACACATGTTGGTTGAAAATCGCTGGGTCGTGAGTGGCACACATTACGCGCGTACCAGTCGTCAATGGCTCGAGCGCCTGGATGCCAACCGCGAGGCGGCCCTGAAGGCCCTGGCCGATGCGGGAGACCCGTCCAGTGCCTCCCTGCGCCTGCAGCGCTGGCGGATGTTCGTGATGGCCTGCGAGGAGTTGTTCGGTCATGATGGGGGACGGGAGTGGTTCGTGTCCCACCAATTGCTGCGCCCTGTGGAGGAGTGAGATGCTGACGGTGTTCATCGCGCATTGGTTCGCTTCGTTGGCGGCCCAGACCCTGTATCACCACCGCTACTCGGCCCATGGAATGTACCGGCTCTCGCCACGCATGGAGCGAGTATTCCATCTGCTCAGTTTCCTGGCCCAGGGCCCTTCCTGGCTGGAGCCGAGAGCCTATGCGATTCTGCATCGGCTGCATCACGCCCACAGCGATCGCGAGCTGGATCCTCACAGTCCTCTGCGCCATCGGACGGTTGTGGGGATGATGCACGAAACCCTGGGCCGCTATCGCCTGGCCAAGAGTCGGCAGGATCCGGAGATGGAAAGCCTGGCCGCCCGCACGCCCGAGTGGCCCTGGCTGGACCGGGCGGCTGATACCTGGACCGCGCGCATCCTCTTCGGTGCCGCCTGGACGGCCGTTTACGTGATCTGGGCGCCATCGCCCTGGTGGTTCCTGCTGCTTCCCCTGCACTGGTTGATGGGGCCGCTGCACGGTGCCATCGTCAACTGGGCCGGACACAAGTACGGCTACGTGAATCATCACGACACGGGGGACAATTCCCGCAATACCCTGCCCGTGGACCTGCTGCTGATGGGCGAGCTGTATCAGAACAATCACCATCAGTCCCCCACGCGCGCCAATTTCGCGCACCGCTGGTTCGAGCTGGATCCGGGCTGGTGGTTGTTGCGTGTCCTCTCCGCCTGTGGGGTGCTGAGCCTGCGTGGGCGCACGGATTCCGGGAACTGATCCGTAATTGATGGGGCGCGCCGGTGGCGCGTGTTCTCCGGGCGGGAATCCGATTGGCGTGTGTCCCGGACTCATGATTGACGGGACCGGAAGGTTTTTGCCAGATTCCGCGGGTCAGTTCACCACACAGCCTCACGATCGGGAGAATTCATGAAGCGTGCCCTGCTGCTTGCCCTGTTGCTGGTGGCCGGTTCGTCCGCCAGCGCCAAGGACCCCGACGCCAAGTTCCGCCGGCGCGGGTATGGCGAGTCCTCGGGTCTGCTGATCACCCATTCCGAGAAAGCCGTGATGGGGCGCGAGATCTGGATCGACTACCATTGCGTGGACACCCTGCGTGAGCAACTGACGCGCAGCCTGGACGAGCGCGGAGCCGACGCGGCCACCCGGACCGCCGAACTGGCCGCGGTACCCGCGGGCGGACGCTTTGATGTGCATTTCAGCGCCTACCAGGAGCACAACGCCAACCCGGTCACCTACAACTTCTCGCTGGTGCTGCCGAACGACAGTGTCGTGTGGGACATGGATGGCCAGGATCAGCCCCCGACCAAGGTCAAGGGCGGCTGGAGCAATGTGGTGAGCGTGCCGGTGCCGATGGCCTTCGAACCCCCGATCGCCTTCTATGTGATCAGCGAATTTGGCACCGCCGACAAGTTCAAGCTCAACCCGAAGCGCTGAACGCCCGGCAACGGCTATCGCAGGACGCTGGCCGTGTCGCCGCCGAGAGAGATCGGGCCCGTCGCACGCCGTGCGCCGGGCCCATTCAGTTCCGGGAAGCCCACTCAGATCTTGAACTCGAAATTGACGCGGTACCAGGTGTCGGTCTCGACTCCATCGGCTTCGTAGCTGATGGTGCGGATGTTGGGCGCGATCACCAGCCCCTTGGCGGGGTTCAGTTTCAGCCCCAGCACCAGTCCGGTCTCGCCGTCTTTGTCCGTGTTGGTGTCCGGATCCATCAGATCCAGCTGGGCCAGCAGCTCCATCGGCAGGCTGAGGGGCAGCTTCCAGACGCCGTAGAACCCGATGATCTGCTCGGTGATGTCCGTGACACCGGTGGTGGTCTTGGTATCGAACTCAATGCCCACGCGGCCCTCCTCGAGGGCATACCCTCCGAAGAGCCCCATCACGGTACGGCTGTCGTCCTTGCTGATCGGTTCCATGCTGTACACCACGCCGGCATTCCAGCCCGGGTGCTTGCTCAGGGCGGCCTCGCCGGCGAGCACCTGCAGGGAAATCTTCTTGTACTTGTCGCTTTCCGGCTTCTTGTAACCCTCACCGTTGGTCACCAGCACGCTGCCCGAGAACAGCTCACCGAAGCGGTTGGAGTATCCCAGACCCATGTCGGCGCTGCTCGAGAACTTGTGTTCGTCCATCAGCGCCTTGCTGAGAAAGCGATTGCCGAAGGTGGCTTCCTGCACGTTGAACATGTTCATGCCCTGCATGCCGAAGATGAAGGTGCCCCAGTCGGTCTTCCAGCTGGCGCTCGCCGCTTTGAGATACGCTTCCAGGGCCATGTCGCCCGTATCCGAGCCGGCGCGCCCCACATCCAGCTGCAGCTTGTACGACACGCTTTCCGAGGGAGATTCACTGAAGGTCAGGTAGGCCCGTCCCACCTCGAAACGGCCATCTTCCGTGCCGCCCTTGGTGGCGTCATGGCTGTACTCGTAGAAGATCAGGCCGCTGACATCGTAGGCCCGGCAGGCGGGGCCGACCGCCAGGACGGCACAGAGGATTCCGGACAGGGCAAAGCTGCGCATGGACGTCTCCTTGATGATTCAGGACGAACTGGATGCCGGAGTTCACGCAGGATGTTCTCCGGACAAGGTCATTTTCAATTGGATGCAGATGATGCGACCGGGGAACAGGATAACAAGTGAAGGTCGCGCCCTCACACGAACCGAACCCAAATCAAACGGATTCCTGTTAGCGTTTCGTGAGAATCCGAACCAGAATCAAATCATTGCCATGAGGGTGCCGGGCTGTCAGGCAGGCAGGAACAGGCGGAATTCGGCACCACCGGCGTCCCGGTTCTCCACGTCGATGTACCCGCCATGCTCGTCCATCAGGCGGCTGGCGATGGAAAGCCCCAGCCCGGTGCCTTCGGGTCGGGTCGTGTAGAAGGGATCGAAGATCGTCTCACGGACTCCCGGATCCACTCCGGGGCCCCGGTCGGCCACCCGGATCACCACGAACTGGCCGAAGTCGAGCCGGGAGAGATCCGTGCGTACGTCGATCACACCCTCGCGCGGACTGAACTGCACCGCGTTCAACAGCAGGTTCAGCAGCACCTGGGTCATCCGTTCTGGATCACAGGAAACCACCAGCCCCGAAATGGTACTGGTCCGGATGCTCACTCCGTGCAGGCGGGCCTGGGCTTCGGCCAGCGCCACCGCACGTTCCACCAGTTGATCCACGGGCAGGCTGACGACCTGCAGCACGGTGGGCCGTGCGAAGGAGAGAAATCGCTCCAGCAGATTCTCGAGCCGGTCCAGTTCCTGTTGCAGAATGCCCACGAATCGAAAGCGCGGCGAGCTGGGCGAAATTTCGTCGGCCAGCAGGGACGCCGAGGTCTTGAGGGTCGCCAGTGGATTGCGGATTTCGTGTGCCAGACCGGCAGTGAGCTGGCCCAGGGCCTGCAGCCGACCCGCGCGCACCAGCTGCAGTTCGAGAGCCTGCATGCGCACCATCTGGCGTTCCAGCTGGGTGCGCGCCCGTCGCCCGCGCTCGGCCAGGCTGCCGGTGACCAGTCCCACCACATTGTAGAGCAGCACTTCCAGCAGTTTGTTGGCTGTGCCCGTGGGGTCCTGGTGAATCAGGTGCCCCGCGTGAGGACTGACCAGAAATGCATGCGGCAGATAGAGCACGGATGACAGCAGGGCCACGGTCATCGCCGCGCGCAGGCCGAAGAGAAAAGCGGCCAGAATGATTGGCACGTAATACAGGCGGCGCAGGATGTCGTGCAGCCAGTGCGCGTAGCCCGGTGTGAGGAAATGGCCCGCCGTGATGCAGATCACGGGCAACCAGAGCCAGAGCAGCGCCTGGCGCTGAAGGGGCCAGGGCCGTGGCCCGGAAGAGCGCGCTCCGCTCATGGCGCCTGATCCCGCCCGCCGATGCCGAACTTCTCCATCCGGTGCAGCAGGATGTGACGCGGAATGCGCAGGAAACGGGCGGTCGCGCTCTGGTTCGACTGGTTCATCGCCAGCGCTTTCAGCAGGATCGCGCGTTCCAGTTCGAACAGCGAGATGCCATCCGCGGGCAGTTCCACACCGGCCACCGTGATCCGGGCATCCCCGGCCCGGGGCCCCGGCAGTGAGATGAACTCTTCGTTCAGCACCGGTTCTTCGGACAACAGGGCTGCGCGCTGGCAAAGATTTTCCAGCTCTCGCACATTGCCCGGCCAGGGCTGGGCCTGCAACTGACTGGCGACTTCCCTGGGAATGCGCCATTCGCGCCCACCGCTGTGCACTGCCAGAAAATGGCGGGCCAGGCAGATGATGTCCTCGCTGCGCTCGCGCAGGGGCGGAATCCGCAGGGGTACCACATTCAGCCGGTAATACAGGTCCTGGCGAAAGCGTCCTTCGCGCACTTCTTCCTCGAGGGAATGGTTGCTGGCCGCCAGCACGCGCACATCCACTGGCAGGGGCGCATCACCGCCCACGGGTTGCAGCACGCGTTCCTGCAACACACGCAGCAGGGTGGCCTGCAGATCCAGGGGCAGTTCGGCGATCTCGTCGAGGAACAGCGTGCCCGCTTCAGCCTGGCGGAACTGACCCAGCCGATTCTGCACGGCGCCCGTGAAGGCGCCCTTGACATGGCCGAAGAGTTCCGACTCGAGCAGGTCGTGAGGCAGGGCACCGCAATTGATGGCCACGAAGGGTCCCCCGGCTCGTGGACTTGCCTCGTGGATCCGGCGCGCCAGCAGTTCCTTGCCCGTGCCGCTTTCGCCCTCGATGAGCACGATCGCGTCGGAGTGGGCGATGCGATCCGCTCGGGCCAGCAGGTTGGCCATGGCATCGGACACATGAATCAGGGTCTTGCCATGGCTGCCGCCGGACTGGCTCAGTGCCTTGACCTGACGACGCAGGCGTGCGTGCTCCATGGCCCGGTTGACGGTCAGGCGGAACTGTTCGCGGTCACAGGGTTTGGGCAGGAAGTCAAAGGCCCCGGCCTTCATCGCGGCCACGGCGTGCGGCACGTCGCCGAAGGCGGTGATCACGATCACCAGCAGCTCCGGGTCCAGCCCGCGGGCCTTGGCAAGCAGGGTCTGTCCGTCCAGGCCGGGCATGCGCAGGTCGGTGATCATCAGCGGGAAGCGGTCCGTCTGCAGACACTCGAGCGCTTCCAGGCCATTGGCGGCCTTGCGGACCGGGTAGCCCTCCTCCTCGAGCAGGAAAGACATCACCTCAAGGAAATTGGCGTCGTCGTCGGCGAATAGTATCCGTTCGCTCATGGCACTCCCCCGGCGGGTCGCCGGATCAGTCAACTGGCGGTCGGCCCGCAATGTCCGAAAATTCCACGGGAGCGACCGTCAACGGGCATTCTCCACGAGAATCAGCGTTCCGCGGGCAGGGCATGCCCCAGACGCTTCGCCTCCTGGCGCTGCAGCCAGAGCTTGTAGACGGCGGGATAGACCAGCAACTCCAGCAGGAAGGAGGTGAACAGGCCTCCGATCATCGGGGCTGCGATGCGCTTCATCACATCGGCCCCCGCCGAGGTGGACCACATGATGGGCAGCAGCCCCATGAAGGCGGCGGCCACGGTCATCATCTTGGGACGGGCGCGCTTGACCGCGCCGTGCACAAGCGCTTCATCCAACTCGGGCAGACTGCCCAGACGCCCTTCCTGGCGCGCGTCTTCCACCGACAGATCGAGGAAGAGCAGCATGAAGACGCCGGTTTCCGCATCCAGACCGAGCAGCGCGATCATGCCCACCCAGGCCGCGATCGAGACGTTGTAATCCAGGATCCAGAACAACCAGATCGCACCCACCGCGGAAAAGGGCACGGCCAGCATCACCAGCAGGGCCTTGAAACCCGAGCGCGTGTTGAGATACAGCAGCAGGAAGATCAGCCCGATGGTCACCGGAATGATCAGGCGCAGGTGCTCGCGCACGCGCAGCATGTTCTCGTACTGCCCGCTCCAGCTCAGGATCGTGCCCGCGGGCAGGCGGATCTCCTCGGCCACCCGGGCCTTGGCGTCTTCGACATAACTGCCCACATCACGCCCGGCGATGTCCACGTAGACATAGCCCGTGAGAAAACCGTTCTCGTCGCGCAGCATGCCGGGGCCCGTGATGACCTGGATCGTGGCCAGCTCTCCCAGCGGCACCCGCGCCCCTGATGGGGTGTCCACCAGCACGCGGGCCAGCTGGTCGGGGTCGTCGCGCAACTCGCGCGGGTAACGCAGGTTCACCGGAAAGCGCTCGCGCCCCTCCACGGTGGTCGTGATCTCTTCGCCGCCGATGGCCACCGCGATCACCCGCTGAAGCGCCCCCACGGTGAGGCCGTGCCGTGCCAGCTGGTCGCGCCGAGGATCGATGTCCAGGAAATACCCGCCGGAGACTCGTTCGGCGTAGACGCTGCGCGTGCCGGGCACCGCCTGGATCGTACGCTCGATCTCGCCGCCCAGACGCTCGATCTCGTCCAGGTCGGAGCCCATGATCTTGATGCCCACGGGCGTGCGCACCCCTGTGGTCAGCATGTCGGTGCGGGCCTTGATCGGCATGGTCCAGGCGTTGGTCACACCGGGAGTCCGCAGGGCCTGATCCATCTCCGTGATCAGTTCGTCCCAGGACAAGCGGTCGGGCCAGATCGGCCTGAGCAGCGGCTGCAGGAAGTCGGGGAAGCGTTCCGAGTACCAGCGTTCCCGTGTGCGCCACTTGTCCTTGGGCTTGAGCACCACGGTGGTTTCCATCATCGACAGCGGCGCGGGGTCGGTGGCCGTGTCGGCCCTGCCTGCCTTGCCGAAGACCCGTTCCACTTCGGGAAAGCTCTTCAGCACCTGGTCCTGCATCTGCAGCAGGTCCTGGGCCTCGCGCACCGAGATTCCGGGCAGCGTGGTGGGCATGTAGAGAATCGTACCCTCGTTGAGCGGCGGCATGAACTCGCTGCCCAGACGGAAGTAAACCGGCAGGCTGAGCGCCACGATCGCCAGCGCGGCCGTGATCGTCTTCCAGGGATGACGCAGCACCCAGCGACAGGCTGGCTCGTAGACCTTGAAGATCATCCGGCTGATCGGATGCTTCTCCTCGGCGTGATATGTTCCGACGGCCACCGTGCTGAACACGCGCGCCAGCCAGGCGGGCCGGAAACGGAAGGGTTCCACACGGGCGAAGAGCATGCGCAGCGCCGGGTCAAGTGTCACGGCCAACAGGGCCGCCATCGCCATCGCCAGGTTCTTGGAGTAGGCCAGCGGCTTGAACAGGCGGCCTTCCTGATCCACCAGCGCGAAGATCGGCAGAAAGGCCACCGCGATCACCAGCAGCGAGAAGAACACCGAAGGCCCCACTTCCACCAGCGCCGCGAGCCGCACCGCATGGAAGTCCTCCTTGCGTCCCGAGATCTGCCAGCGGTGGATCCGGTTGTAGGCGTTTTCCACCTCGACGATCGCCCCGTCCACCAGCACCCCGATGGAGATCGCGATGCCCGCCAGCGACATGATGTTCACCGAGACGCCCATCCAGTAGAGCGGAATGAAGGAGAGCAGCACGGCCACCGGAATGGTGAGAATCGGCACGATGGCCGAAGGGATGTGCCAGAGGAAAATCAGGATCACCAGCGAGACGATCAGCATCTCCAGCAACAGCTCGTGTTTCAGCGTGTGCAGCGCGTTCTCGATCAGGCCCGAGCGGTCATAGGTCGTGACCACCGAAACCCCGCTGGGCAGTGAACTCTGCAGCCCCTTGATTTTTTCCTTGGTGGCCTTGATCACGTTCAGGGCGTTTTCACCGTGACGCATGATCACGATGCCGCCCACCGCATCTCCTTCTCCGTCCAGGTCCGAGATGCCCCGGCGCAGTTCCGGCCCGTACTCCACGCTGGCCACGTCGCGCAGCAGCACGGGAATGCCGCCCGAATGGCTCTGCACCACGATGCCCCGGTAATCATCCAGACTGCGCGCATATCCGCGCACACGCACCATGTACTCCAGCCCGCCCCATTCCAGCAGGCGTCCGCCACCTTCCGAGTTGGAATCGCGAATGGCGCGCACCACCGCATCCAGCGGCAGCTCGAGAGCGGCCAGGCGGTTGGGATCCACCGTGATCTGTACCTGGCGCACGAATCCGCCGATCGAAGCCACTTCGGAGACTCCGGGCACCGACTGCAGGGCGTAGCGCAGGTTCCAGTCCTGGAAAGCCCGCAGCTCATCCAGGGAATGAGTGCCCGAGCTGTCCACCAGCGCGTATTGGTAAACCCAGCCCACACCGGTGGCATCCGGCCCAAGCTCTGTGTGCACTCCTTCAGGCAGGCTGGATTGGATCTTCGAGAGGTACTCCAGCACGCGGGAACGGGCCCAGTACAGATCCGTGCCGTCCTGGAAGATCACGTAGACATAGGAAAAGCCAAAGTCGGAGTACCCGCGGATCGCCTTGACCCTGGGCGCGCCCAGCAGGGAACTGATGATCGGGTAGGTCACCTGGTCCTCGAGCAGGTCCGGAGCACGGTCCCACTTGGAATAGATGATCACCTGGGTGTCGGACAGGTCCGGCAGTGCATCCAGCCGGATACGTCCCAGCAGGTTCCAGGCCAGCGCACACAGGGCGGCCACGACCAGCAGGACCAGCATGCGGTGGGTGGCCGAGAATGTGATGATGCGCCGGATCATGTCTGCGCCTTCCAGCTTGGATCGGTGGTGAAGTCAAGCGTGTGCCACACCCATGGTGCCGAGCGTGCCGCAACCTGGTGTGTCAGGGTGTGTGGGCTTCCAGCACTCCCCGGATCCGGGATTCGGAATCCAGCAGGAAATTGCCGGCAATGGCCACCTGCTCGCCTTCCGCCAGGCCCGAGAGCACGAGCGACTGGCCACCCGCACGCTGCCCGCGTTGGATCTCGCGCGGGGCGAATCGCCCGGGACTGGTTTCCACATAGACCAGTTGGCGCAGCCCCGTATCCAGGATCGCGGAGTCGGGAATCAGCAGTCCACGGCGCTCGTCCACCGTGGCGATCACGTCCACGAACATCCCGGGTTTCAGTTTCAGCCCCGGATTGTCCAGCGTGCTGCGCACGGTCAGCGTGCGGGAGGCCATGTCCAGCGAGGGCAGAATCTGGCTCACGCGGCCTTCAAGGCCTTCTCCGGGGCGGCCCGGCTGCTGGAACTCCAGACTCTGTCCCATTCGAATGCGAGGAGTTTCGCTCTCGCTGAACGCGGATTCGACCCAGACCCTCGAGAGATCGGTGAGGGTGAACAGCGGTTCCCCGGGAGCGACCTGCTGACCCGTGCGCACCATCAACTGGCTGACGAATCCTCCCCAGGGTGCCCGCAGGATCACGGCCCGCTGGGCCTCGCCCCCCTGTTCCAGTGCCTCGATGACCGACGCGGGACAGTCCAGCAGTTCCAGGCGCCTGCGGGCCGCGTCGACAATGGCGCGGGCCGTGTCCCCGGAACTCTCTTCAAACGCTTTTGCGGCTTCCCGGGCCTGCAGATATTCCTGCTGGGCCGTCAGCAGCTCGGGCGAGTAGAGCGACAGCACCGGGTCACCCTGCGTGACGAACTGCCCGCTGGTCGAGACCGCCAGCGCTTCGACCCAGCCGCCCACTTTCAGCGTGACACGTCGTTCGCGCGTCTCGTCGGCGATTACCGTGCCCACCGTGCGGATCGTGCGGCCCAGCTCACCCCGGCGCACCGCCTGAACCTGGACTCCAGCCTGACGGCGTCCCTCGTCCGTGGTGCGCACCACCGCATGCCCGGGCACCTTTGCGCTCCCGGATCCCTGCGTGGCATACACGGGCACGAAGTCCATGCCCATTGAGTCCTTGGTGGGCACCGGCGAATGGATCTCCGGATTCATCGGATTGCGGTAATACAGAATCCTGCCCTGTCCTCCGTTCTTGCCCGACGGCTTGGTCTCGGGAACAAGGAACATTCCGCACTCGGGGCAACGGCCTTCCGTGTCCGAATGCACCTCGGGATGCATCGGGCAGGTGTAGCCCGTGGCCGTGCTGTCGGCGGGCACCGGCACCAGAAACATGTGGCACTCCGGGCAACGGCCTTCGATGTCCGAATGCACTTCAGGATGCATCGGGCAGGTGTAGCCGCCTGCTTGGGCATGCGCGCCTTCCATGTGCGTGTCGACGTGCGCACCGTCAGCCTCGTCCGGCTCCGGGGACGCGGAGTTGATGGGTACCAGCCTCATCCCGCAGATCGGGCAGTCGCCCATCTGATCACTGATGTAGGTCGGGTGCATGGGGCAGTGGTACTGGGTGGCATCGGCTCCGCCTTCACCACCGAACACGGTGACAAGCACGGTTGCGATTCCGCCCGCCAGCAGCAGGGCCAGCAGGATCCAGACCAGCGATTTCTTTCCGGAAGCCATTCCGGTCTCCCTCACTTGGTGGTCGTGCTCGCCTTGGCCGAAGGGGTCAGGGCCATGCCACAGATCTTGCAGTCAGCGGGGCCCATGGCGCGTTCGCTGGCGTGCATCGGGCAGCTGTACTCCATGGAAGCTGCCGGAGCCTTCACTTCCTCCAGATCCATGCCGCAATGAGGGCAGGAACCGGCCGTCGCGGAATGCACATCACTGCACATCGGGCAGATCCAGCTGCTGACCGGGGCGGGCATTGCTGCAACCTGCACGGCTTCCAGATCCATCCCGCATTCAGGACACTGACCGGAAGTTTTCGAATGGACTGTCGCGTGCATCGGGCAGGTGTACTCGGTGACCATCATGGGTGCTGGTGCCGCCTTGACCGCTGCCAGGGCCATCCCGCATTCGGTGCAATCGCCCGGCTTGTCGCTGGTGACGGTGGCATGCATTGGACAGACATACTGTGTCACGCCCGTGCCAGCGGACACGACGGGCGTCAGGGCCTGGGCACTGCCCAGCGACAACAACAGGACCAGCAGGCTGCCGGCGATGGTTCGGATCGTGTGAGTCATGAGTCTACTCCAGGGTTGTGGGTCCGGTTGCCCGGGGGCCCATGTATTCGATGCGTGCCCAGCTGGACAGGGCCTGGGCTTCGGCCTCGGCGGCCTGCACGCCCGTGTCCAGCACCAGATTCAAGTCTTCGATCACTCGGGTGAAATCCCCGCGGCCGGCCGCCCAGGCGGACAGCGCCGCATCCAGGGCCAGGCGGCTGCTTGGCAGAATGACCTCGCGGTACTCTATGATCCAGATCCGCCAGCGTTGCCATTCGGCCAGTTCCTGCTGCAGCGTGGCTTCCTGCCTGCTGCGTTCAGTTTCAAGCTGGGCCTGTGCCCCACTCTCCTCGTGTGCCGCGGCCCGGGTCAGCGCCTGCTGTTTGCCCGCGCTCCAGAGCGGCAACGTGATGCCCAGCTTCAGCATCAGCATCGGCTCGGGCATGCCGTTGGTGCCCACGCCTGCGCCGACCATGAAATCCGGTTTCTGTTCCAGGCGGGTCGCCTGCCAGTTGCGATGGGCGCTCTCGAGTTCGGCACCGCGCAGGCGCAGCTCGGGGGCCAGCTCCAGCCCCGTCAGCAGGCTGTCCGGATCCTGCATCACGGCGGCAGGAAGGCTTTCCAGCGGAGCCAACCGTCGTTCGACGGGCCAGCCCAGCAGCCGATTGAGCGCGGCCAGCTCACCCGAGCGTTCGGCCTGGATGCGTGCCTGCTGCTGGCGGATCCGGGCCTCCTGGATCGTGAGCTGCAACAGGGTTTCCTGTTCGCCCGCCCCCGTGGAGGCTCTTGTTTCAGCAACACGTACGGCTGTCTGCAGCAGTTGCCCGGACAGCTCGAGTACCTGTGCCTGCTGATCCAGGGAATAGAGCCGGGCCGCCTGGATGCGCACGTCACGCACGACCTTTGCCCGGGCCAGTTCCAGTCGGATTTCCTGTTGTGTCACCCAGGTCCGTGCCAGTTCACGGCGGGCGGCACGCTTTCCGGGGAAGGGCAGCGGCTGACTGAGTATCACGGCCACGGTGGAGGCCTTGCCGGGAGGCACGTCCATGGCCTGGCCGCTCAGTTCCAGTTGGGGATCGGCCAGAGCCGCGGCGGGGCGCACACGTTCGCGGGCTGCTTCAAGCGCCTGCTGGGCAATGTCCAGTTCGGGAGCAACCAGAAGTGCACGCTCCACGAGGGTCTCAATGCTGGGTGCGGGACCGATGACCAGCGAATCCTGCCCAGCTGCCCGGACAACCTTCGGCACTGCCAGCGCCACGCCGAGAACCAACAGGACCCGGGCCAGCAGGGTGCGTCTCAGGCCTGTGGTGGCCAAGGGGGCATTGGGGGTGACGGTATGCCTGCGCGGGACTGTCGGGTGCATGGGATCCTCTGTTTCCCTATGCAAAGGCAAGCATCATGCCATGACCACAGAATTCGTACAGTCATGTATTCACAGAGGTTGAAAAAGAAAGTACCAGCGAGCCAAGGACCCGGTTGCAGATATATCCACAACGGGTCTGGAGTCAAATCACCAAGAATCAAGGTCGTCGGGGCGCGAAGATGGAATTCACTCCGGGAAGCAATAGCGCAGGCCAAGACCACCTTCGACATCGAGGCCCGTGTCCGGCACCAGATCCACCACCGGAGCCAGTTCGAAGAACACCGCCAGTGGGGCGCCGGGCAACCGCCAGGCCAGACCCAGAGGAATGCGGACACCCAGATGATCGCGCCCATGGTCCCGGGCGCTCAGGCGTCCGCCCACACCGTAATACAGACTGGGCTCTCCGGGAATCTGGCTGCCGGCCAGAATTTCCGGGTCGTGAATCAGCCAGTCCGCGTGGGCGTGCAGGCTGCGCTGCGATTGCAGAGACCAGGCCAGCCCGGCATCCACGGCGTGCCGGGCGTCCAGCCAGATCTTTCCGTTCAGGCCCGTGGGCTCACCCACCATCACACCGACTTCCAGGGATTGTGCACTGGCGATTCCCGCCAGAGTCAGCATCAGGATCGCGGGGAAAGCTCGTCCGGAATACATGTGTGCCTCCTCTGTGGCCGATGCCGTGTGGCAGCTGCGATGATCCCCTGTGATGCGGGCGACCCTCTTCCCCCAGTGGGGTGTCCTGGCTTGCCCCGTCGCGGTCACGTGCTCCGCGTCGGAGGTGCCTGGCGCCGGATGGACTGGATCATCGCATCCAGCTCCTGCAGAAAGCGCGAGCGATCGCTCTTCTGCATGGGTGCCGGTCCGCCGGCGATGGTTCCCGCGCCGCGCAACTCGGCCATCAGTTCCCGGGTGGCCAGAGCCTGCCCGATGTTTTCGGCCGTGTAGGCATGGCCGGTGTTGCCCAGCACGCGTGCACCCTGTTTCAGGCAGCGATCCGCCAGCAATATGTCAGCGGTGATCACGATATCCTCCGCCTGCACGCGCTCCACGATCCAGTCGTCGGCCTCGTCGAAGCCATCGCCGACCACCTCCAGGTGCAGCCGCGGGGAGTCGGGAATCCGCATCCAGGAATTGGCCACCAGAGTCACCGGCAGCTCGTAGCGGCCGGCCACCTTGTAGACTTCCTGCTTCACGGGACAGGCGTCCGCGTCGATCCAGACCTGCATCACGAATTCTCCTGTCCGGTTCCTGCGCTGCCATCGATCGTCCGTGTCAGCCGCGTGCGCATGGCGCGGCGCTTGTGTCCTCATGCGTCTGCTTCCATTCCCAAAGGGATGCAAGCAGTTGTCAGCTGGTTGGTTTTCCTGCTTCAAGATGAACAGCGTCCATCGGAAAGTCCTCCACCGGCTGTACAAGGCAACGGGTCACATCAAAACCCGCGTTCCTGGCCCAGGATTCCAACTCAGCACGGGTGTACCTGAACGCCACGATTCCCGACTCACTGCCGTAGTCGACCAGTCCACTGCCCTCCCATGCAGCCACAACAAGCTGGCCACCTGGAGTCAGGACTCGATACCATTCACCAAAGGCCTGTGCTGCTTCCGCCGCATCGATATGATGAAGGGCAAAGAAGTTCAGCACCGCGGCACATGTAGCTGTCTCAATGCTGGTCAGATACCGCATGTCGGCGACAAACAATCGTGCGTTGGACTCGAACTTGCCGTTGGAAATGGCGACCATCCTTGTGGAAAGGTCGACACCCAGGAGTTGCCGCCGCGCATCGCAGCGATCACGATACATGGAGAGCATGTGGCCAGACCCGCACGCTGTATCGAGCACCGGACCGCCGATGCCCGTGATACGTCGATGCAAGCGCGTCAGAACATCCGCATACACGGGCAATCCAATCTCAGCATCCATCATTTGATTGTACGAATCCGCGATCTCGTCGTACATTTTTCGCACATCAGCAGCTGGTGACGGCTTCATGCTCCTCCTGTCCACCCAACAGGGTCTTCTCCATCCGGAATCTATCCAGCCACTGTCCCCGCCGCTTCACCCGCTCCGCCCGGACCTGGCGGAATCCGCGGGCTTCGAAGAATGGGCGGGCGACCAGACTGGCATCGGTGACGATGTGAGTCCAGCCCACACGCCGTGCTGCCTGTTCCATGTGAGCCAGCAGACGGCTGGCGACGCCCCGGCGGGCAAGGTCCGGATGTGTGTACAGCAGATCCAGCATGCCCTCGGAGTTCCAGGCGATGAACCCCGCGAGTCGACCCTCCAGCTCCAGTAGCCAGCACTCAAGTGACTCAAGCCGCGTGATCCAGTCCGGGGGGTCCTCCGCGACCGGGGCCCAGGCTTCCAGCTGGGCGGGAGCGTACGCCCCGTTTGCCAGACCATGTACCGAGCGCACGAAGAGCTGCCCCAGTGCAGGCCGGTCAGACTGTGTCGCGCGACGAATCATCGGCATGGATTCGGTCCGTCCGTCATCAGATCCGGCGTGAGTCGTAGGCCCAGTGCAGCAGGGCCTGGCGCTGGCGCCTGCGACAGTCCAAATCTCCCGGGCTGCAGCCGGCACGCACCTGGGCCAAATGGCGCGTCATGGCCTTCCAGCGCTTGATCTGGCGCTCGTCATCCGGGCCGCGACGTCCCATGAAATAGCGGCAGTACCACTGGAACCACCCGCGCGGATCGTCCTCGTGAATCCAGCGCTTGCGTCGCCATTCGGCCAGAGGCTGGGAGGCGTTCACGCCAAAGCAATTGAGGGCCGGGTCGTGATACGTGGAGCACAGGCGTGCCTTGCTGAACCAGTCGGCGGGAAACTCCTCGCGGCAATCGGTCATGTAGCGGCCGCCGAAGATGCCCAGAGCCAGCATCTCGGCCGGGGTCAGCTGGGGTTTGAACTCTGGGTGAAAGTTCTGGCCCATCGGCTCGCTGCGCCAGTAGACATACCCTTGCTGCATGCGGTCATTCACCACGACCCGCTGGCCGCTCTTGCCTATGCTCGCCATTCGTTTCTGCTCCGCCATTGTTCGCTCAGCGATTGAGGGCCGCCATCCCGGCCTCGGGATAGCGTGTGCCTGTCGCCCAGTTCCGCGGGACCACCGCCTCGATGGCCGCCAGTTCGTCGGCAGTCAGGGCGATTTCCGCCGCGGCGAGGTTCTCTTCGAGCCTCTCGAGCCTTCGGGTTCCCGGAATGGGTGTCACACCCGGACGGGACAGCAACCAGGCCAGCGCCAGTTGCGATGCGCTGCAGCCTCGCGCGCTGGCCAGTGCGTGGACGCGGTCGACCAGTGCCAGGTTCTTCTGGAAGTTCTCGCCCATGAAACGGGGATTGCTGCGCCGCCAGTCGTTGGCGTCCAGATCATCCAGGCTGCGGTACTGGCCGCTCAGGAAGCCCCGGCCCAGTGGGCTGTAGGCCACGAAACCGATGCCCAGTTCCTGACAGGTAGCCAGCAGGGCATCTTCCGGATCACGCGACCAGAGTGAATATTCGGTCTGGAGAGCCGTGATGGGATGCACGGCCATGGCACGCCGCAGAGTCTCGGGTGCGGCTTCCGACAGACCCAGACAGCGCACCTTGCCCTGTTCCACCAGGCGCGACATGGCGCCCACCGTGTCTTCGATGGGTGTGCCGGGATCCACCCGGTGCAGGTAATACAGATCAATGGTATCCACGCCCAGACGCTCAAGGCTGGCGTCGCAGGCCTGCTGGACATAGGCGGGCGAACCGTTCAGGCCCAGCATCGCCCCCTCGGGTGAGCGCTGGACTCCGAATTTGGTGGCCAGGATCACCCGCTCACGCTTCCCGGCAATGGCCCGGCCCAGCAGCCGTTCATTGTGGAAGGGCCCATACATGTCCGCCGTGTCAAAGAAGTTCAGGCCCAGCTCGAGGGCCCGGTGGATCACGCGGATCGACTGGCTCTCCTCACTGGCGCCATAGAAGTCCGACATGCCCATGCAGCCCAGGCCCAGTACGGAGACCTGCAGATCAGAATGTCCCAGTTGATGTATGCGCATCCTGTGTGTTCTCCATTTTGGTGAGTGGGCGACACGGTTTGTGGCTCATGAACCGCGCCGGGGTCAGAAACGGGTCATGACGGCCCGGGACCTGAGGACGCGAGTCCGGGTCTGCGGGTTCCCGGAGGCAGGTTCAGGCTCGGGGCGCCCGACGGCGCGCGGCTTCGGTGATGTGCGCCCACAACTCCTGGACGCTGCGCTTGGCGAACGTGGAACAGATCGCGGCCGCTGAGTACTGGTTGCTGACCTTGTGATCCAGCTGGGTGCCACCCCAGATCACCACATGGTCGGCCCAGCGCAGGTCCGCGTCGGCCTGCTTCCTGGGCCGTGCCTTCGTGCCATCCACCAGCCGGATCTCGAGTGGGGCGGTTGGCTGGGACTGGATCTCCTGGTGGGAGTTGGGTGAGCCACCCACGACCACAAGCTTGCGCCAGCCCGCCTCGCGGCAGGCCTCGTGCATGCGCTGGAGATGCACGTTGAGAATGGAGCCGCCGCAGATCTCGCAGGCTGTCTGACCGGTGGCCAGGACGGGAATGCGCTCGCCCGAACCGTGCTCGGCTTCGGCCTGGCAGTCCCCACGCGCGCAAACCAGGAAGTAGCGCGCAGCCAGAGCCTGCGTCACATCCGTGCGCTTGGCCAGACTGATGCGCTGTTTGCCCTCACGCGTGAGTCCCTGCTCAGCGAGGAACTGCAGCAGAAGCTCGTGCTGCCCTGCATATCCCAGTTCGCGCAACAGCTCGCGTTTGTCGATGTCCTGGTTGCTCATCCCACCTCGCGACCCATTTGCCGGCCGCCCGTGTCGCCCGTCAGATTACTTGAGAACTCCAGCCAACATGCTGGCCACGTCCCCGCCCGCCTTGCCCTTCACGAATTCCAGCACGATCGGCAGGAATTTGCCCACCATGGCCGGATCCAGTTTCAACTGGGCGAATCCAAGGGCCAGCGAGGCCAGCCCGGCAGCCTTGCCGCCGCCAAAGGAGGAGGCCAGGCCGCCCAGTGCCCCCAGGGCTCCGCCGCCACCGGCGGGCGCCGCCTTGAGCAATTCGCCCATTCCGGGCAGAGCCGCACTGAGCGTGCCGAAGTCACCACCCAGTCTGTCCTGGGCCAGCTTGAACAGCAGACCGGCTCCGCCCCGGGCCTGATCCGGCTGGACACCCAGCTGGGAAACCAGTTGTTGGATCAACTCCGTCATGAGGATCTCCTTGTGCAAGTCTGTGGTGGTGAATCGTGCTGCGCCCCAGTTTGGCAAATCGGGGCCAGACGCCCCTGGATGTGGAAGTTCATGAGCCCGCTCAGGGTTCCGTTGGGTTCGCATCGGCCACCACGGCCACGGCGCCCCCGACGATGGTGGCGCTCGCGGGCACGCGGCGGCGACGCAGGGCGCTGAGCGCCGAACCGGCCACCACCAGCGCGGCCCCGGCCAGGGCACTGGGCGGCAGAGGATCGGCATCCACGAGACCCGGGAACATGTGGGCCCCCAGATGCACGAAGGTGATGGTGAAGAGCGGTGTAGTGGACAAGATCACGCCCACGCGCGAGGCCTCGAGGTGATTCAATGCCTCACTGAAGGTGCCGTAGGCCACCAGGGTATTGAACACGGTGAAAAGCAGCAGGCTGAGATTGACCAGCCCCAGCCCCGGCAGATGCCCGGGATGGGCAAAAGGACTGAGCAACAGCGCACACAGCCCGTACACCACACACAACACGAGCTGCGAAGGCCACCGTGCCTGAAGCTGTTTCTGGGCCAGCGCATAGGCCCCCCAGGACAGGGCGGCCACCACCATCAGGGCCAGACCCAGGGGCGAGTGTGCCGTTCCGCCGCCACCGGCAAGTCCGGGCAGGAAGAACAGTCCCTGCCCCAGCAGCAGCAGCGCCAGCCCCAGCCATTGCTGCAGGATGAAGCGCTCGCCGAAGATCACCATGCCGCCCAGCAGCATGCTCAGGGGAGCCAGTTGAATCAGCACCTGGGCCGCGGCCGGGGTGATCAGCCGCAGGCCGAACAGATAGAACACATAATTGCCGCACAGGCCGAGCGCGGCCACCAGCAGCAGCAGGCGCCCCCTTCCCGGAGCCCGCAGCAGACGGACCAGCTCACCACTGCGCGCATACCACGCCACCAGCAGCAGGCAGGCCAGCAGGAAACGGAACCAGGATATGGTCAGGGCATCCAGGCCGCGCAAGAGGGCCTTGAGCGCGATCGGCAGCATGCCCCAGAGCAGCACGGTACACAGGCTGAGTGCCAGGCCCAGCTTCCAGCGGCCGCTCGTGCGATGCAGTTCCATCGGTTCCTCGTCTTCCAGACTGTTGGGAATGCAGAGTGTGGGACACACGTTCTCGACCGTTCACAGGCCGGGGGGCAGGTTTCTGTCGTTGGCACCCAGCCAGGCAGCCACCGTGAGGAAACTTCCGCAGACAAGAGTGGGCTCGTGCGGTGTGTCCAATCTCCGTGCCGCAAGACCCGCCCTGCCCAATGGACGTCCGCAGCGAATGCCCGCCGCACGGCCCGCCTCCAGCAGATCCTCGGGCGAGGCCAATCGGGCGTGCGACAGGACCAGCGGGCGCATGCTGGCGACGCGGGGAGCCAGAATCCTCAGGATGGTTCGATAATCCTTGTCGGCCATGGCCGCGAAGATCAGGGTCCAGCGCGTGTTCGGCCAGTGCTGGTCCAGATCCTTGGCCAGCAGCGTGATGGCGGCTGGATTGTGTGCCACGTCCAGCACCAGGGGTGGCGCGTTGTGCAGAACCTGGAAGCGTCCCGGAAGGGGCGCCGGTCGCAAGTGAATGCCCTCGCGCAGAAAGCGGGCTTCGGGCAGGCGCCGCAGGATGCGCAGCGCCATCCCGGCGGCGAACAGAGCGCCACGGGAGGGATGGTCCAGCTCCATGGCCAGGTCGCCATCCGTGATGCATACACGCCCCTCGCCGTCTGCGGGCTGGTACCTGAGCAGAGGGTGATCCTCTTCGGGGGTGACGGCCACCGCCCCGCGGCTGTCCGCCACCTCAAGCGCGGCGTCGCGGGCCTCGGCTTCCAGTTCTCCCAGCAGAAAGGGGCAGGCAGGGCGCGCGATGCCCGCTTTGTCCCGTGCGATGGCTGCCAGACTGTCGCCCAGGATGGCCGTGTGATCCAACCCCACGCTGGTGAGCACCGCCAGCTCACTGTTGAGCACGTTGGTGGCGTCCCAACGCCCGCCAAGACCACACTCCACGACCGCCAGCTCGACGCCCGCATTGCGGAAGGCCAGCAGCGCCAGCGCGGTCAGCAATTCGAAGTAACTGGGCTGCACCTGATCGATGAGCGGCTCAAGCCGGTGCCAGGCGACAGCCAGCGCAAGCTCGTCAAGCGGCTGGCCGTCCACCAGAATCCGCTCGAGGGGACTCAGCAGATGGGGCGAGGTATACAGCCCGGTGCGCAATCCGGCCTGACGCAGACCCTGTTCGACGAACGTACAGAGCGTGCCCTTGCCATTGGTGCCCGCCACATGGATCACACGGAACTGTCGCTCGGGGTGGTTCAGCAGCTCCAGCAGGCGTTCCATGCGCTGCAGGCCGGGCTTGATCCCGAAGCGCACGCGCTCGTCGATGCGCTTCCAGATCCGCTGAATGCCCAGTGGGCTGTCCGTCAATCGAGGCGCGCTCACCGTGGAGTTCCCGCGGCACCATAGAGTTCCTTGAACTCGACCACGCTGGTGGCCAGTGCGCGGGCCAGTTCAGCCTGCCCGTGGGCGCTGGTGAGCTGCTTCTCGTCCTCGGGATTCGTGATGAAGCCTGTCTCGAAGAGCACCGCGGGCATGGAAGCTCCCACCAGCACATAGAATCCCTGCTGGAGCACGGGCCGCGGACGCTGGTGTCCCACTCCGCGCATGCTGCGGTAGATCAGCGCGGCCAGGTTCTGGCTCTCCTCCACATAGGCAGACTGGGCCATGCTGGCCAGGATCCAGTTGCCGATGCCGCCGGGAGTCTCGGCTCCCGCGTTCTCCTCGAAGCGCAGCACCGAGTTCTCGCGCAGGGCGACTTCCCGGGCATGCTGGTTCTTGCCCGGGCGCAGAAAGTAGACTTCCCAGCCTCGCGCGCTGCGGTTGCGAGCGGCGTTGGCATGGATCGAGATGAAGAGCTTGCCGCCCGCCTTGTTGGCCAACTGGGTGCGCTCGGCCAGTTCAAGGAAGCGGTCGTCCTCGCGGGTCATCACGATGCGCGTGTCGGGCAGGCGCTCGCGCAGCTCGTCGCGCAGACGCCGGGCCACCGCCAGAGTCACGTCCTTCTCGCGGCTGCCCCGGGGCGAGACGGCCCCAGGATCCTTGCCGCCGTGACCGGCGTCGATCACGATCACATCCAGATCGATGGGCTGGCCCTGGGGCATCACCAGTTCGGGTGCCGGCGGAGGCTGGAATTCCTCGCTCAGCTTCGCACCCCGACGGCGCAGCAGTACCTGGATCTCACCCAGGGATTCCGCTTCGATCACGTCCACCAGTTCGGCCTGCGCGCCCAGTGTCAGTTCCAGCCGATCTCCGCGCACTTGCAGCTTCTCGAGCAGGCCATCCTGCTCGCCTCGCCAGATGTGATCCAGCGCGCTGCCTTCGAGCACACCCGAAGGACTGAAGTCCAGCACCACCGTGCGGCCCGAGGCGTCGCTGTCAAAGGTCGGCAGTTCGCCCAGGCGCAGGCGCAGCAGGTGTCCGCCCTGAAGTGCTTCGCTGAGCAGACCCGCGCGCGAGGCGTGCAGGACAAGCTCTTCATTCAGGCTGTCCAGACTGCCCACCAGCAGCCCGGATTCGAGCAGGACCGCCAACAGCTGGTGATCCAGCAACAGGCCGTCGGCATCTTCGAAGGCCGGGCCGGGCAGCACGCGTTCCACTCCATTGAGCATCACGAAACGGTTTCCGCCTTCGGCGCGCAGCATGCCACCCTCGCTGCTCAATTCGCGCCGGGCCCCCGTGATTTCCAACTGCAGACGCAGCAGGCGCGCCAGGTCTTCCACACAGATCAGGCGTCGGCCATCGCGCGCCCAGGTCGGCAGGATCTCGGGCAGGCTGTCCCCCGACGCATCCACCACGGTCAACAGATACTCGCGCGCGGGTTCCGGCGGACGGGCCGCCGGACTCAGCCCCGCAAGGCAGAGCCAGCCCAGCAGGGCCAGAAGCAGAACTGGGCGACCCGCAAGTCGCCCAGATGTGTGGAGTTTCTGTATCACGCCAGAGTCCTGATCACTGGGCATCCCGTCCCTGGGCAGCGGCCTTGCGCGAGGCCACCCAGGCGTCACGGTAACTCAGATCGATGCGCGCCGGCTTGATGTGTTCCAGCCCGCGCATCGCCAGATGGGGCAACACCTTGTTGAGGTCCTTTCCGGCGAATTCCTGCCCGCTGCAGATCACGGGCTTGGGATCCAGCAGGTCGGTCAGTCGCATCACGAAGTTCTCGCGCCGGTCGCTGGCGGTTTCCATGATCTGGGTATCCATGTGGATCGCATCCTTGGGGCAGGCTTCCACGCAGAATCCGCAGAAACAGCAGCGATCCAGGTCAATCCGGAATTCCAGCGGAGCCTTCTCTTCGGGGCTGTCCCCGTGTTCGGCGGAGGTGATGGAAATGCAGAAGTCGGGGCATGCCGTCTCGCACAGCATGCAGGCCGTGCACTTGGGGCGTCCGTCCTCGTGCACCTTGATGCGGTGCTTGGTGCGCAAACGACGTGGCAGCGGACGCATCACCTCGGGATACTGCAGGGTGAAGGACGCATCACTGGCAGCCTGGCGATTGCCGAAAAAGCCCAGCGTGTGCTTGATCATGTTGTGCACGAAATGACGAGTGGTCACCATCAGGCCACCCACGACGGCCGGATAGTAGAGCGCCGTGAGCGGGGGATTCTTGATGTCGATGTTCACGAAGCGGGCAGCCATGTGTCTCTCCAGGTTGCGAAACCTGTCCCGACGGATCAGGACAGGACGTACATCACGATGGCGGTGATGAACACATTCAGCAGGGCCAGGGGCATCATTTCCTTCCAGCCCAGCCGCAGCAGGTGATCGAAACGGAAGCGCGGCAGGGTCCAGCGGATCTGCAACTGCAGCATGCAGAAGAAGATCACCTTGGCGATGAAGCCCAGGATGCGCAGGGTGGCCACCAGCCACTCGGACAGGGGAATGCTGAGCGCGCTGCCGAACTGGAAACCCGCATCCGTCAGCCAGGGCACCTGCCAGCCGCCGAAGAACAGCACCGAGATGAAGGCGGCAAGCACCACGATCTCGATGAACTCACCCAGCAGGAACAGGCCGAACTTCAAGCCTGAATACTCGACGAAGTAGCCGATGATCTCGCTCTCGCCCTCGGGCACGTCAAATGGCACACGCTTGGTTTCGGCGATGGCCGCGGGCAGGAAGAGCAGGAAGGCCAGAGGCTGGGTGAAGATGCCCCACTTGGGGATCCAGCCGCCCAGCCAGTACTGGCCCTGATAGGCGATGATCTCGGGCAGGCGCACGCTGCCGGTGACCAGTATCACGCCAATCAGCGACAGCCCCAGCACCACTTCGTAGCTGATCATCTGGCAGATGCCGCGCAGGGCACCCAGCTGGGCGAACTTGTTGTTGGAACTCCAGCCCGCCAGCACCACCGAATAGATGCCCATGGAGCCGAAGGCCAGGATGTACAGCAGGCCGATGTTGAGATCGACCAATTGCAGGGTGAAGGTCTGTCCGAAGAGCTGCAGGGGCGGCCCGAAAGGGATCACCGCAAAACTGACCATCGCTCCGAAGAGGCCGATGAAGGGCGCCAGATTGTGGATGATGGGGTTGCCCGTGGGCGGAACCCAGTCTTCCTTGGTGAAGGACTTGATGCCGTCGGCGGCGATGTTCAGCAGGCCCCAGAGCCGGAAGCCCATGAAATCCGCCCGGTTGGCCCCGATGCGATCCTGGAGCACGGCGCTCTGCTTGCGCTCGGCCCAGGTCAGCAACGTGGCGATGGCCATGATGAACATGAACAGGATCAGCACGATTTTTGCCAAAGCCACCAGAGTGGCGAAGAGCATCGGGTGCATGCGGAATCTCCCTGTGTGCGCCTAGCGGGGCGCGGCTTCCTTGCTCACGTGAATCGAGCTGCGCTGGGTGACCGGTCTGGCTTCCGCGTATCCGGGCAGCAGGCCGGCCAGACGCTCGCGAATGCCGCTCAGGCTGTTGAAACCCGGGCGCACACCCAGCCGACGGGCCAGTTCCAGCAGCAGGCTCACCTCGTCACGAGCCTCGCCCGTGGGCTCGAAGGCCTTGCCGAAATGCTGCACGCGGCCTTCGAAGTTGGTGAAGCTGCCTTCCTGCTCGGCGTACATGGCGGCGGGCAGCACCACGGCGGTCTGGGGCAACCAGTCGTGCACATGCGTATCGATCACGATCAGGGTGCGCAGCCGAGCGAATTCGGCCAGCGCAGGGTCTTCGAGCAGAGTGGCCAGATCCCAGCGGAACACGACCAGCGCCCGCAGCCGGTCCAGCGCCAGACCGCTGAGCAGCTCACCGGCGGGCAGATTGCCGCGCTTCAGTTTCAGCAGCTCGGCTCCGCGCCGGTTCGGGGTCCGGTCGGCCCGCTTGAGCAGCGCATCGTCCTGACCGTGGACTTCCTGGACCAGGCTGTAATCCATCAGACCCGCCTTCAGTCCGTCGCCGAAGAGGGCGCCGGCCGCCAGCAGGGCTTCGTTGCTCATCCGGGGGCTCAGCAGCACACCCAGCGATTCAGGATGCTTGCGGTGTTGCTCCAGTTCGGCACACACGGCCGTCAGTGCCGATTCCCAGTCGCTCTCCACCAGCCCGGCAGGGCCCTTGAGCAACGGGGTCAACAGGCGGTTGCGGTCGATTTCAGGATAGCCGTAGCGGCCTTCGTCACACAGCCACCACTGGTTGACCGCCCCATTGTAACGGGGCTTCAGACGATGGACGCGCTTGCTCTCCTCGTGGCGCTTGTAGTCGCGCTTGAGGTCGAAGTGAATTTCCGTGTTGCATCCACGGCTGCAGCCCGGGCAGATGCTGTCCTGCTTCTTGAGGAACCAGACACGCCGGTTGAAGCGGAAGTCGCGGTCGGTGAGCGCACCCACAGGGCAGATGTCGACCACATTGCCCGAATAGGCATTGTCCAGAACCTTGCCCTCTTCCAGATGCAGCGTGTTGTGGCTGCCGCGTTCGGTGATGCCCAGCTCGGCGGTGCCCGTGATGTCCTTGCAGAAACGCACGCAGCGGGTGCAGAGCACGCAGCGCTCGGAGTCCAGCATGACCGTGGGGCCAATCGGCTGGCGCTTGGGCTTGTGCACGGGCATGGTCAGGCGGCGGCTGCCTTCTTCGGTAGCGCCCCACTCCACGAAGTAATCCTGCAGTTTGCACTCGCCCGCGCAGTCGCAATAGGGACAATCGATGGGGTGGTTGAGCAGCAGGAACTCCATCACGCCCTTGCGAGCGTCAAGCACCGCCTCGGTCTCGGTGGTGACCTTCATGCCCTCGGATGCCGGAGCCACGCAGGCCACATCCACGCGACCGCGGCCACGCTCCTCGATGTGCACCATGCACATCCGGCAATTGCCGGCCACGGGCAGGCCCGGGTGATAGCAGAAATGGGGGACCAGCACACCCGCCTGCTTGCAGGCCTCGATGACTCGGGTGCCCGGTTCCACCTGCACGGATTTCCCGTTGATTTCCAGTGTGATCATGCCTGTTCCTTGCAAGAATCCGGACCGGAACCTAGCGGTCCAGCTCGCCGCCGATCATGTTGATGGAGCCGAAAATGGGAACGATATCGCCAATGGTGCGCCCGACGATCATTTCGCGCATGGCCTGGGTGATGCCGAAACACGGTGGCCGGCAGCGCACCTTCCAGGGCCGCTCTTCGCCCGTGGACACCAGGTAGAACCCCAGTTCGCCATTGCCGCCTTCGACCGCGTGATACAGCTGGCCCGGAGGCGGGGCGATCATGTGGCCCCACATGTGATGCTTGAAGTGGGCCATCAGCTCTTCGATGCGCGAGTACACCAGCTCCTTGGCCGGCGGGGTGATGCGGTAGTCCTGCACGCTTACCGGGCCGCTGCTGGGCATCTTCTGGAAGCACTGCTCGATGATGCGCAGGCTTTGCTCCATTTCATGGAAGCGCACCAGATAGCGGTCGTAACAGTCGCCGTTGGAGCACAGCGGGATTTCGAAGTCGAGCTGGCCATAGGTCAGGTAGGGCGAATGGGCGCGTACGTCCACTTCAATGCCCGCCGCCCGGGCCATCGGGCCGGTGAAGCCGTAGCTGATGCAGTCTTCGCGGCTGAGGGCGCCGATGCCGCGTGTGCGGTCGATGAAGATGCGGTTGCCGGTCATCAGCGTGTTGACTTCGGCGTTGATGTCGCGACAATCCTTGATCGCCTGGCGCACCTGGGCCTCGAAGTCGGGATAGAGGTCGTCGGTGAGACCCCCGATGCGGCTGTAGGAGGTGGTGACGCGCGCACCGCAGAGCCGCTCGAGGATTTCCCAGAGCAGTTCGCGTCCCTTGATGAGATACAGGAACGCGGTGAAGGCGCCCAGTTCCATGCAGGTGGCGGCCAGACAGGTCTGGTGGTCGCAGATGCGCATCAGCTCGCTGGTGAGGACACGCACCCACTGACCGCGGATGGGCACCTCGATGTCCATCAGCTTCTCCACGGCCATGTGATAGCCGATGTCGTTGATGATGGGCGAGACGTAGTTCAGCCGGTCGACGTATACCACGCACTGGTTCCAGGGATGGTTTTCACACATCTTCTCGAAACCGCGGTGCAGGTAGCCGATTTCCACGTCGGCGGAGATGATCTCTTCGCCTTCGACCTGCAGCAGCAGGCGCACGATGCCGTGTGTCGTCGGGTGGCTGGGCCCGACGTTGAGGGTCATCGACTTGTGTTCCAATTGCTGGCCGGGTGCCAGCATGTCCGCAGCGGTGGCGGTGCCGGAGGTCTGTTTCATCTACTCCTGCCTGCTCCCGGGTCCGATCAGTGGCTGTCGGCCCTTCATGCTGTAGTCCTTGCGCAGCGGCCAGCCCTTGAACTCGGGATACATCAACAGCTTGCGCATGTCGGGGTGCCCGGAGAACCGGATGCCGTACATCTCGTGGATCTCGCGTTCGTACCAGTCCGCGGCCTTCCAGAGGCCATAGAGCGACGGGGCTTCGCAGCGCTCTTCGGCCACGGGCGCCAGCAGGCGCAGGTAGCGGTGGTGTGCCAGGCTCCAGAAGTGGTAGACCAGCTCGAAGCGCACCTCGCGCTGCCCCAGCCAGTCGACGGCGGTCTGGTCAATCAGGAAATTGAAATCGAGACCCGGTGTGTCACGCAGGTGACGCGCCACCGCGTCGAGGGCCGACGTGCGCACCTGGATTTCCAGCATGTCCTTGGCCTGGCGCCATTCGACGAGATCCTTGGCGAAGGCTTGCTGGAGCGAGGCGATCACGGGGGGCGGCGAATTGTCCGGCGGGGTCGGGGCGACCGCGTCGTTGCCCACGGCTTCGCTCATCTCAGACCTCTTGTTTCTGGTTCTGGATCTTGGCCTGCAGTTTGATCAGCCCGTCCAGCACCGTCTCGGGGTGCGGCGGGCAACCGGGGATGTAGATGTCCACGGGCAGGATCTGGTCAATCCCCTGAAGCACGGCGTAGTTGTTGTAGGGGCCACCGCTCACGGTGCAGGCACCGAAGGCCACCACCCACTTGGGGTCGCACATCTGGTCGTAGATCTGACGCAACACGGGAGCCATCTTCTGGTTGATGGTGCCCACCACCAGCAGCACGTCGCTCTGGCGCGGGCTGAAGCGTGGCAGGCCCGCACCGAAGCGGTCCATGTCGTAGCGGCTGCAGGCGGCCGACATGAATTCCATGCCGCAGCAGGCGGTCACGAAGGGATAGTTGAAGATCGAGTACTTGCGCCCCCAGCCGATCACTTTGTCAAGCTTGGTGGTGACGAAGGGCTCGGGCATGCCATGGCTTACCTCCATGTGAACACCCCCTTGCGGATTTCGTAGAACAAGCCGGCGAACAGGGCCAGCACGAAGATCAGGACGGCCACCAGCGCGGCACCGCCCAGAGACTTGAAACTGACCGCCCAGGGATAGAGGAAGATCGCCTCGATGTCGAAGACGATGAAGGAGATCGCCACCAGGTAGAACCGGGTACGCAGTCCACCTTCACGGGCCGAGCCGATGGGATCCATGCCGCACTCGAAGGCCTGGCTCTTGACTTTGTTCATGCGCTTGGGGCCCAGCAGGCGGGCCGCCAGCAACATGACCGCACACACGGAACCAGCCACGAGAAACAGCACGAGCAGCGAAATGACGTTGGGATTGTGAAGCACCGGGGCCTCGCACGATTGGTGAATGGCGGGTGTGCCAGCAACCTGCCGGCAGCCGGCCTGCGGTCAGGAGTGGCACAAGGAACCGTGGACACGGCACGACGGACCGCTCCACAGCATCGGATGAAGCGAAAAATATAGGGCTTTCCGCCGGGAAAGTGGGGGGGCGCAGCATCAAAAAGGCGGGCAGGAAAGCGGGGGACCACCCGAGGTCAGTCAGGAAGCGCAGGGTCGGGCGGCCCCCCCCAGGCACCGGCCAAGGGCCGGACGGTTCATGGAAAGACCCGATGCTTACCGCCGGCAGCCAGAGCGTGTTCCCTGGTCATTCTGAACCGGCAAGCAGGTCGTTGTCATGTCAATGCAGAGTGAAGCGTACCACCTGCTGCATGTGCACCGCGACGTCCCGATCCCGCTGTTTTCCGGGAATGAAACGCGCGGAGGCCAGGGCTTTCATGGCGGAGTCACCGAAGCCGAATCGCGGAGGATCTTCCTGCAGGATCTGCAGGTCACGGGGAATGCCGTCCACGCCGACCACGAAACCGATCAGTGCTCGGCCTTCGATGCCGGCCCGCAGGGCCAGATCGGGGTAGATCACCGAACGGTGCAACGATTCCAGTCCGCCCAGCAGCACGGGCATGCGCTCGACCAGAAAGATCTCGACCACTTCCTCCTCGGCTTCGAAAGGAGGAGGCGGCAGAGTGGCAGGCTGCCACTCCCCCAGATCCGCATAGTCGATGGTCTGCTCGAGCTCGGGGTCATCGCTGAGGGCGGACACGACGAAGGTGGGGCGCGCCGGCCGTGGATTGGGGCGCTCGACCGCGGGCGTGGCCACAGGCACGACCCAGGTCGGGTCGACAAGCCCGCAATGGTGGGCCAGCGAGTCTGAGGAAGCGGGCTCGCGCGACAGCTGGAACACGAGGCAGACCATGGCCAGCGCCAGAGCGAGGCCCAGTTCGCACAGGATCAGGTAGCGCTCGTGCAGGTCGGCATTCAGGGCGTGTCGTACTCTCATGGGGCCTCCCGGGTCTGGAAGCTGGGTTGCACGCCGTGCTCATCGGCACGACCCGTGCAATGGGGAACCACTTGCCCGGCAATTGCCCGGCTGCCGTCACACGGTGCCGAAGCGCCAGCGGACGAGTGTCAGAATCCTTGACAGCAGTCGCCTGAATCTGCCGCCCGTCTGCGCTCGAAGGACGATTTGCTGCAGTCGGGGCCGAATTGCGCCAGAACCATGATGAATCCTGGTGGATTCGTATACGGTCCCGATAGAAGCAAAGGCTGTGCCGGAAACATCCGGTCCGGCATGAAAAAAGGGCCGTCCAATGGACGGCCCCGTGAATGTCAGTGAGTCTGCTGCGGCTCAGTTGTTCAGCTGGAAGCGGATCGTCTGCTGCATGCGCACGCTGACGAAACGATCTCGCTGACGACCGGGCTTGAAGGTCATCTTGGAGAGGGCGTCGATGGCGGCCTGGCCAAAGCCCAGGTTCTTGGGGCGCTCGCCCAGCACGGTGAATTCGCGGGGGATGCCATCGGCACCCACGATGAAGCCGATCTGGGCCACACCTTCCACACCCGCCTTCTGGGCCATTTCCGGGTAGCGCACCAATTTGTACAGGGCTTCGTTCCCGCCCACCAGTTCTGGCTGCTGCTCGATGGCGAAGAAATCGACCACCTCGTCGTCGGAATTGTCCATGGGCGGCGGGGGCGGCGGAGCGGCGGTCCAGTCCTCGTCTTCGTTGAAGTCGATCTCCTCGTCTTCCACCACATCTTCATCGGCGGCCGCCACCGTGAAGGAGGGACGGGCCGGGCGAGGTTCGGATTTCTGCTGGACGGTCTGGTCGATCTGCTCGACCTCGATCTCGTCGGGCACATAATCCTTCAGCTTCACCTGCACATGCACCTGCTTGGACACGATGAACAGCACGCAGAACAGGGCCAGCGCAAACGCCAGTCCCAGCTCCGAGAAGACCTGGTACTTGAGCTTGACGTTGGCTTCGGGTCTCTTGTGGTATTCCATGGAGCCCCCTACTTGGTCAGCGTGGTGTAGTTGACACGCAGGGCATAGGCCTTGCGCAGTTCCTGCTGCACATCGGTGACACTCTTCATGTGGGACTTCTGATCCGCCTTGAGGGCGATCACCAGCTTGGGGTTCGCCACGCGCTTGGTGTAGATCAGACCGGAGAGGTCTTCGATGGCCACGAACTGGTCGTCCAGCATGCGGCGGTTGGTCTTGTCGACCCAGATGTAGGCCAGGTCGCGCTTGCCCACTTCGATCTTCTGGGTGGACTCGGCCGAGGGGATGCGCACGGGCAGACCATCGAACTGCTTGAACGTGGTGACCACCATGAAGAAAATCAGCAGCATGAACACGATGTCGGGCATGGATGCCGTCGAGATTTCCGCCTTGGTCTGGGTCTTCTTTTTGATTTTCACGCCTACTCCTCCGGCTCTGCGATGGAGATCTTGGTGGCACCGGCCATTTTCACCTGGTCGAGCACGAAGATGTAATCGTCGTAGAGAGTTTCGGCCTGGGTCTTGATCGAGACGATCTTCTCATACTTGCCTTCAGCGTCCCGCCCCAGTTCTTCCAGGGAGTTCTTGACTTCACTGCGCAGCTGGCCACGTTGGTCAAGGACGGCATCGTTGATCATGATCTCGCCCGCATTCGAGACGAGGATGTTCAGGACCTTGTCCTTGTTCAGCACTTTCGGTGGTTCTTCCGAAATCTCGGGCAGGGTCAGGGGTACACCCTTGTCCTGATCGATGGTGGTGGTCACCAGAAAGAACACCAGCAGCAGGAAGGCGATGTCGGCCATGGACGCGGCAGGAATCTCGGATTCAATCTTGCGGCGTTTTTCAAGAAGCATGGTCCTGCCTTCGGTTCTGAACCCGGAAGGGCTCGATTACTTCTTCGTGGAAGCCACTTCCATCAGGGACTCGATCAGCTCCACGGAGCTTTCTTCCATGTCAAGCACCAGGCTGTTGATCTTGGCGTTGAAGGCATTGAAGAAGAACTGGGTCACCATGGCGGCGATCAGACCGAACACGGTGGTCAGCAGGGCGACCTTGATACCGCCCGCCACAATGGCCGGGCTGATGTCGTTGGCCTTCTCGATTTCGTCGAAGGCGCGCACCATGCCCCACACCGTTCCGAGGAAGCCGAACATGGGGGCGAGAGCCGTGCAGGTGGACAGCCAGATCAGCCCGCGCTCGAGGAAGGCCATCTCGATGGAGGCGGCGTTCACGATGGCTTTCTCCACATGGTCCAGACCACGGTCGTAACGCAGCAGACCGGCGTGTACGATGGAGGCCACCGGGCCGCGGGTGGAGGCGCAGATCTCCGTGGCCGCGTCGACTCCGCCACTGCGCAGCGCGTCATGGATCTTGCGCGTGAAGGCCTTGGCGTTGGTGGACTGCATGGTCAGGGTGATGCTCTTGACCACGATGATCATGATGCCCAGGCAGAGGATGATCAGAATGGGCCACATGAAGCCGCCACCCTGTTCGAAATACTTCAGCATGTTGATGCGCCTCCCGATGGAATGCAGGATTGATCGACGGATGACGGACGGCCGGTGAACCGGCGCACGCCCCCGTGTGCTTAAGGTGTCGGTTTCGTGGTCCCGGAAAGAGCATCCCTGACAAGGTTGCCCGCTTCCCGGAAATCGCTGGAGTCAGGTCTGCCGGATCTCGGTCGGGCCCCCGGGCGAACCCGGAAGCAGAAGGAAGCGCGAAAGTACTACTTGACCCTTCCGGAGTCAATCTGGACACCGCCCGGCCTTCCCCGCTCCAGCTTTGGAATCGGCCTGCACGGACCGGCCTCCGCGCGGTCATTCCGGCGTGTCACATCATTTGAGCCGGGCGATTCTCGCCGCTTCATCGAAGAGCAGCAGCGATTCGACGATCACCGGATCGTCGGCCGAATCCACGCGCCTCGATTCATCACGGCCCCAGATCACCCGGGCCATCTCGCGCTTGATGTAAGCCTTCACCCAGTGAATGTCCTTCTCCCAGTCCTCGGCCACGAAGGGCACCTTGGCATCGGCCAGCAGACGCACTTCTTCGATCAGCGCCTCATCGGGCTGCCAGCCGGTCAGGAAAGATTCGAAGCCCGCAGCTTGCAGGCGGTTGCGCTCGGGTCCGGGTTCGGTCCAGCGCTCGTTGGCCCAGTCGAAGAAGACCCGGTTGGTGCGCAGGCGGCTCAGGTACGGAGTGAGACGTCCGCCACGGATGCGGACATCGGGAGTGATGCCACCCCCGCCGTAGACCTTGCGCCCGGCACGCGTGTAGTACACGGGCTTGACCGCCGTCGAATCTTCATCCAGATTGTTGTCCACATCGTCGTAGCCTTCGCGGTAATAGTCCATCAGGCCGCCGTCGTAGGGCCGCTGGATCAACCGCCCGCTGGGCGTGTAGTACCGCGCGATGGTCACACGCACGGCGCTGGTGTCGTTGAAGTCGAACTGCCGCTGGACCAGGCCCTTGCCGAAACTGGTCTCGCCCACCACCAGCCCGCGGTCCAGGTCCTGGATCGCACCGCTGAGGATCTCGCTGGCCGAGGCGCTGCCCTGGTTGATCATCATCACCACGGGCCAGCGTGGACGGGTGGTCTCGTCCGTGGACACCAGCGATTCATCGAACTGCTTCAGGCGCCCGCGTGTGGAGACGATGGTCTGTCCGCCGGGCAGAAAGAGGTCGGCCAGCTTGAAGGCCTGCTGGAGGAATCCGCCCGTGTTGCCGCGCAGATCGAACAGCAACTGGGTCATGCCCTGAGCCTCCAGCGAATCAAGTGCCGCCACCACTTCCTCTTCGGACGTGGCCGAAAAACGGGTCAGGCGGATATAGCCGGTCCTGTCGTCCAGCATGAAGGCGGAGTCCACGCTGTAGATCGGAATCTTCTCGCGGGTAATGCTGAAGTCGAGAGTTTCGTCGAGACCCGGGCGTCTCACGGTGATGTTGACCACCGAGCCACGTGGCCCTTTGAGCTTCTTCTGGACCTGGTCATTGGTGAATCCGTAGGCACTCTCGCCCTCGATCTCCACGATCATGTCGCCCGGCGAGAGCCCCAGTCGATCACTGGGCGTCCCCGGGATGGCGCTGACCACGGTGATCAGCTTGTTGCGGATCTCGAAGTAGATGCCGATTCCGTCAAAGTCGCCACGGAACTCCTCATTGACCTGCTGAAGTTCGGAGGCCGGGATGTAGGTGCTGTGAGGATCCAGTTCCTGCAGCATGCCGCTGATGCCCGCATCGACGAGCTTGTCCAGATCGGGCTCTTCCACATAATATTCGCGCACGATGCTCAGGATCGTGCGGATCTTGTCCAGGCTGGCCAGAATGTTGCCCCCGGAGGCCTGGCCTTCGCCGTTGTCGCGAAAGATGAAGACGGTTGTTATCAGCAGCAGGGGAATACCTACCCACAGCAGCAGCTTGCGCATGGAAAGTCCTTTCGACGTGGGATGCATTCGCGGTCCTGAACTGGGAAGGGGCGGCCGCGATCGAACAGGTGGGCTGCAGCAGTGCAGCTCAGGCAAAAGCGGGCGTTGGGCCTCCCGTTGAAATCCGCTTTGGCCGCGCCAATGTAGCGTAGACGGGGCAAAGGGCACCGGGGTTCCGCCATGCCCGGACATTGACGATTCAGTGCCCCGGCTCCAACCGGATCCAGCGATCTCCTGGCTGATGACTGACCAGCCCCGCCAATTCCAGTTCGAGCAGCTTGCCGGTCAATTCGCCCGCTCGCATGCCCAGCCGTTGCGCCAGCAGGTCCAGCGTGGGCGGAGGGTCCAGATGCCGCAACAGGGTCCTTGCCCACTCCTGCCCCAGCAGCCGACCTTGTTCCGGGTCCCGCATGCTGGATGCATGGTCCGACCGCCGCTCCGTCTCCGGCGGCCGCAAGCGCGCCTTGAGCGGGAGTGTGGCCAGCTCCTCGAGCACATGGTCCCGTTTGCCCAGCAGACGGGCACCCTCACGGATCAGGCGGTGTGACCCCTCCCAGGCGGCGTCTTCCCAGGGGCCCGCACAGACCCAGAGTTCCCGGTTCTGATCGAGGGCCGTTGCGGCGGTGATCAGCGCCCCGCTGCGTGCCGGAGCCTGCACCACGATCACCGCGCGCGACAGGCCGGAGATCAGTCTGTTGCGCCGGGGAAAACTCCAGGTCTGGGCCTGGAACCAGGGCGGGTACTCACTGAGCAGCACTCCCTCGCGGCCGATCGCTTCCAGAAGAGCCCGATTTTCCCTGGGCCAGATCCAGTCCAGCCCGCAGCCCAGTACAGCACATGTCCGGGCTGGTCCCGCACCAGCGTGTGCGCGGCTGTCAACACCCATTGCGCCCCCGCTCACACAGAGCAACCCCAGGCCACCCAGGAGCTCGCCCAGCTGCTCCGCCAGCTTTCCGGCCTGTGGAAGGGGGCGACGGGTGCCGACCACGGCCACCGAATCCCTGGCCAGCAGGTCGGGCCTTCCCCGGGCGAACAGCGCCATCGGGGGATCTGGCATCTCCTCCAGCAATGCTGGCCAGTTCGGCGACCCGGGCAGCAGGAGGTGCATCTCACCACGCTCCAGAGCGCCGATCGTTCGTGGAAGTTCCGGGCCACTCAGAATGCGCTCGAGTTCGACGCGCGCATTGCGACCCAGCGGAACTCCGTCAAGAAGTGTGTCCAGGGACTGGGCAGGCAGGCGCGACAACAGGAAGCGCTTGATCCTGCGTGGCAGGCGAATGGCCATGCGCACCGCCAGTTCCAGCGGATCCGGCAGACCGGGAGTGGAAAGTGAGACATCCATGACGCCAAGATCCGCACTCTCGGCCCAACACGCAGCAGGTGATCACCAGGATCCCGCAGTTTTCCCGGTGGCTGTCAGGCATACTGGACAGATCAGATCCGACCTGCGCGGTGTGTACAACAAAACGGACCCCCCGCTCTCCGGAGAGAACGGGGGGTCGCAATCAGAATCGGACCGGAACCGAATCCGGTTCGACCATCAGGTCGGGACTAGGGACAGACCACGACCACGGTGTAGAACTTCTTGGGGCCGCTGATCACATAACCGGCGCTCGTGCCGGGAATGGTGTCAATCAGGGTTCCCAGAGTGTAGGCGTCAGCCGACTCGTAGATCTTGTACTCGGTGGCACCGGCGACCGGCGTCCAGTTCAGGATCACGTTGCCACCCTGCTTGATCACCGACAGGTCGGTGACCGGGTCGCAGGGCAGAACCGGGCAGGAGGCGTTCAGGATGAAATCGCCATTGTTCGAGCTGAAACCGGAAACGACGATGTAATAGGTCGTGCCGCCCACCATCGGGAAGGTGAGCTCGGACTGCAGGCCGCAGAAATCGTCGTTGAAGGCGAAGTCCGTGCCACCATCGCAGGGGCTGGTACCTTCGAACACGTACAGGTAGGTGTCGAAGCTGCTGCCGCACAGGCTGACGTTCAGGTCGCAGCTGTAGGGAGCCACGAACTCGTACACCACCTCATTGGCCAGACCACCATAGATGTCGGCCGTGTTCGAGGTGCTGCCCATCACATCCACCGCGGGAATGCTCAGGCCCAGGATGGGATCGCAGGGATCCACGGGCGGGGCCGCGCAGGCGATGTTCAGGATGTAGTCGCCGTTGTTGCTGCTGAAGCCTTCCACCAGCACGAAGTAGGTGGTACCGCTGACGACCGGGAAGGTCAGCTCGGACTGCAGACCGCAGGCGTCGTCGTTGCAGGTGAACTCGACTCCGCCGTCACAGGGGCTGGTGGTGTCGTAGGCACGCAGATAGGTGTCATAGGAGCTGCCGCACAGGGACACGATCACATCGCAGTCGGTGTCGGCCGTGAAGCTGTAGATCACATCATTGGCGGCGTTGCCGAAGAGGTTCCCCGAGTCCACGGTGCTGCCCAGCAGATCGACCACCGGCAGGGTCAGGTCGGTGACGTTGGTGCAGGGATCGATGATCTCGCAGGGAGTGCAGGTCACGTTCAGGCTGTAGTTGCCCGTGGTATCCACCCAATAACCCAGAGCACTGACAGCCACGTAGTACACGCCAGCGGGCAGGCAATCGGTGGTCAGGCTCTCGCTGCCACAGTAGCCGGTAACATTGGCCTGGTCCGTGATGGTGGTGCAGTCGCCACTCAGGAAGGACAGCAGCAGGTCGGCGCCATCGGCGTTGGCCGTGATGTCAAGGATCGACGAGGTGCCCAGAATCAGTTCATAGAAGTCGACGTCGTAGACAAGGGTCTCGTTGACATCATAGGTGGCGCTGACCGTTCCACAATAGGTGGTCCCGCACTCGGCACCGTTGACATCAGGACAGCCGTCGTTGGGCTCCATCTCGCTGGTTCCCACGCATTCCACGGGAGCGCAGCTGCACAGGGCGGCGTTGATGTCGATGTCGAAGAGTCCTTCGTCGCCCGAACTGAAACCACCGATCACCAGGGTGTAGTTTCCACCGGGCAGGCACTCGCTCACGAAGTTGGTGGCGAAGGCGGTCAGCTCGCAGGAACCGTCATTGTACAGCACAGCCACACCGTCGGTGCAGGGGTCGCCGTAGAACAGGTAGGAATCGGTGTCGAAAGCGGTACCAGCCAGGCAGGTGTTCACGTCCAGGGTGAACCAGTCGGCGGCGGTGAAGTTGTAGCCGACCTGGCCGTTGCCCAGGTCCAGAATGTCGGGGGCACCCACAGTGCTCACGCCCGTCAGGCTCACGCCCGTGAAGGGGTCGATCGGGCTGTTCACGAAGGTATCACAGGGAGGAGCATACTCGCAGGGCGTGTAATTGACTTCGATACCATAGTGCCAGGGGTTCATGGCATCACAGGGGAAGCCGGTGAAGATGCCGCCAACGGCGTCGCCGGGGCCGGCGAACACATAGTACTGGCCGGCAGGCAGGCACTCGCTCACACCGGTTCCCGTGCCATTCGGAAGGGCCACGGCGGAACCAAGAACCGTCAGGGCATCGCAGTCCGTGTTGAGAACATAGGCGTTCATCGGCACGCAACCCGCAGCCAAGGTGATATCGATGATGCCATCCTCGGGCAGCAATACTTCGTACCAGTCGGTGTCACGGTTGACATCGGCCCAGGTGGTGCCGCAGACGGCATCGCCGAAGCCCAGCGACTCGTAGGCCGGCACGGCGGCATTGCAACCGCCGTTGGTGTCATCGCAGGCACCTTCCAGCTCGGCGACGGTGTACCCGGCAGGGCAACCGGGATCGACACAGGGCGGAGCGCCTTCAGTGATGTCCAGGAAGTAGCTGCCCGACTGTCCGCCATAGCCGTCGACCACGATGTAATAGGTGGTTCCCGCGGTCAGGTTGACCCCGACCAGCTGGCTCACGTAGCTGGCGAATGCAGGAGACGAACATGCGTCGTCGTTGCACGCCACCACGGTGGCCGGCGAATCAGCGAAGACGTACAGTTTCGAATCGTAATTGGTGGCTCCGGCGCAGAGAGTCAGATCCACCGTCACATTCGCGCCGGGGGTGAAGGAATACACCACGTCCGGAGAGGTGCTGCCCGTGTAGGGGCATTCGGAATCATAGTCGTTGGTATATCCGACGGTGGTGCCGGAGTTGCTGTAAGGCAACGACGGAATGACCACTGCGGCAGCGATGTCGTCGCCACCCTGACGGGAGGGATCGACTTCAGGGTCGCGCTGCGGCACGATGCCATGTTCGGCGTTGACGGTCTCGTACAGGTAGGCCGGAACCTCGGCACCGATCGACTTCAGTGCCTGGATTTCCAGTTCGGCCGCACTCAGATTGCCGGGCGCACGATTGCTGATCAGCTCAGGCGCAATCAGGGGTCCCACAACCCGAGGGGTGGACCGGGTGGTTTCAGGACGAACGCGCTGATCCGCAGACTTGACGGGAGTCGCCGTGCCGGTAAGGGCCTTGGACGTGACAATCACTTCAGGTGCCTTGACAGCGGCTTCCTGGACCGCAAGACGCTTTGCCACGGCAATTTCGGGCGTGATCAGTCCCTTGGTGACCATGTCGTCATACTGGTCAGCCTGGGCGAAGCCCGCGACCAGAACGGTACACAGCCCCAACACTAAACTCTTCTTCATGCAATTCCTCCAAGTCGTTTTGTACCCCCGGGAGCTGCTTTGGCAGTCCCGCACATCAGATTCAGAAACAGATTCGGTGAATGGTGGTGATGAGTTCTCCGCAGGAGTGCCGCTGGGGCCGAGGCCAATCCGATGCGGAAGCGTCTCCAGTTCTTTCGGCCGTTCCGGCCAGATCCGAGATGATGGATCAACCAGAGCAGCCAGATTGAATGCGGCAAGTCGACCCTGCTTCTTTGCCACGCAGCACAGCCAGATCCCGGACCGCTTGCGCAGTCAGGTTTGCACTCATCCGGGAAGAGCAGGTTGGGAACGGGGTCCGCCCGGTCCGCCGGACAGCGAATCGGACAGGGGCGATTCGAACATCCGTCGATCGCCGGTGACGTCAAGGCAAAATTCATGCCCAGCCGTCAACAGCTGCCAATGTCCAAACTTCCGCGTATTGCAAAACTTCGATTTAGGTGTGGAATCCAATTCCGAACACCACGGAATATCCGACTGTTCATCATCGGTCAGTATCCTTCGGAATTGAACAGCGCAATCAAAAAAAGAGGGGAGCCGGGCTCCCCTCTTCTGGTATCACAACTGAGTTCGCGTCCCCGAAGAGTCTACTCTTCGCTTGACAGGAACGGATAGGCGAAATGCTCGGCGGCGCAGAAGGTTTCCTTGATCGTGCGGATGCTGGTCCAGCGCATCAGGTTGTAAGCACTGCCAGCTTTGTCATTGGTGCCCGACTTGCGCGCTCCGCCGAAGGGTTGCTGGCCGACCACCGCGCCCGTGGGCTTGTCGTTGATGTAGAAGTTGCCCGCCGCGTTGCGCAGCACACGCGCGGCCAGTGCCACGGCCTGCCGATCCTGTCCGAAGACCGCACCCGTCAGGGCGTAGGGGCTGGTGCGGTCGGCGATCGCCAGCGTCTCTTCGTAAGCCGCGTCTTCGTAGACGTACACACTGAGGACCGGCCCGAAGATCTCTTCACGCATGCTCAGGTAGTCCGGAGTGTGAGCCTGGATCAAGGTGGGCTCGATGAACCAGCCCACCGTGTCGTCGCAGTGTCCTCCGAAGATGATCTCGGCATCACTGGAGTCACGTGCATGATCGATGTAGCCCTTGATGCTGGAGTACGCATTGGCGTCGATCACGGCCGCCACGAAATTGCCGAAGTCTTCGGGGTCGCCCATCCGGATTTCCTTGAGCTGGCGACCCACCTCGTCACGGACCGCGGGCCAGAGGCTGCTGGGAATGTAGGCCCGGCTGGCCGCCGAGCACTTCTGCCCCTGGTACTCGAAGGCCCCGCGTACCATGGCCGTTGCCAGCGCTTTCACGGGGCTGCTGGAATGGGCGAAGATGAAGTCCTTGCCGCCGGTTTCCCCCACGATGCGAGGATAGTTGCGGTAGGTGTCCATGTTGGCACCCACGGTCTTCCAGAAACTGTTGAACACGCCCGTGGAACCGGTGAAATGAATGCCGGCCAGGTCGGGGTGGGCCAGGATCACATCGCTGCAGGTGCCGCCCGCGAAGGGCAGAAACTGGATCACACCGGCGGGCAGTCCCGCCTCGCGCATCAGGCGCATGAAGACCCAGTTGCTGTAGATGGCCGTGGTGGCCGGCTTCCAGATGGCCACCGAGCCCATCAGCACCGGGCTGGTGGGCAGGTTGCCGCCGATGGAGGTGAAGTTGAAGGGACTGATCGCGAAGACGAAGCCTTCGAGCCCACGGTACTCAAGGCGATTCCACATGCCTTCCGGGCTGATCGGCTGCTCGTCCATCATGCGGCGGGCGAAGAACACATTGAAACGCAGGAAATCGGCCAGCTCGCAGGCGGCATCGATTTCGGCCTGGAACACGGTCTTGCTCTGGCAGAGCATGGTGGCGGCGTTGATCTCGTCGCGGTATGGCCCGCTGAGCAGATCGGCGGCCCGCAGGAAAATGGCGGCCCGGTCTTCGAAGGACATGGCGGCCCAGGCGGGAAGGGCGGCCATGGCACCCGCGATGGCTTCGCTGGCCTCGGCCGGCGAGGCCAGGCTGCAATTGGCCAGCACATGGGCATGATTGTGGGGCATCACGGCCTTGCGCCGCGTGTCCGTATGCCTTTCGACTCCATTGATCAACAGGGGGATGTCCGGGGTGCTGGTGCGCAACTCGGCCAGCTTGAGTCGGATCGCGCGGCGTTCGGGACTGCCGGGCGCATACGAGCGCACGGCTTCATTCACGGGAACCGGGACGGCATAGGCTTGAAGCATGGAACACCTCGGGGCTGGGCTCGGCCCTTGGGTCTCGGTGTGAGAGGGCCAGCCGGATGGGGACCGGAGTGTGCCCGGGCGCGAGCTGGCCGGGTGGCGGCAAGGCGGGCAACATTGAACGCCCGCCAAGCTAGCATTTCAAGGGAGATTGACGGCTGGATCGTCGGGCAATCGGATGCCTTGGCCGCTGAGAATGCGTTCGATCAGCCCGCTGCTGCTGCGTCCCTCCCGCAGGGCCACGGTTTCGACCTTTCCTCCGGCGGCGATCACGTCGCTGGCACCCACGATGGTGTCAATGCTGTAGTCGGCCCCCTTGACCAGAATGTCCGGGCGCAACTCCAGAATCAGCTCGCGTGGGGTGTCCTGGGAGAACAGCACCACGCGGTCGACCATCTCGAGGGCCGAGAGCACGAGAGCCCGGTCTTCCTCATTGGACAGCGGGCGTGAGATGCCCTTCAGGCGCCGGACGCTGGAATCGGAATTCAGGCCCACCATCAGCACATCGCCCAGTTGACGAGCCCGGGTGAGGTACTCCACATGGCCCGCATGCAGCAGGTCGAATACCCCGTTGGTGAACACCACCCGTTCCTGGCGCTGCAGGCGGTCAAGGCGCCAGGCCACGGCCTCGCTCAAGCTGACGATCTTGTTGTGCATGGGTCTTTCCTGAGTCGATCCTGTGACGTGTCCGCCTTCCGGAGCCGGTCATTCAGCGATCACGCGTATCCTTCAGCTTCAAGGAGATGCGCCCGACCTTGATCTGGAACTTGGCCTCCACGGGCAGAGCCTTGGCATCATCGGTGAAGCTGCCCCAGAATTCACCCGTCAGGCCCGCGATGCCCTGGTAGTCGGCCAGTCCGTGGACCATGATCACCGGTTGGCGGCGATTGCCCAATTTGATCTCGTCGCGTCCGTCGGGCTCGATCAGGGTGCGGTGCATTTCCTCATCCACGACCGTCAGCACGGGCCCGTAGGTGTTCTCGCGCACCTGGCGCCGTGCCGCATAGAGCAGCGACAGGCCGTCAAAGACCTCCTGGGCCAGGGGCAGGGTCTCGATGTGCACATCCCCGGCCTTGTGATATCCACGAATGGACATCTCGCCCCGCTGGAAATCGCTGCGGTACTTGTTCTCGTAGCGGTCGTTGCCTTCGGTGCTGAACTGGTTGAACTCCAGGCTGTGCAGGCAATGCAGGGGAATCAACGACTCGTACTCGTCGTGCAGGTCGATCAGCCAGGTGTAGATCGGATTGCTGTCGATCTTGTAGTACACGCGCATCGCCTTGCGGCCCCCGCTGTCGGGAATCGTTTCCTCGCCACGCACACCCACGATCAGACTGCCCAGCGGAATGATGCCGAAGGACACGGCGTACTCCCACTCGCGCCCCACCGGAAAGAACTGCGGGAATCCCCTGTTTTCGCGCTCGCGCAATGAGGTGACGCTGGGCAGGCCGGCCAGCAGGTGTTCCACGCCCTGGGCCCGGGCGAATCCGTGCAACAGACTGTCGTCGTAGACATGGGTATAGCGTCGTGCCAGCGTTTCCAGCCAGGCGCGACTGCGGGCCGGGTCACGCGGGCCCGCTTCGCGGATCGCGGCTTCCAGCATCGGCCGCAGGGGAAACACCTCCAGGCCCTGGCGCCACTGATCCAGTGCCTCGGCCTGTCGGCCCTGACGCTGGAGCGCCTTGCCCAGAAACCACCAGCACCAGGGATTGTCCGGCCGGTCCTTGAGCTGCTGCCGAGCCGCGGTTTCCAGGTCGGTCGGGCTGCCCAGCTTTTCCGTGGCCACCAGCAGCAGACGCCCATTCTGCTGGTTGCCCGGATCCAGCGAGCGCGCGGACTTCAGAGCGCCCAGTGCGGCCAGTGTGTCACCGGCGGCCAACAGCAGGCGCCCGCCATGATGGCTGGCCAGGAACCGGATCGTGCGATCGTTGCTGCCCACTGTCTGGCACTGGCGGCCCATGGTGCGCAGCTCCTGGCGAATGGCCATGGCCCGCGCATTGTCGGGCCCGGCTTCCAGCTCGCGAATCAGGGCCATCGCGCGAATCTGGAGGGAATTGAGCCGGGCGATCGGATCTCCGCCCAGCTTCTCGAAGGCCGCCGCGGCGTCGGCGTCCCTGTACGTCATCCAGAGATCCAGGGCGTGCTGACGGGGGCCGTGATCGGCCGCCAGCAGCGAGCACAGCCCCAGCACCAGCAGCAGAGTGGCCCAGGAGCGCAATGGACGGACGGGAATGTGACTCATCTCAAGCCCCCCAGTATCCAAGCCAGAGTGACAGCCAGGGAACCCAGGTGATGATCATCAGGGCCACCAGCAGCAGCAGCAGGTAGACGAAACTGGCCCGGTACAACTCCAGCACGGGGCGCTTGAATCGGAAACTGGCGATGAAGAGGTTCAGTCCCACGGGCGGAGTCATGTAGCCGATTTCCAGGTTGGCCAGGAAGATGACCCCAAGGTGCAGCGGATCCACTCCGTAGGATTCGGCCACCGGCAGGATCAGGGGCACCACCACGATGATCGCGCTGAAGATGTCCATCAGACAACCGACCAGCAGCAGGAAGACGTTCAGCACCATCAGGAACATCACGGGCGAGGTGATCCAGCCCTGCATCCAGGCCAGCAGGCTCTGGGGCACTTCCGCATCCACCAGGTAGTTGGTGAAGCCCAGCGCCACACCCAGAATCAGCAGCACGGCCCCCACCAGGGTCATGCTTTCACCGACGATGCCGGGCAACTTGCGCACGGGGATGTCGCGATAGACCAGCACTTCCACCAGCAGCACGTAACACGCGGTGACCGCGGCGGCCTCGGCGGGAGTGACGATGCCCCCGTAGATCAGCCAGAGCACCAGGAAGGGCAGCGGCAGCTCCCAGATCGCTTCACGCAACGCCGCCAGCAGTTCACTGAGCCTGAAGGCCGGGCGGGGAATGTTGGCTCCACGCGACACGTGAATCGCCCAGCCCCCCAGGATCAGCAGCATCAGCAGTCCGGGCAGCAGCCCCGCGCGAAACAGTCCGTCAATGGACACACCGGACACAAGGCCGTACAGAATGATCGGCAGGCTGGGAGGAAACAGCAGCCCCAGACTGCCGCTGGTGGTCATCAGACCCAGGGTGAAGCGTTCCGGGTAGCCTTCCTTGATCAGGATCGGAAAGAGCAGGCCGCCCATGGCGATGATCGTGACACCACTGGCTCCGGTGAAGGCGGTGAACACGGCACAGGCGATCAGGCTGACCACCGCCAGTCCACCTGGCAGCCAGGAGAGCGCGGCCCGGCTGAGACGGATGATGCGCGCCGGAGAGCCGGATTCGGCCAGCAGGAACCCGGCCACCGTGAAGAGCGGAATCGCCACCAGCACGGGCTGGCTGGCCATGCGGTACAGTTCGATGATCAGCGCGGCCGTGTCGATCTCGGCGCTGGTGAAGGCCAGCAGGGCGATCCAGCCGATGATCACGAACAGCGGGACGCCCAGCAGGGCCATCAAGGCGATCAGGAGCCCCTGGATCATGGGGTTTCCTCCCGGACGGGCAGGTGCCCCAGCAGGCCCAGCAGGATCTCGAGCACGAAGTGCAGGGCGATCAGGGCGAAGCCAACGGGAATGATCAGAATGATCACGTCGTGGGGAATGCCGGCCACGGACTCACCGGCGCCCTGCTCGATCTCGAGGAAGGTCAGTGCGGCCGCGCAGAGTCGCAATGTGATCCAGAGCCCCACCGCGGAGATGCCCACATGCAGCCAGCGCCGCCCCGTGCCCGTGACAAGCCGTCCCAGCGCGTCAATGGAAATGTGCCGTGTGCGGCTGGTGGCCAGCGCCCCACCCACGAAGGCGATCCAGAGTACCCCATGGCGAATCAGCGGGTCGGCCCAGAGCAGACCGCCATGTGCCAGGCGCAACACGACCTGCAGGAAGGAGAGACCGGCCAGACCCGCCACCAAGAGGCAGAGCACCATGACCTCGACCCATTCCAGGCCACGCCTGAAGCTCAGGATCAGCTTCAGCAACTCAGTTCCCGGCCGCGCCGGCAAGGGCCTGGCGCACGTCGTTGAGCAGTTCCCGACTGTAGAGGTCGCCGGCCAGAGCATTCTGGACTCGTGTACCGATTTCCTCGAAGCGGGCGTGCTCGCTTTCGCTGCTGTTGATCTGGGTGATGCCCGCCTTGAGGAAGGCATCCATGGCTTCCTGGTTCTCGCGGCGACTTTCCAGGGTCAGGCGGCGCAGGTGCTTGCGGGCGATCTGGCGCACGGTGGCCTGATCGGCGGCGCTGAGCTTGTTCCAGGCCTTGTCGCTCACCAGGACGGCACCACTGGCGTTGGCCATGGCCAGATCGCTCACGTGATTCACACGGCTCTGCCACTGCAGCACACTGGCGCCATAGGGCGAGGCATAGGCCGCATTGATCAATCCGGTCTGGAAACTGGTCAGCACATCGGGCAGGGCCAGGGGCACGGGTTTGAGACCCAGTTCCTTGAAGTAGGCGCTGGCAAGCGGATCACCTTCCCAGAGCCACATCTTCTGCTGACGCAGATCATCCAGAGTGCGGATCGGCTGCTGGCTGAAGAAGTGCACGAAGCCCACTTCGGCCCAACCCAGCAGTTCGAAATTCTTCTCGCGGAACAGCGAGGCGAAACGGTCGAACATGCCTTCGCGCACCGCATCGACCTGTTCGGCCGTGGTGAACAGGAAGGGCAGGTCAAGGATCCGGGCGGCCGGTTGAATGGCGCCCAGCCCGACCCCCGTGAAACCAGCGGCCTGGATCTGGTTGATCTTGATCTTGCGGATCACGTCCAGCTCGTCGCCCTGGACTCCGCCCGGGTAGAATTTGAATCCCACCCGATTGGCGGTGGCGCTGCGGACTTCGGTATCCAGCTCTTCCATGATGTTCATCCAGGTGGAATTGCGGGGCGCCACCGTGGCGAACTTGATCAGGGTCGCCGGATCCTCGGCCTGCGCGGGGCGGGACACCAGGCAGGCAAGCGCCAGCAGCAGCATGCACAGCCCGCTGGAAGATCTTCTGGCTGGGAGGGTCATTGGATGCCTTCCGGATTTGGTGGTTGTCGAACCATGGGCAGGATCGGGCGATGCCGGAGATTCCGGACCGGCCCAACCTAATGATTTGTCCGGCAAGCTGCCCCTTTGGACAGCTTCCGCAGGCTCAGGATCGGGGTGTTTCCGGTGTCGGCACGCTGGGTGGCACCGGTCCGGGAGTCGCCCCCCCCTGTCGGCCGAAGAGCCGGACCATGCTTTCTACGAGGGAATAGAGAGGAAGGTTGCGCTCGACCTGGCTTTGCATGGCCAGTCCCTGCACCATGGCGGTGAAGAGGCGCAGTCGCTGGGGGTCTTCCAGGCCCAGCAGCTCCCCGATCTGATTGCGACGACGCTCGAGAAAACGCGCGAAGCGCTCGCGGATCTGGGGATGCTGCCGGGCCAGGCCATGGATCTCGTTCAGAAGTGGAGCCCGGACGAAGACGATGTCCAGCAGGAACTCCTGCAGGTCCAGGGGAGTGTCCGCGTCCACCGACTGCTGGTCCATTTCCTGGTCCAGCTGGTCCAGCATGGCCGCGAACAGCCCTTCCTTGGAGCCGAAGTAATGGTGGACCAGCCCATGGTTCACTCCCGCCTGGGTGGCGATCAGCTTGACCGAGCAGGCCGCATGCCCGCGCTCCACGAGGCAGGCGCGAGCCGCCACCAGCAGACGCGCGGGTGCCGACTCTTCGGGAAACTCGGGAGCGGGGTGTGAGCTCACGTCGATTCCGGTCAGAAGGACCAGTTGACGATGGGAAATACCGGGAAGGCACCATCCTGCTTGATCACGTTGACCAGACCGATCTGCAGGCCGTTCATCGACTGGGTCATGTTCAGCACGCCCAGCTGGAGCCCCTTGACCTTGTTGGCCCGGTTGACCCAGCCCATCTGGATTCCCTCGATGTTGCCGGCCTGATTGTAGATCGCCCCCTGGATGCCGGTCACATTGCCCTTGGCGATGCTGGCCAGGAAATTCCACTGGATGCCGGTCAGGTTGCCTTCGATATGGCCCCAGGCCGAGTTCTGCAGACCGGTCAGGTCGCCGCTCAGGTGATTGACCAGACCCCAGTCGAAACCGGTGACCGAGGCATTGTCGCCATAGATCAGGCCCAGGCGAAGCCCGGTGATCGAATCCGCGGGCTTCGAGGTCTGTACGGGGGAGAACAGGAAGAGCGAAATGGGCTTGGTGTCCGCGAGGGACTGTCCGGCGGTGCCAAGCAGGAAGGCCAGGCCGAAAGAGGCCTGCAGAAGACGGGAGATGTTCATGATCTGTCTTTCAGGAATTGGGTTGAATGACGCCCGCAGCACGGCGCGCCCGCTGGATCAGCCACAGCCCGATGGCCACGGCCGGAATCGACAGCCACTGCCCCATGGACAAAGGGCCGGGCATTGAGAAATCGGTCTGACTGGTCTTGAAGAACTCCAGCACGAAGCGGACTCCGAAGACCAGCACCAGGAACAGGCCCAGCAGCTGGCCTGGAACCATGCGCTTCCAGTGCCGCTCTAGCAGCCCGTACAACAGCACGAAAATCAGGCCATAACAGATGGATTCATACAGCTGGACCGGATGGCGGGGCAGCGCGTCCACCCGTTCGAACACCACGGCCCAGGGCACCGTGGTGGGTATCCCGACGATCTCGGAGTTGAAGAAGTTGCCCATCCGGATCAACATGCCGGCCAGCGCGATCACGACCACCAGCCGATCGAGCAGCCAGAGCAGAGTCTGATCGGGGCGGGAACGCGAGAAGATCCAGGTGCTGAGCACGATGCCCACTGCTGCCCCATGGCTGGCCAGCCCACCCTGCCAGACCTTGAGGATCTGCAGAGGATTGGCGAGGTACCAGGCCGGATCGTAGAACAGGCAATGCCCCAGCCGGGCGCCGATGACCGTGCCGGCCATGGTCACGATCAGCAGCCGATCCAGATCCTCCTGCTTGCGCTGTTCGCGCAGATAGACCCGGTTCATCAGCCAGAAGCCCAGCATGAAAGCCCCCATGAACAGCAGACCGTACCAGCGTACGGCAAGCGGGCCAAGGCGGAACAGTTCGGGAGACAGGTTCCAGTGCAGGGTGGCAAGCAGGATCGGATCCTCCGGAAAGCGGTGCGATGCATGGACGTGCACCCGGAACGAGGCGGGCCTCCGGGAACGGCCCAAAATGAGGAACCAAGCACTACCTCACAAGGCGGGCCCGCGATGGTCGGTCCGCAAGGGCAGGTTTCAGGACAGCGGATACTCCCGGATCAGTCCATCGCTCACGCTCGGCAGGGGGTGGCCCCACCAGGCCTGCAAGCATTCCAGGTTCATCTCCAGATCACGGGGCAGGGGCACGGCCAGATGGACCTCCCGCTGGGACCTGACGTCCAGCAGCCCTTGATCCAGGCCCAGATGCTGGAACAGTCGGCGCGCGAATTGCTCGCGGCTGAGCAGCTCGCCGCCTCCCAGATTCATGATGCCCTGATGCGGGTTCTCCAGCAGGGCCTCGACCACGTCGCAGACCTGGGACACGGCCAGCATCCGGCGCAGATTGTCGCGAAACACGGGCACCGGTCCTCCCGCGGCGGCCCGCTCGAGCAACCAGCCGGAAAAACTGTTGCCCCGGGCCAGGGGCTTTCCGTAGAGCAGGCTCATGCGCATCACGGTGGCGTGAGGCAGATGCTTCAGCACGCCGCGTTCCGATTCCAGCTTGGAGTGACCGTAGGCGTTCTCGGGGCCCGTGGGTCCCCCTTCGTGGCGTGCCGGACCTTCGCCCGGATACACCGTGTCACTGCTGAAATGAATCAATCGGCGATCCCGTCGGCGGCACCAGGCGGCAATGCGCACGGGCGCGTCCACATTCAGCAGACGTGCGCTGCGCGGATCCTCGGCGAACACGGCCGGACGGGACTCGGCGGCACAGTGGATCACGACTTCCGGGGCCAGCTCGTCCAGCAGGACTTCCAGCCGGTCGCCACCAGCGCGCAGATCACAGGGTCGGGATTCCAGCTCGAGTCCAGGATCGGAGAGGTGGGTCAGCAGGGTCACACGGTGCCGCTCGGCCAGGTGCTGCGCCAGCCGTCCTCCAAGCAGGCCACCGGCGCCCGTGATCAGCAGGTCCATGCCTAGTCCAGGGCCAGCGCCAGCCCAAGGCGCCCGTTCTGCTGGAAGGCACTCAGCCGCGAATGTGCGGGGTCTCCAGCCAGTTTGAGCGCATGCACGCCGGAGATCAGGTGATTCAGCAGGATCGCTCCACCGGCGGCCAGAGCCTGGGAGTAGGCATCCTCCGAAAGGGCGCGTGTGTTGCGGAACTGCCCTCGCTGGTCGCGGCCCGGCCAGTTCCAGTCGTCGGCGGGATCCAGATAGCGTCGGTCGGGGCGATTGGCGCGCAGCATGGCCTCGTTGTAGGCGGCCCGGCTGTCGTACTTGCTCACGTTCACCCAGTAATCGCTGTTGCGCCCCTTGCGATCGGCACCCGCGACCTGCTGGGCGTAGCTCATGTATTCATCTTCCTTGGCCCCGGCGAAGTGCACCAATCCGACGGTGAGCGTGGCCAGGCCCAGATCCAGATAGAACTGGAAGCGCCCCTTCTCCGGTTGCTTGAGCCAGCTCTGGCCCCAGCCCGGCACGACCACCGAACGGGCAAAGGCACCCAGGGCGCCCGTGTGCCGAGTCGAGTCCGCTTTCAGCACATCCTGTGTGCGCTCGGCCGGGGGAGTCCGGTCGAAGGAGCGACTCAGTCCGGTGACGGCACAGGCCAGCAGCAGCAGAATGATCGGGCCGAGGATCCTGGCACGCATCACAACCTCCAGCCGAGCTGCAGGGTGTTCACCGGTGAATCGTGCACGATCAGCGGACGCACCGAAAAGTCCAGGCGGCGCTTGGCCGCTCCGCGCACCATCACGGTTTCCAGCAGTGACACGGCATGGTTGGCCACCACCAGCCCCACCCAGGCGTCGGCGGCCTTGAGCTTGTCGTTGCTGGCGGTGCGCATGTCCTGGTAGGTGTCGCTGTTGGGTGAAAAATAGGTCACGGTCCAGCCCCGGTCGGCACCGTAATCATCCCAGCCGCGCTGGAACTGGGCGTACTTGCCGATCATCTCGTAGAACTGCTGGGTGGGAATCAGCTCCCACTGGATCGCGGGGTCTTGCCACCAATTGTGAGTGGCGAAGTTGCCACCACTGCTGAAGGCCACGGGCAGGACATGACTGCCGTGTCCTTCCACCCAGGTCTGGCTGGCACCATCGTACCAGAATTCTTCATGGGCGAATTCGCCCCGCGCGCTGCGTTCGTTCAGGTAGCGTGACATGTCCCAGTGGCTGTCGGCGTAGGTCCTGAACTCCCGGTCCAGACGGTCGCCTTCCTTGTTCAGGGAACTCTGCATCGCCAGGCCCAGCACTTCCACTCCCAGAAAGATGCCGGCTTTGACCCATTCTCCGCGCCGAGCCTGATTGAGGCCCGGCACCAGAGCCGCTTCCAGCAAAGCCGTGGGGGCCGTGGACGCTTCGGGGTCCGAGAAGCGCCAGGCCAGTGGGCGCACGGCGTCCCGCGGGGCCAGTGCATCCAGGCGTTCCAGGGGAGTACCGGACAAGCCGGGCAAGGTTGCGGCGCACACACTGCCGGCAAGCAGGGTGGGCAGCATCATGATCAGCGTGGTCTTGCGCATGGCTCGTTCCTCGTGATTCACGGTTGTCGGGTACTGGCTCAGAACGCGTCGAAGCCGAAGAGCAGGGTCAGGTACCAGCGCCATTCCTTGCCGTAGAGTTTCGGCTCGGCTCCCGGGTCCAGCTGGGGCACGGGGAACTCGTCCAGTCCATAGGCCGAGGTCATGGTGAGCGCCGTGGGGAACACGTTCCAGCTGTCCATTGCCAGCCGCAGTTCCAGGCCCACTTCCCGTTTCAGTTCCACCTGGTCCAGCGACCCGGTCCAGGCATCACCGGCTCCGGCGAAGAGTCTGCCGTAGAGCCGCTTGAGATACAGGTGCCCCACCCGCAGACCTGCGCGTTCCACGATGGGAAAGCCCAGCACTCCGCGGGCGGCCAGGCGGCGGGTGCCGCCCATGCTGTAGTACGAATAGCCGCGCATGCCCGCCAGGCCGCCGGCATAGGTGTAGAAGAAATCATCCACGCCGTTGTCGCTCAGCCAGCCGGCTTCGCCTTCGATGCCCCAGGCGATCCTGCGTGTCCAGGGCAGGGTCCAGAGGCGGCCGAAGTCGGCCCCCAGCTCCACGAAGTGATACAGGTCGTAGACTTCGTCCAGCTGCCCCGCGGGCGTGATTTCGAAATCGCGGATGAACTTGTGCCCATTGTAGCTGGCATCCAGCTTCAGCCAGGTCTTGTTGCGCGGGTTGATGTACTGATCCACCGTGCGGCCGGCATCCACTTCCAGATCGACGCTGGCGCGCAGCGAGCGTCCCACGAAGTAATCGTAGGTGAAGGTGGACGCATTGCCCAGGTCCAGATGCGTGTTGTAGCGCGACAGCACGCCGGCCAGTTCCACGGTGGTCACATCATTCAGGCGGCGCCGGATGCCCGTGTCCAGCTCCAGCAGATTGAAACGATAATCCACGGAACTCTGGTCGAAGATCGGGCCGCCATTCTCGTTTTCACCGATGATCACGCTGGGGTCGTCGAAGCGCCGTGACTCGTCACGATTGATCACGTAGAGCTGCAGGAACAGCCAGTTGCGCTGCCAGCTCTTCTCCACCGAGGCGAACAGATCCAGGTTGTTGATCCTGGCAGCTGCCACACCCGCGGTGAGCTGGATCCGCTCCATCAGGTCCGTGTTCAGCAGGAACACGCCGGGCTTGAGTTCTCCCCCGTCGATCATCAGGCGCGGCACGATGAAGCTCTTCTCGAAGATCAGCGGTTGCTTGCGCGACTCCCGCAGTGTGGGCTGATCGTCGTCGATGTTCACCCGGGGGATGATGCTGGCGTAATCATCGAAGTAGCGCGCTGTCTCCTCGGGCAGGGCCTTGAATCCGGCCAGTTCCTGCAGGCGGAAACCTCGGTCCTGGTAGGAGGCGAAATACAGCGTGTCGCCACTGGCCACCGGCATGAAGCCGCAGCCGATGGTGTTGGTCAGCAGTTCGGTGTGCCCGTCCTGCAGGTCCATGCGGTAGACATTGAAGATGCCCGTGCGATCCTGGCTGTAGTACAACCAGCGCCCGTCGGGCGATGGACTGGGATAGCGTTCGTCAAAGACCGTGGCCAGCCGCTCGGTCCATTGGCCACTGGCAAGGTCCACTGTCCAGAGATCGCGGTTGGCATAGCGCGAACGGGCCACCCAGATCGTCTGGCCATCGGGTGCGAAGCGGGGCTGGTAGACCTGTGTGCCGTAAGGGAGTTCGCCCAGGGCTGTGGGCACCAGAGTCGGCAGGCGCTTGCGCTTGCCCTTGCGCAGCTTCTTGTACGCCGCCCCGTCGGTGAGGCTGCTGTCCAGGGCCAGGGTCATCAGGGTGGTGTGTCCGCCCGAATTGCGCACGGCCACCAGGGTCCTGCCATCGGGGGAAAGGTCAGGCTGGCTCAGACGCTGGTGCTCGGTCAGCGGGCGTTCCAGCTCTTCCTCGAACCAATAGATGAACAGGTCGTTGAAGTGGCTGCCTTCGGCGTCGGGCTTGCCGCGCTTGCAGACCACCGCGAAACGCCCTTCCGGATCGATGGTGAATCCGCCCCGCACGCCGCCCAGGAGCTTCTTGCGCTCACCGGTCTGGCGGTCGTAGCGCCAGAGGGCCGTGATGCCCAGGTACTCCGCATCGCCATTGGACAGGTAATACACGTACTTGCCGTCCGGCGCGACCCGCGGGTAGAGATTGTTGGTGGGGCCCAGATGGTCGGCGGGCGTGTCCACGTCCGGGTTGAGGAAATTGCAGCAGAAGGGAGCGCCGCCGGCCGGACCATGTGAATGTCCGGCGCCCGTGAATCCAGTGGGAGCGCCGATCAGTTCCCAGCTGCCGTCGGGGCCGTGGTCCTTGCCCTGCTCGACCGCTTCGGAGTCGGAGATCCGGCGACCGTTGACTTCGTTGGCCCGGATCACGGTCAGCAGACTGTCATAGTGGCTGACCAGTCCGTCCCGCCACTCCTGATAGAGCTGCTTGCCCGGCACACCCAGAGCCTCCTCCATCGCCCGGTCCATCGAGACTCGCGTGGGTTTGGCCATGGCGTTCGAGATTGCCTTCAGTGATTCGGACCCAAAGCGCTCGCGCAGCCAGTGCACGAAGTTGAAGCCCATGTTGTAGACGCTTTCGCCGCCCACCGTGTTCTTGTCGAAGGCTTCCATCTCGTGCCAGGCGTACAGTGTGTTGTGGCTGACCCTGTCGCGCAGCACCATGTCACGGTTGCTGTCCCACCAGTCGTAGTTCAGGCCCTGCACCATGTTCTGGGCCGTGCCTTCGGCGAACCAGAGCGGCACCAGAGTGCCCGGGAAGGGATAACTGGCCACCACATTGGGAAAGCCGTAGAGCACGTCCTCGCGCTTTTCTTCCTCGTAATCCATCACCTGCACGTAGGCGGCCGGCATCCGGCGCGAGAACTTGCGCGATGCCCCCAGCTGGATGATGTGGGTGAATTCGTGGGTCAGCACGTTGCGCAGCCAGTTGTGCTCGCCGCGCAGATCGAAGTCCAGGCTGGTGGCCCAGATCATGATCTTGTTGTTGTAGTAGTACGCCCCACCATTGGAGTAGTCGTCCGTGTCGTGAAAGACGATGTGCACCTTGGTATCGGGCACATAGTCGTAGAGCTCGGTCACGGGGCCCCAGATGTCTTCCATCACGTCGCAGACCACCAGCGCCAGCTCTTCCTCGCCCTGATGGAAGTGCACGTCCACGTGTTCCATCTCGATGGTGCGCCATTCCAGTTCCGGATGGTTGTAGGGAACGGGCTGGGCCTGGGCACCCAGGGTCAGCAGGCTGAGCAGCAAGGCCAGAATCACGGCATGTCCCTTCATCGCAGCACCGCGCATTTCAGCAGTGTGTGCACCGCGTTGCCCTGGTCGGGTGTCAGTTCCACGGCACAGAGGTAGGGACCATTGGCCAGGCCACGGGTATCCCAGAGGATGTCGGTGTATCCCGCCTGACCGATCCGGGCGGTCACGGTCTGGCGCAGGTCGCCGGCCAGATCGTAGACGCGCATCACCAGATCGGCGGCACCGGGAGAATCCACGCGCAGGTTGGCCCGGGTGCCGGCAGGACTGGGCCAGATGTATACCGGATTCTCGACCTGGGCGACCGACGGCGTGCTTTCGGGCTGTCCCAGACTCTCGACGACCCGTGGGCCCCCCGTGCTGCTGAGCAGCAGGTTGTCGGGAGCACCTTCCCAGGCCTCGATGCGGCCATCGGCGCGCACTCCCAGATACAACCCCAGACGCGGGCTGGCGCAAAGATCCCCCACGAGGGGCGCCATCACGCGCGGCCAGTCGGGATCGGCTGCTCCATCGGGATTCAGGCGCTGCAGCCTGCCATCGCCGAACAGGGTGACCGCCGCGGCAAGGCCCGTATTCAGCCAGCTTGCGGGCAGCACGCGAGCACCTGCCGATTCCAGCACCGGGCTGCGTGCGATCTCGGCGCCATTGGCGTTGTAGGTGCGCAGTCGGCCGTCAAGATCCAGCAGCAGCACTTCCAGAGTTTCATCCTGCCCCGCCTGCAACGGCCAGACCCCTTGATTGGGCTGCTCCACAAGCAGTTGGCTCTCCCGGTCCTGAACGATCCGGAACCCGGCGCGGTCGTGATACAGAATGCGTCCGGCCTGGCCCAGACCCCAGAGTCCCGCACCCGCGGGAGCATTCCAGTCCTGAAACAGACCTCCGCTTATCCAATGGAGCTCCGTGCTGGCATCGTCGCTTCGTACCACGGGAGCGTCGGGGTCGAGATCATTGAAGATCAGGGTGCGATCGCCTGTTTCCGTGTTGCCCATGTAGAGCTGGCGTCCACTCTGATACCAGATCAGCGGCTGGCTGCGGGAGACGAGCAGTACTCGATCCACCTGGGTGAAGGGATCGTGGAAATCCACCTGGACATAGCGGGCCTCGGGCAGACTGCTGACTTCCACCTCGTACCTGTGGAACACATCGCCGCGCAGTGCCCAGAGAGCGGGCCAGTCGCCACTTGTGGGTGGCCCGAGCCAGATTCCGCGAAACGGCCCACTGCCCGAGGCGGGCAACAGGCTTTCGTATCCGTTGGCGGTGCTGTACTGGGTCAACGCTCCATCCAGCAGGCGGGAGTAGAGCATGCCGTCCGGCTGGAGCGCGCAGAACACGCTCGCCAGACCGTCCAGATCCAACAGGGTCACGCTGGACGAATCCGAGGGCGGACACAGCGCGAGCCCGTGGATGGCCGGCCGGTAATCGAAGCTCAGACTGAACTGCAGCGAGTCGGAATTCTCGCTGCCGTCGCGTGCGCTGAATCCGTGGATGCGCACCCCGCTGATCCGGCCATCGTTGGTCTGACTGGAGGGTTCGCTCTGCCAGCTGTACTCAACCTCGCCCAGATCCGGGTTGACCCGCCGCCAGTCGCGGTTGTTGGAGTACCATGAATCACGCGAGCTGCCCAGTTCCACTCCGCGGCGCGAATCCAGCAGGCCGTAGGGCTGACCGATGTCCTGGATGCCGTCGCCCTCTTCCAGGTCGACACCGGGAAAACCGTAACCGTTCAGCGGGTCCGGATCGTCGTTCACGCGGTTGCCGCTGACGTAGTCGGCCGTGGTGCGCCGCTCGTCCACATGCCAGATCAGCAGACCGCTGCCGGGCAGGTCGTAGTCCAGATCGTTCACGCTCACGATCACGCCCGCGCTGTCGCCGGGAAAACTCAGTTCGTAGCGCTCATCCATGCGCACCACATTGCCGGCGCGGTCCTGGCCCAGCACCAGACTGTCGCCATCGGCATCGCGCAGGCGGTACTCCAGCAGCAAGTGCTCAGTCTCGCTGAGGGGAACCTTGTAGACGCGGGGATGGGCTCCATCCAGTCCGGCGGGCGTGATCAGCACGCCGGTGGTGTCGTGTGCCAGCACCACGGGCTGCTCCCAGCCCATCAGGGTGCGCGAGAAGGCCGAGGGCAGCGCGGGCACCAGGCCCCGGAAGTTGGCGCTGCCCTGGTCCATGAGACCCCACTTGCCGATCACGCTGCTGCCATCCTGGCTGTTGTAGAGGTTGGGCAGCCCCAGCACGTGGGCGAACTGGAGCACCATGGTGCCCGCCAGCCCCTGCTGGAAGTTCTCGTGATTCTCGCTCTCGGGCAGCAGCAGCCCATTGTCGATCAGGGTCAGCGCACCGGCGACCCCGTCGCTGCAGGCGATGGGTTGGCCCAGATCCCGGGGCGAGACCCAGGCCGAAGGAATGTCGTGGGGAGTCTGGTCGTCGCCGAAATCCTGTCCTACACCCGCGTGGAACACGATGAAACTGTCGAAGCGACTGAAGTCGAGTGCCGGATCGTCGTCGGCGACCGCCCAGGCATCGCGGAAGAGCTGGATCAGCTGCTCGTCAGTCTTCTCGCGGCTCATGTTCCAGTTGTACTGCCACATCTGTTTGGGCAGATGGTAGGCCGAATCGGGGTGCTGGGGCCACACCTCACCCTGGACGCGCAACTGCCCGTCGGAAGCCTTGTTCCAGTAGAAATCCAGAAAGGACAGATGGTCAAGGAAATAGGCCGCGTCGTGAGGCAGCCGGTCAATGGCCCAGCTGGAGTCGAACTGGAAGGCGCTGCCGAAGCGGCCGTCGCCGGTGGTGGTTTCCAGGGTATCGGGCTGGAAGTCCACCCGAATGGCCAGAACCTGACGAGTCTCGGCACTGCAGACAGCACCCGGGGCCCAGAAGGGCCCCAGGGCAAGGCAGATTCCGGCTGTCAGACAGGCTCCCGGCAGACTGGCGCGCAAGGCGCCGGCGGGAATGCGCATCGGGCATCCTGTCAGAAGTTGAAGCCCAGCGAGAAGCGCATGGTCTTGTCACGAGGGGTTGAGTAGACCTCGGGGTCCACGCTCAGCTCGTAGCTGAAGTCGAATTCGACCAGATTCACCTGGATCGAGGAGCCCAGAGTGTAGGACTTGATCGAGCCGGCGATGTCGTTCAGGTAACCGGCGCGCACTCCGAAGGCCGCCTGGCCCAGGTTGGAAGCTTCGGCACGGTACCAGTACTCGCAACCGATGTTGTATACGTAGTTGCGGAACTCCTGCTTCATGCCCTCGTCGAACCAGGAGGTGAAGAGGGCCTTGTAGGCAGGATCGGTCTCATAGGTATAGATATCCGGGGAGTCCGCACGTTCGTCCTGACGCTCTTCCAGACTCAGACGGGTGAATCCGGTGGGGTTCAGTGGATCGAAGGGATCGTCCGGGTTGCCCAGGTTGGTGTCACGCACGCCGTTCACATCCACGCTGGCCAGGCTCTTGCGCACCAGCTGCTTGTTCACGTCGAAGACGAAGTTGACTTCGTTGTGGGGGTCGTTCCAGACGTTGAGCGCCATGCCCAGCTTCAGGTTGGTGGGCAGCGGATCGGCCTGGGCTTCGTCGGCGTAGGAGATTTCGGGGCCGAAGTTGGACAGGCTGGCACCCAGGTTCAGCGGGCGCTCGGTGAAGGGCAGCCGGGTCTTGTACAGGGTGCCCAGATCCAGCGCGAAGCTGTAGCCCACGCCGGCCTTCTGGTTGCCCACGTCCACACCATCGGCCAGATCGCTCACGATGAACTTGAGGCCCATGCCCACACCCAGGTCGGGGTTGATCGTGGTGCCATAGTTCACGCCCAGTGCGTATTCACGGCTGGTGATGACGCCCAGCTGGTCGCCGGCTTCGTTGGTCCAGGTCTGGTCGCCTTCGTTCATGTAGATCACGTTCACGCCCACCGTGCCACCCAGGTTGGGCATGTAGAACGAGCCCGCAACGAAATCGAAGTAGATGTCGTTCAGGTTGAAGGCAGGCAGCCAGTTGGCGTGCATCAGGCGAATGTCGCGGCCACGCTGGAAGGCCAGTCCGCCGGGATTCCACCAGGTGGCGGTGGCGTCATCGGCCAGGGCCACGAAACTTTCACCCATGCCGGAGGGACGCGAGCCCGGGCTGATCAGCAGCCAAAGCACGGCCGCTTCGGACACCTGCGCCACCGCCACTCCAGCGGGCCAGGCCAGGGCCACGGCAGTGATTCCGGCCGCGATGGCCAGGGTAGTGCGATTCATCAAGGAATCCTCCTTCTTCGGTCTGCTGTTGTGCGCTTCCGCAGGGTCCGCTCGCGCGTTGGAATGGCCCCGGAAAACCGCAAAAAAAATGCCGGATCCGCGTCCGGCATGTTCGAACGCTCCGTTGGAAATTATCGTCTCGAGGGTTTGCTGGAATCAGTGCCCGAAGACCGTAAATGGCTTTCCGGGCAGGGTTTCCAGTTCATCCCGCCTGCGTGAAGCGGCGGGTGAGGTGCCTGAAACAACAATCTCTAACCAGCGTCGATAGGGTCTCCGAGTTGAGCGGCTTCCGGATGCCTTATCGGCAGGAATTCCGAAATCGCGAAGCCGCAAGTTTACGACCGGGCAGTTGGCTTGTCAAGTTCCAATTGCCTTCCCGCCTCATCGCCCGCGAAAGGCAGCTTTGCGCTTTTCCAGAAATGCTGCCGTGCCTTCGCGCATGTCGGCCGTACTGAAACACGCGGAGAAAAGATCCTGTTCCAGCTCCAGCGCTGCACCCAATGGCAGGCTGGCTCCCCGGCGGACTGCTTCGATGCATCCGGCGATCGCCAGCGGAGCCTTGTCCAGCAGGCCGCGGGCCCAGTTCTCCACTTGATCGAGGAATGCCGTCAGATCGGGCAGCGGGCGGCCTTTGGCATCGCTGAGCGGTTCGCCCGCTTCGTTGCGCTGCCAGCATTCGTGCACCCGGCTGACCAGACCGATGGCGAGGGCTTCCTGGGCATCCACCATCCGAGCGCTGATGCAGAGTTCGGTGGCCCGGCCCATTCCGATCAGGCGGGTCAGGCGCTGGGTTCCTCCGTAGCCCGGGATCAGGCCCAGATTCACTTCTGGCTGACCGAATCGCGCATTGGCGTGAGCCAGTCGCACATGGCAACTCAGGGCCAGTTCGCAGCCGCCTCCCAGGGCGAAACCATGGACCGCGGCGATCACGGGCACGGACATCGCCTCGATGCGGTTCATGACCGCCTGGCCGTAGCGCGAGGTGCGGTGACCGCCGGGCGGGTCCTGCTCGGCCAGTTCGGCAATGTCGGCTCCGGCCACGAAGGCCTTGTCGCCGGCACCGGTGAGGATCACGGCGCGCAGGTCGTCGTCGGCAGCCAGCTCATGAAAGCAGGCATCCAGATCGGCAAAGACCTGGTGTGACAAAGCGTTCAGTTTCTCGGGGCGATTGATCGTGACCCGGGCGATGGCATCGCTGCGTTCCAGCAGCAGTGTCTCGAATTTCATTCAGGACTCCGGTGACTCTGTGGCGGCGGCTGCCGCCTGCTTCAGTTCGTGAATGGTGTACAGCACTCGCAGATCCAGCCCCGCGGCGGCCAGATTGGCCCGCCCGCCGGAGTCGCGATCGATCACGGCCAGCACGGTGTTGACCACGGCCCCCGCCTCGCGCAGGGCACGGGTGGCATCCAGCACGGCTCCGCCGGAGGTGATTACATCCTCCACCAGCACCAGCTCGCGACCGGCGAAGGGCGGCCCTTCGGCCAGCTTGCAGGTACCGTACTCCTTGGCCTGCTTGCGCACGAAGAGCACGGGCAGCCCGCTGCGCTGGCCCAGCAGGGTGGCCAGCGGGACTCCGCCCAGCTCCAGCCCGGCCAGCAGCCGTTCCCCGGATGGGGGAGGCGGGGGAAGCAAGTCGGCCATTTCCGCAGCGATCTGGCTCAGGCAGGCCGGATCGGACTCGAAGAGGTACTTGTCGAAGTACTCCGTGGAACGCACACCGCTGCGCAGCAGAAAATCGCCGCGAATGTGCGACAGACCATGTATGCGGGCCGCCAGGGCCTGCCGGGATTCAGGATGCATCGATTCTCCAGCTTCGTGTACGGCGTCCGGCGAAGGGCCCGCGACGGGCCGACGAGTCACCGGGTCGCGGTCAATCCAGATTCAGACTTTCGCCACGACGGGGTACCACCACCGTGTGTCCAAGCCCTCGCAGCGTGTCGGCGAAGGCCTGTGACTGGGCCTCCTCGCCATGCACGAGCGCGATCCGCTTCGGTCGCAGACCACCTTCCTTGAGATAGCGCAGCAGATCATTGCGATCTCCGTGGGCGCTGAAGCCATCGATCTTCTCGATGCGGGCCCTGACAGGATATTCCTTGCCCAGAATCTTCACCAGGCCCCGGCCCTCGCCGTTGTGGTGGTCGGCCAGATCCTCCAGGCGGCGGCCCAGGGTGTGCTCGGCCATGTAGCCCACCAGCAGCAACAGAGTGCGCGAGTCGTGGATGCGATAGCGCAGGTGATGCAGAATGCGCCCCGCTTCGCACATGCCGCTGGCCGCGATCACGATCTGGGCTCCCTTGCGCTGGCTGAGCTCCATGGATTCCTCCACCGACTCGACGAAGCGCAGTTCGGGAAAGTCAAAGGGGTTCAGACCCCGGGAGAGGAAGTCCAGACGGGCGTCCTTGTCGTACACTTCGGGATGCTCGCCGAATACCCGTGTCAGGCGAGTGGCCAGCGGGCTGTCCACGGTGACCGGCAAGCGCTTGACCGCGCCTTCCTTGTACAGCTCATGCAGGAAATAGAGCAGCAGCTGGGTGCGTCCGAAGGCGAAGGCCGGAATCAACAGCGTGCCGCGGCTGCGGGTGACCGCTTCCACCATCGAGCGCAGCAGGGGTTTCAGTTCGGCGCGCGGGCCGTGTTCGCGGTCGCCGTAGGTGGATTCCATCAGCAGCAGATCCGGCTCGCGCTCTTCGGGGCTGAACTGCAGGAAGGGGTCACGCAGAATGGGCATGCCGAAGCGGCCCATGTCACCCGAATAGATCACGCGCCGGGTACGGCCTCCCTCCTGGATGCGCAGCAGGCACTGGGCGGACCCCAGAATGTGACCGGCCTCCTCGAAGCGGCAGAAGATGCCCTTGCCCACTTCGGTCTCCTGGCCGTAGGGGATGCCTTCGAACTGGCGCAGGATGCGCTCGGCGTCCTGCTGGGTATAGAGCGGCTCGACGCGTGGCACGTTCAGTTCGCGGCCATAGGTGCCAAGGGCTTCCTTGTTGATCTTGTGCGGCCCCAGTTTCAGACTGCCCTTGATTTCCTTCATCCGGCGGCTGCTCAGCGCTTTGGCGCGTGGGGAGCGCGCCCGTTCGGCCAGTGCGTTGCGCACGGATTTGTAGTTGAGGTATTCGGCATCCGATTCCTGGATGTGTCCGGCATCCGGCAGCAGGTACTCGCAGGCTCCCGCGGTGGCCCGGGTGCAGAGAATGCGGCCGCTGAATCCCTGGACGCCCAGCAGGGGCAGACGCCCGCTGTGATCGATGTGGGCGTGGGAGAGCACCACGCTGGTGACCAGCGCGGGATCCAGGGGCATCACCCGGTTCTTTTCGGTGGCTTCCTGGCGACGGCCCTGATGCAGGCCGCAATCCAGCAGCACTCGGTCCTTGTCCGTCGTCAGCAGGTGCATCGAGCCGGTGACTTCCCGGGCGGCTCCGTACGGTGTGATCTGCATGATGTATCCGATCCGTTTCAGATTGGGTGCGTATCCGGTCAGCGGGCCAGCATGGGGCCCAGCGGACGTCCGCCCAGCAGGTGCATGTGCAGGTGAAACACTTCCTGCCCGCCGTGGTCGCGGCAATTGACGATCAGACGATACCCGTCCTTGGCAATGCCCTGTTCCCGGGCAATGCGGCTGGCCACCACGAAGAGGTGTCCCAGCAGGGCCTCGTCCGCGTCGCTCACATCATCGGCGGTGGCGATCTCGCGGTTGGGAATCACCAGGATATGGGTCGGCGCCTGGGGCTGGATGTCACGGAAGGCGGTCACCCGCTCATCCTGATAGACGATGTCCGCGGGAATCTCGCCCGCGATGATGCGCGAAAAGATCGTGCCGGCCATGGGTCCTCCTCCTTGTGATCATTCGAGCCTCGTGCACACGGACCGTCACTTTCCGGACGTGTCCTCCACCGGCTCCGGGGCCCGGGTCACATGGCGATCCAGCCAGGTCTCCGTTTCCCAGAGCAGGTGCAGAATGTTTTCGCGCGCCCGGTAGCTGTGGCTTTCCCAGGGCAGCACGCAGAGGCGCGCCGTGCCACCCAGCCCCTTGATCGCTTCGAACATGCGCTCGCTCTGCAGCAGATGGGTGCCCGGATTGCTGTCCCGTTCGCCGTGCACCAGCAGCAGGGGGTCGAGGATGGTGTCGGCGTGTGCCAACGGCGACATCGCCATGTAGACCTCGGGCGCCTCCCAGAAATTGCGGTCTTCCGACTGGAAGCCGAAGGGGGTCAGGGTGCGGTTGTAGGCTCCGCTGCGCGCAAGCCCCGCCGCGAAGATCCGGCTGTGCGCCAGCAGGTTGGCCGTCATGAAGGCACCGTAACTGTGCCCACCCACGGCCACGCGGGCCGGGTCGCAGACACCGCGTGCAACGAGTGCGTCCACCGCAGCCTGGGCATCGGCCACCAGCTGGCTCACGAAAGTATCGTTGGGGCTCTCGTCATCTTCGCCGATGATCGGCATGGCCGGGTCGTCCAGCACGGCGTAGCCCTTGAGCAGCCAGATCACGGCGGAAGCCCAGCTCAGGCGTTCGAAACGGTCACCGGAACCGCTGACCTGACCGGCGGCGTCGGCGCTGCGGAACTCGCCAGGGTAGGCCCAGAGCAGGGTCGGCAAGGGGCCTTGATCGGGGGTCCAGCCCGGAGGCAGCCAGAGTGTGCCGTGCAGGGCCACACCATCGGCGCGCGTGTAATGGATCACCTCACTGCTGGCCTCGTTCAGCCAGGGGTGTGGGTTCGGGGCCCTGGTCAACTGGTGTTCGGCACCGGTGATCAGGTCGCGGGTCCACAGATTGGACGGAGTGCGTCGGTCCTCGCGACTGAGCAGCAGACGCCCCGTGTCCGGTTCATAGTCCACGACGGAATCGTACCCACCGGGTGCGCTCTGGAACAGGCGACGGCTGCCGCCGTCCGCGATGGCCACAGCATCCAGGAAGGGATGCTCGCCCTCGGCCGATGCTCCGCTGCCCGTGTAGTACAGCGAATCCCCGCTGGCATCCAGCTGCAGCACGCTCTGACCTCTGGAATCGATGCGCGAGATCGGACGACCCGGATCGGAATAGCGGTCCTGCCAGTTGCGTTCGCTCACCAGGGCCGCGCGTGTGTCAGGCTTGGCCGGGGCGATGCGCTCGCAACGCAGGGTGCGCGTGGGCCACCACCAGCTCCAGACCAGGGCCAGGTCGTCGTGAGCCCACTGAATGGAACTCAGTCTCAGCTCGCTGGTGTGCAACAGCACGGGCGAGTCCTTGAACGGAGCCGCCTGCATGAATGCCTGATCACGGGGTGTCGCCGCCTGGCCCGGATCACCGCCATCCAGTGTTTCGAACCAGACCAGACTGGCATCGCTGTCGGCGCGCCAGCTCACATCGCGTGGACCCGTGACGCAGGAGCCGCGCGTGATGGGAATCCGGTCGGCCAGCGGGCGATCGACGACCGTGTACAGCAGCTTTCCCTGCAGATCATGCACCGAAATCCGGGTCGGGAAGCGATACCAGGGCAGCAGACGACTCCAGGGTTCACGCAGTTCCTCGACGAGCAGCATCCGTCCATCGGGAGAAGGTGTCAGGTCGGTGAAGACTCCTTCCAGCTCGCGCAGTTCGCGCAGCGAGCTGCGGCCCGTGTCATCCCATTCCAGCAGAGCCACGCGCGAGCGGCAGAGTCGTGAGAACAGCGCGTCGTCCTCGGCCGTTTCCAGCAGGTCCTGCCAGGTGCGGGCGGGGGCTTTCTGGCCCGTGTTCTCCTCGACACGCGGCGCCAATGGAAGTGGCGGCGGCACGGAGTCGCTGCCGGGGATCACGGTGCGCATCGCCAGACCGCGGCTGTCGGGCATCCAGTGGAAGGGAGTACCGAAGCAGGCATTCAGGCGCGGTTCCTGCAGGGACACCAACTTTCCCGTGTCACATTCAAGGATCCAGAGCCGCCAGCCCTCGCTGCCGACGACGCCCAGCGCCACACGGGACCCGTCGGGTGCCCAGGCGCTGTAGCCGAGAATCAGGCCTTCGGGCAGGGTATCGCAGTGCAATGTGTCGCCGGTGGCCAGCTCCACCAGACGGAATCCCACATAGGCCGTGAAACGGCTGGGGCCACTGCGTCCCGGATCCAGACGCAGACCGGCCAGCGGCCGTTCGGGCCGGTCCAGTTCGGCCAGCGCTTCGGCCGAGGAACGCTCGAGCAGCAGGAAATGCGTCCCGTCGGGCGAGATGCGGACCTGGCTGCTGCGGGGCATGTCGGCAATCGCGACCAGTTCCGGCGACGGTGTCCGGAAGCCCGTGTCGGCCCGCGCGATTCCGCGTGTTCCCGATGCCAGCAGGATCAGCAAGGCGAGATGCAGGAATCCTGTGGACATGCGATGCATGGATGAGTCGAGCATGGAAGTCCTTCCGGGATGAATTCCTGTCCGCATCCGGCAGGAAGAGTGACTCTGGGACGGGACCCATTCCCGTTGGGCAGGACGATCGAGCGAGCCGTCGAGCCGGAGGGTTGCATGCGGATGCGGAAGTCAGGAACGGTCCTTCGTACATTCAGGCCCGCCGAAGGCTGGCCGAATGGCCTGTCAGCTGGCCGATGAGCGGCGGAATGTGCTGACGGACGCCGGCCAAGGTACGATTTCCACGGGGAGGAGACGGACGCATGAAGAGGATGATGACCCATTCCGCACTGCTGTTGCTGGCCGCATGCCTGCTGACCAGCTGCGGCAAGAGTTCCGAGAAAGCAGACATGGGTGCGGCAGTGGTCCAGGCGGCCAGGCTGGACACGCTCGTGCTTGCCGTGAACGGCATGACCTGCGATGGCTGTGTCCAGACGGTCAGCATGGCCCTGAAGAAGGTGCCCGCCGTGCAGTCGGTGGTGGTCAGTCTGGATCAGGAAACGGCGACCGTGGTGGTGGCCGATGCCCCCGCCGACGAACGGGACCTGCTGGCGGCCGCGATCACCAATGCTGGCTACACCGTACCCACGGCGGACGTAGCGCCCGTGGAAGGCGACGGCAGCTCGGAATGAGTGTGCCGCCACTGCCGGACCTTCACGCTCTGCCCGGAGTGGAACTGCACCTGCACCTGGAAGGATGCCTGGATCGCCGGGGTCTGCAGGAACTGCTGCGCCGCAACGGCGTGCCCGAACACCGCTGGCCCGAGTCGGAAGACCAGGTCTTCTCCGGCCGTGACATGGATGGCTTCCTGCAGGGCTGGCTGCGCATGACTCGCCTGGTGCGCCATGAAACCGACTTTGCCGTGTTCGCCGAGTCGCTGTGTGACTACATGGAACGGCAGCAGCTGCTCTATGCCGAGGTCTTCTACTCGCCGGACTCCTACGTACTGGGTCGCGGCTTCCGCCTGGACCTGATCGACCAGGCCATCGAAGAAGTTCTTCAGCGGCGGGGCGTGCACGTGAACCTGATCTGCGACTTCGTGCGCAACCTGGGTCCCGATCACGCGCTGCGCTTCTGGCACGCGCACCTGCATCCCCGACGCTGGAGCCGCGTGAAAGCCATTGGAATTGGTGGAGCCGAGACGGTCGCGCCGGCGGCACAGTTCGCGGAACTGTTCGCGCTTGCGGGCGCAGCGGGTTATGGCCTGACCGCCCACGCGGGCGAATGGGCCGATGCCGCCAGCGTGCGTGCCGCCGTGGACGTGCTGGGAGTGAGCCGCATTGGACACGGCACCCGCGCCGCCAGTGATCCTGCGCTGCTGGACCTGTTGCGCGAGAAGCGTGTCTGCCTGGATCTCTGCCCCGGCAGCAACCGGCACACGGGCTCACTCGCACCGCAGGAATCGCATCCCTTTCCCCTGTTCAGACAGGCAGGCCTGGCCCTGACCCTCAACAGCGATGACCCCGGTTTCTTTGGCACCTCCCTGAAGACGGAACTGGCCGACGCGGCCCGTGAATGGTCGCTGGACGCCAACGCCCTGCTGGATCTGCAGCTGGCGGCCGCGGATCACAGTTTCCTGCTGAAAAGCCAGAAGCAGGACCTGAAGAATCGACTGTTCAGGGAGTGGTCGGTGGGGATGTGAGGAGTCGGTCGTTTCGAGGGTCATGCTGACGGTCATGGTGGTCCAGTCCACGCTGACCAAGGGGACGGTTCCATCAACCGCCACCTCGACCGCCACCTTGTCCACTACCTCGACCGCTACCTCTACCACTACCTCGACCGCCACGTCGACCGCTACCTCGACCGCCACCTAGTCCGCCACCTCGTCCACTACCTCGTCCACTACCTCGTCCACTACCTCGTCCACTACCTCGTCCGCCACCTCGACCGCCACCTCGACCGCTACCTCGACCGCTACCTCGACCGCCACGCCCAATCCCGGGAGAGCGCGAACACCCCCGCCGGGAAACCCGGACGGGGGTGTTCGAACGAACGCAAGGGGGATTGGCCTTACTTGAGCAGCACCATCTTGCGACTCAGGGTGCGGTCGTTGGCCTGGAGTGTGTAGACGTACACCCCACTGGCCAGTCGGCTGGCATCCAGTTCGACGGAATGCTGCCCGCTGCCGGTCATGCCATGCACCAGGGTGCTGACATGGGCACCGGACAGATCGAACACGGCAAGTGTCACCATGCTGGTCTCGCTCAGCGTGAAGTCGATGCGGGTGACCGGATTGAAGGGATTGGGATAGTTCTGACCCAGTTCGAAGGTCCCCGGCACGTCCAGCGCGTCGGCAGGAATGCAGCTGGAGTCCCAGCTGGGATCGGTGGGAACGCACAGTGGGTCGTGCGTTGGATCCGTTGGCACGCAGAGTGGGTCGTACTGCGGATTGGTGGCACACATCGGATGGATGTTGGGGTTGGTCAGATCCTCGCAGAAAGGATCGAAAGCCGGATTGGTCTGGCAGTCCTGGAAGAACTGTGGATCGGTGGGTACGCCGCACTGGGGCAACCACGTCGGGTCGGTCACCTGGCAGGTCGGGATGAAGAATGGATTGGTCTGGCTGAATCCGCAGAACGGATGGATCGTCGGATTGGTGAACTCGATGGAGCACACGGGGTAGTAGTTGGGATCCGTGGGTGCATCGATGATGCGCGAATCCCCATTGCTCTTGTGCACCACGATCGCGGCTGGAGCCTGCTGGCGTGTCACGGGGACCACGCCCGCATCCATGCGCGCCCGTGTCTGCCCCGTCTGCCACTTGTACAAGGGTGACTGCACGCTCCGCGCGGTGGCCGGGGTGCTCAGGGAAAGCAGCAGGCTCAGCAGCATCAGGCCGGATCCGAAGGTTTTCAACTGGTTCATCGTTCGTCCTCCCGCTCTGGATTCCCCACGAGGAATCGGGTGGTGATCCGCGACCGGCACCCTCAAGGCCGTGGTCCCGGTCGCACAATGCAATCCATGTTATTCTTGCGACACAAGACGAACTGTCGCAGGATTCGATGGCAGTACCTGAAACCCATGGCAAACTTTGTTCCAGTTCGAATTCAATCAGGCCACCTTCGAATTGCACTGAATGCGCCAACCCATTTGTGCGGCAATGCCGGATTTTCTGCAATCCCGGCACCCGGCTCGCCCCCGAGTCTCCGGCCCTTGGCCGCCCCCGTGAACTTCCGGTATCAATCCAATCGCCGTTATCCGGCAAGGCAAGAGAAAGCCCCCGCCGGTGGGCGGGGGCTGATTGGTGCAGGCTGAAGCGCAGGAGCCGGTCAGGGTTGCTCGGTTGGAACCGGATCGATTCGTCGCAGACTCTTGTACATCTCGATCGTGCGTCGGTGTTCGCCCACGGCCACGGGAATCACCGAGGGCGGCATGAATTTCTCCATGCGATCCACGGTCGCCAGGATGCGTTCCACATCGTTGGTGCCTTCGTAGGCCCGGGCCAGCTCGAGGTAGGTACTGCGATAGTTCTGCACCAGGCGCTCGATCTGGGAATCGAAGAACACATCCGGATCGTTCAGGCCACGGAAGTGTGTCTCGAACTTGGCCAGGGTGGCTTCGAGGATCGCGGGGTCGGAGTCGTGCGGGCCGACTTCCCCCAGCATCTTGAATGCCAGCCCGTCCATGCGGTACAACGGGTAGGTGCCGGCGAAGTTGTAGCTGGGCACCGTGATCGCCATGTACACCGGGCGCTTCCAGTTGGCCGCGCGCAGGATCTCGAGGATCATCCGGTCCTGGACACGGATGAAATTGGGGCCATCGAACCCGTCGCCCACTTCCAGTCGGATGCTGGGTTCCAGGCGCACGCTGAAGCGCTCGCCGTTCTCCAGGCTCATCGGCACCCTGTACCACAGTTCCCGGGGCAGCGGCTTGCCCGTGTTGTCCACCCAGACCGACGGCCCCCAGTAACGCCAGAAGATGGCTTCGCGTCCTCCGCCGTCGATGCGCGAGGTGATGAATTCGTCGGTGAATTCCGGTGACAGCGGCACCTTCGGTTCGATGTCTCGCAACTGGCGGATATACCAGCCCGTGTTGAGCAGGCTCAGGTTCACCACGCGCACATCGCGGCGGATGCCTTCCACTTCCTGGAGATACCAGAGCGGGAAGGTGTCATTGTCCCCGTTGGTGAACAGGATCGCGTCGGGTTCCAGCATGTTCAGTGCGTTCCAGGCATAGTCCCAGGCCACGTAGTTGCCCGTGCGGTCGTGTTCGTGATACCCGCGTGCGGTCATCAGTCCCGGGACCACCAGCAGCATCAGAACACCGGCAGCCAGACCCGCGCCGGGCTTGCGCAGCCATTCGCGCAGGCGTTCCAGTACATCGGCGGCTCCGATGCCCACCCAGAGGGCGATCGCGAAGAAACTGCCCACGTAGGAGTAGTCCCGCTCGCGCGGCTGGGGATCGGTCTGATTCAGGTAGATCACGATTGCGTAACCGGTCAGGAAGAACAGGGCCGAAATCGTGATCGCACGGTGGCGGTCCCGCATCCAGTGAGTGGCCATGCCCCAGATCGCCAGCAGCGCCGGCAGCGCCAGGTAACGGAAGATGTTCACGCTGCCATCGGCGGCCTGGCCCAGGAAGTTCCAGCCCAGATATCGGTTGTACATGTGCTGGATCTGGTAGCTCCAGAACGGTGCCGCACGGTTGAGCAGCTGGTCGGTGATGCTCTGGCTGCCATACTGCTCGCGGCTGAGGTAGGCGATGAGGCCCTGGATGGTCTGGGGATCGTTCTCGTCCAGAGGCGGATTCAGCCCGCTGCGCACCAGAATCAGCACGTAGGACAGATAGCCCAGCAGCATCAGCAGAATGGCGGCACTGCTCAGGCTCAGCCAGCGCTGACGCCAGTGCTGGCCAACCCAGAACACGAACGCCAGGGCAAGCAGCACCGCGGGAATCGCGCCCGCACCGTAGGCGGCCACAAGCCGTGGAAAATAGAGCACGACACCGGGATAGACCGGCAGGATCGACAGCGTGCACAGCCCCAGCCAGAACAGGCGCATGTGCAGCTCGTCCTTGGGCCGGTTGTGAAAATAGATCACCATGAAGACCATCGGCAGCGCCAGCACGTTCAGCAGATGCACGCCGATCGCCAGACCGATGATGTAGAACACCAGCAGCAGCATGCGCGAGCCATCGCCGCGACCGCTGCTGACCCGGTCGTGCCAGACGAAGGCCAACCAGACCACCAGAGCCGTGAAGAGCATGGAAATGGCGTAGACCTCGGCCTCCACGGCATTGAACCAGAAACTGTCGCTGGCCATGAACACCAGCGCACCGGTGGCCGCGCCGAAGATTTCGTTCAGCCCCATCTCGGTGCGCGTCTTCCAGTAGGCCAGCAGATGGATCACGCTCAGATAGAGCAGCATCACGGTCAGCGCACTGGCCACCGGACTGATCAGGTTCACCCGGGCGCCGATGTCCGCCGGAAAGGGCAGCATGCTGAAGAGGCGCCCCAGCAGCAGATAGAAGGGCGCTCCAGGTGGATGCGGCACGGACAGCGTGTAGCTGGCGGTGATGAATTCCCCGCAATCCCAGAAACTGGTGGTGGGCGCCATGGTGCTCAGATAGAGTACCAGGGCAGTCAGGAAGATCAGCAGGGCCGCCAGCCGGTGTCGGGTTTCGAATGAGTTCATGTCGTCCTTCTGTCTACTCGGAAGCTCAGGCAGCACGGGCGACAGGCCATCCAGCTGCAATGGTGAACGATTCTGCTTCGGTGTGCCGGCTTGCTTTGCCATCATCGGTGACGCAAACCGGAGGTCCCATGTCCCCGCGTCCCGAAGAAATGGTCGCCCTGGCCGAACTTGAAAACGAAATGGAAGCCCAGTTCCTCTCGGCTCTGCTGGAAGAAGCCGGAGTGGCGCATCGCATCCGGGTCTATCATGACAGAGCCACGGGGGGCATGCTGAGCATCAATCGCCCCTGGGGAGCCGTCGAAGCCAGGCTCCAGCGCCGCGACACGGTGCTGAGCATGCTCAAGGCCGTGCGCGAGGGCAGTCCGGGTGACGAGACCAGTCCCGATCCGGTTCCCGTGGACGCGTTCTGAACCACGCCCCCCGCACGATGGCCCTGCGGCAAGCGAACGCCAAGGGCCTCAGCGTGCTTTCCTGCCTTTGGACTTGCTGTCCGTTTCGCGGATCAGCCCCTTCTTCTCCACCGGATCCTGCGGGGCCTTCAGCGAGTCGGGCACCACCTGATACAGGTTTCCTTCCTCCAGCCGCTGGCGCGCAATGCGGGCTTCCGCACTCTGGGGCCAGCGCTGCAGCACCTCCTCCAGCAGTCTCTCGGCCGTGGCGCCATCCCCGAGGGAGGCGACCAGCAGGGCCTTGCGCACCTGGGCAGCCGGGCGCTTGCTGCTGTTGGGATAGTCCCCCAGGAAAGCATCCAGCGCCACCAGGGCCGAATCAGGATTCTGCTCGCTGAGCCAGGTTTCGGCAAGCCAGTAGTGGGCGTACTCCACGCGCGGCCCCTTGGGGAAACGGTGCAGGTACTCGCGCAGGCCCAGACGTGACAACTCGGGGAAGCCACGGTAGAGATCGAGTGTGGCCTGGTTGTACAGCCACTCCGGGTCGGCATTCACCAGGCTGTCACGCATCTGTTTCACGCCGCTCTGGGCCAGCAGCACGGTCAGTTCCTCGAGACGGTGGCTGAGACTGCGGCTGAACTGCTGGCCTTCCTGGAGGCTCACGGACAGACTGGCCATCAATTGGCGCATCTCGCCCAGACTTTCCATCTGGTCGGCCTTGTTGCGCCGCTGGAAGGTCTCGCCTTCGGTGATCCGTCCATTGATGAACTCAGTACGGTCCAGCAGAAGACTGTCCTGCGCCGCCTGAGACTGTTCGATGCGATCCAGTGCCGAACGCATCTGCTGCACATCGGAGAGCATGCCCTCCACTTCGCGCCGTGAGGCGCAGCCGCTGGCCAGCATCCAGAGGGCAACGAGAGCCAGCCATGGGCGGACCCTGCGGAATCGTGTCATGGCAAACGTTCCTTTCCACTTGCGGTCGGCGCATTGCTGCGCGGAAAATCCACCTGGGCGTGTGCGACCGGCTCGACCGGTTCGACGTGCACCAGGGCATCGAGAATCGACAGGCCGGCACCACGCAGGGCATCGCGCACCTTGTGCGCCAGCGTGTGCCCTTCGCGCACGCTCATCTCCCCGTCCACCTCGATGTGCACATCCACCAGCAACTGCATGCCGCTCTTGCGTACCAGGCATTTCTCGACCGCATGCACGCCTTGCACGCGGCCGATCACCACTCGGATGTTCTCGACGGTGTTCTCCGGCACCTGTTCGTCCATGATCTCGCTCAGAGCCATGCGCAGCATGCGGGCACCGTTGTAGACGATCATCAGTGAGGCCAGCAGGCAGGCCCAGGCATCCGCATTGGCGAATCGCTCGCCTGCGGTCAGGCTGAGCGCGATGCCGAACAGCGCCACCAGCGACGTCAGCGCATCGCTCCGGTGATGCCAGGCGTCCGAGGCCAGGGCGGTGGAACCCAGACGCTTGCTGGCCCGCATGGATCGCTGATAGAGGAATTCCTTCAGGATCACCACGCCCAGCAGCACGGCCAGGGTGAAAGGCTCGGGGAGCCCCCGGGGTTCCAGCAGACGCTCGATTCCGCTCCAGGCGACTCCCAGCCCGGCCAGCAGCAGGCTGAGTCCGCCAATCATTCCGGCCAGCGAATCGGCCTTGCCGTGTCCCCAGGGATGGTTCTGGTCAGGGGGCCGCGAGGCCACCTTCAGCCCCGTGTAGGTCACGATGGAACTGAACACGTCGGCCGTGGATTCCACTCCGTCGGCCACCAGCGCGGCTGAATTGCCCAGGATTCCCGACGCCACCTTGATCACGGCCAGCATGGTGTTGCCCAACAGGCCCACCATGGTCACTCGCAGCCCGTGTTCAAGGTGATCGGTGTTCATCGTTGACCTTCTCGCGTGCGTGGTCCCGTGCTCCAGTCGGGGCTGGCGCCATTGCCCGCACACAGCCGGCGACGGCCGCTGCCATCGGCGAAGGTGATCCAGGCCACTCCATTCCAGCTGTAGGCGATCTGGGTGCCGTCGGGGCTCCACACCGGATTGAAATGGTTGCCCGGTTCGTCGGTCAGTTTCATTGCTTCGCTGCCGTCGGTGCGCATCATCGCCAGCTGGAATCCCTTGCGTTCGCGGGTCACGAACGTGATCCAGTCGCCATCGGGCGACCAGTCGGGACAGTCATTGGCATAACCGAACCAGCTCAGGCGTTCGGTCTCCAGTCCGTCCACGGAAATCCGGTAGATCTGCAGGCCGCCGCTGCGATCACTGCAGAAGACCAGATAGCGCCCATCGGGTGACCAGGAGGGCGAGGTGTCAATGGCGCTGTCGAATGTGATCCGGCGCTCGCTGCCGTTGATCCGGCCGTTTTCCATTGGCAGCAGATAGAGATCCGTGTTGCCATTGCGCGTGGACGCACAGGCCAGCCAGCGTCCATCGGGAGACCAGGCCGGCGACGAATCCGACTCGGGCCCCGTGAGCAGCGGTTCGGGAGAGCCAACCGGATTCAGCTGGTTGTCGATCTGCTGGATGAACAGGTCCGCGCCTCCTGGATCACGCACGACTCCATAGACCAGCCAGCGGCCATCGGGTGAGAGACGCGGGCTGAACTTGGGGCTGGGAGTGAATGTCAGTGGCCGCAGTCCGCTTCCGTAGTGGTCACACAGGAAGATGTTGTCGCCCTCGCGTCCGCGCCGGGCCATGATGATGCGGCTGTCCACCAGCGATGTCCGTCCCGTCAACAGATACAGGATCGCGTCCACCAGGCTGTCGGCGGCGGCATCCGCACGCTCGGGGGTCCAGTTCATGGTCCAGTGGGCGAAGTCCTTGCGGTCCTGACGATCACGCAGACCCACCTTGATGCCCAGCTCTTCCCCGTTCACGCGGGGCTTGTCCGGGTGCAGCACGGTGATGCTGCCCCAACGGGCTTCGGGGGTCGAGCTGCCCTTGCCGCTGAGCGTGTCCAGCGCGTCTTCGCCAAGGATCAGCAGGCTGCCCGAGAGTTCCAGCCCCAGCCGCAGGCGATCACGGAAGGGCACGAAGGCCGCGCTGGTGTCATTCCAGGCGAACTGGAGGGCCGGGCGGAAGTACTGACTGGCCTGGATCTCGATGGCCACTTCGGGAATCTCGTCGGGCAATCCGTCCTGGGCATGCAGGGCCAGAGGAGCCGACCCCAACAGCAAGAGGACCAGCAAAGCCAGCCACTGTCCCATTTCCCGACGACTCATGTTCAATCCCTGAATGTGATGGTGACGCCCAGCGCCTTCAGCCGCGAATCCGGCGGCAGGGGCGAGAGCTGGCTGCTGCGCACGGCCACCAGACCGGCGTGATCCAGAACCGGGTCGCCCGATTCACGGCGCAACTCGGGTTCGCTGATGGTCCCGTTGGCCTGGACGATGAAATGATACACGACCGCGCGCCCACTGTTGCGGGCCGGATAGCGGAAATTGCGATAGATCACGGCCTGATTCCGGCGCAACCAGTTGCTGATGCCCGGGTTGCCCGTGTTGTCGCTGGTCATGTCCACACCCGGTCCCTTGGGACCCGGTCGGTCCACCGTGCGGGAAGGTGTCTGCGTGGTGGCCTGGGTATCGGTGCCCTGGCCGCTGACTGCCGTCTCGGATACGGGAGTTTCTTCCCGCGGAGTTTCCGTTGCCACGGATGCCGGTTCCTGGATCACAGCGGGTGACGGCTCCACCGCCGGCGCCACCGCGACATCCCGGGGAGTGGGCCGGGCCGGTGTGGTCAGGGGTTCGGCAACCGGTTCCTGGACCGGGCTGCTCGGGGGTGCCGGGGCCGCATCCGGAGGGCGCACCCACCCGGGACGATTGTTGCCTCCACCGACCAGCTGCACCATGCGCAGGTTCATCTCGGGCATGTCCGGCACACGGGATTCCATGCCCCAGTACTGAAGTCCGGCCAGCGCCAGAATGTGACACAACAGTGAGAGCAGCAGCAGGCCACGGGGCAGGCGCGCGCTCACCGGGACGGCCCATTGGTGGTCTCACGTGCACCGGGGCGGGTGACGATGCCCACGTCGCTGATGCCCGCGGAACGGATATCATCCAGCAGACGCACCACCTCGCCATAGGCGATGCTGGCATCCGCCTCGATGTAGACCGCGTGTGCATCGGGTGATGCGGCCCGCCAGTCCGTCAGAAAGGCGGCCAGTTCGCTGCGCTCGATGGGGGCATCTTCCACCATGAGGGTCCCTTTTCCATCCAGGCGCACGGTCAGGCCGTCCTTGGTTGCGGTGGGAGTGGTGGCCGCGGTGGGCAGAGAGAGCTCGAAGGCGTGACGCAGCACAGGCGCCGTGATCATGAAGATCACCAACAGCACCAGAAACACGTCCACCAGGGGAGTCACATTGATTTCCGAGAGCGGCGCGCGCCCTTCGGGCAGTTTCATCGGGATCGGTCCTCGCGGGCTGCACGGCTGAGTCCTTCAACCTGGCCGGCCATCTCCTCCAGACGTCGACGCTGTTGCGTGGACAGGGCGCTGAAGAAGTTGTAGGCGATGGTGGCCGGAATCGCGGTGGCCAACCCGGCCACCGTGGCGATCAGGGCTTCGGCGATGCCGGGCCCCACCACCTCCAGCATCGCCTGGCCCGAATGGCTGCCGATGCGCAGGAAGGCCACCATCACGCCCCACACGGTCCCCAGCAATCCGATGAAGGGACTGGCGGAGCTGACGGTAGCCAGAAAACCCAATCCGCGCTCAGCTTGTTCCATCTCGGCCAGACCTCGGCTCTGGAGCTGGCGCTCCCAGTCGTTGGCCGTGGCCGAAAGTGGCGAGCCCATGCGACGGGCCAGCCCGGCAGCCGCATCCTCGAGCATGCGCGCGGCGGGAGCATCCCCATGGTAGGCAACCAGTTGCAGCAGATCGGAGAGGCCGGGACTCTGCAGGGCGGCATCGGCGAAGTCTTCACCGGCTTTGCGGGCCTTGACGAAATAGAGGATACGGTCGAGGATCAGAGCCCAGGAGACCACCGAAAGCAGAACCAGCAGAACAAGGATGCCTTGGGAAAACAGGGACGCGTCGCGGACGAATTGAAGCAGGTGCATGGAGGCAGGCCCTTTTCCCCGGATGGAAAAACTGTCCCCGAAGGGACAGCTTCAGAACGGGTCGCCCCGGGAGGGGCGACCCGATACTGGACTTACTTGCCGGACGTGAATTCGCAGCGACGATTCTGCTTCCAGAATTCTTCGCCTTCGCCGACGGCCACGGGACGGGACTTGCCGTAGGAGATGGTCCGCAGGCGGCTGGCATCGATGCCCATGTTCACCAGGTAATCCTTGGCGGCGTTGGCACGACGATCGCCGAGGGCGAAGTTGTAGGAGTCACTGCCGTTCTCGTCGCAATGACCTTCGATCATCACGCTCAGCTCGGTGTTGGCGGTCATCACGCCCGCATTGGCTTCCAGCTTGGTGCGGGTGTCGTTGCGCAGGTTGTACTTGTCAAAATCGAAGTACACGGTCTGCATGCTGGCCAGCGCGGCCTGCAGCTCTTCGGCCTTCTTCTGGGCGGCCATGCGGGCCTCTTCGTCAGCCTTGGCCTTCAGCTCGGCGGCAACGGCGGCCAGACTGTCGGCGGTGGCCTGAACCTGGGCCAGGCTGTCAGCAGTGAACTTGGCGGCGGCAGCGGCACGAGCGGCAGCTTCGGCAGCTGCGGTCTCGTCGGCCAGACGCTTCTTGTTGCCGCAGGAGCTGAGGCCGATCACCAGCAGCAGGGAGAGGGCGAGTGCCCCGGTACGAAGGGTAAGGGATTTCATGATTGCCTTCCTGAAAGATTTGAAGCCTCCGCCGTCAGCTGCGGGACAAGGTCCAGACCCAGTCTCTCCGCCGCTCCCGGTGCCGGCCAGTCGAACATTTTACCCGGGTTGAGGACCAGATTGGGGTCCAGCAACCGTTTTACATTTTTCTGCAATTCCATCAGCACCGGCGGAATCTCCAGTGAGATCCAGGGCTGCTTGGCGCAACCGACACCGTGCTCGCCGCTGATGGTGCCCCCCATGGACAGGGCCAGTTCGAACAGTCTGCCCACCAGCACCTGCATCTTCCGTCGTTCCGGTGCGCCTTCAATGGCCGACAGCACATTCACGTGGATATTGCCGTCGCCCAGATGCCCGTAACCCAGCACGGTCAGGCCCGCCCCATCGCCCAGTTCCCGGGCGCGCCCCAGATAGTCCACGATGCGGTCGACGGGCACCACCACGTCTTCGCTCAGCTTCTGTGCGAATGCCTTGCGCGTGACCCGGCTCAGCGAGCGTCGCACTTCCCAGAGCCGTTCGCGTTTCTCGCCGCCCTGGGCCACCAGGATGTCCAGCGCGCCCGCGGCCAGACAACAGGCCCCCAGCGCTTCGGACTGGGCGTCCAGTGCCGCTTCCGAGCCATCGACTTCCAGCAGCAACACCGCACGGCAGCTGTCGGGCAGCTGCAGCGGCAAGGTCGCGCGGACCAGATCCAGCGAGCGCTCGTCCATGAATTCCAGCGCACTCGGCACCAGTCCTGTGCCCGCCAGGCGAGCCACCAGGGACGATGCGCTGCGGAAGTCCGGAAACAGTGCCAACAGTGTGCGAGTGGCTTCCGGCAGCGACACCAGGCGCAGCACCGCCCGGGTGATGATGCCCAGCGTGCCTTCGCTGCCGATCACAAGATCCTTGAGATCATATCCGACGACACCTTTGCGCGTGCGCACTCCCAGTGTGGCGCACTGGCCGTCCGGCAACACCACCTCAAGTTGCAGGACCCACTGTCGCGTGGTCCCGTACTTGTAGCACCGCGGTCCGCCCGCATCCTCGGCGATGTTCCCGCCGATACAGCTTGAATCATTGCTGGATGGGTCCGGCGGGTAGAACAATCCGCGCGCTTCCACGGCACGCTGCAGGTCCCGGTTGATCACGCCGGGTTCCACCACCGCGATCTGGTTTACCGGATCGATGTCAAGGATGCGATCGAATCGCCGGAGCGAAAGTACCACTCCGCCGTAAACCGGCAAAGCACCTCCGGACAATCCTGTACCCGCCCCACGCGGTGTCACGGGTATGCGATGCCGGTTCGCCCAGCGCATCAGGGAGCAGATTTCCTCCACCGCGCGGGGCTCGACGACCAGATCCGGCAGGAACGATCGTTTCAGCTCATCCTCGGCGTAGGCTTCGCGCCTGGAGTCCTCGATCAGCGACTGTGGCCCCAGCAGAGAGCGCAGTTCCTCGAGGGCCGCTGCGGTCAGAGTGCCGTAACCCGGCTGGGTCGTGTTTCCCCGGGCCTCAGTCTTCACGGTGTCCCGCTTCGGCGGATCGCAGGGTCGCCAGAGCCGCCATCGCGGGGCTGAGTACTTGCTGCCGCCTGTCCATGACCACCCGTGCCGTATCGAGTGCCTTGTTGACCCGGTAAGGCACGAAGCCCCCGGGAGGGCCGCCCCAGCTGAAGGCCGGGATCTCGGTCTGGGGAAAACCGCCCCCCCAGATGTTGGCGAAGATGCCCACCACGGTGCCCGTGTTGAACATGGTGTTGATCGCGGTCTTGCTGTGATCGCCCATCATCAGCCCCACGAAGCGCCGTCCGGTCTTGACCGGGCGGCCTTTCAGGGTGACCACCACGTTGCCGTAGTTGTTCTTCAGGTCGCTGTTGTTGGTGTCGGCCCCCAGGTTGCACCACTCACCCAGATAGGCGTGGCCCAGAAAGCCATCATGCTGCTTGTTGCTGTAACCCTGGATCACACTCTCGGCCACTTCCCCCGCCACTCGCGAAACGGGCCCCAGATGGCAGCCACCATAGAGCCGCGTATGAGCCTTGAGACGGCTGTTGGGTCCGATGAAGCACGGCCCCTCGATGTAGCAGAAGGGCAGGATCTCGCAACCTTCCTCGATCAGCACGGGGCCCTGACGCGCATCGATGACCGTGTAGGCACCCAGTCGGATATCCTCGGCCAGGCTGATTCGCTCAGGACGCATCAGGACCACGCTCGGGTGCAGTCCGCCCGGCAGAGTGCGGGGAGTGTGACAGCGCCAGTCGCACTCGAGATGCTCGGGCAGGTCGCACACCAGATCCCAGAGATGGTGTGCCAGGCTCCAGCGTTCAGGCGCCGGTCGCCTGCTCGTGACCAGCGCCGCGATGCCCTCGGGCGTGCGGCAGCCCGCGGGCAGCGTCACACGGGCGGCAAGCAGTGCCCCATCGCGCTCGTATGCCTCGCCCGGCTGAAGCAGGTCAAGGGATTCGCGATCCAGTTCAAGCACCCGGGCATTCACGCAGAGCGCATCGCCGGCATGCGGGGACTCGAGACCACGCTCAGCCAGCAGGTCCAGCAGTTCGCTGCGGCAGAGCCAGCCCGTGAAGGGCACTCCCGTACGCCAGGTGAGTCGCTCGGCCAGAGTACCCAGCCCCGTGCGCAGCTCCCACTGGGGGCGCAGCTCACAGAGGGGATAGAACTCATCGCAGGCGTCTTCGAACAGAATCCACTGCATCACGGGGCTCCCGGTTTCAGAAGGGCAGAGTGCGGCGGGCCGTCACCCGGTAGAGTTCCTGACTGTCCGCCGCCGGAAATCCCAGCACCAGGCCGGGGCTGGCCACCACCTGCAGGGGCAGGAAGGGCGCCCCCGCCTCGGGTGCAGCCTCCACCAGCCAGTCGTCGGCCAGCGGGTCCTGGTTCCAGCTCAGTTCCAGGCCATTGTCGCCCAGCGAAATCGCCAGCGCCGGAGTCCCCGGCAAGGCGTACAGGGTCAGGCTTCCGCCCAGGCTGACCAGGAAGGAGGTGTCATTCACGTCCGCACCCAGTCCACTGCCGAATGTCAGGGACACACCGGACGCGCTGCGGCTGGAAATGCTGAATGAGTTGAACACCCCGGCGATCTTGTGCTCGGCCGTGATGTAGCTCAGAAACTCGAGGGCGTTGTCCTGGTTAAGGCTGTCCAGAGCCGTGGAATCGGGCAGGGTGAAATCGCTGGCGCCCGAGATGAAGATCCAGCCCGTGTTGCTTGAGGGCGAAGACACCGGTCCTGGCACCATGGCCGTGGCCGATGAGGCATACAGCACCAGGGCATCCACCAGGCCCGTGCCGCGAGTACGGGCCGAGACGGCCAGAAACTGCTCGGCTCCCGTGCCGTCGCCCTGGATTCCACCATTGACCACGGGCAGGCCGTTCACCAGCTCTTCCGCCGGATTGTCTCCGGAAAAGGCGATGGTGCCGGCGAACCCCAGCGGGAACGGAATCCGCGAATAGGTCCAGCTGACGCTGCCGGCTCCGCAATCAATATCCTGTGCTCCGGCCAGGCCGCTGACCAGCAGCAGCCCCAGCAGTGCAATCATGTGTCTCATGTTTCCCCCATGGTGTGTGTCGCCCCTGGCAGGGCATGGCGCAGAATTCCGTCCTGGTTCCCGAAGGAACACCCCTACAGGTCGGAATCCCTGTCGTTGGTCAGCATGTCAAGCAGCCGGTCCAACTCCTCGCCGCTGTAATATTCAATCGTGATCAGCCCACCCTTGCGGCGCGGGGATATCTGCACCTGGGTGCCCAGGCTGCTGCGCATGCGATCCTCGGCCTCGAGCAGGTCGAAGGGCTTTTCAACGCGTGTGGCCGTCTTGCCCTTGCGCGCGCCATCGCGATTGGCGGTGACCAACTCTTCAAGCTGGCGCACCGAGAGCTGCTTCTTGATGCAGCGATGCCAGAGCGCCACACGGTCGTCGTCGCTGGCCACTCCCAGCAGCACCTTGGCGTGTCCCACGCTGAACTCGCCGTTCTTGATGCTGAGCTTGATCACCGCGGGCAGCTTGAGCAGGCGCATGGTGTTGGTGATCATGGAACGGCTTACGGCCAGCGTGTCCGCAAGTTCCTCCTGGGTCATGCCGTGCTCGTCCAGCAGCTGGCGGTAGCTGGCCGCCAGGTCCAGCGGACCCAGGTCCTCGCGCTGGATGTTTTCGATCAGGGCCAGTTTCAGCAGTTCGCGCGGCTCGGGCCGTGGCCGCACGATGGCCGGGATGCGCGTGCGCCCCGACTGGATGGATGCCCGGTAGCGCCGTTCTCCGGCGATGATGGTGTAGGCACCATGCTCCTCGAAGACCAGGATCGGCTGCAGCACACCGTGCACCTTGATCGAGGCGGCCAGTTCGGTCAGCGCCTCGGAATTCATTTCCCGGCGGGGCTGTGCGGCGTTGGGACGGATCTCGGAGAGCGGAAGCTCACGCACCGACTCATCGCCCGCGTGCTCGCTGCGCGGGGTGCGATTGTCCGGGATCAGGGCCGCCAGTCCCTTACCGAGCGGCTTGCTGTGATTCATTGAGGAACTCCTCCGCCAGGGCGATGTAATTCTGCGAGCCCGCGCTGCCGGCATCGTACAGCAGAATGGGCTTGCCGTGGCTGGGCGCTTCACCCAGCTTCACGTTGCGGCGGATGATGGTCTTGTAGACTCTGTCGCCGAAATAGTTCTCGATCTCCTGCCGCACCGAATTGTTCAGATTCAGCCGGCTGTCGTACATGGTCAGCAGGATCCCCCGTAGCTTGAGGCGAGGGTTCAGGTTCTGCTGTACCAGCTCCACCGTGTTCATCAGCTGGCTCAGACCTTCCAGGGCGAAGTATTCGGTCTGGATGGGCACCAGCACGCTGTCGGCCGCACTGAGTCCGTTCAGGGTCAGCAGACCCAGACTGGGCGGGCAATCGATGAAGATGTATTCGTAGCGGTCGGACACCGCTTCCAGTGCCTTCTGCAGGCGGAACTCGCGGGCCATCATGCCCACCAGCTCGATCTGGGCACCCACCAGATTCATGTGGCTGGGCAGCAGATCCAGCCACTGGATGCCCGTCTTGCGGATGCAGTCGGAGGTGGCGGCGGGCTCCAGCAGTGCGTCATAGACCGACTTTTCCACATGCTGGTGCACGACCCCCAGTGCGGACGTGGCGTTGGCCTGCGGATCCAGATCCACCAGCAGCACATTGCGTTCCGCGATGGCGATGCTGGCCGCAAGATTGACGGCGGTCGTGGTCTTGCCCACTCCGCCCTTCTGGTTGGCCAGTGCGATGATTTCAGCCATGTGCCCCCGCCTTGCTTCCGTCCGTCCGCCCTTGGCTTCAAGGTCCGTCCGAAGACCTTGAGGACAGAAAAATGTGTAATATAATGGATGGCCCCCTAAGTGGGACGGGCGAGGAGGAACGGGCGATGGCCCAGCTCAGCTTGAACATTCTCAAACTGCCCGTGCAGGAAATGGCACGGGCCGTTGCATTTTACCGGGACATGCTCGGTTTTCGCCTGCTGTTCCAGGTCGAGGAGTTCGGCTGGGCCCAGCTCGACCGCGATGGCATCGCTCTGGCGCTGTATCTGCCCGGCGAGGGCGGCGGCGACCGCACACCCGGGGGCAGCGCCGATTTTCACCTGATCTGCGACAATCTGGTCGAATTCTGGCGAGAATTGCTGCAGCGAGGCCTGGAACTGGAAGAGGGCATCGTCTCGGGCGAGGACACCACCGCCTTCATCGACCTGCCCGACAGCGAGGGCAACATCATCCGCATCATCCAGGCGGAACAGGACCGGAACTGAGCCGATGAGCACCCAATCACACGAGACGCACGCACCCCTGATAAGCGGCCTTGCAGTGATTGCCATCTATGTCAGCAACCTGGACCGGGCCCTTGAATTCTACCATGGTCTGCTGGGCCTGGAAAAGGCTGGGCCCATGGAACCGGGAGTCCTGCTGAAGGCGGGCGAGACGGTTCTGTATCTCGAAGGCGGACGCCAGGTGCTGGCGGCACCGGAGATGGTCGGCTGCACCGTCTCGATGTGCCTGCAGGGCCCCAGCATCCGCAGGATCTGGACTCACCTTCGGGAGCACGGGGTTCCCGTCGTGGAATCCTGGCTGCAGCATGGGGAGGACTTCGCGATGTTCCGCGTGGCCGACCCCGATGGACATGTGATCGAGTTTGCCGGCACGCCCTGAAGAGGGCATATCCACAGGAGGAAACATGGCTACGGCATTGTCCGGAGACAGCGTCAGCGTGCATTACACGGGAAAGCTGAGCGATGGCACCATTTTCGACAGTTCCCGCGAGCGGGAGCCCATGGCATTCGTCATTGGCGAAGGCATGCTGATTCCGGGCTTCGAGAAGGCCCTGATCGGAATGAAACCCGGGGACATCGCCGAGATCACGATTCCCGCGGATGAGGCCTACGGCAGCTACCGCGAAGAATTGCTGAGCCGCGTCCCGCGCGAAGATTTTCCCGAGGAAATCGAGCCGGAAGTCGGCCTGCAGCTTGAAGCCACCGCCGACGATGGCGAGCGCATGCTGGTCACCATCACCGAGGTGGATGAGGCAAGCATCCTGATCGACGGCAACCACCCGCTGGCCGGGCAGGATCTCAGCTTCTCGATCGAGCTGATGGAAATCGGCGTGGAAGTGCCCAAGGGCTGCTGCGGTGGACACGGTGGTTGCGGCGACGAGGGCTGTGGCGACGAGGGCTGCGGCCACGATCACCATGGCCACGACCATGACCACGATCACGGCTGCGGCTGCGGTCATTCACACTGACTCACGAGCCCCCCTGCATGGCAGGGGGGCTTTTCACTTTCCCACACACAGCACGGTACCCGCCCATGTTCTACGGACTGCGCCGCCGCATTGGCCCGCACAAGGAAATCCTCCGTGCTCTCTGGCAGAATCGCGACAGCCTGCCCCGGGCCTGGCGCATCCTCAACGAGGGCGTGTGTGACGGCTGCGCCCTGGGCACACGGGGGCTGAAGGACTGGACGATCGACGGCGTGCATCTCTGCTGGATCCGCCTCAACCTGCTTCGGCTGAACACCATGGGCCCGCTGGACCCCGCCCGGCTGGAGGACATCTCCGCCCTCCAGACCCTGAGCGAGAAGGAACTGCGTGGGCTGGGACGCCTGCATCGACCTCTGCTCCGCCGTGCGGGCGAGAACCGCTTTCGCGAGCTGGAATGGGACGAAGCCCTGGCTCTCGCGGGTGCGGGTCTCAGCGGCGACCCGGAACGGCTGGCCTTCTATGTTGTGTCACGAGGGACTCTCAACGAGACCTACTACGCCTGCCAGAAAGCCGTGCGCGCACTGGGCAGCAATGCCATCGACAACAGCGCACGCATCTGTCACGCCCCCAGCACGGTGGCGCTCAAGGAAAGCCTGGGCTTTGGCGCCACCACCTGCTCCTACAAGGACCTGTTCGACTGCGGGCTGCTGCTGCTCTTCGGCAGCGACGTGGCCAACAACCAGCCCGTGATGATGAAGTACATCCACCTGGCCCGCAAGCGCGGCCTGAAGGTGGTGGTGATCAATCCCTACCACGAACCGGGCATGGACCGCTACTGGGTGCCCAGCAATCTGGACTCCGCCCTGCTGGGCACCCGTGTGGCCGACATGCAGGTGCCCGTGCGCGTGGGCGGCGACCTGGCATTGGCCAATGCGCTGCTCAAGTACCTGATCGAGAAGGATGCCCTGGACCACGCCTTCATCCGCGAGCACACCAATGGCTGGCCCGAGCTGCAGCAGGATCTGGCGGCTCAGGGCTGGGATGAGCTCTGCGCCAGTGCCGGTCTCCCCCGTGAGACGATCGAGCAGCTGGGCGCCATGCTGGCGGCCTCGCGGTCGACCATCGTGGTCTGGTCCATGGGCATCACGATGCACGAGCGCGGCACCGACACGGTGCAGGCCCTGGTGAATCTGGCGCTGGCGGGCGGACACATCGGGCGCCCCGGCTGTGGGGTCATGCCCATTCGTGGCCATTCCGGTGTCCAGGGCGGAGCCGAGATGGGCTGCGCTCCCAATCTGCTGCCCGGTGGCCTGCCCCTCTCCACGGACAACCTGGCCCGATTCGAAGCCGAATGGGGATTTCCACTGCCCGGGCACGCGGGGCCATTCGCCGCCGAGATGCTCGAGCGGGCCGAGGCCGGTCAGCTGGATACGCTCTGGTGCGTGGGCAGCAACCTGTTCGCGGTCTTCCCCGACCCCCGGCGTGTGCGTGCGGCTCTGGAAAACATTCCCCTGCGCGTGCATCACGACATCGTGCTCAATCCCCAGGCCCTGGTGCCCGCCCTGGAACATGTGCTGCTGCTTCCGGCGACCACACGCTATGAACTGGAAGGTGGCGGAACCGAAACGACCACCGAACGCCGCGTGATCTTGAACTCACCCATTCCCGGCAGCCGGGTCCCCCATGCGCGCGACGAATGGCGCGTGCTGCGCGACGCGGTCAGCCGAGCCCGTCCCGACCGGGCCACCGCGCTGTCCTGGCAGAGCACGGCCGAATTGCGAGCCGAGATCTCCCGCTGCGTGACACCTTACGCCCCCATCGCCAACCTGAGCATGGGCGGGGACTCGTTCCAGATCGGTGGGCCCCTGTTGGGTGTGGATGGAATCTTCGGCACGGCCGACCAGCGTGCCCGCTTCGTGAGCCATCGCCCTGACCCCGCACCGCCCGTGGATGGACTCTTCGCCATCTCCACCCGGCGTGGCAATCAGTTCAACAGCATGGTCTTCGGCGAGAAGGACATGCTCAGCGAAGAAAACCGCCAGGCCGTGGTGCTCAATCCGGCGGACATGGCTGCATTGACACTTCGGCAGAATGACCGGGTGCGTGTATCAAGCGAGACGGGATCGCTCGAGGGTCGGGTCCGCACGGGCCGCCTTGCCCGTGGCACGGTCATGCTCTGCTGGCCCGAAGCCAACGTGCTGATTCCGTCGGGCAGACAGGATCCACGCTGTGGCATTCCAGCCTATCGGGATGTGCGGGTTCGCGTGGAAAAGGCACCCTGATGGATCTCACGCGTCCGGGCAGGCAGGCCAAACCGCACGAATCCTGCCGGGTATCCGTGCGACAGCTGACGCCCAGCGGCCTGTCCGCACCCGTGGGCGACTGCCTGGCCGAAGAAGCCCCCTTGCAGATGCGACTGGTCGCACTGGATGCCCGGGGCGAACCGCAAGCGCACCCACTGGGCATCACGCTGCGCACCCCCGGTAAAGACCTGGAGCTGGCGGTGGGGCATGCCTGGAGCGAGGGACTGCTGCGAAAGAGTTCCGAATTGCGTGAGACGGAAAGTTGCGCGCGGGAAACCGGCCACAGTGGAGAACTGATCACGCTCTTCATGGAGTCCAGCGCGGATCCGGATGTGTTCGCCCGACGCATCGAGGCCCGGCGTCGCCTGGGCGCCAGCCTGAGCAGCTGTGGCCTCTGCGGCAGCGCCGGAATGGACTCCCTGCTCGAGGAACTGCCCGAGCTGCCCCAGACGACGCTGGCGGCGGACACCCTGCTGGCCATCGCGCGTCATCCTCTGCACGAAGTCGCCGGATTCCGCCGGACGGGAGCACTCCACAGCGCCTGCCTGTTTTCCGCCGACGGTCAGCTGCTGCGAGTCCATGAAGACATTGGTCGCCACAACGCACTGGACAAGCTGATCGGAAGTCTGCTGCTGGAGAACGGAGAACGCGCGCTCACGGACGCGTCCGGGGGGGTGGTGCTCGTGTCGGGACGCATCAGCTGGGAGCTGGTGCAGAAGTGCCTGCGTGCCGGTCTGCCCTGTCTGCTGGCCCGGGGCGCACCCAGCTCAATGGCCGTGGAACTCGGTGGCCGGCATGGCATGCTGCTGGCTGGTTTTCTGCGGGAGGCCAGACTGAATCTCTATTGCGGATCGCAGCGTCTGAGCGGTGTCGACGCCTGACTCAACGGGTCTGGTGCTGCGCGCGATCCTGTTGCCGTTCGTAACGACGCAGCAGGAAATCCAGGCGATGGGTTTCGCCCAGACGGGGCCAGCTGATGGCACAACCGTCCTCGCTGATTCGCCAATCTTCCAGTTCTTCCTTGCGGGCTTCCTGGAGACGGCCCAGTCGGTAGACGGGCACACGGAAACTGTCCATGCTGTTGAGCTGGATCTCGAGCATGTTTCCACGTACCTGGAGATGGATGGCACGGGGGTCCTGGGCGACGCGGCGGGTCATGGGCAATCCTTTCTGCTGGCGGTCGGAGGCGACAGGCAGATCGAGTGGGTCGTCCATGGTATCGGCAGCGAGACTCGTGTAAATCACCTCAAGGCTCCCTTCTTTCTGAACATCCGCGCAACGGGGTGTGAGTGCCAGTCTTCGGCGTGCAGGGCAAAGAGCCGGTGATCGCGCCACTCTCCGGCAATCTTCAGATAATCCGGTGCGTAACCTTCTTCGCGAAATCCCAGGGTCCGCAACAGCTTGAGGCTGCGTGGATTGTCGGGCTGGACGGCGGCCATCACACGATGCAGGCCCAGATCGCCGTAGGCGTACTCGAGGGCCAGGGCAAGGGCCTCTCCCATCAGACCCTGCCTCTGCCACCCGGCATCCAGGCTGTAGCCCAGATTGCAGGCCTGAAATGCTCCACGCTGGATCGCGCTGAAGGCAAGAGTGCCGATCACTAGCGCGCTGTTTTCCACCGGGCGCAGCAGGAAACGCACACCAAGGCCCGCACGGGCCTCACGCCGGGCCACGGCCAGAGCGATTCTCCACCAGTCTGCGGTGTAGTACTCGGGTTGGCGCAAGGGTTCCAGAGGCTCCAGCAGGAAGCGGTTGCGCCGTACATAATCCAGCGCCGCTGGCGCTTCCCGGGGAGGCGGCAGTTCCAGAATCACCCGCTGTCCCCTCAGGGATGGCAAGGACGCCACCGCACACCTCCAACTGGCAGCCCGGGCAGGTTGCAGACGCCAGCATGCAAGTCATTCATCCCGCTGGCAGCGCCGCCCGGAGGCCTGAGTGTTGACCCGCGCCGGACTCTTCAAGCATTTGAACGGTCAGAAGATGCGGAATTCCGGGCAAAGCTGCCCGCTTGGAGCACGGGTCGGGTGGCACGGAAGAGGGCGAAGAAGACGGCACAGCCGGTGGTCCGGCAGGTGGCCCGGGGCGGAACGCGGATCCTTTGATACCTTCCGCGCCACCAGAGCACAGCAGGAGAAATGATGAATTCCACGGAAAACACCGCACAGCCATCGGGCACGCTGTGCATCCAGACCATTGCGATGCCACGGGACACCAATCCGAATGGGGATATCTTCGGAGGCTGGCTGGTCTCCCAGATGGACCTTGCGGGCGCGATCATGGCCCGCCGTCTGGCCGGAGGCCGCGTGACCACTGTGGCCATCGACCGGATGAACTTCCACCTGCCCGTGGTGGTGGGTGATCTGGTGAGCTGTTACGCCACACTCACGGGCCAGGGCCGCACTTCAATGCATATCGCAGTGGAAGTCTGGGCCGGACGCGAGGAACTGGATGGAATGAAACGGGTCACCGAAGCCAATTTCGTCTTCGTGGCCATTGACGAGCAGGGACGTCCACGCGCCCTCGCGCCGGCCGGGGAGAATTGACCCATGGGCAGCTCCAACCTGACCCTGGTGGAAATGAATGTCTACCCGGTCAAGGGAATCGCCGGCCATCGGCCCCAGCAGATCCGGGCAGAGTACAGCGGCCTGGCTCTGGATCGCCACTGGCTGGCCACCGACTCCGACGGCATGGCTCTGACACAGCGCGACACTCCCGGACTGGCCAGGATCCGGGCCCTGCCCACTTCCCGGGGACTGCAGCTGACCGCTCCCGGGAATCCAGAACTGATGTTGGCGTACGACATGCCAGCCGGAGAGAGTCTGGATGTGAAGGTCTGGGACGACAGGATCCGTGCCCCACGCGAGAGCGCGGACACCGAGGCCTGGTTCTCGACCGTGCTGGGCAGAGACTGTCGCGTGGTGCGCATGGCCGGTGAGGCACGACGTGTCACGGCTGTCGATCACTGGCCCGAGGCTCAGCCTTTCGGCTTCGCCGACGGCTACCCCTACCTATTGATGTCACAGGCATCCCTGGATGAACTGTCCGCACGTGTGGGATTTCGGCTCGAGCGCGAACGCTTCCGGGCCAACCTCTGGGTCAACGGGGAGACACCCTGGGCCGAAGACCACTGGGGTCGCATCCGGATTGGCGAGTGCGTGTTCCAACGGGTCAAACCCTGTGCGCGCTGCAAGGTCACGACTCTGGACCCACGCACGCTGGAACCGGGGCCGGAACCATTGCGCGCCCTGGCCGGATATCGTCGGGGCGCCGACGGGGGCGTGCTGGCCGGGCAGAACCTGATCTGTCTGGTCCCGGGCGAGTTGCGGATCGGGGATTCCGTGATTCCGGAAGCCTGATGGTTGGTGCATCCGGCAGCATTCCCGACTGGAACACATTGCTGGCTTCCCGCCCGCAGGGCGCTGTCCGGGGCCGCCTGGCCCCCTCCCCCACGGGGGAACTGCATCTGGGCAATGCCCAGAGCGCCCTGGGGGCCTGGCTGTCGGTGCGACACCGGGGCGGAAGCCTGGTGCTGCGCATCGAAGATCTGGACAAGGATCGCGTTCTCCCGGGCGGTGCGCAGCGGTGCGCCCGGGACCTGGAATGGCTGGGCCTGGACTGGGACGAGGACGACACGCTGACCGGCCCCTGCGCACCTTATCAGCAGACACTCAGGCAGGACCTGTACACGAGTGCCTTGATTGAACTTTCGCGCCGCGGCCGGCTCTTTCCCTGTGCGCTGAGTCGCCAGGACCTGCGTCAGCTGGCCAGTGCGCCCCACGCCGGGGAACCCGGAGAGCCAGGTGGTGGCGACCGTCGCTATCCACCGCATTTGCGCCCGGATCCGCTGCCCGCTCCAGGATGGTTTCACGGGGAGTTCAGCGGGGAATGCAATCTGAGGTTCCTCTGCGAAGATCGTGACGACACCTGGCAGGATCTGCTCCATGGCGAGCAGCGGGACAACGCGGGCCGGCGCTGTGGCGACTTCGTGCTGCGCCGTCGCGACGGCGTCTTCTCCTACCAGCTGGCCGCGGTGGTGGATGACGCCCTGATGGGCATCACCGATGTGGTCCGCGGATCCGATCTGCTGGACAGTTGTTCGCGCCAACTGCAGTTGTGGGAAGCCCTGGGGGCGACACCGCCGGTCTTCGCCCATCTGCCCTTGCTGCGAGCCGGTCACGGGGCCAAACTGAGCAAGCGTGAGTCCGATCTGGAGCTTGCCACCCTGCGTCGTGCGGGAGTCCGGCCCGGCACCGTGCTGGGTTGGCTGGGCTGGAGCCTGGGATTGCTGCCGGCACCCCGGCCCATCGGCGCCCACGACCTGCTGGACGTCTTCGACTGGTCACGGATCACGACCGAAGACCGCGTCGTGCCTCCCGATCTGACCACGGCCCTGGCGGGACAATGAAAACGGCCCGTGAAGAACTCACGGGCCGCTGGACGTCGCTCGAGACAGGAGACGGGGCTCACCCCTTGGCGGGCTTCGCCACGGGAGCCTTGTCGATTTTCTTCTTTTCCTGGCTGGCGTGCTTGACCTGAACCTGTTTCTGGAGCTTGGTCTTGTCCTTCTTGCCGCCCTTGTCGCCCATGGGAGCACCTCGTTTGCTGGGGACCGCGAATGACCCGACGGGGGTCAGCCGGAGCGGGAATCTGGGGCAGCCGGTCTTTCCGGACGCCGACCAGTCCCGATCGTCGCCGAAAACACTGAATCCGCGCTGGGCTTGCAACAGTTTCCTCCACGAACCTGAAACCGGCTCCCGGGGCGCGGCAAGTGCGCCATGCCCCGGCCCGGCACGGTATGTTCGTCGATTCCGTGACACATGCGGGCGATTCCTGACCTCAGATGGTCCCACATGCTGTGCCACAGACCGACTGCGCATGCGAATCTGATTCTGCCGTATACCACACTTCGGAGTTCCGGATGCCGTCCCTTTCCCTGGTTTCCATCCCGTCCCTGCTGGGATTCTGTGGTGTCGCTCTCAATTTCCTCTGGCCGCTGCTCAAGGACCGGCGGGCAATGCTGCTGGTGCAGGCCGTATCCGGCTCGTGTTTCACGGCGCACTACGCACTGATCGGAGCACAGACGGGCAGTCTGATGAACGCGCTGGCGGCGTTGCAGGCACTGGCGGCGATCCCGCTGGGGCTGCGCCCTGGATTCCGGATGGCATACCTCCTGACGCTGCCCCTGATCGCGACAGCACTGCTGCTGAGCTGGCAGGGCTGGCCGTCGATCTTCGCGGCACTGGCCATGGCCGGACTCAGCCTGGGACGCTATCAGGTGAACGTGCTGGCTTTCCGGATCATCCTGCTGGCCACCATTCCATGCTGGGTGGCGCACAATCTGCTGGTAGGATCACTGCCGGGCCTGTTCTCGGATGCTCTGGTGAGCACGGCCAGCATCATCGGACTCTGGCAACACCGGCGACGGCGGCAGAACGCACTTGTGCCCGTTCATGTTCTCCCGCGACCGGATCTGGACCACACATGAAAACCGGCCCTCGCGGGCCGGCTTCCTGGTTCAATCGGTGATACACCGAGGAACGGATATCTTTCAACCTCCCGGACGCACCCGATGGCCATGGTCGCTCAACAGGGCAGGCGCTGGGTGAGCGCCCTGCCGGGTGCTCCCATGGATTTCAGCTCCACCTCCTGGAGCCGGGCCAGAGCGTCAATCACCAGGCCCATGAAATCCGCCAGTTCCTCGCGCCCGAAACGCAGGACCAGTCGGTCGCAATGCACGTACGCAAGTCCATCCCGGGCGTACCTCCCGAAGTCTCCGGCAATCTCGGCCAGAGTCCCGGAAAGTGCCAGCAGACGCTGGCGCGTCAGGGGCAGCATCACCACCCCGAAGGCGATCGCCAGCCGGTCACTGGCGAACAGAATCACCTGGTCTCCCCTCGGGGAGGATGCGAGAACAGTAGAGGAATGCATCTTCCATCCCGGATTTGGTCCGTGCAGCGTTCCGGGTTGGAGTCGGGGAGTGGCGTCGGCCTTCCCTGCATCCAGCTTGCGAGGCACCCTGGAGTCTGCTGCATCCGGCGGAACCTTCCGCCTGGCGACAGCCTTCCTATCGACCGATCCGGAAAAGCCTTGAAGGCTGAATGCTACTCCAGCAACTCCCACTCCCACTCGCTGCGGATCATGCTCCGGGGGTCGGTATCCAGGGGGGCAAGCAAGTCCAGTACTTCGGCTGGAAGCTGAGTCTGCCCCAGCATGGGAAACAGGTCGCGGGGGCGAAGCCGTCCCGAGAACAACAGTTCCAGCAGGTCTTCCTGCAGCGGATAGTGCCGGATCCCGTCCACGCCTCCCGCCAGGCCCGAGGCGGCGGAAATGGCGTCGGCCAGGGTTCCCAGACTGTCCACCAGCCCGGCTGAATTGGCTCGAAGCCCGCTCCAGACCCGGCCCCCTGCCCAGGCGGGCAGATCTTCGGGGCTCAGCGGCCGGTGCTGCAGCACTCGCCCTGTGAAGACCCGGTAGATTTCTTCCATCGACCGCCCCATCGCGTCCAGCAGCCCCTGGGGCACAGGCTCCCCGATCACCAGCCGGGACAGGGGCGTGCTGAAGACTCCATCTTCATTCAGCCCCAGTTTCTTGAAGCTTCCTTCCAGGTCGGGCAGCATCGCCACCACCCCGATGGAACCGGTGACCGTCCAGGGGCTGGCCATGATCATCGCTCCGGGAAGACTGATGTAGTACCCACCGGATGCGGCCATGCTGCCCATGCTGACCACCAGCGGTTTCATTCCGGCCAGCCGCTGCAGTTCCAGATAGACCTCTTCCGAGGGCTGGACGGCACCGCCAGGACTTTCGACGCGCAGAACCACCGCCTTGACCTGGGGATCCTCGGCCAGTCGGCCCAGATCCCGTGCCAGGGTTTCTCCATGGATGCGCACGGCGCCCGTATCGTTCGAGCGGCCCGGCAGAATCTCGCCTTCGGCCCAGACGACGGCCACGTGATCGCCGACCGCGGGTTCGGGCTGACTGGCCACCCATTCGCCCACTTCCAGCAGCTGGTAGGCACCGAACTGTTCCTTGAGGTAGTCCTCCCACTGACGATGGCTCTCCAGCACATCCACCAGTCCGGCTTCAAGAGCCTCGGAAGGCGTCAGCAGAAAACGGTCGGGAGCTTCGCTCAATGCCCGGAACTCCTCCGGGTTGATGTCCCGCGCGGACCCGACCCACTGGGCATAGAGATGCTGACGGTCTTCGACCAGCAGGGACATGTTCTCGCGCACGGCCACGGACATCGAATCGAGCACCCAGTTCTCGCCAAAGCCTTTGGCTTCGCCCACATGGCGCACGCGCATCCTGACTCCCAGGCGGTCCATCAGTTCGCGGCGGTAGGTCTGATGAATGGCGGTGCCAATGAAGATCAGCCCGGAGGAACTGGCATCACTCAGACTGAGCCGGTCGGCCAGACAGGCCAGCTGATACTGGGCGTCGCTGGCCATGGCAAGGTGGGCGTGAATCGGCTTGCCCGAAGCCCTGAAGTGCTCGAGGGCCTGGGCCAGCTCGAACAGGTGTTCACGCGACATGGACGCATCGCCTTCGACCACGATCGCCTTGATCCGGTCATCCTCGGCGGCCCGTTCGATGGCCGGAATCAGGGTCGAGAGGCTCAACTGGCGTCCGGTGGAACGCTCCATCAGAGGCACCCCGTGCCCGGGCAGAGTGCCATCCCAGCGCAGCACCAGCAGGCTGTTGCCACCCACGGCCGCCTGTGTGCCTCCCTTGAACTGGCGTACGGCCACCAGCCCCATCACGAAGATCATCAGCAGCAGCAGTGCCAGCAGGCTGAACATCCAGAGCAGGAAACGTTTCACCGGTCTTCCTCCAGGTTCTGAGAATCCGCTGCGCGATCACCTGCCCCCTGAGGTGTTGAGTCGCACGCGGATGGGACAATTGAATGGAAGTGTCATGCTGCCGGGCCACGATGGCCGGGCCACGATGGCCGGGCCACGAAGGCCGGGCCGCGAAGGCCGGGCCGCGATGCCGGGCCATTCCGGCCGCGCCCGGGTGACGCGACAAGATAGGGCAGCGCGCAGGGCTTTCCATGGATGGGGGCCAATGGAAACGCCCGGGCACACAGGCGTCCGGGCGGCTCAATGGAATTCTACGCGGCAAATCAGGGCTGTTCGCTGATGGCCACCACCTGCAGGCTGAACTTGAAGCCAGGTTCAGTATACGGAGGGCCGATCTGGAAGGATGTCCCCGATGTTTCTCCGAAGATCTGAACCGTGTCACTGGTGGAGGTCATCAGAATCCGATAGCGATTGGCGATGAGGACCGGTTCCCACTGCAGCAGGATATCGCCACTGGGAAGCAGACTGAGCTGCAGTTGGGGGGGCTCGGGTTTCTCGCATTCATCGGGTTGGCCATTGGAGTTGAGGTCCAGCGAGGTGCCAGCCAGGATGTCACACATGTCCGGCTGGCCGTTGCCGTTGCAGTCGATTTCGCATTCGTCCGGGCGCCCGTTGCCGTTGCAGTCCAGGCTTGTTCCGTCGGTGATGTCACACCAGTCGGCAACGCCATTGTTGTTGCAGTCGATCACGAAGTTGCTGAAGCCGAAGACCTCGTGCTGGGATCTTGACGGCACGACGATATCGAGCAGGCCATCGCTGTTGGTGTCGCCGTGGTAGACTTCCTCGGCGAAGAGAATGCCTTCGGCGATCACCTGGGGCAGGAACACGGGCTGACTTCCTCCACTGCTGGAGTACATCCAGATCGAATGCGACAGCTTGTGCGCGGACAGCAGGTCCATGTCACCGTCCCCATCCATGTCCGCCACGTCCACGGACCAGACGCCGGCCGCACCACTGTCGAGGGTCTGGCGCTGCATCACGGGCAGCGTTCCACCGGGGTTTCTGAGCAGCACGATTTCTTCATCACCGAAGGCGGCCACCACCACGTCCAGATTCTGGTCCTGGTCCAGATCGACCAGTTTCAGATCCAGCGGCCCACCCACACTCTGGCTGAGAGCCAGCTGGACATAGGGAGTTTCAGGCTGGCCCGTTCCAAGCAGTGCAAGGATCGTGTCGTCCTCATAGAGTGCCAGGACCAGATCCTGGTACTGGTCATCGTTGAAGTGGCCCGCCGCGATCGAGGTGATGCCCACTCCGATTCCGGGCACGATCTGTTCGGTGTAGACACCTGAATCCTGAAGGAACAGGCAGAGCACATCATCATTGCTGTCGGCGGCCACCATGTCCAGATCACCGTCCTGGTCCAGATCGGCCACGGTCAGCACATCAATGGCTCCAAGACTGCTGGGCACGGACTGCACCGAGAACTGCGGGGGGTGGGTGCCATTGCCGCGAAAGATCCGGATGCTTGACCCCAGATCGGCCAGGATGTCCGTATGACCGTCGTGGTTCATGTCCGCGGCCCGCAGGCTGCGGGCGGGAGAATTGTCATTGCTGAGAATGTGGGTCACCATCAGGCTGTCCACATGCACGTTTTCCTGCCAGTAGAGCCCGATCAGGCTGGTCACGATCAGGTCCGGATCGCCGTCGTCATCCACGTCGGCAGGGAGCGCCGTACTGAGAAAGGGAACTTCCCCGAGCAGGCGCTGCAGTACAGGGGCCTCGCACTCATCGGGAATGCTGTTGCCGTTGCAATCCTGGCTTGTGCCGGCCAGTAGGTCCAGATCATCGTCCTGGCCGTTCTGGTTGCAATCGATGGCCATGGCGCTGCCAGCATGCAGGCAGATCATCGCGAGCATTGACCAGGTCAGGAAGGCGGATGAACGTTGCTGAAGGACTGTCAGGAATTTCTGGCAGTGATTCATGGTGTTCCTGGATAGAGTGATGAAGAAAGGCCCCCGCGCCATTCCGAGCGACCGTTGCGGACTATTCCGCTGCATGCTGTGTGCCCGTTGGCAGGAGTCTTGAGAGTCGATTTTGCTGTTCTCCTGCGCCGCAAATCCCAGACCAGAACGTCTACCATTGATATTCAATGACTTGAACCCACACGTGCAGGAACACCAGCGGTCTTATCGTTCAGTTTCCGCCATGAAAAAAGGGGGCGCTGCACAGGCAGCGCCCCCCGGGATCCGAAGATCCTGTAAATGAACTAGTTGGCGGCAGTCACCAGATAGAAGCGCTTGCCAAGAACCACGGCACCCGAGTCGGTGTAGCTGGTGCTGGCGGTGTTGCCAAGCAGCGTGAAGCCACCGTAGGGGGTGCTGCTGCGATAGACATTGTAGCTGGTGGCTCCACTGACCATGTCCCAGCTGAGCTGGATGTCGCCGGCGACACGCACGACGCTCAGTGCGGGAGCGGGCAGGGCTTCGGCGATATCGGACTGGAAGCGCACCAGCAGCTGATAGCCACTGTCATGCGGGGCGGAGGAATCGAACTGGCTGACGATCGCGGTCAGGGTCACGGGGCCGGCGGGCAGAATGAACTGGTCGGGCACGGCGGCGATCTCGTAGGCGATGTCACGGTCGATGCGCACGGTGAAGACTTCGCCGTCAGCCGTACAGGTGTAGTTCTGGCCACTGCCGGCGATGGTCACCTGGCCGCTGGTCGGGAACACCACGTTCTCGATGCGGACCAGCGTGCTCTCCAGACTCTCGACGATCGCGGGAGTGGTGATGCTGGCCGCGGGAACCAGGGTGCCCACGGGAGCGGGTCCGGATCCGGTGACGACCACCATGGGATTGCTGCTGATCTCGGTCAGGCCATTGTAGTTGCTCACCACGCCGGTGGCTTCGATCTGGTCACCGGGCTGCAGGTTCATGCCCACCACGTCGCCGCTGAAGATCGCGGCGCCGCCGGTTCCATCTTCGATGTAGACGGGGCCGCTGGCGTCGAAGATCGTGCCGGCGGTAACCGTGCCACAGACCTTGACCGTGCTGCCGACCAGCAGCGCCACGCCGTTGGCATCATCGGCGGCCACGTCGGAAATCGGCAGGCAGCTCAGGGGTGCGGTCACGGTGTAGCTGATGGTCTGGCTGGTGCTGGTGTCGCTCATGTCGTCGGTGGCGGTCACGTAGTAGGCGACCACGGTACCCGCACTCTGCACGGGAATCAGGGCCGAATAGACATCACCGGACGCACTCATCACGGCGGTGTTGTCGGCGCCGGCATTCAGGCTGTAATGCAGGGTCGCGCCGCTGACGGTGCCGTCCGAATCGGTGATGGTGGCGGTCACCAGCACGATATCGGTATCGTCGGGATAGCCGGGATCGTTGCTCAGGCCAGCGATGGCCGGGGGCAGGTTGCCGGCACCAATGGGCACGTCACCCTGGTTGCGGACCTGGAGCTGGTATCCACCATCATAGGGGGCACTGGTGTCGAACTGGCCCACGATACCGGTCACGCTGGTGGGGCCGGCGGGGAAGGTGAAGGAGTTGCCCACGCCCACCACATCCACGTCCACACGCACCAGAATCGGGAAGGTTCCATCCACCATGGCGGTGAAGTTCAGGCCGCTGCCGGTGATCGGCTGCACGCCCGGGGTATCGAAGACCACGTTCTCCATGGTCACCAGCATGGCCTCGGTGGCCTCATTCATGCCGTCGCCAAGGATCACGGTGGGGGTCACGGGGTTGCCGGAAGAGATCACATTGATCGAGGTGACGTTGACTTCGCTCAGGCCATTGTACTGGGTCAGCACACCAATCACTTCCACTTCGTCGCCGATGGCGGTGGCGTCGCCGATGAAGGGCGAACCGGTGGGGCCGTAGATCGCCATGGCACCGGTGGAGTTCTCGACACAGGCCGGTCCGGCGGCGCCGAACTCGTGACCCACGGTCACGATACCGCAGACCTGGACCACGGCGTTCAGGTTCACGGGAACTTCATTGGCGTCCTGGGTGCGCAGATCGACGGTGATGTCGGCGCAGCCAAGGGCTTCGACCGTGTAACCGAAGACATCGCTGACCGTGGTCTCGGCGTTGTCGTCGGTGGCTTCCACGCGGTAGGCCACGATGCTGCCATCGGCCTGGGCGGGAATCACGCCCGTGTAGATCGCGCGGGCGGGCAGGGACATGGCCACCACATTGTCGGCACCGCCGTCGATGGTGTAGATCAGGTCCACGCTGACCAGGGTGCCGTCATCGACCACATCGGCCGTCACGGTGACCACATCGGTGTCGATGGGGGCCAGGATGTCACGATCGACGCTCAGGATGCTGGGGGCCGAAGGAGCGGCACCGCCCGGGGTGCCCAGGTCGCCAGCGCCGAAGGGGGTGGTGCTGGTGCTCCAGTTGGCGCCCACGTTGTTGTCGGAGTTCAGGTCCAGCAGGTACATCGACGCACCCGTGGGATCGGGCCAGGCGGTACCGCCATCGTACTCCACGCGATCGATCTCGGTGGCACCCTCGAGGATGATGATGGCATCGGCACCGTTGCCCAGGTTGTAGCTGCCCGGATACACATAGTCCAGAGTCACGCCACCGTTGAGCATGGTGTCGCCGTTCAGGCCCAGCACGGCGTAGTCGTGGGGCGCCACGACGACGCTCACGTCCACCGTGAAGGTGTTCACGCCGTTGTCGTTGAAGGTCAGGCCAAGCAGGTCAATGGCGTTGTCGGTGGCGTTGTACACTTCGAACCACTCACCGACGGCATCCGAGACGACGTTGGGATTCTGCAGGATCTCGCTCACCACCAGGTCGCCGGGATTCAGCGATGCCAGCGGCAGCACGGTGTAGCTCTGCTCGGGGGTGGTGGAAACGTTGGCCTCGTCATCGGTGGCCGAGATGGTGTAGAACACGTCGGTGTTGACCAGCTGGGCCGGGATGGCGCTGTCGGTCGTCCAGGTGCTGCCCGCGGAGAGGCTCATGGCGATGGTGTTGGTCAGGCTGCCGGAAGTCAGACCCCAGGCCAGTTCGGCGGACACGATGCTGCCGTTGTCACTCAGGTCGGCACTCACGGAAACCGCATCCAGGGGGGAGGGGTTGGCCGGGTTCAGCACGATGTTGCTGATGATCGGCAGGGCCAGTCCGTGGTAGCCGAGGTAGCTGAAGGTGTTCTGGGGATACACATCCCATTCGGTGTCACCGGCTCCGGCCCAGACCGTGTTGCCCTGGGTCACGCCAGCCATGCGGACCAGTGTATACTCCGAAGTGGCGCCCGTTCCGACGGGCCAGTTGGTGCCCGGGTCGACTCCGCGCTCACCGATGCCGTCGATCAGGGTGGTATCGGTACCGGAAACCTCGTAGAGGCCCAGGAAGTCGTCACCGTTGTAGAAGGTCAGGTCGCTGGTGACGTCGGCCACAGCCAGAATCGCCGGATCGGCACTGGCATTGGCGATCACGAAGACATCTCCGTCCGCAAGCATTCCCGTGAAGGCGCGCAGGGTGGGAGTGGTCGACCCGCCGTTGAGGCGCTCGATGACATAGTCTTCGAGATCGATGGGGGCGCCGGTGCCGTTGTAGACCTCGAAAGCCTTGTTGTTGCTGGAACCCTCGATGTACTCACTGAAGAATACACCCTGGGCACCGGCCAGACCGACGCTGGACAGAACCAGTGCCAGACTGAAATACTTGGCGCTGCAGTGCATGAAGCACCTCCGTTTAGAGGAAAGTGAAACGAATTGCTCATCGGAAAGCGGACAGTCTCCCCTCGTCCGCACCCACCGGTTTCTGGGCAGGAGCAATAAAAGGAGCAATAATTATGCCCTTGTCAAGAAGTGATGACACTCGTGTTAATCGATCTGGACACTCGGATTGAGCATTGCGAAGGCGTTTGTTTCTGTGGCAGTTAAGCCCGGACGAACTTGCAGCCCTGAAAAAAAGGCCATTTACTGGATTTTTCTCTCCGGGCGGGTGATGGAGAGAGCGTCCAATGTCGGGCGCGCGCAGCCAGAAATCGGGCGTGGACAATGACTTGCAGGGGGGCTTGGGGACCTGTGGGGGCGATGATTCTCGAGGCATGAGCCGGAAACAACACAGGGCCGTTCGCGATGAACGGCCCTGCCATTGTAATCGGGGCGACTGGATTCGAACCAGCGACCCCTTGACCCCCAGTCAAGTGCGCTACCGGACTGCGCCACGCCCCGATTGATCGATCATGTTCAGCAATTCCCTGAGCTCCGCCAACAGCGCCTCGCGATCGAGAGAACGCAGGCTGTCGCGTTTGCGAAGCTGTCGACGAGCCCCTTCCAGGGTGTACTTCTCGTCGTGCACCAAGCGACCGATTTCCCGGATCAGCTCGATGTCCTCGTGACGGTACTTGCGCGTGCCACCTTCCGTCTTGTGGGGCACCAACTGGGGAAACTCGTTCTCCCAGAACCGCAGTACGTGAGCTTCCAGACCGGTCAGGCGGCAGACTTCGCCGATTGAGTGATAGAGCTTCCTGAGCTCCGGACCGGCCACGGTCGCCTCCCCAGTTGGGTTCCTCCCGAAGAGTCCGCAAGTTTAACGATCCAGCGATTCACTTCCAATTGCCTGCATTGAATTCTGTGCCGTCGATCGGTTCCCGTCACTGCTGCGACGCGCCAGTTCGGCGGAGAGCCCCGCACCCAGGGCCGCCAACCGCTGGCGAAAATCCTCCTCGGCGCCTGCCAGCATGCGGGCCATCGCTCGCGGCCCATGGCTGCCGTAGATCATCCGGCGCGGCCGATCCATCGGATCGGCACTGCCGGCGCGCCCCAACCCCAGATGCAGGCCGGCGGCTTCGGCAAGGCGCCGGGCCCGGCGGTCGCTGAGTCCCCAGGGCCAGGAGATCACCCGGATCAGCAGACCGAATTCCAGTTCCAGATCCGCCCGCGCGCTCACCAGCTCCGCGTCCAGCACCTCCAGGCCGCAGCGATCCAGGGGCCGATGGCTGCGTCCGTGCAGGCCCAGCTGCCAGCCCGCGTCGAGCAGGGTGTTCAGCTGCCGGCGATCCAGATGGCGGGGAGCATGCAGCCAGGCGGCGGGATCCCAGCGGGCGCGCTGCCCGATAAAGTCCAGCACGGGAAACACCGTGGCGGTCCAGCCCCGCTCGGCCAACAATGGAAAGGCGTGATGCAACACGCTCTCATAGCCGTCGTCGAAAACCAGCAGGCATTGGCGGGAACCAACCGGGCGCAGGCCGCGCTGCCGATCGTAGTCTTCCAGAGTCAGGGGCTGGGCTTGCGCGTCGGCCAGACCCTGCAGCTGGGCGGCGAACCGCGCGCGCGAGACACGCGTGGACGAAGGGAGGGTTCCCCCCGAGATGCCATGCCAGCAGAAAACGGGCACCGCTTCGGTGGCAATCGGATCGCCGACATTCGGAAGGCCGGTCCGCAGGTCGGAGGGAATCTCCTCTGCTCCGGAAGTCGCGAACAACATGGGCTCAGACACCCGTGTGACCGAAACCGCCTGCACCACGCTCGCTGCTGGGCAGCTCCTCCACCACCACCAGCAGCGCGCGTTCCACACGGGCCAGCACGGCCTGGGCGATGCGCATGCCGCGCTGGATCACGAAGTCCTCGTGCCCCAGATTGGCCAGAATCACCTGCACCTCACCGCGATAGTCACTGTCGATGGTCCCGGGACTGTTGGGTACGATCAGCCCGTGTTTCAGGGCCAGACCACTGCGCGGACGAACCTGCACTTCAAAGCCTTCGGGGATCGCGATCTTCAGCCCGGTGGGCACCAGACGCATCTCACCCGGAGGCAGCACGAGGTCCTCCGTGAGGGCCGCCAGCAAGTCCAAAGCGGCACTGCCGCTGGTCTGGTAGGCCGGCAGTTCCAGACCTTCGCTGTGCGGAAGGCGTTGCACCAGGATCTCGGTCATTCGTCCTCCGTTCCTGTGATGCGGGTTTCGCAGAGAGCGTCCACGGACAACCAGGTGCGCGCACAGTCGATGAGCGAGTCGCGGTCGAGCCGCAGGATCTGCTGCACGATGCCTGCATCGTCCAGCGCGGGCAGGCCCGCCAGTTCACGACGAGCGAGCCGCATCAGGCGATTCATCGATTGCTCGTTGCCGATGGCCAGTCCGCCCAGCAACTGGTGACGCGTGCGTTCCAGCTCGTCATCGCCGGGGCCATTGAGCGCCAGATCGGCGAACTGACGCCGGATCCGTTCCACCGCTTCGTCGGCCCGGGCGTTGTCGCAGGCGATGTAGGCCCCGAAGGTCGTGACCGTGCGATGCACGTCCAGCCAACTGTAGACCGTGTAGCACATCGCATTCTCTTCGCGCAGCTCCTGGAACAGGCGGCTGCTCATGCCTTCGCCGAGCAAGGCGTTCAGTAGGTTCAGCTCGCGATATCCGGGGCTGCCGTAGGCCGGGCCGTTGAAGGCCAGATCCAGATGGGTCTGGAGAGCCGCCTGACGCGGGTAGTCGAAGACACCGGCGCCAAGTCGCGTGATCCGGGGTTCGTGAGGCGCGGCGCCCGCTTCCAGTTCGCCAAGCAGCCGTTCCGCCTCGCGGTGCAGTTCCTCGTGATCCAGATCGCCCACCAGCGCCAGCACGATGTTGCGGCCCCGCAGGAACTGGCTCACGTACTGCTTCAGCCTGCCCGCATCGATGGCCGCCACGCTGGCCTCGGTGCCCTGGATGGGCAGACCGAAAGGGGAATCGGGATACAGATCCATGAAGACCAGATCGCCCAGCTCGTCTTCGGGGGACTCGCTGACCATGCGGATTTCATCGCGGATCACCGAGAGTTCCTTGTTCAGCTCGGCCTGGTCATGGACACTTTCCAGACACAGATCGGCCAGCACATCCAGTGCCAGGCGCCAGTCGCGGCGCAGGGTCGTGGTGTAGAAACAGGTATCGCAGCGGCCGGTGGCGGCGTTGATCATGCCACCCCGTCCTTCGATGGTGGCACTGATCTCGAAGGCCGAGCGCCGCCTGGTCCCCTTGAAGTTCATGTGCTCCAGCACATGGGTGATGCCTTCGGGAAAACCCGCCTCGGCCGCACTGCCTTCACGGAACCAGATCCCGCAACTGAGCACCTCGCCCGGAATGCGCTGGCTGAGTACCACCACCCCATTGTCCAGCTCGCTGCGTCGGATGATCTGCATGGGTGGCAATCCGGGTTTGCATCACACGTTCAGGGAAAAAAGGGGCGCAGCATGCTGCGCCCCTGTCACTCGTCACATAGCGCCGATGTTATCTCCGGCCACCACGATCGCCACCGCCGCGCGGTCCGCCACGGTCGCCACCACCACGGGGACGGTCGCCACCGGGACGCGGGGGCCGATCACCGGAAGGACGACGGTCGCGCTCGGGAGCATCGACGTACCCTTCGGGCCGGGGCAGCAGGGCACGGCGGCTGAGGCTCAGCTTGCCATGCTCGGCTTCCTGGAGCAGCACCTGGATCTTGTCGCCCACCTTCAGCACGTCCTCGACGCGCTCGGTGCGGCCCCAGTCGATCTGGCTGATGTGCAGCAGGCCTTCACGACCCGGCATGATCTCGACGAAGGCACCGAAGGTCTGGATGCCCACGACCTTGCCTTCGTAGGTGGCGCCGACTTCGGGTTCGGCCACCAGGCTGCGGATCCAGTCCAGGGCACGGGCCAGGGCTTCGCCGTTGTCGCTGGCCACGGTCACCTTGCCGTCGTTCTCGATGTCGATGGTGGTGCCGGTGGCCTCGGTGATTTCGCGGATCATCTTGCCGCCTGGTCCGATGACCATGCCGATCTTGTCCACCGGAATCATCACGTATTCCAGACGCGGCGCGTACATGCTCAGTTCCTTGCGGGTCTCGGAGATGGCTTCGGCCATCTTGCCCAGAATGTGCATGCGGCCGTCACGGGCCTGGTGCAGGGCCTTCTCCATGATCTCGTAGGACAGGCCGTCGATCTTGATGTCCATCTGGAAGGCGGTGATGCCGTCCTTGGTGCCGCAGACCTTGAAGTCCATGTCACCCAGATGATCCTCGTCTCCCAGGATGTCGGAGAGCACGGCCACCTTGTCGCCGTCCTTGATCAGGCCCATCGCGATGCCCGCGGCGGGTTTGGTCATGGGCACGCCCGCGGCCATCATGGCCATGGACCCGGCGCACACCGTGGCCATCGAGCTGGAACCGTTGGATTCCAGGATCTCGCTGACATAGCGGATGGTGTACGGGAAGTTCTCCTTGTCGATCAGATGCTTCAGGGCACGCTCGGCCAGGTTGCCGTGGCCGATCTCGCGGCGCGAGGTGCCCGGACGCTTGACTTCGCCCACGCTGAAGGGGGGGAAGTTGTAGTGCAGCAGGAAGTTGCGCGTGGTATCACCGAAGATGCCGTCCAGACGCTGCTGGTCCTTCTTGGTGCCCAGGGTCACGGCACCGAGGGCCTGGGTCTGGCCACGGGTGAACAGGGCGCTGCCGTGGGCGCGGGGCAGCAGGTCCACTTCGCAGGTGATCTGACGGATGGTGGTGGTCTCGCGGCCATCCAGACGCCGTCCCTTGTCCAGGATGTTGGCGCGCATCACGTCCTTCATGCGGTCGTGGATCACCTCGCCGGTGAGCCCGGCCACTTCGGCCTGCAGTTCGGGCTGTTCGGCCCAGATCGCCAGCACACGCTCCTTGAGAGCCTTCACGGCCACCCTGCGCGCGGTCTTGTCGGCGATCTCGCAGATGGCGGCGATGTCCTTGTCCACCTCGGTGGTCACGGCGGCTTTCAGCTCCTCGTTGATCTCGGGCAGGGCCACCTCCCATTTGACCGGCTTGGGCAGCTCGGCCAGGATGCTTTCCTGCAGTTCGATGATCAGGCGGATCTTCTCGTGGGCGAAGCGGATGATCTCGAGCAGTTCGCTCTCGTTGATCTCGCGGGCTTCGCCTTCGACCATCGCGATGTCCTTCTTGGTGGCGGCAACCACCACCTCGATGTCACTCAGGGCTTCCTGGGCCTGGGTCGGGAACAGAATCAGCTGTCCGTCGATGCGGCCGATGGTGACACTGGCGATGGGAGTCTCGAAGGGAATCACGCTGGAGCACAGCGCCAGGCTGGCGGCCGTGCAGGCCAGGGGTCCGGGATGAGTGGCCCCGTCGTAGCTGATCACATCGGCCATGATCTGGGTTTCGTTCATGTACCCGTCGGCGAACAGCGGACGCAGGGGGCGGTCGATCAGACGGCAGGCCAGGGTTTCCCGGTCACTGGGCCGTGCTTCACGCTTGAAGTAGCCGCCCGGAATGCGACCGGCGGCATACTGCTTCTCCTTGTACTCCACGGACAGCGGGAAGAATTCCTGACCCGGGCGGGCACTCTCCTGGGCGCAGGAGGTGGCCAGCACGATGGTGTCTTCCAGGCGGATCCAGCATGCACCATGTGCCTGCTTGGCCACCTTGCCGACCTGCATGGTCAGCGTACGCCCATCCAGCTGGATGGATTTCTCGATCATTTCTGATCTCCTCTCGATGAAGGAAGGCTGTTGACAACGATCCCCGCTGTCGCCAAGGTCCAACTCTGAGGCACACCGGCCGGGCGACACACGCGAGCACCGTTCCGGTGCGCGTGTGTCGCCTCGCCGCTGTGCCAAAGTTTCAGGCCCTTTCAACAGAATCGCTTCGCACGCATCCTCCGCACTGGAGAACACGCGCGAAGCGAGCAGGGGCACCGATGAAGTGGAGCTCCATGCGCGGGATGCCCCGGAGGACATCGTCGGGCAGGCGTTCCGCTTGTTAACGGCGCAAACCAAGCTGCTGAATGAGAGTACGGTAGCCTTCCAGGTCCCGGCTCATCAGGTAGTTCAGCAGACGGCGTCTCTTGCCGACCAGCATCAGCAGCCCGCGGGTGCTGTGATGGTCCTTGGGGTTCGATTTGGCGTGCTCGGTGAGGTTGCGGATGCGCTCGGTGAATACGGCGATCTGAACCTTGGTATTGCCGGTATCCTGGGGGCCTGCACCATACTCGGTGCAGAGTTCGGCTGTACGTTCACGCGTGATGGACATGAGAATCTCCTTTGTCGTCCAGGGTCAGCAGTCCGGCGTCCTAACGGGCGAACCGTCCCTGAATGCGTTCGCGGTCCCGTGCAAGCTGGGTCATCAGCTCAGCCACGGATTCAAACCGCGCAATGTCGCGTACGAATTCCACAAGTTCAACGCCCAGCTCCCGACCATTCAGCTCGACCTGACGGTCCAGGATATGGATCTCGGGCACCAGACTGGTTTCGCCGAAGGTCGGGCGGGGCCCCAGATTCATCATCGCGGGCATCCGCTCGCCATCCAGCAGTGCCAGCACCGCATAGACTCCGGACCGGGGCAGCAGGCCATGCTCCGGGGCGAGAGCCAGATTGGCCGTGGGAAAGCCAAGTCCCTTGCCGCGCCCGTGCCCGGACACCACCCGTCCCTTGAGGACAATGGGGCGTCCCAGCAGCGTGGCGGCCAGCTGGATCTCCCCCAGCGCAAGGCTGTGACGGATCCGGGTGGACGAGACCGGCCCACCCAGAATCTCCACCGGGGGCAGCACCTCCAGGTCGAAACCCAGTCGGGGCGAGAGTTCCTGAAGCGTGGTGGCATTGCCACTTCGGCCTCTCCCGAAACCATGGTCGTGCCCGATCACCAGATGCGAAAAGCCGACTTCCGGCAGCAGCAGACGCTGGATGAACTGCTCCGCATTCAAGGCCGCCAGGTCGGCGGTGAACTCGAGCACCACGACCCGGTCCAGCCCGCAGTCGCGCAGAAGCTGCAGTTTTTCCTCGTCGCTGCAGAGCAGGGCCGGTGCGCCATCGGGATTCAGCACCTGACGGGGATGCGGGGAAAAAGTCACCACCCCGCTGCGCCCGCCCACTTCGCTGGCCCGCTCGCGCACGCGTTCGAGCAGCGCGCGATGCCCCAGATGCACTCCATCGAAACTGCCGATGGTGATCACGTCCAGGGGCGCGCTCATGCGGGCGACTCCCCGGGCGTGCGCCCCGCCAGCCGCTCAACCGTGTCCAGATCCAGCACCTGGTCCAGACTGAAGTCGCCGCTGGAAGTCCGGCGCAGCTCCTGGACCAGAGCCCCCGTGCCCAGTTCGCGCCCCAGATCGGAGGCCAGGCTGCGGATGTAGGTGCCCTTGCTGCAGAGAATGTCCAGCTCCAGCAAGGGCCAGTTCCAGCTCAGGACCTCAAGTCGGTGGATCGTGACCGCGCGTGGCGCGCGAACCACGTCTTCTCCGCGACGGGCCTTGCGATAGAGCCGCTCGCCGCCCTGTTTGATCGCCGAGAACATCGGCGGCACCTGCAGCTGGGGGCCGCGGAAACCCGCCAGAACCTCGTGCAGGCGTGCCGTGTCAAAGGGGGCTGTGGCCGCATCACAGACCACGTCGATCTGTCCGGTGCGATCGTGGCTGTCGCTGGTGACACCCAGGCGCAGCAGAGCCCGGTAGCCCTTGTCGCCGTGCATCACGCGGTCCTGCTGGCGCGTGGCGGACTTGCCCACCAGCAGGACCATCAGTCCGGTGGCGAAGGGATCCAAAGTGCCGCCATGGCCAATGGTGCGCACTCCCGTGATCCGCCTCAACTGGCGCACCAGCCAGAAGGAACTTTTGCCTTCGGGCTTGTCCAGCAGAACCAGAGCGCCCGCGGAGAAGTCCACGGGCGCGCTTGCATTGGCCTGAAGGGGAAGCAGCTCCGGGAGTACTCCCGGAGAGCTGGGGGACGGGGCGGGGGTCACGGACTCCATGGATTCAGTCTTCCCGGGGCTCCCCGTCCGGATCCGCGACCGGTTCGGAGGGGCTATCACCTTCCAGCTCCTGGCGTTCCTGCTCGAGCTGGGCCAGCAGATGGGTCACCGATTCCACCCGGTCGAGACTTTCGTCCAGTTCGATGCGCAGTTCGGGTACCGCGCGGATCAGCAGGCGACCGGCCAGCAGATGGCGCAATTCCTTGCTTCCGGCCACCAGGCGCGACATGCTCTTGCGTCGTTCGGCGGGAGTGCCCTGAATGCTCACGAACAACCGGGCCAGGCCCAGATCGCGGCTGAGGCGGACTTCCACCAGGGTCACGAAGCCCAGGCCACTGATCACTCCGCGCGCGAGCATCTGCCCGATTTCCTTGCGGATCTGCTCGGCAACCCGGGCTACACGCTTGTCACTGGCCATGGATCAGGAGCCGCCTTCCGTCAGTTCCAGACGACGGGTCACTTCGCGCACGGTCAGCGCCGTGATCAGGTCGCCTTCCTTGAGTGCGTTGAAACCATCGACCTGGATACCGCATTCGTAACCCTGCGAGACTTCGCGCACGTCGTCCTTGAAGCGCTTGAGGCTGGACAGGGTGCCCTCGTGGATCACCTGGTTGTCGCGCACCACGCGCACCTTGTTGGAGCGTTCGATCTTGCCCGACAGCATCATGCAGCCGGCAATGACCTTGCGCGAGATACGGAAGACCTGGCGCACCTCGGCGGTACCCACGGTCTCCTCGACCAGTTCGGGACGCAGCATGCCTTCCAGACCGGCCTTCATCTCCTCGACCACGTCGTAGATCACCTTGTAGAGGCGCACGTCCACGTGTTCGCGCTGGGCCAGTTCGCGCGCGTTCTGGTTGGGTGTCACGTGAAAACCGACGATGACCGCGCCGGAGGCCTTGGCCAGCAGCACGTCGTTCTCGGTGATCGTGCCCACGCCGCGGCTCACCACCTGCACGCGCACTTCGCCGGTCTGCATCTTCATCAGTTCGTCGGCGATGGCTTCGATCGAGCCGTTCACGTCGCCCTTGATGATCACGGGCAGCTCGGCGATCTCGCCCGCGGCGATCTGGCTGGAAAGCTTGGCCAGACTGAAACGCGCGATGCGCTGCTGGTTCTGCTCCTGCTGGATCTGGCGACGCTTGGCCGCCACCTGACGGGCTTCCTTCTCGCTCTCGTAGACCTGAAGGCTGTCGCCCGCCTGGGGCACCTCGCTGAGGCCGATCACCTGCACGGGTGTGGAGGGCGGAGCTTCCAGCCGTTCCTTGCCCAGCTCGTCGAACATCATGCGCACACGGCCCGTGGTGCTGCCCACCACGATGGCATCGCCCTTGCGGAGGGTGCCGCGCTCCACCAGCACGGTGGCCAGAGCGCCGCGTCCACGGTCAAGCCGGGATTCGATCACGGCTCCGCGTGCGGGGCCTTCGAATACGGCATTCAGCTCCAGGACTTCGCTGCAGACCAGAATTTCCTCGAGCAGCTTGTCCATGTTCTGGCCGGTCTTGGCGCTGATGTCCACACACTGGTAGGTACCGCCCCAGTCCTCCACGAGGAGGTTGCGGCCGGCCAGCTCCTTGCGGATCTTCTGCGGGTCGGCGTTGAACTTGTCCACCTTGTTGATCGCCACGATGATGGGCACCTTGGCGGCCAGGGCGTGATCGATGGCCTCCAGGGTCTGCTCCTGGACGCGGTCATCGGCGGCCACCACCAGCACCACCACGTCGGTGACCTTGGCTCCGCGGGCACGCATGGCGGTGAAGCTGTGGTGACCCGGAGTATCGAGGAAGGTGATCGGGTGGCCGTTGTGCATCACCTCGTAGGCACCGATGTGCTGGGTGATGCCGCCCGACTCCCCGGACACCACGTTGGCCTTGCGGATGTAGTCCAGCACCGAGGTCTTGCCGTGGTCCACGTGACCCATCACGGTCACGACCGGCGCACGCGAGGTCAGTTCGCCTTCCTCAGCGGCTTCCTCGGAGATCACGGCTTCCTGGAATTCCGAAAGGAATTCCACGTCCTGGTTGTATTCGGCGCACAGCAGTTCGATCACCTCGCGCTCGAGGCGCTGGTTGATGGTGACCATGGTGCCCATCAGGAAGGCCTTCTTGATCAGCTCGCCCACCGGCTCATCCAGCAGCGAGGCCAGCTCGTTGGCCGAGATGAACTCCGTGAGACGCAGGGTGTTGGTTTCCTCGTTGAACTCGCCCACACCCTGGACATGGCGGTGCTTGCGCTTCTTGCCCGCACCGGACTCCATTGCCCGCGAGGTTTCCTTGATGGTCTTGAGAATCTCGCGCTGGTCGATCTTCTCCTTCTTGCCCTTCTTGCGCTTCTTGTTGGCTCCGGCCGCACCCCCACCACCGGCAGTGGCGGGCAGCGTACGTTCGTGCTCGATGCGCTTCAGGCGTTCTTCCTCGGACTTGGTACGCTTGGAGCTGCGCTTGCGGCCTGCGGCGGCCGCGGCCTCCGCATCGGTGGGCGGCGGTCCGTTGACCACGTCGGTGGGCTGGGCTTCGGGCGTGACACCCTTGACCTTGCGCGTCCTGGCGGGAACCACCTTGGGTGGCTCCTCTTCGTGGTGATACCCGAGCACCTTGCTCGCGGTGAATACGGGCAGACCGATCTTGTCGCCCGAACCGGCACCCAGAGGCTGACGTGTCACGATCACGGGCCCGTTGTCGGATCTGGGCTCCACGGGCTCTTCCACCGGAGCGGGAGTCTCGGCCGTGGGCGTGCTCTCGGGAGCCTGCTCGGCTTCGGTCGGGGCAGGGGCTTCGGCTTCCACGGGGGGCTCGACAGGCTCGGGCTGTGGGGCCGGTGCCTCGGGCTGCGAAATCACCTTGAGGCGCTTGAGTGTCTCAAGCCGCTCGCTTTCGAAGCGTTCCGCCTCGGGTTCGGCATCGCCCTGGTGGAGAATGGTTTCCACCTCGGCCCGCCGGATGTCAGCCGGAGCCTCCGCCGCGGGCGGCTCGGGAGCATTGGCCGCCATGACCTCACGATAAAGGTCAGGAGCACGGTGTTCCAGGACCTTCAGGTACACGTCCTCACTCAGACTGGCATTGGGCGAGGTGGGAACCTCGAAACCCTCGGCCTTCAGGTAGTCCTTGAGGTGGGCGAAGGTCACCTTGAGCTGCTTGGCCAGCGTGATGACTTTGATGTTGCTGTTCGACAAACGCCTCAGTCCTTTGCTTCACGGTCCAGCCAGGCATCCAGGCCCTTGAGAAAGCCGGGATCCACGACCGAAACCATCCGTACACCGGGCTTGCGGAGCAGGTCCGCGATCCGGTCATAGTTATCCATCCAGAACAACCGGCAACCCCGGTGTTTTTCTTCCATGCGCTCCAGTTCGCGCCGGCTGCGTTCAGCCAGCCCTGGATCGGCGAAGATGCGCACCGTGTGACAGCGTCGCATGCCCGCCTGTAGATGCTCCAACCCGAGAATCAGGTTTCCGCTGCGCCGGGCCAGACCCAGCAGGCCGAGCAAGCGCTCGTCCGCCTGGAGTGCCCGTGACATGGATTCCTACTCCTCGTCCTCGACCTGGGTATCGAAGGCGCTCAGAATGCGCGTCACCTCTTCCAGGTCCTGGGGATCCAGCCCGGTGCGCTCGGCGATCTCTTCGGCGCGCGCCCCCAGGTACTCTTCCACGTTGTGATACCCGCCCGTGATCAGAGCGTCCTTGTAGGCCTTGGGCAGGTCGGCCACATCGGAAATCTTGATATCCTGGAAGTAGGCCGCCACCCGACGCCGGATGTCGCCGATCTCTTCGGCGGTCAGCCCGGTCTTCTCGGTGATGGTCTCGGTGGCGTCGTCGAGCAGACGCTCGGCCAGGAAGTAACCGCCATCGATGAGCTTGCCGGCCACCACGTCGTTGATGCCCGCCACGTCCACGATCTTGAGGTCTTCCTCGATCTGCTCCTGATGAAGCTGGGCCGCCAGGTGATCACTCTCGTTGACCAGGGTCAGGCTGAAGCCCGTGATTTCCTGGGCCAGGCGAAAGACCATGTCGTCCATGGGGTTGAAGACGAACTCGCCCGCGATGTCCTCGCGGGTTTCCCAGCGGCGCTGCTGGCGTTCGACCATCTTGGCGTACTCTTCCTCGTTCAGCACCACCACCGCGCTGCCCATGCCCGTGATGCTCACGATCAGCGGCTTGTTGGGGCTCATGGCCTTCTTGATGAAGCTCTCGGCGTCGGAGGAATAATTGATGATGTCGATCTTCTCGTTGTCCAGCTCACGCACGATGGCCTGGATGCGCACACCCTTCATGCCCACGCAGGAGCCCACCGGATCGATGCGCGGATCGTTGGATTCCACGGCGATCTTGGTGCGACGTCCCGGCACGCGCGCGATCGCCTTGATCTGGATTATGCCCTCGGAGATCTCGGGCACTTCCACCTCGAACAGGCGGCGAATGAAATTGGGATCACTGCGCGAGACGATGATTTCGGGATCCTTGTTGTTCTCCCGGACCACATCCTTGATCAGCACGCGCAGGGCCGACCCGCGGTAGTAGCGCTCGCTGCGCACCTGCTCGCGCGGGGGCATGATGAACTCGGTGCGCTCGATGTTCAGAATCACGCCCCGGCGGTTCACCTGGTGCACGTCGGCATGGATGATCTCGCCGATGCGGTCCTTGTATTCCTCGTAGACCGCGTTCTTCTCGATCTCGCGGATCTTGTGCATCAGGGCCTGCTTGAGGTTGGTGATGGCACGACGCCCGAACTTGCGGTAGTCGATGATCTCCACGTACTCGCCGCCCACCTCGATCTCGGGATCCAGCTCCAGCGCCCGGGAGAGGGGCATCTCCACTTCCTCGTCCTCGAGTTCCTCGTCGTCCACCACTTTCCATTCGCGGTAGATCTCGATGTCGCCCTTTTCCATGTTGAAGGTCACATAGAAGACTTCTTCCTGCGTGTACTTCTTCTTCAGTACGGAAATGAAGGCGGACTCGACGACTTCCTGGAAATCATCCTTGTCGATGGCCTTGCTGCCAAGCAAGTCCTTGATGGCGTCGACAATCCCTTCGGGTTCCAGTTCCTGATTTCGCTTCATGCGGCGATGCCCTTCGTGCTACCAATCCAGCTTGTAGACAATGTCATCCACCACCGACCGGTCGATCTCCAGTTCCTCGGAACCGGTATCCAGTCGCAGGTGGCTATCGTCGGCGGCCAGCAGGCGTCCCTCGACGCTGCGCTGCCTTGCCGTGTTCTCTTCGGTGGCCTGCCAGCGCACGCGCACTCGCCGACCGATGGCCTTGGCCAATTGCCGCAGGTGTTTCAGCGGCCGTCCCAGCCCGGGTGAGCAGACTTCCAGGCGATAGCGGAAGTTCACCAGGTCCTCCTGGTCCAGCAGGGCGCCGATGCTGCGATTCAGCCGGGCCAGCTCTTCCACCGTGATGCCCTGGTCGGTGTCGACCAGAAACCGTACCACGCGGCCCTTCTCGTCTCCGCTCAGCTCGATGTCCACCAGCCAGGCCGAATCCGGTTCGGGCCCACCGGGCATCAGCTGCTCGCAGACCAGCGTGCGGATGCGCGCCAGATCCAGCATGGTGACTCCCAAAAAAAATGGTGGGAAACCCCACCACGGTAATTGCTGCCATGGGCACGCCGTGGACCGGAGGCCCGGGCGTGACTTCCACTCCTTCCAGAAGGAGTGGGGGTGTGCGTTCGCACGCGGTCGAACCGGCAGAACGGGTCAGGCGATACACACACCTCGACCGCAATGTCCGTTTCGACCCGGGCCGGGGACCGGAAGTCCACCTGCCCTTGACCAGCGCCCGGAACCCGGGTGGGGTGGTCCGCCCCGCAAGGGACCGGACCCTACTTCGCTTCGAATTCCAGACGCCTGAGGATCTGCTCGGCGCGGGTCTTCTCGGTGGAATCCTTGTACTTCTCGACGATGCGCTCAAGCAGGGGCTTGGCTTCGTCCAGCTTGCCGGCGCGTTCCCAGCACAGGGCGGCGGCCAGCAGGTGGGCCGGAGCGTTGAAGTTGTCCTCGAAGGTCAGACCCGCCGTGGAATATTCCCTGGCGGCACCGGCGAAGTCCTGCTTCTGCTCCAGGCACAGGCCCAGACCGGCATGGGCGGCGGCGGTGATGAACCCGCTCTCGAGCCCGGCGTGCACCGTCTCTTCGAAACGGGATTCGGCTTCTTCGAACTTTCCTTCGCGCAGGGCGATGGCACCCAGCATGTACACCGCCTCGCCGGCGGCCTGGGTGCTGGAGAACTCGTCAATGGTGCGCTGGAACCACGGGCCGGCAGCGGCCAGATCGCCCGCGTCCAGAGCCTGAAGGCCACGATTCATCAGCACGGCGGCATCGGCCTTGTCGGCTTCGGCGGCCCGGCGCCAGGCCAGGGTTCCCACCACGATGGCCAGCAGGACGACCACGGCAATGATCATGGGCGTACGATTTCGGGTGGCGAAATCAGCGGCCCTGAGAGCATTCTCCATGAAGGCGTCGTGATCGTCATCGTCCTTGATGCGGGTCGCGTTCAAGTTCATCTGTATTGGGCCCATCCTGTGTCTGAAACAATTCGCGCCGGTCTGGCAGAGCTCCCGTGGCCTGGCATTCCCAATGCCCCCGAGAGGACTCGAACCTCTGGCCTACGGTTTAGGAAACCGTTGCTCTATCCACCTGAGCTACGGAGGCGACGATCCCTGCACATTCGGCGCAGAAACCGCGAAAGGTAGGGAGCGGGCGAGGAAAGCGCAAGGACCCGGAACCATCGGGTGCGCCATGACTGTCAGAAGTCCCACTTCTAAGGAGAATGCAGGGCGACCACCCTGAAGATCCCGCTGGAATTGAGCCCCAGCGGCACCAGCGCGAAGGGTTCCGCCGTCTCCAGCCAGAGGTTTTCAAGCGAAACGGCCTCCCAGGGGCTGCTGAGCCAGTGCACGCGCCAGCCCGTGATCTGCAGATCGGGCTGGTGGCAGAGGCTGTCCCATTCCAGACGGATGGAACCGGCCTGAAGACTGGCCCGCAGGTCCGTCACCTCGCAATACCGGCTGCCGGGATACTGGAACAGCAGCGGCCCGGCGGGGCCTGAGCGATTGCCTGCATGGTCTTCCTGCCAGGCCAGCACCCAGATCGGCCCCGGCCCCCAGGGCAGGGCGGAAATCACCAGCGAATCGGTCTGGGGCAGACCCAGCAGCGAATCGCTGGCCGCGTCCAGTCGAATCGCCGCCGCAGCGGGGTCCAGAAAAAAGCTGTCCGAGAGGGCGATGCGGTAGCCGGCCCAGGTGGAATCCACGGGCTGCGGGCTCCAGGCCAGTACCAGTTCCGCCAGAGTGCCGCCCGTGGCCAGCGTCAGATCGCCAGGAAAGGGTGGCGGGGCGGTTGTGTCCTGTATGGCCCAGAAATCATCGGCGGCTCCCTCTGCCCGCGAACTGCCGCTGTAGCCCCAGAGGGAACTCTGGTCATCGTGGGCCCGCAGTTCCAGCAGCATGCGGGGGCCGCCCTGCGCGAAGACCAGCGGCAACTGCAGGCTGGTGTCCGCCACGAATCCGTTCAGGCCCAGGGAGAACCAATCTTCTCCCGGACCGTCGTAATCTCCATCCAGTTCGTGATCCAGGCGGGCCTGGAGACTGGACAGATCCACGAGGTGGGCCTGGTCGCGCACGCGCAGGGTCACCTGAACCGTGTCATTGCGGGTCCAGAAGTGCGCGAGGGCACCGGGCTGCAGGTCCACCAGAGGGGGCACCAGTTCATTGGTGTAGGCGCTGGCCGTGTTGGACAGGGCGCTCACGCGGCCCAGGCGGTCCACCGCACGGATTGCCATGGTGTAGGTCACGTGGTACTCCAGCCCCGTGATCCAGGTGGAGCTCAGGGGCGCCCAGCAAAGGTTGTCAATGGTCGCGCGATCCACGACCATCGCCGTGGGACCGATGGCACCCGTGCTGTCCAGCAGGATTTCATAGGTATACAGCTCGCTGCATTCGCTGGGACGCCACTTCACGCGCACCCGGTCCTCGCCCGTGCTGAGCACGGCAAAGGCCGTGGGTGCCGTGGGCGCGGGCGTGACCGGCGCTGCCGTCCAGGCATCAAAGGCCTCGCCGATGGCCACGAAGAGTGGCCGGTAGACGGTCCAGGCGGGCTGGAAGTTGTGCCATGTGGCCAGCTGCAGGCTGTCGGCAAGATGGAAGGCGCTCTCCCCCAGACCGTGGGCGGGCAGGGGCAGTTCATCCAGCTCGATGTGCAGCAGGCGTTCGGGCGTATCGCACTCCGCGTAGCCAAGGCCATGATGGCCGAAGGTGTATTCGAACTGGGAATTGTTGATGTAGCCGAGCAGGGAGGGCGAGACCACCAGACTGAAGCTCGTGTCGGGAAGTCCTCCGTGCACCGTCAGCGCCTGCAGCGCACCATGCGACACATAGCTCGTCAGGGGCAGAGGGGCATGCGGGAATCCCAGCGCATCGGCACCCAGCACGGGGTGCGCCAATCGGTTGAGCGCACCCAGACCATTGTGCCCCGCGTCGTACAATGGGGGCAGGGCCAGCCGCGTGTACGGACCGCCCGACACCACACAGCTCTTGAGGTTGCGATGGGACAGGTCGTCGTAGGAATGCACCTGCAGCACCAGTTCATTGACCGACTGCGCCTGCCAGTGGTCCACGAAGGCTTCGTGCGCCATCTGGAAGGGATGGCGTCCGTTGCGCGAGGGGTCGGAGAGTGACACGCTGTTGCTGTAGGTCGAGCCGCTGAACAGGACCTCGCGCCCGGCGCCATTGATCATCAGCATTCCGGCACCCAGCTCAAGGAAAGCCTCCAGCCCGATGGCGGGCGTGATGTAGTCATCACAGGGATGGGGCACCTGCAGGGCGATCTCGGGGCGTGCGGCCTGGGGGTCGCAAACATAGAGTCCCCAGCCCAGGGCGAATCCTCCTACCACATCGTCCGCGGGCGAGGGGCTGAGTCCCGGGTCCACCCAGGTCGAATCAAGACGTTCCCGCAGCATCAGCAGCTCGTGCCCGCTGTCGCTGTCCTGGAACCGCACCAGCTCGAAAGCCGGAAGTCCCATTCCGGCAAGCAGGCTGTCGGCCAGTAGGGGTTGATTCAGCAGAAGGTGGCCGAAAAGACCATGGAAGGCCGTCAGCAGCGAATCGCCAGCCGGGCCGGAATCCAGCAGGCTGAACTGGCCGAAGCCGTCCAGCTGGGGATCCAGCAAGGGTGGGGCGTAGACGTTGTATCCGGGGCGCGCCACCCGTTCCGAGACATGGCTGAGCCAGTTGTCATAGGCACTGCCCGGTTCATTGCCCGCCACGAACTCGCGCAGGGAACCGCTTTCTTCAACCAGCGTCGCCCGCGAGCCGAGGGCACAGCCCAGCAGCGAGACCAGCAGAAAGGCCAGCCGGGCGTACGCGTTCAGGGATGAAAAAGCCAGGGCACCCATCCAGATTCCGGTCCTGTTGAAGATTGCACCGGGGTTGGATCCGGCCATCTGAAGAACGGGAGCCCTTTCCGCTTATCCAACAGCTTTGTCGCATGCCCCGATTTCCGGAAGTTGCCCGGCAGACTACCCGGAGGAATGCCCATGGATGCAGAATACTGGCTGGACGGCTGGCGTCACGACCACAAACCCTTTCACCAGCGCCGGATCAATCCACACTTGCAGGCCCACTGGTCCCGGTTGGATCCGGGGAAGGACGCCCGTGTGCTGGTGCCCTTGTGCGGGCGCAGTCTTGACATGGGCTGGATCGCCTCGCAGGGATGCCGAGTGCTGGGTGTGGAGTTGGCCCCGGAGCCGGTGAGGGCCTTCTTTGACGAACTTGGGCAGGAACCGGTCTGCCAGGACCTGCCGCCTTTCCGCCGCTGGTGCGCCCAGGGCCTGGAGCTGCTGCAGGGTGATTTCTTCCGGTTGAATCCCGAACACACCAGCGACTGCCGGGCGATCTACGACCGGGCCTCACTGCCCGCCCTGCCTCCGGAGATGCGGCAGCTCTACGCGAGCACGCTGTCGCGCGTGGCGCCCATCGGTTGCCGCAGCCTGCTGATCGTGCCGGTGTACGAGCAGAGCCAGATGCAGCCCCCGCCCTTCAGCGTGGATCACGAGGAAGTCATGTCCCTGTTCGGGCCGCACTGGAGCGTGGAACTGCTGGAGGAGCAGGAGATGCCGGTGGCCCCGCGCTTTGCCGAGCGGGGGCTGAAAGGCATTCGCGAGCGGGTCTACTTGCTGCGTCGGGGAGAGTCGTCCTGAACACGCGGGTCACGAAACAGCGGACGTGGCCCCTCGGTGAGCATGCGGGGCGGCACAAGCCAGGACAGTTCGCCGTCACCCCAGGCGCAGTCCTTCCAGTTCTTCAGCTCCAGTGATATGCAGGCCATCGATCCGGTGGGAATGCGGATGTCGCCGCCACCGATCAGGCGGCTCACGGTCTCGCTGCATGAGGTCTCGTGCCCGGCCAACAGAACACGTTCCACCGAGTTCGGCAGTCCGCGCAGCGCGTGCAGCATCTCGCTGGCTCCGCACTGGTACAGGGATTCGCTGGTCTCGCGCGTACAGGGCCAATCACCCGCGATGATCGCCAGGTCCACGGTTGCCGCCGCACGCACGGCGGGTGAACTGATGACCATGTCGGGCACCAGCCCGGCCGCGGAGAGCAGACGTCCCATGGCGCGCGCGGCTTCGCTGCCCCGGCGGGCCAACGGGCGTTCACGGTCGTGCGAGTACTCCGAGTCCCAGTCGGACTTGGCATGACGGAAGATGATCACGGTACGCAGCATGTGTTGTTTCCGAAGCTGGATCCCACCACGCGGGTGGATCACACGTGTTCCGGCCCACCAAATCCTGCTGCAGGACTCAGTCCTGACTCTCGCCGGCAGGGCATTCGGGGAACAGTGACAGACAGGCACTGACCGGGGCGAAACTGCGCCGGTGCAGCGGACAGGGGCCCAGTTCCCGCAGAGCCTGCAGATGCCGGGCGGTGCCGTAGCCCTTGTGTTGCTCGAACCCGTATCCGGGCCAGCGACGGGCCGCTGATTCCAGTTGGCGGTCGCGGCTCTGCTTGGCCAGAATGCTGGCCGCCGCCACGCTGGCGCTGATGCCATCCCCTTTGATCAGGGCCGACCCCGCACGCCCCTGGAAGGGAAAGTCCCGACCATCCACGAGCACATGCTCAGGCTGGTGCGTCAGTGCCTGCACCGCGCGCTGCATGGCCAGAAAGGTGGCCTGCAGGATGTTCAGCCGGTCGATTTCCTGAACGCTGGCATCGGCCACGGCCCAGGCCAGGGCCACCTGACGGATCTCGTGTTCCAGTTCGAGTCGACGGGAGGCGCTGAGTTTCTTGGAGTCGTCCAGTCCGGGCAGGCGACAGCCGCGGGGCAGAATCACGGCCGCGGCGGTCACGGGTCCGGCCAGAGGGCCGCGTCCGGCTTCATCGACCCCGCAGAGCAGCTGAAGCCCCAGGCGGGTTCGCAGCCGTGCATCATGCCCGCGCATGGGGCGTCCCCAACAGTGCCAGCAATCCGTCGCGGCAGGCATTCTTGCCACCATTGGCCGGGTGTCTCACGCCGGGCGCCTGAATGCCCAGACCCGCCAGCACGGCCTCGGCCTTGCGTCCGATGGCGATGTGGCGCCGAATATGGAACAGTTCACCCAATGCGTGCAACACGAAAGACAGTTCGTTCAATTCCATATCGGTGGGCGTGCGATTGGACAGGGGAAGTCCCGCCTTGTAGGGATGCAGCGGGAATGCGTTCCAGACCAGGGGCAGCCGTGGCAGCTCGCCGATGATGTCCCACAGAATGGTGCCCGACGGCTCGGTGTAACCCTGTTCGCGCCCGCTGGTCCAGCGATAGCCCTTGCCCGGGCCGAAGAGGCCATGGCGAGCCACACCGCGCACCAATTGACGTTCGCTGGTGAAGGGAATGCCGCTCCAGTGACAGCCATTGTAACCGGGAGCCTCGCCCACGAGCAGGGTGTCGGGATGCGCCGTTTTCATCTCAGTCAGATACAGCCGCAGGTTCTGGCGCCGGATCGCATCGCAGGCCCCATCCCCGCTGCTGTAAGGATTGAAACACAAGGCGCGGGCAGGCAGGGATTCCAGCAGTCCGATGAAGTCATCAATGGTCATGGCAGGGCTTCAAATGAAAGCGCCGGGCAAGCCCGGCGCATGCTCGACGTTCTAGAGATCACATACCAGGCGCTGCATCAGCTCACGGCAGGACAGGGTCTCGCAGGCGAAGATGTCCTGCTTGACCTGCTGCTGCTTCTGCGGGCTCAGGCGACCGGCGGCCAGTCCCCCGAACTTGGCATCGAGGTCCGCCTGGGTCATCGGCTCGCGCGGATCGCCCTTGGGATACTCGAGATACTCGCTGAACTCGCGTCCGTCGGTGGTGAGAATGCGCACGCGGCTGGGCTGCTTGGCCGGGAACATCGCCTCGAACTCCAGGCTGGCTTCGCCCTTGATCTTGTCAATGGTTTCCCAGATCGCCGGGTCCTTCATCTTCTCGTCGCTGAAACTGGCCGTGGTGATCTTGCCGTCCACGATGGCCGCGGCAATGCAGTAGGGCAGACTGTGATCGGCCGTCTCACGGCTTTCGGGCCGGTACTTGTGCGGGTCGAAGAGAATGTCGCAGGCCCGCGCGATGGTGGTCACGATCACTTCTTTCACATCCTTGTGAGTCAGGCCGTGGCCCTGCATCACCTTGAGCGTGGCGCTGAGGTGCGTGTGTGTCAGCGCTTCGGTCGGGAAGGCCTTCATGCCGCACTCGAGAATCTTCCAGCTTTCGCCCAGGCCGCCCACAAGGGCCTCGTCGTCCCAGCCCTCGCCGAAACAGTGCTTGAGCCCTTCCTTGCCTTCGAAGACCAGTTCGGTACCCGAGTACCCCTCGCGGGCCATCAGGGCCGCGAACACGCCCGACTGCACGGCCATGGGGTCCACCGTGTTCTTCATCATGGTCAGCTTGCCCGCCGTGGGGCAGCCGATGGTGTGGTTGTGGCAGCCGTTGATGCCGATGGCGTGCACCAGCTGGTCTTCCGTGAGCCCCAGCAGATACCCGGCCACGATCGGACTCACGAACTGGGTCAGGGTGGCGTGATGCCAGCCGCGCTCGCGCACGCCGGGCTTGCCGAAGAGGCAGAGACGCTGTTCGAACTCGTAGGCCAGCACGATGGCCGTGATCACCTTCTCCATCGGAGCGTCCACCAGTTCGCCCACGGCCAGGGCGGCGGGAATCAGATCGGAGGGGTGGCTGGGGTCTTCCTTCCAGTAGATGTCATTGAAGTCCAGCGCACGGATCATCAGGCTGTTCAGCAGGCTGACGTTCACCGCGGGCAGTTTCTCGCCAAAACCGAGCACGGTGGCCTCGGGTGTGCCGCCCATGGAGCCGCAGATCCTGCGGATCGCCGCCACATCGCGGGTGCCCATGCTGCCGTAGGCGCAACCCACGCTGTCGTACAGATAGCGTTTCACTTCCTGGACCACCGGGGCCGGCAGGTCCTTGTAGCTCAGCCCCAGTGAAAACCGGGCGATCTGGCGGGAAATGCTCATGGCGGAGCTCCTTGTCAATGGATATGCGGAGAAAAGCCGGCCCCGTGAGTCAACGGGGCCGGCAGAGTCGGCAGGAAGCTAGCACTTCGGCAGGCTGCAGTCGAGTCGGACCTGGCCCGGTAGCGGCTCAGTCCTGGGATGAATACAAGGGTGCCACGGTCCGGGTCTGGTGCTCGAGCCTGTCCGTCAGCGCCTTGCGATAGGATTCCGATTCCTGGCGCGCCCGCTCAAGCTCTTCCTTGTAGCGCGGGGCATTCAGTTTCAGGGCCAGCAGCAACCCCACTCCCGGCAGGCAGAGCAGTGCCATGATGCCCCAGGCGGCGGGTTCGCCGTTCAATACCACAATGCTGCCCACACCAATGCCACCCCCGAGCAGGAACAGGGGCAGACTGTAAACATTGCCGGCAGTGCTGATGGGACGGGGCGGCAGCGGCAGACCCAGTTCGAGCGACTTGAGCGCTTCGGCGTGGTCCAGCAATTGGCGCTTGTGACGAAAGCTGAGGGTGAAGTACACGATCAGCACCCCACAGATGAACATCGGCATGACGATGAAGGCTTCTTCGGGCATGGAATACTCCAGTGTTTTTGTCTGTTTCTGCCCCATGGGAGATGCCCCCGCAAGAAAAGGTTACGGGCCTCGGTAACTTTTTAGCGACACGCCCTCCCTTACCATGTGAACCCGGAAGTCAGCGGACTCAGCGTCACAGGAACCCATGCAGCACAACAGGCCCAGCATCTACCAGTCAGTGGCGTCGATCCAATGAGGACTCGGTCCGCGGGAGTGCCCCGCATGGATCCTGCCGAGAAAGAGCGGGAACTGCTGGAGCTGTGTCGCCGCTCACCCGAAGTGGGCTTCGCCAGGTTGCACGCACGTTACCTGCCCCTGGTCTGGGCCCTCTGCCTGAAAGTGCTGGACTCGCAAGCCTGGGCGGAAGACGCCTGCCAGGAATGCTTCGTGCGCATCTGGGCCGGGCTGTCCGACTTCAGGGGCGACTCGAAACTGAGCACCTGGATCTGGACGCTCAGCCATCGCTGCATCCTGAATCTGGCGCAGCGGGAATCCCGGGGCGAGCGCCGCGCCTCCAGGCGGGACGAGCTGGATGAGCATGCCCCGACCCTGCCGGATACGGGCAGAAGCGCGGCCGATGAACTGGAACGCAAGGACTTGCTGGACCGCCTGCTGGGGGAACTGTCCCCGGCCCAGCGCAGCATCGTGACCCTGTTCTACATGCAGGAGCTTAGTGTGGCGGAAGTGGCCGGCATCACCGGTCAGAGTGACGGTGCGGTGCGTGTGACCCTGCACCGCGCCCGGCAACGCATGGCCATGGCGGCCCGTGCCCTGGAGGAAAAATGATGCGTCCCGACACTCCCGACGAACTGGACCGCCAGCTGCGCCAGCTCTTCTCCGCCAGCCTGTCCAGCGCACCACCCCAGCGCTTGCGACGGATGGTGGCCGCCATTCCCGCGAACAGCAGGCTCCGCCCTGCTCCCCGGCCCTATCGAATGGCGCCCCTGGTGGCAAGTGTCACATTCCTGCTGCTCTGCACGATGGTGCTGGGTCGCTGGCTGTCGGTCCCGGGCGCACAGTTGCTGAAACACCTGCCCGTTTCCCGGATCCTGCACGAGTATTCCCTGCTGCCCAGCCCCAGTCTCCCGGGGCTCTGGATCGCCGCGATCTGTGCGGCCACCCTGACCGTGCTGGGCCTGCTGGCCAGCCACGGAGAAATGGTGACCGGGGGGCGGTTGCGCAGGGATTGAGTCGGGCCACACTAAAGCGGGCACCTGCAATCGCCGATGGATCCGGGTCAACCCGGAGGCTTCATGCAAACGCCCCTTGCGAACTCGTCCCTTCCGCTGAATTCCCCGATCCCGATCGGCACCGCCAGCTTCCGTCTGGCCCCGATTGGCACCGACCCGGGCTGCAGCTCGTCCCGTTTCGAACTGGAACTTCAGGGCCCTGCCAGCTGCAGCGGACCTCTGGTGCTTGAAGAGGAGGACCTGGATTCCCTGATGGAGCTGCTCAAGGGGCTGCTGACCTGATTCCCGGCTCCCGCTGAAGGCCACCCGTGGTCTGCCGCGCCATTCCCATCTTCGTGCCCCGCACGGCTCACCACGAACCGTGTATCAACCCGGGGCAACCGTGACATCAACACCCACAACATCTTCCAGGCCCGTCGTGCTGGTCACCGGGGCCAGCACGGGCATCGGTCTCGAGCTTGTGCGGCGCCTGCAACGCGGACACTGGCACGTGGTCGCCACCGCACGGGGGACTTCCCTGGATCGCTTCGCGCGCGAAGGGCTGGCCGAATCCTCCACCTTCTGGATCCGCGAGCTGGACGTGACCGATGCGGCCCAGCGTGAGGCCGTGGTCGCGGAAATCGAGACCCGGCACGGGGCTCTGGACAGCCTGGTGAACAATGCAGGCATCTCCTGGCGTGCGGTCACCGAGCAGATGCCGGCCGCCGAACAGGAAGCCCAGATGCGAGTCAACTATCTGGCACCCATCGAACTGATCCGCCGTGTGCTGCCGGCCATGCGCGCCCGGCGCCGTGGGCACATCATCAACATTTCCTCCGTGGGCGGCATGATGGCCATGCCCACCATGGGAGCCTACTCCGCCAGCAAGTTCGCGCTGGAAGGGGCCAGCGAGAGTCTGTGGTACGAACTGAAACCCTGGGGCATCTCGGTGACTCTGCTCCAGCCCGGTTTCGTGCGTTCGGACTCCTTCCACAATGTGCTGCTTCCCGAGAGAGCGCAGCGTGCGCTGGCCGATCCGGCCGATCCATATCACGAATACTATCGCCAGATGACACGCTTCGTCGAACGCCTGATGGGCCAATCACGCAGCACGGCCGCGGATGTGGCCTGCCGCGTCGAGCGGATCCTGCGCACGGCCCGGCCGCCCTTGCGGACAGGCGGCACAACCGACGCCACCTTCTTCTACCTGCTCCGGCGCCTGCTGCCGCGGCCCCTCTATCACTGGGTGCTCTACCGCAGCCTTCCCCGGATTCGTCAATGGGGGCCCCGACCATGAAGTATCCCAGCCTGGATCACGACACCACCGACCTGCTCTTCCGGGCACTGTTCAGCAGCATCTTCCTGGCACTGGGCCTGGAACATCTGTTCCACGACCAGCTGATCCAGCAGATGATGCCCGGAATGCTGCCCTTCAAACGCATGTTTTCACTGCTCTGTGGAGCCTGGCTGCTCTGCGGGGGCAGCATGCTGCTGGCGGGATGGCACACACGGCAGGCTGCGGCCATGCTGGGGGGATTTCTGGTGCTGGTCACGGCGGTCGTGCACCTGCGGGGCATGCTGGGCCTGCCCACGGGACTGCCGCTGGAATGGAGCTGGCTCTGGGAACTGTATCAGCGCAGCAATTTCGTCAAGAATCTCTGCCTGCTGGGAGTGTGTTTTCACCTGCTGAATCACGAACCGGGACGCTTCAGTCTCGATGCCTGGTGGAAAGCGCGCCGCGCGCCGCTCAGCTGAGCTGCTGCAGAATGGGAATCAGTCGGGCCGGGTCGATGCCGGGACTGCTTTCAGGGCTGACCAGCTCGTGTTCCAGGACTCTCACCTTGCGTGCTCGCAGGGCCCGGCTGCTGAGGCCGCCCGTATAACGCCCGTTGCGAGGGTCCACGATCACAGCGTCCAGTACCTCGCCGGCCGCATCGCTGCCGGGCATCACACCCAGCACGCCCAGCAGACGGTCCAGGGTCTCTTCGAGGCGCATCCCGGAAATTTCGGGGTCAGGCCAGGTCGACGGGATCCAGACCTTGGGCCGACGACTCTGGCGGATGGCGTCCAGGATTCCCGCCGGCTTCAGTGCGGCCACCAGACTGGTCCAGAAGCTGCCGTAGGGATAGATGATCATGTCCGCGGAGGCGATCATCGCCAACGCGCGGGCCGAGGCACGCGGAAGGGGCGCTTCAGCACCACTCAACGGATCACAGAACCAGAGTCGGCTGAGAGGAGACGAGAGCGGCGTGGTCTCACGCGCGGTGATGGCGCGCTGTCCAGTGATCTGGCTGCCGTCGGCCAGCTCGGCGGCCAGATCCAGATCGCTCTCGCTGGCGGGATGCACGCTGCCGCGCACGTTGAGCAGCTCGGCGAAGTCGGCCAGCGCGGGAGTCATGTCACGCGCGTGATCCAGGTACATGCCCGTGAGCACCAGATTGCCGATGCTGGCCCCGCGTGGGTCAAATCCGGGCGGCAGCGCTGCGATCAGGGTCGACAACCCTTTCAGCATGGGGCGTTTGCGTTCCTTGGCCAGTTGCAGAGTGCGTGGATGACTGCCGCCGGCGATCTCGTGCAGAGTCTCGAGCAGTTCGCCCCGGGTGGCATTCTGTTCCAGGCGCGTGTTGAGCAGGCTGTGGGCGTCGCGCACTCCGGGCCGGTCGAAATCCGCCAGGGCCAGCAGGCGATTGCGCAGATCACCCACCGACAGCATGCGGAAGTGCCTGCGCAGTTCGGCACTGCTGCCCCCGTTGTCAAAGGGGGTGATCACATGCATGCTGCGGTGGCTCACCTTCACCAGCTGGCGTGAGAGCGAGCGCAGGGCACTGCCTCCGCTGAAGAAGAGGAATGCCGCCCCGCTGACCGGATTGCGGGCCCGGTTGGGATCGATGGCATCGGCCATGCTCAGTTCTCCAGAGGGCGATTCGCATCCCGGGAGGACACGGTGCCGGTCTGTCCCGAAATCCGTCCCAGAACCCATTCGGCATACAGTGTCGCGGCATCCAGCTCGCAGGCCTTCATCAATCCGCGGAATCCTCCGAAAGCCGAGACCTCGTAAATCAGCGGTCCTTCGGGCGCTTCCACCACATCCACACACGTGAATGACAATCCGAAGGGGGCCTGGGCACGCTGCGCCAGCTCCACCAGATCGGCCGAGGGTGTGACATGCTCGTAGTGGCCGCCGTGCAGGATGGTGGTGTTCCAGGAACTGCCGCCCACCCTGGCATAACTGCCCATCAACGCGCCATCCAGGAAGACGATGCCAAGATCGCGTCCCCGGTGCATCACGCGTTTCTGCACGTAGAACATTTCGTTTCCGGCGGCCTTGTAGGCGGCCAGAATGCGTTCCAGGTCCTCCTCGGCGGAAACGGGTTGCATGCCCCGGGCCTTGGAGGTGTACAGGGGCTTGAGGATCGCGTTTCCGTAGGCGCGAATCGCCTTCAGGGCTTCCGCGGGATCTTCGGTGATCGTCGTGGCGGGCATGGGAATGTTGGCCGCACGCAGGGTCAGGGTGCAGCTGAGCCGGTCCACGGCCAGGCGCATGCCAGCCGGTGGCGAGAACACGGGCACACCGCGCACCCGGGCCAGAAACTCCAGCAGATCCAGGCGGGACAGCAGATCGGGCGAGTAGCGATTGCCGATCTTCTTGACCACCACCGCATCCAGGGACCCCAGATCCAGGCCACGCCAGCTGAGACTCCCGCTGCCCAGATCCAGGGACAGTTCATCCATTTCAATCAGGTGGCAGTGGCAGTCCAGGCTCTCGAACGCCCGGCAGAGCTGGCCCGTGGACCAGCCATCATGCACGCCGATCACGGCGATGGTTTTCATGGGAGAACTCCCGGGTTATCAGGTGATCCGCTCATGCCCGGAACAGGTCCCGAGGCAGACGGTAGCTGGACGCGGGCCCATCGTGATCCACCATGGTTTCCATCAGGTAGATGCCCAGCAGGAACAATTGGCGTGCGAAGCGTCGATCCAGCACGAAGCGGATCGAGCTGATGCAGGAACGGGCGATACCCAGGCAGAGCCGGGCCTGCCACTCGTGATCATCGTGGGCCAGAGCGAATGCTTCGGCCGCGCGCCGCACGCTCGTGATGCGCTGGGCGATCTCGCGGCGGCGCTGTGGGTCCTTGACCGGCAGGCGATACATCGAGACCATGAACACCGAGATGTCCTGGAGGTAGTCCTGCTGTTCGCTGCGGTAGAGGTCAATCAGGTGCAGACTGTTCCGCTTGGTGTTGTAGATCAGGTTGTCCACGTTGAGGTCCCCATGGATCCAGACCGAGAATGGCGCGTGCAGCTCCCTGTCCACCTCGGCCAGCAATCCCAGCAGGTCGCCCAGTGAAGGAACCGTGACACCGCAGAGTTCCTGGGCATGCCGACCCAGTCCGGGGTGCACACGGCGCACATCACCCATCCGGCGTTTGAGCTGCGACAGGAAGCGGGGCGCCACGGGTTCCTGGATCAGTGTGCGCTCCCAGATACCGGGCAGGACCTCGAGCACTTCCTGAACACCCAGTCGGCCACTCTCCTCCGTACCGCCCAGCAGCAGGGCCTGCAAGGTGTTTCCCGTGAAGTACTCCACCAGCAGCGAGGCCTTGTCCTCATGGGGCTGATACTCGAAGATGCGGGGAACCAGAGCGGGATCCAGTTCGCTCCAGCGGCGCAGGTTGGCTTCCTCGCGCGCGATCTTGGCCAGACGCCCTTCCTTGAAGATGGCTGCCCGGGCCGCGTGTACCGTTTCGATTCCCTCCACGCGCGTGATCCGGCAACCGCTGCGCGTGTCACGGTAGTCATGCAGCTTCAGGCTGTCCAGGCGCGGCTGGTTGCCCACCGCACGCAGGTTGGAGTCCAGGGCCTCCATCTGGTGAATCTTCATCCGCTGGCCCACCGCGGCGGAAATGATGGCTTCACCGATGTTCAGCAGACAGTCTCCCATGCGTTCCAGGTAGCGCAGGATGAAGAGCATGGTCAACAGGTCACGGGCCTGGCGACCGCTCTGCAGGCGCAGCGTGATGCGGTCGAGATACTCCTTGAAGCGGTTGTCCAGAGTGGACTCCCGGTTGCAGATCTCCATGGCCAGGTCCACGTCCAGATCCTTGAGGGCCGGCAGGATTCCATCGATGCCGGCCCGCACCTCGCTGAACATCTCGAAATAGTTGAACTGCCGCGGAAGGCGCGTGTTGTGCAGGTAGAGCGCCTGCTTGCACAGGTTGACGGCGTAATCCGCGATGCGCTCCAGGTTGGCCGTGATCACATTCTGGGCGATCAGACGGTCCATCAGTTTGCGTGCCGAGCCGCCTGCGTCCTGGACCTGACGGTAACAGCGTGATTCGATCAGGGCCTTCAGCTGGTCGATGTAGTCGTCGCGCGACTGGACCACGCTGAAGCGCGCCGGGTCCGGATCTTCGAGATTGGCCAGCGCGGCGTCGAGCTGCTTGCCCGTTTCGAAGATCAGGAACTGGAAATTCTCCTCGATGGTGACCATGCGCAGCTCGTAGGCCGGCACCTGGCCCACCCGTGTCTCACCGCGAGAGGATCCCGGGTTTCCGCCGTGTTTCATTGTCCGATCCGCAGGTCATCGGGCGCGGGAGTGGTGCTCCTCTCGCTCCATTCCGTGGTCAGCACCAGGCGACGATGATCGCCCACGGATTCGACCCGCAGAGTGAACTCAAGCAGGCTGCCCGGGTTGAGAGTCAGGCTGCTGCCGTTGCCTTTGAACGTGAGCTCACCACGTTCGAAACCGTCCGCCAGAGCCCTCAGATAGCCCCCGATGGAGTTTCCGTCCTGCAGTGATCTGTGTTCGAATTCACGCCCTTTTTCCACTGGAGCCTCCTCAGCCCTTCAGCCGTGTGATCCATTCCCGCACCAGCTCCCGCCGACCCCATCCAGCCTGTGCCAGCAGGGTGGCGATGCCCGGCCAGTCCCACGCGGGTTGCCAGCCGATCTCCCGCCCGGACTTCTCTTCGTCCTGCAGGGAGAGCGGTTTCAGTTTTTCCCCCAGATGACAGTCGTCACCGAAGGTGGGCAACACGGGTCGACCGCCGTGTCCCTTGATCCGTCCGGCGACCAGCGCCGCCAGCAGTTCTTCGCTGCGTCGCCAGGACTGTGGATTCCAGACCTCCACTCCATCGAGAGGCAGTCCGGCTTCCAGTGCGTCCCAGAAGAACTCCGGATGGGGCAGGGTCACCGTGCCCCCCAGCTCGTGTATGCGCGCGATCCATTCGGAGGCAGGCAGAAACCAGTCCAGAGGAAAGTCACGCTTCACCTGCTCCTTCACCAGCCCCAGCCACCGCAGCAGAGTGGCGGACTGCGGGTGCCCCATTCCTCCCAGCTCATGCAGCAGCCAGTCGCGGACCAGCTTGTTCTTGAGCGCATCCTGCGGCAGCCGTGACTGCTCGCGAGCCAGCAAGGTCATGAGCTTTGCCGCCCGCTTTTCGGCCCAGGCCAGCCCTGCGGATGCCAGGCCGGCATCGTGGGCGAGATCCTGACGCAACCCGGAATGGGACTGGGCGGTCAGAGCCGCGAGAAATGCCTGCAGTTGCCCGTTGCGATATCGGCGCGTGCGTTCGAGGTCCGCAAGAAAGGCCGCATCCAGTTCGGCCGCCGTTCCATGGAAGTGCGCAAGCAGCTGCAGCTTGCCCCCGGTCCAGCGGCAGTCGATCTCGACACCCGAAAAGCCGTCGATCGCGGTCAGGCGATTGTGCTGGGTGGGAATCAGGATGTACTCCCGGGCCGCGGGATACAGTGCCCGAAAGCGCTTCAATGCCAGCTCCGGGGCCACCTGCTCAGGGTGCCAGTGCACGGCCATGATGTGGTCCAGGTCGGGATCCAGGGCCTGCGGCGCAGCGATCGCGTCCAGTTGGAGTGGATCGATTTCCGGATTGCAAAGCTGATGAAGCTGCCTTGCACCGTTCAGGGCATCGTCGGGGAAGGATTCTGTCATGGCTTTCAATGTAATGTCTGAATGGACCTTGCCAGCGGCCGATATGGCATCCAGCATCCGCGTTGACTCAGCATGGCTTGCCGGGATCATGCGCTCAATCGGTCACGAGTGTTCAATTTTGAACATCCGACGCTTCTGTCCAAAGCAGAATTGCGACGCCGACACGATCTAAGTGCTTGATTATCAACGGGGCAAAAAAACTAGCGGGATTGGCATGTGGATTGCGATATTCACTGCGTCTCCTGAGCGGGACATAGCAAAATCGAACGCAATCACATTTTCATTCTGTCAACCAAGGGGGAATTATGGAACTCCGCACTGTTCCTACGCTTCTGTTCCGGACCGCGCTTGTGGTCTCGGTCGCCGCCGCCGGCGCCCAGGCTTTCACGGGTAACGTTCCGGCCGACTTCACCGATCCCGACGTGGTCGTTGTTTCCGATCCGATGGACGTGGGTATGCCCGTCCAGGCCATGGGTGCCACTTCCGGCTGGGAAATCCAGAACGCCGCTTTCGAGCTCGACGCCATGATGGACGAGCTGCGTGTGGGCCTGGACTTCGTGGGCATCGCTGGCGACGCCGACGGTGACGGCTTCGAAGGCGGCAACAGCGCCTGGCTGCTGGGCAACGGCGGTTGGGACTTCGCCAACCTGGGTGGCACCGAGTCCATCTGCATCGCCTTCGACTTCGACGGCAACTTCGCCTGGGACGTGATCGCTGGTGTCAGCTCCAGCACCGACGCCTCTGGTTTCGACGTGGCTGCCTTCAACGGCATGCCCCTGCTGCCCTTCGGCTTCGGTGCCTCCATGCCGGCCCACATGGGTGCCTACATGGTCGGCCCCGACTTCGAGCTGACCATCAGCAACCTGAGTGGTCTTGTGAACTACAGCCCGGTGAATTCCGAGGTGTGCTTCTTCTACGCTGTCTTCTCCGGCTCCTATGCCGATGACGGTGTGGGCGAGGACTACATGGCCGGCGAGCTGTGTGTCCGCGACGAGACCCGTACCGGTGCCACGGAAGATGTGGTGAGTGGTTTTGGCCTCGAAGCCAACTACCCCAACCCCTTCAACCCCACCACCAGCATCCGTTTCAACATGGGCGAGACCGCCAATGCTGAGCTGGCCGTCTTCAACATGGCCGGCCAGAAGGTCGCCACCCTGGTGAATGGCCTGGTCGGTGCCGGTTCCCACGAGGTCACCTTCGATGCCTCCAACCTGTCCAGCGGCGTGTACTTCTACACCCTGAACAGCGGCAGCATCGTCGAGACCCGCAAGATGATCCTGACCAAGTAAGGTCGGCGTCAGCCAACGGATCTTCGATCGTTCAAATCCCCCGGAGCCTCTGGTTCCGGGGGATTTTCCGTTTCAATCCAGCCTCCCACTCCCTGCGTCTCCCGGCCAATTCCTTTCCCGGCCATGGGCACTCCACGCTCCGTGCGGACCATGAACGCTCTGGCCGTCTTCCATTCTTGACGACCGCCTGGCGCCCGCACCGCCACAAGGCAGCTTCAGGACTGTTTGACCCTCTCCGTGCGGACCATGGACGCGCTGGCCGTCCTCCATTCTAGACGACCGCCTGGCGCCCGCACCGCCACATGGCAGCTTCAGGATTGTTTGACCCCTGAGTCTGGTCGAAGCCCGATGCGGCGACGGAGAGTGCGGCGAGCGCGGCGCGTTCCAAAGCTGGCCGATGTGCCATTTTCGTCAAATGTGACGGAATATGAACAGCCAAACTTGATGATCCAGAACTTTTCAAAGCTGGCCAAATACGTCATACTATTGTAATTGTTAGCTTTAGGCCGTGCGTGAAGTTTTTGGCACAGGTCTTGCCATTCAAGACATTCGAACGCATCGAACACGGTTTCAACAGTGCCCAATACTTCAAAGGGGGATCCCATGACTGGTCGCAAAATTTCGGTTCACCTGTTCCGCACCGCTCTTCTGGTTTCGGTTGCCGCTTCCGGCGCTCGCGCCTTCAGCGGTGATGTGCCCACGGACTTCACCGGACCCGACGTGGTCGTCCAGGCCGACGGCATCGACGTGGGTCTGCCGGTCCAGGCTCCCCCGATGACCGTTCCGGGTTGGGAAGTCATCAATGCCGCTTTCATGCTGGACGCCAACAACGACGCCCTGCAGGTTGGTCTGGATTTCGCCGGCATGGCCGGTGACGCCGACGGCGACGGCCTGCCCGCCAACTCCACCGCCTGGCTGCTGGGCAACGGTGGCGTGGACATGCCCAACCTGGCCGGCACCGAGTCGATCTGCATCGCGTTCGACTTCGACAATGATTTCGCCTATGACTACATCGCCGGTGTCAGCGCCCTGACCGACGCGTCCGGTTATCAGGTTGCCCAGTTCGTCAATGGTGGCCTGCTGCCCTTCTCCTTCGGTGCCCCCGCGCCCGCCCTCCAGGGTGCCTTCGCGATGGGTCCCGATTTCGAAGTCGAGATCGCCAACCTGAGCAGCGTGCTGGCCTACAGCACCGAAGCCTGCTTCAACTACGCCGTCTTCGCCGGTTCCTATTCCGACGACGGCATCGGTGAAGACTTCATGGCCGGCACCATCTGCCTGCGTACCCGTACCGGTGCCACGGAAGATGTGGTGAGTGGTTTTGGCCTGGACGCCAACTACCCCAACCCCTTCAACCCCACCACCAGCATCCGTTTCAACATGGGCGAGACCGCCAATGCTGAGCTGGCCGTCTTCAACATGGCCGGCCAGAAGGTCGCCACCCTGGTGAATGGCCTGGTCGGTGCCGGTTCCCACGAGGTCACCTTCGACGCCTCCAACCTGTCCAGCGGCGTGTACTTCTACACCCTGAACAGCGGCAGCATCGTCGAGACCCGCAAGATGATCCTGACCAAGTAAGGTCAACCTTCTGCAGTCGCAGACAGCCCCTCCCGTTCACACGGGAGGGGCTTTTTCATTGGCCGGCAATCGTTTTTCCAATTCAATGCTCGCCACTGCGCCCACATTGCCACCCAATGGCGCTCGAGCTGCTCAGCCTGCCCTCTCATGTTGGCCAAGAGTGTCAGGTGTGAACAGATACTGGACAGAAATCAGCGAGCTGAATCCCGGCCAAGTACGCCTTGAGAAACATTGATCAGCTTTGCGCGGCCCCGTTTTCCTCCCCTGAATCAAAATGGCATGCGGATTGCGAAGCCTTCCCTTCAAGAAGAAGACTGCCCTAGTCGGACTCACCCTAAATCTTTGCCCAAGGAGAACGAGATGAGAGTTTCTGCTCTACCCGTTCAGCTGTTCCGCACCGCGCTGGTGATCTCCGTGATCACCGGAAGTGCCCAGGCCATCACCTTCACAGGTGATGTTCCCTCGGACTTCACGGGCGCTGGTGTTGTGGCTGTTGCGGACAATGTTGACGTTGGTATCCCCGTTCAGGCACCGCCCTTGACGGTGTCCGGATGGGAAGTCGTGAACGTGGCCTTCGAACTGGACGCCAATGCGGATGAGCTCCACATTGGTCTGGACTTCGCCGGTATTGCCGGTGACGCCGACGGTGACGGCTTCGAAGGCAACACGGCTGCTTGGCTTGCCAGCAACCAGGGTTTCGACATGCCCAACCTGATGGGCACCGAAGCCATCTGCATCGGCCTCGACCTCGACCAGAGTGGCAGCACGGATATCGTGGCCGGCGTGGGCGCCACCACTGACATCCTGGGCTACTCCGTGTCCACGTTCGTGAACATGGGTCTGCTGCCCTTCTCCTTCGGTGCGCCTTTGCCCGGCAACCAGGGGCCCCACCTGTTCGGCAACGACGTGGAAATGACCATCAGCAACCTGAGCAGCCTTGTCGCTTACGGCAATGAACTGTGCTTCAACTTCAGCGGCTTCTCCGGATCCTATGCCGACGACGGCATCGGAGAAGACTTCCTGATGGGCGAGGTCTGCCTGACCACCCGCACCGGTGCCACGGAAGATGTGGTGAGTGGTTTTGGCCTCGAAGCCAACTACCCCAACCCCTTCAACCCCACCACCAGCATCCGTTTCAACATGGGCGAGACCGCCAATGCTGAGCTGGCCGTCTTCAACATGGCCGGCCAGAAGGTCGCCACCCTGGTGAATGGCCTGGTCGGTGCCGGTTCCCACGAGGTCACCTTCGATGCCTCCAACCTGTCCAGCGGCGTGTACTTCTACACCCTGAACAGCGGCAGCATCGTCGAGACCCGCAAGATGATCCTGACCAAGTAAGGTCTTGCAACACAAGACTTCGGGCCCTCTCCGCACCGCGCGGGGAGGGCCTTTTCTCTTTTCTGATCAGAACCGCCACCCCCGCGACTTCATGGGAATATTCCCACGCAGATATGAGATGAATCAAGGACGGACTGCTGCGCTGCCCTCATTTTCTCCGCGATTTCTGGCAATTCGCCCCGGATCCAGCGGAGATGCAGCATGCAACGACGTGAGTTCATCAAGATCGCAGGTGCCAGCGCCGCCGGAAGTGTGCTGCTGGGAGGACTGAGCAGCAACTGGTTCGGCACCTATGACGATCCGGTACCCGACCCGGGTACCGACGGGGATCGGGTGGTGCCCACATTCTGCGAACTCTGCTTCTGGAAGTGCGGAGTGCTGGCCCATGTGAAGCAGGGGCGGGTGACCAAGATCACCGGCAACCCCAAACACCCCCTTTCGAACGGGCGTCTCTGTCCCAGAGGCGCTGGGGGAACGGGCCTGCTCTATGACCCGGATCGTCTGAAGACGCCCCTGGTGCGGGTTGGCTCACGCGGCGAACAGAAATTCGAAGCCGTCAGTTGGGATACGGCCCTGGGTGAAGTGGCCGAGAACTTCGAAAAGATCCGTGTGACATACGGCCCCGAGGCGCTCGCCCTGTTCTACCATGGATACGGTGCCAACTGGATCAAGCATCTCTTCAAGGCTTACGGCAGCCCCAACATCACGGCACCCTCCTTCGCCCAGTGCCGTGGCCCTCGCGATGTCGGTTTTGATCTGACTTTCGGTTCCGGAGTGGGATCTCCCGAGAACACCGACATGGAGAACACGCGCTGCCTTGTGCTCATGGGCAGCCATCTGGGCGAGAACATGCACAACACCCAGGTGCAGGACTTCAGCGAGGCCATTCGCCGTGGTGTGGACCTGATCGTGGTGGACCCCCGCTTCTCGGTGGCCGCGTCCAAGGCCCGTCACTGGCTGCCCGTGCGACCCGGCTCCGACATGGCTCTGCTGCTGGCCTGGGCCCATGTGTTGGTACACGAAGGCGGCTACGCACGTGAGTACATCGAGCAACATGCCTACGGTTTTGGTCCCTTTTCCGAGCACCTGAAGAGTTTCACCCCGGAATGGGCCTGGCCACGCACGGGCATCGACCCTGGCGTGATCCGCGAAACGGCCGCGCTGATGGCCGGCGCCAGCCCGCGGGCGATTGTTCACCCGGGGCGCCACGTGACCTGGTATGGAGATGACACCCAGCGCAGCCGGATGATCGCGATCCTCAATGCCCTGCTGGGCTCCTGGGGTCATCGCGGAGGGTTCCTGAATCAGTCCAGCATCGAGCTTGCCGGCTTCCCGGTTCCCGCCTATGGCACACACCACCGGGAGGCCGTGGATCGGCCGGTCCCCAGCCACTATCCACTGGCCGACCAGCTGCTGGCCCAGGGCGTGTGCAATTCCACGATTCCCGGTTACTCCGAGTACGACCTGAAGGGCTGGATGGTCTATGGTTCCAACCTGCCCACCACCCTGCCCGACCCCAAGAAAACCTACGAGGCGATCCAGAAACTGGATTTTCTGGTGACCGTGGATGTGCTGCCCGCGGAAATCTGCGGCTGGTCGGATGTGGTACTGCCCGAATGCACCTATCTGGAACGTTGCGACGACCTGTTCAATCCGCCCTACAAGGTGCCCTTCGTGGCCGTGCGCCAGGAAGTGGTGCCGCCCATGCACGAGAGCAAGCCGGGCTGGTGGATCGCCAGCGAACTGGCCCGCAAGCTGAATCTGCAGGAGTTCTTTCCCTGGAAGGACAGCCTGGAGTACGCGACCCAGCGGGCGCACGGGGCCGGTCTCGACTGTGACGCATTGCAGCGTGATGGGGTGATCACGGCTCCCACTCCGGTGCCGACCTGCGTCGAAGACGGGCTGCAGCTCGAGTTCTACACCGACAGCGGCAAGATCGAGCTCTTCTCCAACAAACTGCTGGCCCAGGGGTTTGACCCGATGCCCGTGTACACCGACCATGGCGACCCCCCCGAGGGTTACTTCCGGCTGCTCTTCGGACGCGCCCCGACTCACACCTTCGGGCGTACCACCAACAACCGCCTGCTCTCCGAAACATTCTCGGAGAACGAAGTATGGTTGAACAGCGCGGCAGCCCGACGCTGGAACCTCAGCCACGGCCAGCGTGTGCGGTTGCAGAACCAGGACGGGGCGCTCAGCACCTTCAGCGCCCCGCTGAAAGTCACCGACCGGATCCGCCCCGACGCGGTCTTTCTGGTGCACGGCTATGGACGCAAGGCTCGCGGCCTGAACTTCGTGCACGGGCGCGGAATCGATACGGCCGAACTGGTCACCAGCACCAAGGTGGATCCAATCATGGGTGGTACGGGCATGAACGTGAACTTCGTCACGGTCATCCCGGCCAGCGACGAGGGAGGGACCCACGCATGAGCAAGCGCCTCGGGATGGCCGTGGACACCCGCACCTGCGTAGGATGCGGCGCCTGCGTGATCGCCTGCAAGACCGAGAATGATCTGGCGGTGGGCTGTGTGCGCGACTGGGTCACCACCGAAACCCGGGGCCGCTTTCCCGACCTGAGCATGACGGTGCGTTCGGAGCGCTGCAATCACTGCGAGAATGCCGCCTGTGTGCGCGCCTGCCCGACAGGTTCCAGCCACTATGGCGATGACGGCAGCGTACGCATCAACCCAGCCAAATGCTCGGGCTGCAAGGCCTGCATCGCGGCCTGCCCCTACGACGCGCGCCATGTGGATCCTCGCACGGGCACCGTGGACAAATGCACCTTCTGCGCGCACCGCATGGCCCGCGGCATGGCCACCACCGCCTGCCAGGAAGTCTGTCCCACACGCAGCATCGTCTTCGGCGATCTCAACGACCCCGGCAGTGAGCTGTCGCAGTTGCTGGATCGCCGGGAGTCGTACACCCTGAAACCCGACGCGGGCACCCGGCCCATGCACTTCTATCTGAAGTAGGAGGTCATCTTGCTGGAAATCACCACCACCCGGCAGAATCCGATGATCGACCCCAGCCTCGAGGTCTGGCACGGTGAAGTGGCCGTTTACCTGTTTCTGGGTGGCATCGTGGCCGGAATCATGGTTCTGTCCGGCGCGATGCGTCTCTGGCGGCGCGACGATCCGCCCTCGCTGGCTCTGGGCCTGTTGCCCTGGGCCAACTTGGTGCTGATCAGTGCGGGCATGCTCTGCTTGTTCATCGATCTGGAAAACCGCTTCAACGCCTGGCGCTTCTACCTGATCCTGCGCAGTTACACACCCATGAGCTGGGGTGCCTGGGTGCTGTTGCTGGTCTATCCGGTGTCGGCACACATGGCCTGGGTTGACACACCCGCCAGCTGGCGTGAGGCCATTGTGCGCCGCTTGCCCATTCTGCGGACCTGGTCGGACTGGAGCCTGCGTTCCCAGCGCAATTTCGCCGCCCTCAGCATCATCAGCGGCTCGATCCTGGGGCTGTATACGGGCATTCTGCTGGGCGCATTTCCCAGTCGCCCCTTCTGGAACAGCTCCCTGCTGGGGCCCCTGTTCCTGGTCTCGGGAGTCTCCACGGGCGCCGCATTCATGCTGCTGTTCAAGCTCAAGGAGTCGGAGCGGCGCTTTCTGGGCTTCATCGACTTTCTGCTGATCCTTTCGGAACTGGGCATCCTGGCGCTCTGGATCATCGGGCTGGCCTCGGGCGGCGAGGCCTCGCTGCAGGCCGTGCAGCTGATCTTCGGCGGACCGTACACGGCCGCCTTCTGGAGCCTGGTGGTGGGCCTTGGCCTGTTCACTCCCGCGCTGGCCGAATTCATCGAGTACAAACATCGCGCCGTGCCCGGTCGCGCCGCTGCCCTGATGGTGCTGGCCGGAGGTTTTGCGCTGCGCTGGATCATGATCTACGCCGGACAACATTCGCACTGGATGTCCGCCGGCAGCATCAGCCTGAATTGAGGGTGCCATGAACACAAAACCCTACTGGAACCCCTACCTCGCCGGACTGCTGCTGGGCCTCGCCCTGCTGGCCGCCTTCGTGGTCGCCGGGCAGGGCCTGGGCGCCAGCGCGTTTCCCAAGCGTGTGCTCGCCGGGGCGTGCGACATCTTCAGCCCCGAATGGACCGAAGGCAGTTCCGCCTTCGGCAGCTACGTGACACGGGGCAATCCCCTTTCCAACTGGTTGGTGATCCAGGTCATCGGTGTGCTCATCGGGGGTTTTCTGGCGGCACTGACCGCTGGCCGCCTGAAGTCCGAAGTCGTGCGCAGCCCGCGGATCAGCCGGGGCGGGCGTCTCTGGCTGGCCTTGCTGGGTGGCATCATCATGGGATTCGCGGCCGCACTGGGGCGCGGCTGCACCTCGGGCCAGGCGCTCTCCGGCGGAGCGGCGCTGGCCAGCGGCAGCTGGGCCTTCATGATGATGGTGTTCGCGGGAGGGTACTCGGTCGCCTGGTTCGTGAGGAAACAATGGCTGTGACATTTCCCGTCGTGCCCAGCGGCATCCTGGGCAACGAAGGCGGTCTGCTGACCGCCCTGGTGATTGGCGCCGTGTTCGGTTTCGCCCTCGAACGCGCCGGATTCGGCAATGGTCGAAAGCTGGCCGCCCAGTTCTACCTGTACGACATGACCGTCTTCAAGGTCATGTTCACCGCGATCATCGTGGCCATGGGCGGGTTGTACGCCATGCAGTCCTGGAATCTGGTGGACCTGGGGCAGGTCTGGATCAATCCCACCTTTCTGGCCCCCCAGATCGTGGGGGGGTTCCTGCTGGGAGTCGGGTTCATCATCAGCGGACTCTGCCCCGGCACGGCCTTCGTGTCGCTCGTCTCGGGCAAGCTGGATGCGCTGGTGGTGCTGCTGGGAGTCTTCATCGGCACAATGGCCTTCGCGCTGGGCGTGGATGGCATTCCCTTCATGGACGCCCTGTATCACTCGGGGGCGGGCGAGGTGAGCACCTTCCCCACCTTGCTGGGACTCTCCGGTTCCTGGCTGGCGGTGATCATCGCGCTGGTGGCTCTGGCGGCCTTCGTGGGTGCCGAGAAGGTGGAAGGCATCATGCAGGAGCGCCTTGAGAACTCCGGGCTGCACCTTGAGAAGACCGTGGTCAGGGACCATGGTGCCAAGTATGCGGTCGTGGGTGCTCTGGTGCTGCTGGGCGTGATCGCGGCCGTCACGGGAGGACCGGTCACTCCGGGTGCCGCGCTGGCCCGGACACCCGGTAGCCTGGCCCCTGTGGAACTGGCCGATGCCGTGATCCGCCGGGATCCTTCCCTGTATCTGGTGGATCTCAGCGGCCGGGGAGATGCCCTGCATCTGCCGAACCTGCATGCGATCGACGACCCGGCCGTGGCACCTGCCGGTTTGTTGCCGGGCATGCGAGTCGTGCTGCTGGCCGAGAAGGATACGGCCACGGACTTCCTCAGCACCTGGCCCAATGGTCCCAGCTATCTGCTGCTGGAGGGAGGAGTCGACAACTGGATCCATTCGGTGCTGGAACCCACTCCCAGCGGGGACTGGAGCGAGGCGGGCAGGGCCGCGGACCAGCGCCGGGCCGAACTGGCCGCCTGGTTCAGTGGCGCCGAGACCAAGCCCACGGTCAGCGCACCGCCGCCCGTGATCTCCAGCGGCAATGCCGGCAAGAAGAAGAAGTCGGGCGGGTGCTGAGCACATTCGACCGAAAAAGAGCAAGGGGCAGGGTCGTGTGACCCTGCCCCTTGTGGTATTGTCTCATCCGAGAAGGCGCTTCCGTGTCATCACGGCGTCACGGCGCGCACCAGATAGCTCTTCAAGTCGGAGGTCCTGGGCGCCACCCAGCTGGCATCACTGAAGGTGCCGCTCTCATCCAGGGTGAAGCCCGACCAGGGCGAGTCGCTGCTGTAGACAGTGTAGCCAATGGCGTTCAGCACGGGCGCCCAGTACAGGTGCACGGTGTCGGCCTGATTGTCGACCTGGATGGTCACGAACTGCGGCGGTCCCTCGAGGGTGATGAAGGGAGCAAACCGCACCTCACCCGCCGCGGATTCCTCGTTGTCGCGGATATGATCGTCAATCGTGATGGCATCATAGGTGCCCCAGTTGTTGTAGTACGCCTGGATCACCGACGCCGTATTGCTCCAGACCTGATATCCTCCTCCATCATTGCCCGTGAAGGTATTGAACCCCCCGGCCGACTGATCGACGGCTCCCAGCACCGGAGTGCCCGAGGAAATGTGGACACCATTCCCTGCATTGTCCGTCAGTTGGCTGTGTGCCAGCACGGGCGAGGACTGAATCGTCTCGATGGCGTGATCGGCGCTCTGGCTGAGCTGCACATGTGAGTACTGCCCCGAGTCGGAGTAGTAGTGCTTGACCATGGCACCAAAGGGCGCGGCGCCTCCGTAGCGCATATGTGTGTGGGTGAATTCGCCCACGCCCGTGTTGCCCAGATAGCCATACAGATAGAACCCTTCCCAGTCACCGGCTGCCGGATCACTGGCCGCGCCATCGTTGTTGGTGTCGCCGCCCCAGGCATCATCGCGGATGGATGTGATCAGAATTGGGTTCAGCTCGCTGCCCATGGCCTGAAGCACCCCATAGACGGCGCAGGTGGCCGCGGGCTGGAACTTGGCGGTCAGTCCCTCTTCAAGCCAGAGCGTATCGCCCAGACCGATCGAGAAATCGCCGCTGAAGATGTAGACGAAATCCGGATCATTGGCCTGCCAGGTGAGGTTCGATCCAAGATTTCCCTGAATTCCGATGCCATTGAATCCATTGCCGCTGCCCGAGTTGCCTCCGTAGTTGTTCTGGTCGGCAGACAGCAGGGCGGCGTAGTTGCCATTGCCGTTGAATATGCAACCGAACAGCGAAGGCGAGGCCCCACTCGGCGTGCGCAGGCCGTTGCCCAGATTGCCCGTGAAACTGCAGTCCTGCATCTCGAACAGAGAATGCTGGGTCAGCACTCCATCCTGCAGACTGTAGTCGAATCGGCAATTGTCGAAACTGCCCTGATCACTGTAGTATCCCAGCAGATTCGTGTTGAGGCTGCTCCCGCCGCCATAGCGCATGTTGCACCAATCAAAATCGGCCATCCCCTGATTGCTCAGGTAACCGTACAGCTGAATGCCGCGCCAGTCGCCGGGCGCCGGGGCAACCGCATCCATGTCGTTGTGGGTGTCACCGCCCGCACTGTCGTCATTGTGACTGGTGAAGATGATCGGATCCGCTTCGGTGCCGGGGCAGAGCAGGGTTCCGTAGACGTTCAACTGGCTGGTACTGGTCGCCTTCACGACCGTGGCCGGAGCCAGACTGAGCGTGTCACCCGATCCAATGCTGAGCAGGCCCAGCAAGATGTAGCAGAAATCGGACTGATTGGCACCCCAGGTGATGGATCCGGCAGCAGTACCGCTCATCGCGATACCGTTCGATCCGTTGCCGGACCCGCTGTTGCCTCCGCCATGCGAACTGGGTGTTCCGTCCAGCCGGGCACCGTAGAGCACATTGTCACTGAAACTGCATGCTTCCAGAGACATACCCGTATTGCTGCCCAGAATGCCATTGCCCTGATTTCCGGTGAATGAACAGTTCTGCACCACGGGAGATCCGGATGTGGCACGCACACCGGACACGGCGCTGTAGCCGAATTCGCAGTGGGTGAGGTTCGCCTCGTCCGAGTAGTACAGATACAGGGCAGCATTCCAGGAGTTGCCGCCGCCATAGAGGAAGGACGCCCATTGCGCATGGCAGATACCCAGCGAGCTCAGGTAGCCATTGGAGTAGATGCCGAACCAGTCACCCGGGCCGGGCAGAATCGACTCCGCATCCCCGTTGGTGTCACCATCGATCGAATCGTCATGGATCGAGGTGAAGACGATCAGACTGTCCTGGGTCCCGTTCAACATCAGATGGCCGGTGGAGTTGATGCTTGCCACGTTTTCGCACTTGATGATGCAGCCGGGCCCGATTTCCAGGGTATCTGCCGTTCCGACGGTCAGGGTATTTGACAGCACGAAGGGAAAACCGGGAGCGTTGGCCGACAGAGCACAGCGCCCTGACAGTGTGCCCTGGAAGGCCAGGCCGTTCATCCCGTTGCCAGTCCCGCCGTTGCCACCCATGCGAGCGGGTCTCACGCCGCTCAACCGGGCGCCGCTATCGACATTGTCGCTGAACAGGCAGTCCACGATGATCAGGTCGGCGTTCGACTCCCCGGAAATGCCATGCAGACCATTGCCGTGGAATTCGCTTCCGCTGATTTCCAGCAATCCCGCCTGCACTCTCATGCCGTGCACCAAGCTGAACTCGGAACGGGAGTCGATGAAGCGGAACCCGTCCGTGTAGTACGTGTACAGGTTGGACGAGTTGGAGTTTCCACCACCATAGCGCAGCAGACAATTGCTGAAGTCTCCGCCTCCGATACCGCCCAGGTATCCATTGAAGTACAGACCGTCCCAGTCACCGGCAGCAGGAGTGCCATCCGAATCCCCCAGGACTTCGCCGTGGCTGTCATCGTCACGCGAAGTGAAGACGATCGGGTCGACGGAAGTGCCCAGCGCCAGCACGGTGCCGTTGCAGTTAAGGCCCGCTCCGGGCAGGAACTTCATCACGACTCCGGCAGCCAGCGTCAGTGTATCGCCGGTGGCCACCGAGAGGTCGCCGGTCACGCGGTAGGTCCCGGCCGCCCAGGCACCGTATGCGCTCCCGGAGACATCGGTTGCCGCGCCGGCCTGTGTCGCCAGGGCGGCAAGCGCCAGGACCCCGAGAATGGTGTGTGTTCGCTTCATCATCTGTTCCTTCAGCTGTCGTTCGTTGTCTGGATTCTGTACTGCAACTGGGTCACGGCAGTGGCCGTCCGCCGGGTCGACAGTCCATTCCGCCAAGGATCACAGGAACCTGAGGGGCGGAAAAACCCCTTGCCAACGCAGGGCGCCGGCAAGGGGTTCATGTCGCATGGGTTGCGAGAACTACCTCACCAGGAGCATCTTCCGGCTGTCGAGCTTTCCGTCGCTCTCAAGGCGGTAGAGGTAGACGCCGCTGGCCAGCCGGTCGGCATCGAAGACCACACGATGCAGACCACGTTCCTGCATGCCGTTCACCAGCACCTGCACCAGGGCCCCATCCACGGAATACACCGCCAACCGGACCGGAGACGTCTCGGCCAGACCGAATTCGATGACCGTGCTCGGATTGAAGGGGTTGGGGTAGTTCCCCAGCAGGCCGAAGTCGACCGGACGGTCATTGGCTCCCGCCGTGCCTTCGCATTCGTCGGGCACGCCGTTCTGGTCTTCGTCCAGACTGGTGCCCATGGCGATGTCGCACAGATCCCAGATTCCGTTCACGTTGCAGTCGACATAGCCGTCCTCGCACTCATCGGGCAGGCCGTTGGCGTTGCAGTCCAGACTGGCGCCACTGAGGATGTCGCAGATGTCAAGCTGGCCGTTGTTGTTGCAGTCAGTCCATTCGCAGACATCGGCCGTGCCATTGCCATCGCAATCAGCTTCGCAGGCGTCGGGAGTGCCGTTGTCGTCGCAATCGGGATCACACTCGTCAGGCACGCCGTTCTGGTCGCAGTCCTGGCTGGTGCCCAGCGCGATGTCACAGTCGTCGGGGATGCCGTTCAGGTTGCAGTCGATCTCGCAGTCATCGGGAATGCCGTTGGCGTTGCAGTCGGCGCTGGATCCGCTGGCGATGTCACAGTCATCCGGGATGCCATTGGCGTTGCAGTCCGTCTCACATTCGTCGGGAATGCCATTCAGATTGCAGTCGAGACTGGCGCCCGTGGCGATGTCGCAACTGTCGTGCAGCCCGTTGCCGTTGCAGTCTTCCTCGCACTCGTCGGGAATGCCATTGCTGTTGCAGTCCTGACTGGTGCCATCGGAAATGTCGCAGAAGTCCGCGGCGCCGTTGTCGTTGCAGTCGGGCAGCGGCTGGCCGCCGTCGGTGGCCGTCAGTACCACGGGCTGGCTCACATCCAGGTCGAAGAACAGCAGCTGGCTCTGGTCGCAGGGATCGAAGGTGATGAAGCGCAGAGTGTCCAGACCCGAGTTGAAGGTGTAGTTCATCGTGATCTGGAAATTGTTGGAATCGGGCAGGCTCCAGGCCGCGCCGTCGGTGCAGCAGTTGGACCAGTTCCAGGAGTTCGTGCCACTGCCCGTGGCCGGGTTGAAGGAGTGTGGATCACCGGGATCGTCATTGAGCGACGCGGTTGACCCAAGTGGCAGGCCCGAGTAGCTCAGGCTGGCACTGCCGCCGCCCCCGCCCCATTTGTCCATGACCGTCACCAGGCCATAGTTGCCCTGATCGTCGAGCGTCAGATAGATCAGGGCCGTGTTGAGCTGCTCGAAGCCCGTGTTGGCCGAGCTGCTCTGCGGGCTGCCGTAGCTGTAGAAGTCGATCACATCGTCCCCTGGATCGAGGAAGTAGGGATCGACGTGCACATCGATGATGCTGGAACCATTGCTGACCGTGTACTGCGGCACCGCCTGCGCCGCAAGAGCGCAGAAACCGGCCAGCAGCACAGCGTGGAACAGACTGGATGGAATGCGTGCTGGACTCATGAAACCTCCCGGAGCGTCAGCGGCACGGAGCGAGGCCCCTGCCGAGCGAAGCGTTGATTGATGGCTTGACTGATGTGTTTGATTGCTGTTGTTGGTTTTGCAAGGAGAGTGCCAGAAATCCTCGTGATCAGACCCTTGTCAATATTGACTTTGCCACATCTGTCCAGCCTGCGATTTGTTCACGCTGTGTAAAATCTGTCGCAATCTGGATCACGATTCCGCGCTCCTCGCCCCGGGCTCGTTCGTGTCAGAATTCAATAACATCGTTAGCACTGACGGCGGGCCGATCACACCCAGCGGATCGCGGCGCGGGTCAGGCTACGCCCTCGTTCAAGTCGGGGTCGTCCCACCGGAACTCGGCTCTTCTGGAGGTCCTGAAGGAAAGCAAGCACTCTCGGTCAGCGATCTGGTCTGTCTGTCGCCAACGAGCGCGGGTCCGCGACATCCGCCGGGCTCCAGGAGTACTGTCGCGGCTGTTTCCAGAGCTGGTCATGCTTCAGCCTGGGGAGCAGGGACAGGAGTCACTGGAATGGCGAAACTCCCGGTGCTGCCGCGAAAAGCACTCGTGATGCTGTCGGTGTCCTGCAACAGGTCCGGTGCATGTTCCAGGGCAGACAGGTTCCGGCCCGGCATGAGGGCTGCATGTTTTCGACTGGACCATCGACCCTGAGGGTGACCACCATCTGCTGCGATACACTCAGCGACCTGTGCGCGCCAGCCTTCTCCTTGGCGAAGGCGTGTCCTCGTTCACCATGGTCGGTGCCGGCACCATGACTCTCAGCCTGGCCCCAGTGGCCTTCACCGGCATCACGGTGATCGACGCCAACAACCAGACCGAGAAGCAGACCTCGTTCTGATCCTGGATTGAAAAGCCCGGGCACACGATTCTGCGGAATCCGTGTGCCCGGGTTTCTTCGCGTATCTGTGTGATGTGAGCGGTGAAGTCGCTTCCCGCGCGGGATCTCTCAATCCGCGAAGTCCCAGCGTACGCCAAGAATCTCCTCGTAGCCATTCAGAGGAAGCCCTTCCATGCGGGCATTGCGGGCGTGCAGCAGATTGCGGAAGGTCCACCAGAGGGTGAAGTGGCCGCGGCGGGCGTGCAGTTGCAACCAAAGCTCGGGGCGTGTCCAGAGATCCTGCCCCAGAGAATTGACCGCACCGTATTCGTGATGCGCGCCGAGCGTGGCGTGAAAGTCCAGTTCGCTACCGAAGAAGCGGTTGTGCCAGCCCAGAGCGCCATCGCTGATGAAGGTGGGCGCTTCGCGTGTCAGAGGTTGCTCGCTCTCGGGGAACCAGGCCTGGGCGATCCGCAGGCTCAGACGGCGAGCGGGCTGACCTTCGACGATGAGTTGAGCGCCATCCTGCACGCGATTCACCGGCTCCCACTGCCAGTTTCCGCTGTCGTCCGCCAGCTCGCGCTCCGTGGGCTGGTCGTGCAGGTGCAGGCGCCAGAGTCGAAGGGAAACCTGTCCCTGGCCGTTTCCGGGCCAGGCACCGTGCCAGCCGAGGCGAAGTTCCTCGCGCTGCCAGCGTGTGTCGGGCAGACGGGGATCTGGCAGCAGCGTGGCTTCCGCGAAACGCAACCATGGGTTGGACGTCTGCTCGCGCTCGCCGGGTACTCGGGTCATCCAGAGCTGGTCCGGCCAGGGAGCATGCCGCCCTCTTTGTCCCAGAACCTGCCAGCTCAGGGGCAGCCCGTCCAGTCGCCCGTCAAGCCCCAGTCCCAGATCCCAGAATGCGGTCCGACGATCGCTGCGCGCTCCCAGACGCCCGCTGCCAGTCCAGCGCAGGCCCGTGGACGATTTCAGAGTCCAGTTGCCATGTGTGCCCTGTTCCGTCAACACGCGGTTCAGATCCACACTGCCCAGATGCTGGCGCTCGGCCCAGACACCCAGTCCCAGCGCCTTCCCCGTGCTGTCGGCCTTGCTGCGTCCCTGCAGTTCCAGACGCTTGAAATCGCCGCGGTCGTCCACCCGGCGATCGACCTTGTACAGGTACTGATCCCAGCGGCTCTGTGCGTCAATCGCCAGCAACAGGGGCCACGCACTGCGTTCCTGCCAGAGTCGCAGGCGGTTGAGATTCTGGTGGATCTCGCGATCGTCGCCCGTGTTCAGCAGGCTGCCGTTGATGCGCAGCAGGCGTTTGTCCAGGCGCACCAGCCAGCCCGCGGGCAGCGGATGCTCCCAGTGCCCGAAGAAAAGGTTCTCCTGGGCCTTGGCCCCCGGAATCCGTTCGTGTGTGTATACCTGACGCGTGCCCACCTGCAGCCCACCACGCCCCAGCGGCCTGCTTGCCACCACATCGTTGGTCACGAGCCCAAGGAAGCCGTCCATCCAGTCGACTTGCACTTCCACCGAATCACCCACGGAGCGTGTCTCAAGCTGGATCACGCCCCCCGGATAGCCGGGGGCCATGCGCTGCCAGGGATCCAGAGTCTCACGGCGCAGCAGGTTGGCGCTGAGCCAACTGAGGTCGCTGCGGCCATCCAGGCGGTTGTGCAGGTGCTCGCCGTCCAGCAGCACTCCTCCCGAGCGGTCGTCGATGCCATCCAGCGCCAGGAATTGGCGCTGCCCGATCTGCCCGGCATCCAGTTGTGGGCCCAGGGTCCAGCGCTGCAGCTCGTCGGCCAGATCCTCAACGCTGCGGTCCGGCCAGGGCCTCTGGTGGTGTTGGCCGGGACGTGTGTCCACAACACTTGCCACAAGATCTCCGGCGGTGCCGTTGTCAGGCAACAGGCTTCCCGGTGCGGCCATTCCGGTGCGGGGGGCAAGTCGCCGAAAACTGCGGCGCAATGCTCTGTAGCCGGTGAGGACGGTATCCGGGGCCGGGCGGAGCGAGTCCGGCAATGCCAGGCTGCCGCTGGAATCCGCAATGTCACTTTCCGGTACGATGACGACATGGCTGGAGTCGAGCGCGGTGAACACTCGCAGGGAATTGGACACATTCGCACTGTCTGCCGGTGCTTGCGCTCTGGCCAGCATCGGCAGCAGACAACACATGCCAAGCCACAGGGCGAAGCTGGGTGTGCGGGATCTGGTTGCTGGCGTCATGCCTGCTGCAAGGCCAGCACCCTCCGCTGGCACAACGCCTGCTGCAAGGCCAACATCCTCCGCTGGCACAACGCCTGCTGTAGGGCCAGCAAGCTCCGCTGGCACAACGCCTGCTGCAAGGCCAGCAACCTCCGCTGGTGCCACGCCTGCTGCAAGGCCAGCAACCTCCGCTGGCACAACGCCTGCTGCAAGGCCAGCAACCTCCGTTGGCACAACGCCTGCTGCAAGGCCAGCAACCTCCGCTGGCGTCATGCCTGCTGCAAGGCCAGCACCCTCCGCTGGCACAACGCCTGCTGCAAGGCCAGCAACCTCCGCTGGCACGACGCCTGCTGCAAGGCCAGCACCCTCCGCTGGCAAGACGCCTGCTGCAAGGCCAGCATCCTCCGCTGGCACGACGCCTGCTGCAAGGCCAGCACCCTCCGCTGGCACAACGCCTGCTGCAAGGCCAGCAGCCTCCGCTGGCGCCACGCCTGCTGCAAGGCCAGCATCCTCCGCTGGCACAACGCCTGCTGCAAGGCCAGCAACCTCCGCTGGCGTCATGCCTGCTGCAAGGCCAGCACCCTCCGCTGGCACAACGCCTGCTGCAAGGCCAGCATCCTGACAGATTCTCGTTGGGTGCCTCATCAGACCAGGTCCTCATCCATGAAGGAACCCTGCAGCCGGCGACTCAGGGAAGGCAGCAGAGCGAAGACCATGGCGTTCCAGGCCAGATATCCAACGGTGAACACGGAACCGGTCAGCAACCAGGTCCAGAACACACCGGGGTTCTCGCTGACCACAGCGAAGGACAGTGAGAGCAGTGCCTGCGAGAAAGCGGTGATCAGGAGGCCCAGCAGGCTGGCCAACAACGATGCGCTCCAACCGGGACGCCGCAGGAAAGGGGCAAGGATTCCGCCCAGCAAACCGGCGGTACCCATGCCAAGCAACTGGGCCGCGAAGAGCCAGGGCATGCCGAAGGCACTGCCAAGGGGATTGAACCCCCCATAGATGAATTGGGTCATCAGTCCCACGGCCAGACCGCCCCGTGGACCACAGAGCACACCGGCGAGCACCACGGTGAAGGTGACCAGTTCGATGGGAAGTGTCATCAGGGTGTAACCAAGTGAGACGGCCACCGCCGTGAGCAGGGCCAGCCGCACGCTGCGGCGCAGGGCCGCGGGAGAGGAGGCAGGAGTCATGGGCAGGGAAACCCCGCCGGCCTGAACCGGCGGGGCCCGCAATCAACTAGCGAGTGGACTTTTCGCGGATGCGTGCCGCCTTGCCGGAGCGCTGGCGCAGATAGTACAGCTTGGCGCGACGCACCATGCCGCGACGGCGCACGACCACCTTCTCGATCTTGGGGCTGTGCAGCTGGAAAATACGCTCGACGCCGAAGCCCTTCTCCGCCTTGCGCACCGTGTAGGTGGCGGTGATGGAGTTTCCGCCACTGCGGGCGATGACCACGCCGGTGTAGATCTGCACACGTTCCTTGTTGCCCTCGATGATGCGCACATGCACATCCACCGTATCACCGGGGCCGAATTCGGGCAGGTCCGTTCGCAGGCCGGGGTCCCAGGAGTTCTTGAGCAGGCTCATGGGTCAATCCTCGTTCTATTGGGTCTTGTTCAGTTTCTCTTCGAAAAGCCGGAACAGATCCGGCCGTTTTTCCCGTGTCCGCTGGCGGCGCTGCTCGGCTCGCCAGCTCTCGATGCGGGCGTGATGCCCGGAAAGCAGCACCTCGGGCACCGCCATCCCTTCGAATTCCGCAGGGCGCGTGTACTGTGGTGCATCCAGCAGGCCGTCTTCAAGAGAATCGGTGCCCGCTGATTCCGCCCGACCAATCGCACCGGGCAGCAGTCTCACCAGAGAATCGACCAGCACCATCGCGCCCAGCTCCCCACCGGAGAGAATGTAATCGCCAATGCTGATCTCGCGGTCCACGCAGCGCTCGATGAAGCGCTCGTCCACGCCCTTGTAGTGGCCACACACCAACAGCAGGTGGCTCTCTTCCCTGGCCATCACCCGGGCCTGCTCCTGCTTCCAGAGTGGCCCCTGGGGGCTCAGCAGCACAACCGTCACCGGGAGGGTGGCCTTCGACTTGAGTTCAGTGACACAGCGGATCAACGGTTCCGCCTTCATCACCATGCCCGCGCCATCACCGAAAGGGTCGTCATCCGCCTTGCGGTGGGGGCCGTCGGTCCAGTCCCGCAGATCGTGTACCCGGATGTCCACCAGACCCGCGCGCCGTGCGCGCACAACGATGGATTCATCCAGCGGCCCGCGAAACATCTCGGGAAAGAGTGTGATGATCTCAATGACCATCGGTCTCTTCCTTCAGTCGGGCCGCTGTGTCCAGCATGCCCTTGGGCAGCATTCCGTCGATGGGGCGAATCACCACTCGTCCACCGGGCACGTCAACCTCGGTCAGGAACTCGCGGATCACGGGCACCAGCGCCTCGTGTTCGCCGCAGACAATCACCAACAGCGGGCTGGCGGGCATGTCCATGACATCATCCACGCGGCCCACCGGGCGACCATCTTCCAGTTCCGCCGCCAGACCGACCAGATCCGCCAGAAAGAATTCATCGGGGTCCAGCTCCGGCAGGTCACGACGATGGATCTGCAACACGATGCCCTTGAGCAACTCGGCCGAATCCCGATCGTCCACACCCGTGAAGCGAACCAGCAGCTTGCCGTTCTCGAATACCGCGTCGCTCAGCTCCAGGCGCTGGCGTCGTCCGTCCCGCAGGAAGTAGAACTCATCCAGATCGACCAGGCGCCCCGGATCATCGGACCAGGCCTCGACCCAGAGTTCCCCATCCAGGCCCTTGGGGCGCAGGATGCGACCGATGTCAATGTATTCTTGCATGCAGGGCGCACCGGTTCACGAAAACCCGGTCCGGCGGATTGCTCAGCCGGCGTTCTCTTCGCTTGCGGGGGCCTCGTCAGCGGGCGCGTCCTCGGGAGCAGCTTCCTCGGCAGGAGCGGCGGCGGCGGCAGCCTGAGCTTGCGCCTGGGCCAATTCCTTGGCAGCCTTCTCCTCTTCGAGCTTGCGGGCCGCTTCGGCCTTGGCGCTGCGCTCCTGCACACGGGCCTGGATCTTGTCGCCATGCAGCTTGAGGTGAGCGTTGACCGCTTCTTCGATCTGCTCCGGGGTGGCCTTGCGCTTGGTAAGGTCCCAGCGCAGCAGCACGCCACTGCGGGAGAGCAGCGAACGGACCGTGTCCGAAGGCTGGGCACCGTAACCGAGCCACTTCAGGGCCAGCTCATGGTTCATGGAGATCGACGCAGATTCCCCGAGGGGATTGTAGGTGCCGATGCTCTCCAGGTAACTACCATCGCGCCGCTGGCGCGAGTCCACCGCGATGATGCGGTAGAAGGGGCGTTTCTTGCGACCCAGACGGGTCAGCCGCAGCTTGACAGCCATGATACTCCTGTCGTCAGTGGGGCCGGAATCCTTACTCCGGCAATCTCAGCGTTTTTTCTTCTTGCTCTTGGCCCGACCCGGCTTGGTGGAAAACTGCCGCATGCCGGGCATTCCCGGCAGCATGGGCATCCGACCCGGTGCCGCACCGGGTTCGGCACCTGCGCCTCCACCACCCATCAGACTGCCCAACCCGCCGAAAGAGGCCATCTGCTTCAGCACGCCCTTCATCTGGGTGAACTGGGTCAGCAGGGCCTGCACTTCATTCTCGCTGCGCCCGGCTCCCCGGGCAATCCGGCGCTTGCGGCTGCCGTTGATCAGGGTGGGCTGCTTGCGCTCCGCTTTCGTCATCGAATGGATGATCGACTCGGTGCGCACCAGCGATTTCGGATCCATGTTGAGCTGGCTGATTTTCGAGCCGATGCCCGGGATCATCTTCAACAGGCCCTCGAGAGGACCCATGCGCTTGATCACCTGCATCTGGCTCAGAAAGTCTTCCAGGTCGAATTCAGCGCGGGCAAGTTTGCCCGCCATCTTTTCCGCATCCACCCGGTCGATCTGCTCCTGGGCCTTCTCGACCAGAGTGACCACATCGCCCATGCCCAGGATGCGCTGGGCCATGCGATCGGGGTGGAACTGCTCAAGGGCGTCGAGCTTTTCGCCCACGCCCACGAACTTGACCGGTTTGCCCGTCACGCTGCGGATGGACATCGCGGCACCGCCGCGCGTGTCGCCATCCAGCTTGGTCAGGATCACGCCCGTGAATTCGAGCCGGCGATTGAACTCGCCCGCCGCGTTCACCGCATCCTGACCGATCATGGCGTCGGCCACGAACAGGATTTCAGCCGGTTGCAGGGTCTCGCGAATGCGCTCGAGCTCCTGCATCATGTCTTCGGCGATGTGCAGCCGGCCCGCTGTGTCCAGCAGAACCGTGTCGGCACCCCGGCGAGTCGCTTCGGCCAGACCCTCGACGGCCGTGCGCAGAGGATCCTGGTCCACGGGCGTGAAGACCGGGACTCCGATCTGCTTGCCCAGTACCACCAACTGTTCCACGGCCGCGGGGCGGTAGATGTCGGCGGCGATCAGGAAGGGCTTGCGCCCCTTCTTCTTCAACAGGGCGGCGAGCTTGCCGGCGGAGGTGGTCTTGCCACTTCCCTGCAGGCCCACCATCATGATCACCGTGGGGCCACCGCGCACCCAGCGGATCGGTTCCGCGTGGCCGCCCAGCAGCTCGGTCAATTCATCATTGAGCAGCTTGGTGAACTGCTGCCCCGGGGAGACGCTCTTCAGCACCTCGGCACCCAGGGCCTTTTCGCTGATGGTGGCGATGAAATCGCGCACCACCTTCACATGGACGTCGGCTTCCAGCAGGGCGCGGCGAATGTCCGCCACGGCTTCTTCGATGTTCGATTCCGAGATCCGGGCCTGTCCCCTCAGTGAGCGGACGATGCCTTCAAAACGGTCCTGGAGAGAGTCGAACATGGAATCTGGCCGCTTGCACACCTGAAACTGGCGAGGCGTTCGCTTGCGGACGCCCCTGGATCGCCCAGCGGGACCCGGCAGTGTCGTGGCCGGGAAACCCGATCCGGCTTCCGGCCGGAGCCCGCAAGTCTAGCATCTGGCTCTCACAAGAGCAAGGCGGCGCGGCTGCCGGAGAGCGCTCACTGGCATGGGCAGGGCTCAGTCTCGCTGCCCGCCCGGAACCCAGAGCACCTCGCGTCCACCGCGGCAGGCCACCCGGGCCAGCACGAAAAGCAGATCGCTGAGCCGGTTCAGATAGATCAGCGCCTGAGGATTGACCGCGTCGCCCTCTTCATCGATCAGGGTCAGCAAACGACGCTCGGCCCGTCGGCAGACCGTGCGCCCCAGATGCAGGGTCGCCGCCGCGCGCGAGCCACCGGGCAGGATGAAACTGTCCAGACTGGGCAGATCCGCGTTGGCGCGGTCAATGGCCTGCTCCAATCGCTGGGCGTACTCGGCCCCGATGCGCAGGGATGCACCCGCTTCGCCGGGCACACACAGATCGGAACCCAGATCGAAGAGTTCATTCTGGATCCGCTCCAGCTCCCGGCGCGTGTCCGCGTCCAGCTCCGTCTCGCAGAGCACCATGCCCAGCACGGAATTCAGTTCGTCCACACAGCCGTAGGCCTCCACCCGGGCACTGTTCTTGGCCGTCTCACTGCCGTCGCCCAGACGCGTGTGGCCGCCATCGCCGGTACGGGTGTAGATCCGGGTCAACCGAACCATGGCAATCCTCCCTCCAGAAGTTTGTCGGGCGTGTGTGTGCGTGTCATTCCAGAAGCAACAGTGCGCCGGGGCCGTGCCCCACGGGCAGGCACTCCAGCAGGCTGTCACCCTGGATCACGCAGAGTGCGTCCTGGGCATAGCAGCTCACGAACAGACGACCGCCGGCCAGGCAGAGGTCCGTGGCTCCGGCCTGGACGCGCCAGGGATTTTCCGGCCCCCGATCGAAGGCGCGCTCGTCCAGCGACACGCGCGTGACATGCCCTTCCTGGGTGCCTCCGGGCTGCAGGTCGTACTGGCCCCAGGCGGCCAGCCAGAGATCACGTCCATCCAGAGCCATCGCCCCGGGAAAATCTCCCAGCGGCAGATTCCAGCTTTCCGCACCATTTCGGGGATCCAGCACGACCAGCTGGCCCTCCCGCAGAACGTAGTCCCCCGAACAGAGCACGAGCAGCTCCCCCGCGGGAGTCAGAGCCAGCCGCTGAGGGTTGGCGCCCACCTCCGTGCGCCACAGCTCCTCACCCGACGGCAGCCGGTGTGCGCGCACGGTGCCCGGGCCGAATTCCAGAGTACTGAGGGAAAAACCGGTACAGGCCACATACAGAGTGTCACCCGAGAGACAGAGTCCCTGAGGCCAACTGCCGGTGGCGAAAGCCCGCAGGCTGTCACCGGTCTCCGGAATCGCCGAGATTTCGTTGCGCGCGCTGAGACTGGTATAGATCTCGCCGCCAAAAAAGAGTGAACTCCACGGAGTGTAGACCAATTCTCCGGCCTGGCGCCCGTCGAGAGCGTTCAGGCTCCAGCTCTCGAGTACCTCGAGGCTGCTGTCGCCCAGGGCGTAGGACACGATGCGATCATCGCCAGAACAGGTCACGAAGAGACGATCGCCCTGCTGGAAGGCATGGTTGGGCAGCAGCGCCGTGGGGGCCACATCCCGCTGGACCTGCAGCCGCCCGGGATCACAGAGTGACAGACTGTTGGTGCCCGAGCCGGAATTGAGCACCAGAACCTGCCCGGCCAATCCGCCCTCCAGCGTCTGCCAGTTCGTCGAGTCCTCGCATGAACACAGCAGGCTGGCAAGTGCAAGGCACATCATCATTGTCAGAGTCGGCTTCATCGCTTCCTTCATGAATGGATCAACCAGACTCCCAGTCGCAGACTGCGCCCCGGGAGCGGCACCTTGGGGACCATTCGCAACTCGTTGTCCAGCAGGTTCTCCAGGGACAGGCCCCATCCCCAGCTCAAGCGCCTGACGCGCTGCTCACGTCCCAGCGAAAGGTCCAGAACCCACCAAGGATCCAGCGCGGCAGCGTCCAGCCCGTCCAGATTGGACTCGCCCGCGAAACTGCGCCCGGCTCCCCGGCATTCCAGCCCCAGTTTCCAGGGGTCGACTCCCGGGCTGCTCCAGTCCAGACGCGCACGCCATTCGTTCAATGGACGCAGGGGAAGGTAGCGTCCCGCGTTGATGCCCGGCGTCCGATTGCGCGAATCGGCCAGCCGCAGCTCGCCCAGCCAGTCCCAACCTGCGGCCGGCCGGGCCTGCAGCGACAGGTACCATTGCCGGATCCGGGCCTGCCCCAGATTGAAGGGCTTCCAGGCCGCAGCCTGACTCTGGCGCCAGACGATCAGGTCGCGGGCGTCCCGCTGTGAGACACCGCTTTCGGCACTGACCCAGCGGGCATCCGTGCCGATGCGGGCGCGCAGCCCCAGAGTCAGTTGACGAAAGCGTTCCGGATCAAGGTCCGGATTGGCTTCCAGCTCCGTGCCGCCCACGGGAAATCTCTCAAGGAAGGAAGGCATGCGCGCTCCCTGGCTGGCCTGCGCCCACAGACCCAGTTCGGGACCGCTTCCCGTCGCCCGCAGCGGTTGCAAGGCTTCCAGCAGCGCGATGGGTACCGCGTGCAGACGGCGCTCGTCACGCCAGCCTTCAAGTCCGGCTTCCAGCCTGAGCCGGGAAGAACGCAGCCACAGCACGGGCCGCAGCTCGTCACGCCGGGCGTTCAGCACATCGTTCCTGTACTCGGCATCAAACGTCAGGGCGCGCCCCTCCAGGCGCCAACCCGGCTGGAACACACGCCCGGCACGGACCACTTCGTGTTCCATGGCAAGACCGATGCTGCGCTCGCGCTCCTCGCGCGGGCCCCAGAGCGATCCACGCGTCACACGCCGGTCGTCCTGGATCCAGAGCCTGCCGCTGCTGGCCGGTCCCTTGCGGAACAGGGCCTGCAGGCTGCTGTTGGACTCCTCTTCCCGCAGGGGCCACTGGTCGCTCAGATCGATGCGGTCACCAATGCCGCCCTCCCGCCGGTGCCAGGACAGCCCCACGGATTCCAGCATTCCGCGATCGGGGCGCCAGCCCAGCGAGAACGCATCACGGCGGGAGTCCGTGTTGCGGCGCTCGAGCCGCAGGCCGGATTGGGGGTCGGTGTAGTCGTAACGCCCATTTCCGCGCTGGAAACGCAGCCCCGCATCCAGCAACCCGCGCCCCGGACGATGCTGCAGCCCCAGCGCCAGCGAGCGGGCATCCGGCCTCACCCACTCAAGATCCAGACGCTGCCGGGGATCGGGGCGTCGTCGTGTCACAAGGTTCAGCACGCCGGCCAGTGCTCCGCGGGCCGGGTCCGCGCCGCGGCGGAATTCCAGGCTTTCCAGTGGGCCCAGTGTCAGTCGGTTGAGATCCACCGCATGGCTGCCACCCGCATTCAGTGGCACACCATCCACGCAGACCAGCACTTCCCTGGCCGGGCTGCCGTCCACGCTGAGTGTGGCCACCGCACCCGCTCCGCCCTCCCGGATCACGCGCACGCCGGGAAAGTGCGCGGCCAGTTCGGCCAGATCCTCCGTCGCGCCAGCGGGAACCCGCAGATGACTGCGCCCGGGTCCGTCCTGCTGGATCACACCCGGCTCCCCGCCGCCCTGCACGGACAGCTCAGGCAGCACCAGCACCCGGGGCTCCAGCATCAACTCCAGGGGAGGAGTCTCGGCGCTGCCGACATGAATCACCTGCTCCAGATCCCGGTAGGCCAGATGATGCACGCGCAGGACCCAGCTGCCGGGCGGCAGGTTCTGGAACTGCCAGGCTCCCTGCCCGTCGCTGGTGGTCAGCCGCGCGAGCACGTCAATGCTGAGCAGCGCGCCCGCCACTGCATCACCGTCCGTGCGGTCACGCAGCCGCCCTTCCAGGGTCACGGTCGCCTTCAGCTGCAGACTCAGCAGGAGCAGGAGTGGGAGGATGAGGGCAAGGCGATTCATGACTGGTGGCACGACATGGGCGATTGGCGGTTTCTTTTGGGCAGGAAGATAGGAAGGCGGAGGGAACTGCACGGGCAGGGCCAAAGCAGGCGTGAGGACGTTCCGAAGGCCCTGGGACAGCGCACCCCGGCGGAGGAACCCACCGGGGTGCGCTGAATGTCCTGTCAATCCGGAACGGCTAGCGCACCAGCGCCAGCTTGCCGGTCCGGTAGTGCTTCGTGCCGTCGGCCATGGTGGCCTCCAGCCTCAGAAAGTAGACTCCGCTGGCCAGGCTGGCGCCATCCAGACGGAAGCTGTGTTCGCCGGCCGCCACTCGTTCGGTGCGCCCGCTGGCGACCTGCTGCCCGAGAAGATTGCACAGGGTCCAGCCCAGGCGGGCCTCGCTGCCCAGCGAATAGCTGACCATGGTGGACGGATTGAAGGGATTGGGCGCCATCGCCAGCAACTGGAAATCGGTCGGGCGCGCGTCATGTGCGCCAACGGACGTGCTCTCGAGCACGGGTCCCTGGGTCACCAGCAGGGCCAGACCATTGGCCAGAGGAGCGCTCGTGCTGGCCAGCACATTGTTGAACGCGTACTGCAGCCCCACCTGGTGGAGATAGTCCTGGATGCCCACCGTGGTGGCATTCTCGCCGGTGGCGGGAGTCACCTGGTTGTAATACATCAGCATCTGGGCATTGCCCGATTCGGTAGGCCAGACCTGGGGATCCCGCAGCACAAGCTGGAACTGCTGAAAACTGGAGGATTCGGTCGGGCGCATGTTGTGCCACTGGATGATGAATTCGCCCGTGCCCTGCTCGTACCAGGTGTAGACATCCCCGAAGGGGGCGCTGCCGGTGTGGTTGTAGAGATCGTTCCAGAACACGGCCACCATTCCGGGGGCTCCCTGGGCGGCGGGCAGGGTGGTGTTGTGACCGCTCACGTGCTCGTGCTGGTCGCCCATGGCCACCCAGCCATTGCTGTTGACGGTGAGCGTGGCCCAGATCTGGTCGTAGTAGGTGAACATGAAGGGCAGGTCCACCACGCGGCTGTCGCCATCGATGCCACCATTCCACCAGGAATCCTGTTCGTCGTGCATGTTGAGGGGAGTACCGAAGCTGCTGATGTCTTCCCAGATGAAGGCCGGAGCCTGCTCGTGACCCGTGTCACCGGAATCGTAGATCACGTAGCCGGCCGCATCGGGGCCCAGCGGATCCTGGACACCGGGTGTGCCGATGGTCACGCTCCAGGGACGCCGGTCGAGCGGCCGGGAATCGAGAGCCGTGAACTCGAGCTCGAAGGCCAGTTGGGTGCCCGGCAGCAGCTCTTCCGACAGGGTCATCGTGAAGGGTCCGGCGGTACCCTGTCCGTTCCGGGAGATGGCCGGCAGGCTGCCCAGCTCGTCCTGGAGGTCCACGCCACCACTGATCACGTGAAGGCGCAACGATCCTTCGGGAGAATCGTATTCGCCTTCCAGTCGCAACCTCAGTGAGAACTCCACCATCGCGCCTGGTTCGAATTCGCCCTGGCTGATGCTGATGGCATCCACCGCAAAATGCGCCGCGGACACGGACAGGTTGAGGCGCGACACCCACTCACCATCGAGATACAGGTCCAGCGGACAGGTGTCGCCATCAAGCGCCTGCGGGTCCAGAGAGAGCAGGAAACCGCCGACCTGCTGCTCGCCACCCGGGGCAAGCGGGTCGATGCTGGCTTCGGACTGTGTCACGGTCAGGCCTTCGTCGGTCGAAACCAGACTCAGCATGCCGGCCTGCGCCAGACCATCGGTGCCGGCCTCGTAGAGGTCCAGCACCAGTTCGATGTCTTCACCGGGGTTCAGCGTTCCGTCGCCGTTGCCGTCTTCGTCCTGCACGGTGAAACCCGTCAGGGCCAGGGCGCTGGGCATGTCGCTGACCGTGACCGTGCGCTGCACGGGATAGAGGTTCACGCCATGCACGGTCAGCAGATAGTCTCCGGTTTCAAGTTCGCCCAGATCCAGCCAGGCATCGCCGTTGGCGTCGGTGGTGGCCAGTTTGCCGCTGAGTGACGCGGCCTGGTAGAAGTAGGCATGGGCTCCGGCGACCGCCTGTCCAGTATCACTGGACGTGACGCGGAGATGCAGTTGGCGCGGGCCCGCGGCCAGGGCCGAAGGGGCATCCAGGGCAAGCGCCAGCGGCTCCATGGTGCGCACCTCCATCGCCGGATCACCCAGCAGATTGTAGGAGTGGAAGTAGTGTGGCACGCAGTTTCCGGCGCCCGCAGGACTCCAGTCCTCGATGCGTTCGTTGGGGAACTGGGTCCAGAGTTCGGTCTTGCCGCGCATCATCAGCGCGCCGATCTTGTGGATGCGCTCGTGCAGCAGGCCGTGGTAGATGCCCAGATCGATCGCGTTGTTCCATTTGGTGTGGGTATCCAGCTCGGAAGGCCCGATGAAGGCCACGGCGCCTCGGGGATTGGGACCGGTGGCGGCGCGCAGCCAGGCTTCGCCGAAACAGGGATCGAACTGGTTGGAACCGAAATCGCCCCCGCCACAGACGATGGACGTGACCACGGGCCAGGCATTGAAATTGTTCAGGTCGTTCATGATCTGCGTGACACCGAACTCGGGGCCCACCCACTGGTAACGATGCCCGTAGCCCCGATAATTCACGAAGCTGACGCCCTGATTGACAAAGTTGGTCACGATGCTCGGCGAGAGGTTGTTGTTGTAGTAATCGTTGTGCACCGTGTCGATGTGGGCGAAGCCATCCGCGAACAGCAGGTCGCGCACGGCCAGTTTGGTCTCACGCCGGCTGCCGGCCAGCGCCACATCGTAGATCATCAATGCATCACGGTACCAGTTGTCGGTCTGGCTGATCGGCGGGGTCTTCTCGTAGGCCACAAGCTTGGTGACCAGGGTCGAGAGTTGCTGGTGCGAGTCCACCGAGAGTCGCCCCACCAGAATCTCGGGGAAATAGTCGGTGCCTTCCAGCAGGGTGTACTCGTGATCACTGACGATGTCGCCACCCCAGGTCCCCTCGGCATGCTGACCACTCTGGACCGTGTTGGAGGGCAGATTGTACAGCTGTGGCGTGAGATCGTAGTCCCCCACCAGCAGCAGATAGTCAAGCCCGTTGTCCGTGTATTCCTGCATCACACGCTGTTTGACCGTGGCGAAGGTCGGGGTTCCGCCCAGCTCGGATTGGGCCACCACCGTGACTTCGTAGCCCATCTGGCGCTTCCAGTCGACCCAGGGCTGCAGGTAGGGTATGCCCGCATCGATGATGACCACCAGATAGCGCCCCAGTGAACTCTGCTCGAGGGGATCCAGGCGGACGTCGGCGTCCAGCTGGGCGGGATTCTGCAGGTCGGGCCGGACGATGTCGCGTGCCAGACGCGAGAGAGGACGATCGATCTCACGCGTGTTGCGTGTGTCATTGCCTTGGAAATCGAGGCGGACGAGCAGACGCGTGTATACCGTCAACTCATCATTGGCGGCATTCCAGTCGAAGGGCGTGATGTCCAGGGGCACCACCCGGACTCCGTGCCAGAGGGCGGGCTCGCCATAGCTGGACACACGTGCGGGAAAATGTCCCCCGCCGTAGACCTGCGCATTCTCGCGTCGCTCGGGCAGGCCGCTGCCGGGATAATCGCTCTGCCAGTCCTCGGCAGCCCTCGGCACCACTCCCGCGATCACACGGGAATCACTCTCCAGCACGTTCAGCCCCAGGCCGGCACGCGGCGGCACCGCGAACACTCCGGACCAGCTGGGCAGTTCGGGAAGGGAGGGCGTGGAGAGGGTGTTGAGCCCGTCAACGAAGAGCAGGTGCCGGTCTCCATCCTGCTGGATCTCAAGCCGGTTCAGCCGGAACTCCACCGTGAGACCCGCGGGCGACTGATCCAGGATTTCCATGCTCCAGTCGCGATCGGCGGACTGGAAGACGTGCATTCCGGGCACAGCCATGGGAGCCGTCTGCTCCGCGGACAGTACCGGGCTCGCCGAGATGGCCAGCAGAAGCGACCAACGCAACAGGTTCATTCCAGTTCCTTTCGATCAAGCTGTGTCAAGCGCGGTGGGGGCTGAATGCTCCTGCAGCAGGCGACAATCAGACCGGGGTCGAATGCAACTTCCGTTCCGGTTTACGGCCCCCAGATCCAGGACGTTCCCTGCATGCTGAACAGCGGCACAAAGGCCCCTCCGCGGGACATCCGTTCCGGGATCCAGTTCGGTCGTGGACGTGCGGCAGGACAAAGGCTTACAATTTGTTAAGCAGCGCGAACATGCGGGGGGGCTTCGACAGTGCCGGATCAAGTTCCTTGCGGGCGTCAGCGTTCTCACGCCCGGCGGATTCCTGGGTTCCGGCTTTGGGGAGCCGCGAAAAAGGAGGCGATTCGCCGCCCGCCCGCCAAGGGAAAAAGACTTGCGAAAGAAATCCCTCCCGGCACTATTCTTGCAAAGTGAAATCCTCGCGCGGGGAGCTCCGGATCCTCGTCAGGTGCCGCAGATCTTGTTGTCGGGCCCCAGGATTCGGATCCCATTCACAGCCATGCCATGACAGTGTTTTTTCACGCTGGAGAATTGCCTTGCATTGGCTGAGGATAATTCCATTTTGTCGGGCTGGTTCAACTGGAACGGGGAAACCCGGACCGTTTGCCGGCCCTCCTTCCCGCCGGCACGGCTCGCAACGCTCTCAAGCTTTCGGTCATAAACAAGGAGTACTCCATGCGTCGAGCTCTTGCGGCTTGCTTTCTGCTTGCCGGCGCTGTCTCCCTCTGCGCCGCCCGCACCGCCCTGGACCTGCAGGTCCGGAGTGAGGGCTCCGGAGTGGGTGATCCGCTTCACCTCAGTATCCAGTTCGCCCCGGCGGATCTGGAGACGATTCCGGTCAATGGGCAGGTCTACACCCTCATCACCATGGAAGACGCGGGTCTGATCGGTGAACCGGGGCGCCCCGACCTGCCCGCCATCCATCGCCTGCTGGAACTGCCCGACCATTCGGACGTCCAGGTGCGCGTGGTCGGAGGCGAAAGTCACGTGATCGGCAACGTCCTGCCCATGCCCGTGCAGGACCAGTTGCACAACGAGGCCGAAGTCCCCCAGCCCTGGCTCCAGGATCAGGCTCTTTACGGTGAGGATGCCTGGTACCCGTCCTACAACGTGCTGCTGGACGAACCCGCTCTGGTGCGCAACCACCGCGTGGCCAAACTCAGCGTTTTCCCCGTGCAGGTCAACGCCTTCACGGGTGAGACCCGGGTCTGGACCTCGATGGAACTGGATGTGACCTTCGACGGGGTCAACCCCGTCAACCAGCGCGAATGGCAGCTGCCCGCTTCCGCCAGGGTGCTGGAAGCCGAGCTGGCCAATGCGATCGTCAACCCGCGTCAGTCAGACAGCACCCTCGACGCTGTCTGGAGTGATCCGGGCAAGATGCCGGGCAAGTACCTGGTCTTCGCGCCCACCGCGGCTCTCACCAACCAGCGTCTGCTGGACCTCCTGCAGTGGAAGCGCCAGCGTGGTCACACGGTGGTCATCGAATCCTCGTCCGGCATTCTCTCGAACGCGGTCTCGATCAAGAACCGCATCACGACCGAGTACAACAGCGACGAGCCGGTCAAGTTCGTGATGCTCGTGGGAGATACCGACGGTTCCTATGCGGTGGCCGCCGACGGCACCAGTGGTTACGACAACTACTACACCCGCATCGAAGGCACCGACATCCTGGGTGATGTGGCCGTGGGCCGCCTGTCCGTGGACAATGCCACCCAGCTGACCACGGTCTGCAACAAGATTCTGACCTACGAGCAGAACCCCTACGTGACCAACCCGTCCTGGCTGCAGCACGCCGGCCTGGTGGTGGGCAGCAGCGCCTGTTACCTGTCCATGCGTCAGGTATCACGCAACATCGCGTCCGGACTGGTGTCCATCCGCGGTTACAACGACATCGACACCCTCTGGTGCAGCAGCTCCACCCCGGTGCCCGGACTGTTCAACGCCGGCATGAGCTTCTACAACTATCGCGGCTGGATCGGCATGGAAGGTCTCAGCGGATCCACCATCGAAGCGCTGACCCAGGGTCCCCGGACTCCGGTGGCCACCATCTTCACCTGCTCCACGGGCGACTTCGTGGGCGGTGACGACCTCACCGAGAACTTCTTCCGTGGCGGCAATGCCACCACCCCCGGTGCCGCCGTGGCCTGCATGGGTTACGCCACCGCCTCGACGCATACCCGTTACAACAACGTGATGGCCGTGGGCTTCTATCATGCCTTCCTTCAGGGCGATGTCCCCGAAGTGGGCAGCTGCCTGGTGCATTCCAAGTACGAACTGTACATGACCCTGCCCGCGGGCGACCAGCAGGCGGTGAACTTCGCCAACTGGGGCAACCTGATGGGCGATCCGGGCATGCGCATGTGGGGCGGCCTGCTGAACGAACTGGAGTTCACCGTGCCCAGCTCGATCAGTGATGGCGCCGGCTTCCTCGAGTTCGACGTCAGCATCGATGGCGAGCCCGCCGAAGGCATCATCGTGGCGGCCTGGCAGGCCGGCGGTGCGGGCGACTATCAGTCCGTGACCATGAGCGACGAGAACGGACACGTCTGGCTGGATCTGGACGGTGTCAGCGACGGTCCGATGACCCTGACCGTGAGCCACCATCGCGCGCGCCCGGTGCAGCAAGTGGTGACCGTGGGTCCGCAGAGCGTCGATCCCACCCTTGCCACCTGGAACGTCAACGGCGGTGAAGCCCTGCCCGGTGTGGTGGCCCAGCCCTTCGAATTCACCTTCAGCAACGCCGGCTCCGGCGCCCTGACCGGCATCAGCATGGATCTGGAAATGGATCCGATGTACGGCAGCATCACCGGCACCGATCTCACCTCCGCCGACCTGCCTGCCGGCAATACCAGTGCCGCGGTCACCGGGGGCACCATCAGCCCCGCGGCCGATCTGATGGACGGTGACACGATCCCCGTGATCATTCACCTGAGCAGCAACGAAGGCTCGGCCGATTTCCTGGCCCGTGTCACGGTGGCCGGCCCCAGCATCCTGCCCACCGCCCAGACCTACCCCATGGGCGTCTGGCTGCCCGCCAGCAGCCGCAGCCTGCAGGTCGTGCTGCAGAACAGTGGCTCGATGGCTGCCGAAGCCCCCACGGTGACTCTGGTTTCCGATGCCGAAGACTTCGTGGTGGTCACCAGCGGTGCCCAGACCGGATCCGACATCGCCCCGTCGGCCAGCGGCACCTTCAGTTTCAACGTGGACATCACCCAGGACGCCCTGGTGGGCATGAACCTGCCCCTGCACCTTGAGATCGCGGCCAACACCGTGGTGATGCAGCGAGTGGATCTGCTGGTTCCCGTGGGCAACCCGGGCCAGAACGACCCCACCGGTCCCGACGAGTATGGCTACTGGGCCTACGAGGATGAAGACAACACCTACGCCCAGGCGCCCACCTTCAACTGGGTGGAAATCTCGCCCGTGGCCGGTGGCCCCGGCACCTTGGTTCCCCTCAGCGACGAAGGCGACGAGCAGGATGACATGGTGCGCGTGACCATGCCCTTCGGCTTCACCTATTATGGTGAGTACTACACGCAGGCCTACATCAGCTCCAACGGGTTCCTGGCCTTCGCCGACATGGGCACGCTCTACGAGACCGACTTCCGCAACCATTACCTGCCCAGCGGCCAGGGTCCCGATGCGATGATCGCCCCCATGTGGGACGACCACCTGACCACCGGCTCGGGCAATGTCTACACCTGGTTCGACGCCCCCGCCCACCGCTGGGTGGTGGAGTGGTACAACGTGAACGCCAACCAGAGTGGCGGCCCCAATACCTTCCAGGTGATTCTCTACGACCCCAATTTCTATCCCACGGGCACCGGCGATGGCGAATTCATGTTCCAGTACCAGGTCTGGAATGACAACCAGAGCGCAGGCACGGACTTCCCCTATTGCACCGTGGGCATGAAGGATCACACCTCCTTCCAGGGCATGACACTCAAGCACTACAACATCCTGAACCCGACCATGCACAGCATCGGAGCGGGTACCGCCGTGCTCTTCACCACCACCATCAACGGTGTGTTGACTCCGCCTTCGCTGAATTTCGACCCCGCCGGTCTCACGGTGAATCTGGTCCAGGGCGAAAGCACCACGGCTGATTACGAAATCGGCAACGTGGGTGAAGTCACCATGCTCTACGATCTGTGGCTGACCTTTGACGCACGCGACAGCGGTGGCCCCGATTCCTATGGGTATGAATGGCTGGACAGCAACGAAGATCTGGGTCCTGAATTCAACTGGGTCGATGAAGCGGACGCCACGCCCGTGACCTTCGCCCACAACGACAGCACCGCGGGCTGGTTCGATCTGGGCTTCGACTTCTATCTGTACGGCACACCCTACGATCGTGTCCGGATCAGCCCCAACGGGTTCCTGAGCTTCTCCTCCTGGTCCGGTGCCTGGAGCAACCAGGAGCTGCCGACCTCGCTGGCTCCCGAAAACTCCGTGCTGGTCTGGTGGGACGACCTGCGCCCCGTGGATGATACCGAAGGTTACTGCAGCTGGTACACCAACAACCAGGACAGCCTGGTGGTCAGCTGGACCGGCGTGCCCCACTACAACCCGGGCGCCAACGGTGGTCCCTTCACCTTCCAGGCCATTCTGCGGGCCAATGGTGACATCACCCTGCAGTACCAGTCGGTGGGCAGTGGTCACAGTGGCACCGCGGGTCTGCAGGGCGCCGACGGTGATACCGGTATTGGCGTGTTCCACAACCAGGTCATCGAAACGCCCTACGCCGTGCGCATCAGTCCGCCGGCCTGGGCCGTGCTCGGATCCGAGAGCGGCGTGGTCGTGGGTGGCTCCAGTGTGATGATTCCCGTCGCCTTCAGCAGCACCGCCGGTTACGAACTGCCCGCAGGTGAGTACAACGCCAGCCTGCACATCGCCACCAACGACCCGGATGCGTCCGAAGTCGTGGTGCCCCTGCAGATGATCGTGGACGGTGTGGATGTGGATGAGAATCCCACCCTGCCCCTGACCACCCGTCTGGCGGGCAACTACCCCAACCCCTTCAACCCGACCACCCGGATCAGCCTGGACCTGGCCCAGAGTGGACGCGTTCAGCTGGTGGTGTTCAACATGCTGGGACAGCGTGTGGATACTCTGCTGGACAGCCCGCTGGAAGCCGGCAGCCACAGTCTCGACTGGGATGCCTCCCATCTGCCCAGCGGAATGTATCTGCTGGAGATGAAGGCCGGCAGCGTGACCGACCGCCAGAAGCTGATGCTGGTCAAGTAACACGCTCCTGTGATCGCAAGCACGGAAGGGCGCCCCGCGGGGCGCCCTTCTTCGTTTTCGTCACGGGTCCCGTCTCAGCGCGCGCCCGGAGCGGCAACGGCGCACCATGTGCGCCGTTGCGTGGAAAGTCGGTGACTCAGTGTGTGCCAAAGCTCAGGTGGCGGGGGTCCCGGGGTCGCCGGCACCGACGGCCAGCTGGGCGATTTCGCGATCGATGAAGAACAGCCCCTGCCCACTGGTTCCGATCAGCTCGAACTTGTCCAGAATGTTGCGGTAGAGAGCCTCTTCCTCGTGCTGCTCGCTCACGAACCACTGCAGGAAGTTCAGGGTCGAGAAATCACGCTCGGCCATGCTGGCTTCGACCAGTTGGCCAATGCTGGCCGTGACCTGCTGCTCGTGCTCGAAGGCCGCCTGAAACAGGGCCGCCGGGCTTTCGAAAGTGGCCGTGGGCGCTTCAATGGCACCCACCAGGGCCATCCGGCCCGACTCGTTCACGAAGTCGAACATCTTCTGCATGTGCATCATTTCCTCGCCCGCATGGCGACGCAGGAATGCGGCACAGCCTTCCAGTCCCTTGCTCTGGCACCAGGCGCTCATCTGCAGATACAGGTTGGAGGAATAGAACTCCATGTTGATCTGCTGATTCAGCATCTGACCCAATTTTTCACTCAGCATGATGACTCCTGCCCGCAGGCTCTTGGTGACTCCAGCGCGCAACCTTGCAAATCACTCCTGCGCCCGCAAGCTGAAGACCGATGCCCGCCCGCCAGAAGTAAGGAATGCCGGGTATGGGTTGGTTTTTCCCGCAGGAAAGCCGATACACTTCATTCGGCCCGCCGGATTGAGCACATTGCAGCCCTGCCACCGCCGGCCACTTCCAAAGGAGAATCCAATGGCATTCCACAAGATCCTGGCCCTGTTCGGTCACGCCGAAACCGATGTCAAGCTGGTGCAACGAGCCTGTGAACTGGCCAGCGAACAGAAGGCAAGCCTGCGCTTCCTGCACATCAACGAGAGTGATGCGGGTGCGGTGGGACTCTATGGCCGGGTCACCTACGACCATCGCTACTCGCGGGAGGAGATCCAGGAGCTGATTCAGCCCTACAACACCGGTGGAGTGCCCATCGAGGTGGAGGTGGTCGCCACCGATGACCTGATCGAGACCATTCGCGAGTCCTGCACAGGCACCGATCTGCTGATCATCGGACATGAACACCAGAACCTGATGACGCGCTGGCTTACCGATTCCATCGACGAACGCATCATCAATTCGGTGCCCTGCGATGTCCTGGTGGTTCACAGCACCTGAGGGTTTCAATAGTCCACGCGATAACGCAGGAAGAGACGCGGATCGCCCTTGAAGGCGCTGTTCTCGTTCAGCGGGTCAAAGACCAGCTCACCGGTCAGGCTCAGATCCCGGTTCACCGAATACTCCAGTGAATACAGCTGGTACAGGTTCACGTTCTGGCGCACTTCAAGACCCGAACTGGACTGCAGCTGTCCGGTCCAGGAGAGGAAGTACTTGGGGCTGAGTTCCTTGCCGGCGGTCACCCTGCTGCCCTGGAGGTAGTTCCAGTATGAGGTCCGGTAGTCCTTCTGGGTACCCAGCAGGTCTTCGGCGGTATTCTGCAGCACGGGCAGCGAGATGCGTACCAGGTCCAGCCCCAGGGCGCGGCGCAGACGGCTTTCCACGGGAGTCAGCGGCAAGGGCAGGAAACCGGCCACCACACCGGGCAGCACCGACTGGAAACTTCCCAATGGATCCAGCGGATCGATGCCCAGCTCGGGCAGGAACTGCTCCACCGCACGCCCCTGCTCGTCCTCCAGCTTCAGACTGATCACCGACCAACGCCCCCGCTCGAGCTGGTTGCCGAACTCGTCTTCCACCACGAGTTTCAGGAAGAACGTGCGCGAGTTCGCCCCGAAGTCCAGCTGGCCCGGCAGTGCATTCACCCCGGAATCGTAGACATAGTAATCGGCAGTACCCCAGACGATCGGCAGCAGGCTGGTATTGTCGAACTCCATGCCCAGCTCGTCGACCTGGAAGTTCAGGAAGAGGTACTTGATATCACCGCGGCCACTGGTCACGGTGCCTTCGATGCGGAAGCTGTCGTCATCGATCTGGCCGCGGAAGAGCATGGGGTCACGATCGCGGTCCAGATACACATCCACCGTGATCCGGTCCAGATATCCCTGGAAGGAATCGAAGAAGGTCACGTCCTCGAAGCCCTGGATTTCCTTGTAGTAGTTGCAATTGCGTCCGGGCACGGCCTGCAGGTCCCACTCGATCGTGTTGAGAAAACCCACCGTGGCCAGCAGGATCGGTGTCGGCTCACGTTCGCTCACGATGAAGGGAAAGGTGAAGCGCGCGTTGCGCACATCAATGGTTCCGCGTACGACAGGGCGCTCGAAAGGTCCGGCCAGCACGAAGTTCTCGCCGGGAACCCGTCCGCGCAGGCGCACTTCCGAGTTCCAGTCCAGCTGCATCAGGCCCGGGATCACCGTGTCCAGATAGTGGTCCCGATCGCCCATTTGCACTTCAAGCACACCCAGGTTGGTACCGAAGATCTGCCAGGGCTGCAGTTCCTCGCCGGACTCCGTGACCCAACCCGGCCGATTGCGGATCCGTACGCTGCCCTTGCCGGAATGGAACTCGCAGCGGCGGATCTCCAGCTCGCCATCCACCAGTCGCAGGTCCAGATTGAGATCCCGCACCCGGGTGAACACGGATTCCAGATCAAGGCGTCCATTGCTCAGCGTCAGGTTGCCGTCCAGCACCAGAGGATTGGCCGGCGTGCCCGTGATGCGCACCTGGGCGTCGGTTCGGCCCTGACCCGCTTCGATGAATGTGTTCTCCCGGGCCACCAGCTGGAAGAGATTGCCCGAGAGCGTGGCGTTCAGGTCCATTTCGGCCTCACGCTCGGTGGGCAGTTGCCCCTCGACTCGCAGGGTCAGCGGCTCGATGCCATCACGCCTGAGGACCAGACTGTCCAGCTGGATCACGGGGCGGCCATCCTCATCGGGCGTGGGGAGCTGTGAGGCACGCACGCTCAAGCGGTCGAAGCTGAGCCCGATTCCCGAGGGCCGGGCCATGTCCAGTTCGGCCAGCATCAGGCGGGGTTTGCCGTGATCCAGACGCAGGCGCGCCTGCCCCATGATCTGTCCCGACAGCTTGTAGGGGTTCCTGGGCAGCAGGCTGGACAGCTCCAGTTCATCCAGCCAGAGCTGCCCGGCACCCGTGCTCAGGTCGGGCGCGAACCCGATCTCCGTGCGGGCCAGATCGGTCAGCCCCAGACGCAGTTGTCCTCCCGGGGCATGGATCCAGTGCATGCTCATCTCCAGCGGCGACCACCAGCGCAACAGACTGCTGTCGGGAAGTTGCAGGCTGTAGTCAATCGCGCCCCGCAGGCCCGGATCGTCCAGATTGCCTTCGCCGGCCAGCAGCAATGTCACCTGCCCCATCTCGGGGGCCGCTTCCTCGCGGGGAAGCAGGTTCATCAGGGTGCGCAGGGGCAGCGGCCCGGAGTCCAGTTCCAGCCGGTAATCGCGGGTGGCCAGATTCAGGCCCCCGGTGAGCACCAGACTGTTCAGCAGGCGCAGACTGTCCAGCTCCAGACGCTGATCCTCAAGCCTCAAGGACACACTGCCTTCCAGGGGGTCGTTGAAACGGGTCTGGCCGTCAAACATGCCGTCGAAAGCGAGGGCGCCCGTGCCGGACGTCGCCAGCTGGCCACTGATCTGACCGGAGGCCGTTGGGCTCTGCAGGCCCAGATCCAGGAACCACTGGCTGCCCTGTCGGTCAAGCGTGAGTGACAATCCGGTGTGCGTTGGCAGCGGGTGTGAGTCGGCTAGCAGGGCCCGCAACGGGTCCAGCAGTTCGGCAAGCTCCAGATGCAGCCGGGGCAGGCCTGCGCTGGTCGACAGTTCCAGATTGCCGGTCGCGTTCTGGGAAGTGTCCAGGAACTGGCAGCTCAGTACCTGATCGCGCCACTGGCCGATCAGATGCAGGGCCACGGGATCACGTCCCAGGGTTCCCGTGAAGTGTACACGAGGCCCCTCTGAGTCCAGTTGCAGCACCGCCAGCAGCTCCAGTGCCTGATCCGCGCGCAGCAGGCTGGCAGCTCCCGTGCCCTGGGCAAGTGGCAGATCCAGATTCAGTTCCAGCACCGTTCTGGGCGACGAGAGCCACGGCTTCACCAGGCCCGAACCGCGAATCGTCCCACGGGGGCCGCTGGCACGCAGATCGCTCACGACCAGACTGTCCAATCCGCCCGCTACCCGAACTCCGAAGGCATCACAGGTGACTCCGTCCAGGACCAGCTGGCCATCCATCTCCGCGCGCAGGCCCGGGGATTTCAGGGCACCGCGCAGCGACAGTGCCAGATTCAGCTTGCCGGAAAGATCACTCTGGATGATTCCGGCTGGCAGGATCGAGGCCAGTTTCGCCAGCTGCAGTTCGTGCAGCGTCCAGTCCAGGTGATACTCGCGGTCCACGCTGCCTTGCCCCACCAGCGTCTGGCCCGCACACTGCAGTTCGGCGGACAGCAGTCGAAACTCGTGGCGATCCAGCTCCATCTCCGCCCTGAAATCCAGCAGGGAATCCAGGCCGGTCACCTTCAGTCGGGGCGCATCCAGTTCGCCACCACCGGACAGACTGTCCAGCACTCCGGCCTGGAGCCGCCCATAGAGGGACGCCCGGGCGTGCAGCTCTCCCGTCAGGTGCCGATCCAGCCCGGGAAGCAGCTGACTGCCCAGACGCAGCTGCTGGACATCCAGGCGGAACTCCCCATCCAGACTTTCCGGTTCAAGGTCCACCCGCAGTTTCAAGCCACGGGACTCGGCCCCCGGCGTGTCGGACGCCGCCAGCGAACCGCGTGGCACATCACTTTCCACCAGCACTTCGAGGTGATGCTCGCTGTGCCAGACCAATCCTTCCAGATGATCCAGCAGGGCCAGGTTCCAGCCCTGGCCAACCAGAACCAGCGAGCCATCCGTGAGACGGATCCGCGGCACGGTGGGCAGCAGCCGACGCAGTTCTTCCCCGACCATGCTGTCCAGTTCGAAGGAAAAGCCCGCGTCCGTGCTCCGGCCGGAGCCGGGGCGCCAGAACAGGCGTGGCTTGTCGAGACGAATGCTGTTGATCAGGGAGAGAGTCTGGCGGGGATTCAGCATCCAGCGGACGGGTGACACGGTCACGGTGACACGCTGGCACTCCACGTGCACCGTCGTGTCGGCACTGGCAAAGGTCAGGCCACGCAGTTCCAGACCCATCAGGCGCGGCAGCACCTGCTCGAGATTGGCATCACGCAGACCCGCGCGCTCCATGCCGGACAGCAGTTGCAGGCGCAGTCGCTCGGGCATGTCCAGCAGGTACCAGGCCCCGGTGAGCAACGTGCCCACCAGCAGCAGGACCAGTGTGCTCACAAGCACCCAGCGGCGGGGTTTCATGTCTGAAGCTGTTCGGAAGTCCTGCCGAAGCGCCGTTCGCGGTTGCCGTAGACCTTCAGCGCATCCATGAACTGCTGACGGCGGAACTCGGGCCAGGGACGGTCACACACGTAGATTTCGGTGTACGCCAGTTGCCAGAGCAGAAAATTGGAGAGACGGTACTCGCCTCCCGTGCGGATCAGCAGGTCCGGATCGGGCAGGTCGGCCGTGAAGAGGTAGCGGGAAATCAGCGCTTCATCGACCTGCTTGTGGCCGTCGGCGATGATCCGGTTGATGGCGTGGGCAATCTCCTGACGTGAGCCATAGGAAAGGGCCAGGCTCAGCACCAGACCCGTATTGTCGCGGGTTTTCTCGATGGCCTCGGTCAGCCCCTGGCGGGGCCCGGAGGGCAGGTGTTCCAGAAACCCCAGGGCGCGCACCTGCACATTGCTGGCGTGCAGGCGGTTGACCTCCTTGCGGATGGTGTTCAGCAGCAGGTTCATCAGGGCGGAGACTTCGGCCTTGGGGCGTTCCCAGTTTTCCGAGCTGAATGTATACAGGGTGAGATAGCCAATGCCCAGCTCGCCCGCCACTTCCACCAGCTCGCGCACCGAGTTGACACCTTCCCGATGACCCGCAACCCGTTGCAGCCCCCGGGACTTCGCCCAGCGGCCGTTGCCATCCATGATCACCGCCACGTGGACGGGCAGATCCTGGAACGCTCCGGCAGCCAACTGTCTCTCAGCCTCCGATCAGCCCGTTGCCACGTCCAATCATCTCCGCGTCACCGCGCGCCGCTCCCAGGCGCAGGAGGGCAATGCCCAGGTTGTTGCGCACATGGGCACTTTCCGGCTTGAGCGCATAGGCCTTCTCGTAGGCGGCGATGCTGCGCTCGAGCCAGCTCTCGTCATCGCTTTCCTGCGAGGCCATCAGGGCCACCAGCCCCATCTGCTTGTGACACTCGAAGGTCAGTTCGGGATCGAGGCCCGGCAGGGCCAGGGTGGCCGTGTACTGCGACAGCGACTTCTCGAAATCGTTGAGCTGGCCATACAGGAAGGCCATGTCGAAACTCAGGTCGGGATCGGTCGGGTCCAGGGACAGGGCACGCTGCATGTACTCAATGGCTTCAAGCTTGAGTGCCTTCTTCTGGGCCTCGTCGGATTCGTCATTGGCCAGTTCCGAGTGGGCGTAGCCGGCCAGCTTGAGTACTTCACTGTTCTCACCGAAGTGCTCGGTGTACAGATCCGCCGCCTCGATGGTCTTGCGTGATTCGCGGGGAATGTCCCACAACTTGACGATTTCGAGCTGGAAGGCCGAGGAATCGGGGTGCTCGTCCAGCATGCTCTGCCAGATCGCCACGGATTCCCCAACGCGGCGCAACTGCTCCTCGCGCGGATAGGTGTAACACGAGGTTCGCCAGGTGTTGGCCAGCGCCTTGCGCGTGGGATGATCTTCGGGCTTGATCTTGAGAGCCTGAACGAATCCGGCGATCGCCTGGTCGTAGCTGGCGCGGCAGGCCGTGGTATCATGAGCTTCGAACTGCTCGTTGGCCTTGGTCAGATTTTCCACGCCCTGATTGAAGTTGGGGACCCAGATCTTGCCAATGACCTGGTCCGCCGATTTCAGTGCCTTCTGGATGTTCTTCTCCGTGTCCGACACGCTGGAGATCAGCTTGTAGGCCTCGTTCATCTCGGTAAAGCGGTCCTGGCGAGCGTAGAGCTCCACCAACAGCGAATACAAGGGAGCTTCCTGAACGTGTTTGTCGCGACCGGCCTCGGCGAACTCGAGGGCCTTGGTGTAATCGCCCTGCTTGTAATAGATGAGAGCGCTGGTCTGCTCCATCGACTTGGCAAAGCCCTGCAGACTCATGAGGCCCAGCAGGGCCAGGGTGATGATCGTGCGTTTCATGGCATCAGTCCTTGTGGGGATGTCCGGCACCCCGGTGAGAGGTTGGCCGGGTGGCACCTTTTTCAGTGATGATGGCGGTGATCAGTTCAGCGGGAATCACATCGAATGCCGGATTCCAGCAGGCGACGTCCCCGGGGGCCCAGCGAACCGGATCCCAGCCATGACAGGCAAAGCCCCGCACCTCGGCGGGATCGCGTTCTTCGATCGGGATGTCGATTCCCTGCGGACACTGCGGATCGCGGCTGCTTTCGGGCGCTGCAACGAGGAACGGAATTTGGTGGAATCTGGCGGCAAGGGCAAGACTGTAGCTTCCCACCTTGTTGGCAGTATCCCCGTTGGCGGCGATCCTGTCAGCTCCCACGATCACTCCCTTGACCTCCAGTTGGCGCATGGCCGCCGCGGCCATGCTGTCGGTGATCAGGCGGCAGGGCACGTTTGCCCGCTGCATTTCCCAGGTGGTCAACCGCGCTCCCTGCAACAGCGGACGGGTCTCGCAGGCCAGCACCTCGATCCGGCGTCCTTCGGCGTGGGCCCTCAGCAGGGCTCCTTGCGCCGTGCCGATGCCGCTGGTGGCCAGAGGCCCGGCATTGCAGATCGTCAGCCAGCATCCATCCACAATCCAGTCCAGCGCATGCGTGCAGAGATCATGACAGGCCTGTCGGTCTTCTGCCTGGATGCGGCCGGCCTCTTCTACTGCCAGAGCGGGCCAGCAGGTTCCATCGGCTTCCTGGTCCAGTCGGGCCATGACGCGATCGACGGCCCAGACCAGGTTGACCGCCGTGGGGCGTGCGGCCCGCAAACGGGCGGCCCAGTGCCTGACCTCCGCTTTGAATGCACGTTGTGGCAAGGCCTGATGACAGGCCAACGCGACTCCCCAGGCGCCCGCCAGACCAAGAGCCGGAGCACCCCGGATCTCCAGGCGCTGGATCGCCTGCACCAGGCGTTCGCAGTCGCTGATCGGGAGTTCCTGCAGGGTGCCGGGCAGGGAGGACTGATCCACCAGCCAGATGCGGGCGTCACGCCATTCAAGCGGAGACAGCCCCAGCAGAGGCACGGGGGATGAGGGCATCTGGATTTCCTCAGGCAGGAATGGTGGTGAGAGCCCTGAAGCCCTCGAAGCGCTCGCGGGCCTGGGCAAGGTCCAGGGTACGCAGACGATTCACCGAGAAGTCCTGGACGCAGAAGCTGGCCATCGCGCTGCCCCAGGCCATCGCCCGGCAAAGCTGGCTCCAGCCCCAGGCACCATCGTGGGCCAGGCTGCCCACGAAACCGCCGGCGAAGGTATCGCCGGCACCCGTGGGGTCGGTGATGTCGGCCAGCGGCCAGGCGGGCATCGAGAACAGCCGGCCTTCGGGGCCCACCATCAGGGCTCCATGCTCGCCCTTCTTGACGATCACGGTATGCGGCCCCATCGCCTGCAGGGCCTGTGCCCCGCGCAGAGGCGAGGTTTCGCCGGTGAGCATGCGGGCTTCCTCGTCGTTGACGATGAAGATGCCCGTGCGGCGCACCACTTCCAGCAGCTCCGGACGCGCCAGGTTGATCCAGAGATTCATCGTGTCGGTCACGACCAGCTCCGGTCCGATCATCTGATCCAGCACGTTCAGCTGCAAGGTGGGCTGGATATTGGCCAGAAACAGCACCGGAGCGCTGCGCTGGTCGTGGGGAATGTGCGGGTCAAAGCTCTCGAAGACATTCAGGTCGGTGAAGAGGGTGGTGCGATCATTCATGTTCTCGTGGTAGCGTCCGCCCCAGCGGAAGGTGAGCCCGCCGGGCACCGTTTCGAGCCCGTCCAGGTTCACACCGCGCTCGGCCAGAAAGTTGATTTCGTCGCGGGGGAAGTCCCCTCCGACCACGCCCACCAGTCCCACGGGTGCCAGCAGGCTGGCGGCCGCCGAAAAGAAAAAGGCGCTGCCACCCAGCGCGTCGTCCACCCGACCGGCCACGGTCTCCACCGAGTCGAGGGCCGTCGATCCCACCACCAAAATGCTCTTGCTCACCCCTGGGCACTCCTCTTCTTGCCGGGAGCATCGGCCGTCTTGCGACGCGCCTCCGCCTGGTCCTGGGCATCCTTCAGGCTCATCGCCGTACCGGTTTCCTCATCCACAGGCATGCGGATGCCGTCCCGCCAGAGGCGTTCCAGATCGTAATACTCCCGCTTCGCGGGCTGGAAACAATGGAAGGCCACCGTGACGAAGTCGGCGATCATCCACTCGTCCGAGTCCTTCTCGGTGATGTAAACGCGCTCGCCCAGTTCGCGGGCCTGATCCACCACGAAATCGGTGATCGCGCGCACGTGCAGACCCACGCTGCCGGTGCAGATCACCAGAAAATCGGAGACATCGGACAGGCCGCGCACGTCCAGCAGCACAATGTCTTCCGCTTTCTTGGCCCAGGCCATGCGCGCAAGGCGACGGGCCAGATAGATACTCTTCAAGACAGACTCCCGCTTCAGTTGCCGGCGCCCAGTGCGCCGATGGTGCGATGATCGACACCGATCACCACAGTCACGTCCACATCCACCAGCTCCCGGTCGGGCTTCAGGCTTACCCGCTCGGAACCCAGCCCCAGATCACTGGCCACCTGGAGAGCGGCGGCGGTATCCTGGATCCGGCTGTACACGCGCGTGTTCCCGCCGCGTTCCCGCTGGGAATTGCCCGTCTCACGCACATCGTAGCCCTTGCGGCTGAGGGTCTCTCCGCCCCGGGCCGCCAGTTTGGACACATTGGTCGCGTTCAGCACCTGGATCCGGATGCTCGAGCGCTTGATCACGGGCGGTGGTGCAACCGTCGGGGCGGGCGTTTCCGCGAGCGCGACGGACTCGGTGGGCGCGTCCACGTGATCGGCCAGCAGCGAATCGGGAATCCCGCCCACACTGTCGATCACGGCCTCCGCCACGGTTTCGCCAGCACGTTCCGGTGGGGAACTCTCACTCGTGAGGGCTTCGTGAACCGGCTGTGATTCCTGGCTTACCTGCTGGGCCGCCGACAGCGGTGGCTGCCCACGGAACAGCAGCAGCAGAAGCAGCAGGGTGTTCAGCAGGCAACTTGTGGTACACAGGATCAGCAGAAAGTTGTGATTCCCCTGACGGGATCGACTGGCACCGGTGGGGTTTCCCGAATCGGCATCACGCTTGAATGACATGGCTCCCACACAAAAAAGTGAGCGACCAGAAGCCGCTCAGCCGGTTGGATTGATTCTGTTGAACGGGGCCCGCACGAGCCAGAACGGCGGGCAAGGACAAGACGAGGATGGACAGCAATTCCGGTGTGTCATTCTCCGCCGCGAAAACCACTGTATCCAAGGCCGCTGGATCCCGACCAGGGCGACCAGGGTGTCGTGGGCGAGCCCATGCCGCGGAACACGCCGACCTGGAGGTGCAGATTGTCGGTCGGGCTCCACATGAATTCGGCTCCTCCAACCAGATCACTGCCCGTTGCCGCGGGATTGTAGCTGTTGTAGGTGGTGTTGAGCACGCCCATGTGCAACTTGAAATCGGTGCGCTGCCCCAGACGCATGTCCATTGAATTCATGAACAGTCCCTGCCCCACGCTGCCGCCCCCGCCACTGGCCATCCCGTAGCTCAGGCTGTGGCTCCACTGGGTGCGCGAAGGGTCGAACAGGGGAGAAATGCCCCGATTGAACGAGGTGCCCGGATTGAGCACGATTCCCGAAAGGCCGGTGCGGGACGGCGCATCGCGATAGGGTGCACCCGCCAGAACCGCGGAGCTGGCCAGCAGCACTCCCAACCCGGCCAAAGCCAGTGGATGGCATGTGGTTCCCATGTGCGTCTCCCTCTCTGCGTCCCTGCCACATGATTGCCGGCGGCAGTGGCGCCAATTAAACATTGCCCCGTCACCCTGACAACTGGCTGCCCGCGGTGCGGGCAGCTCCGCCCTTTTGCCCCCGCCGGCGGGCGGGGGAAAAAGGGCGGGCGCTTCGGCGATGCCTCGTGGTGCGGGCAGCTCCGCCCTTTTTGCCCCCGCCGGGGGGCGGGGGAAAAAGGGCGGGCTCTTCGGGAAAGCTGCTCAGTGCGGGCAGCTCCGCTCGTGCGGTCACATCGTCGATTGATGACTCAGATTCAGCGGCGGGCGCGGAGCAGGGTTTCGACTTCGGCCAGTTGGTCCACGGTGTTGACACCGTTGATTTCGTTGGGGTCGGCGGCGATCACCGCGCCCACGGAGTGCCCGTCTTCCACCAGAAAACGAACCACATCGGTGAGGTAAAGTTCCCCCTGGGAGTTGTTGCTGTCCAGCTTCTTTATGTACTGGAACAACAAGGAGATATCGAAGACGTAAATCCCCGAATTGATCTCCTTCACCGCGCGTTCGCCGTCGCTGGCGTCCTTGTGTTCCACAATGCGCCGCACGGCGCCGTCGGCGTCCCGGATGACCCGGCCATAGCCGGTGGGATCGTCAAAAAGTGCGGTCAGCACGGTGGCCTGCCGGCCAGCGGCCCGATGCTCCCTGAGCAGGTCGGCCAGTGTCTCGCCACGCAGCAGAGGCACATCCCCGGACAGCACCAGCACATCTCCCCTGGCGGAGCCGAATGACGGTGCGCACATCTGCACGGCATGCCCCGTGCCCTTCTGCTCGGCCTGCACGGCGAATTCCACCCCGCGTGCGCTGACCGCATCGATGACCGCCTCGCGCTGATGGCCCACCACCACCACGGTACGGCACGAGCCGGCGGCCCGGGCCTGGTCGATGACCCAGTCGATCATGGGACGCCCCAGGGCCGGGTGCAGCACCTTGGCCAGATCGGATTTCATGCGGGTACCCTTGCCCGCTGCCAGAATGATGACGGAAAGTTCCTGTGTCAACGTGCGTCTCCCGGTGGCTTGATTCATGGTCCGGCCCGCTGTGGCGGACACTGTGTCATCGGCAGGGCAGGCCCGCACCTTGGCCGGGCTCGGTCAACTAGATCTCCAGGTGGCCATCCCCACGGATGAAGACATTGTCGATCAGGCGCGCCGGCCCTACCTGTACGGCGGTCAGCAGGGCCGTGCGGCGCGAAAGCGGCCGGTCGCTGCGCAGGGTGAAGCTTTCCCAGTCGATGAATTCCAGATACTGGGGAGCCCGCAGGGGGTGGTCGGCAAGCGAGCGCAGGGTGGCCTGGCGGATCGCTTCCAGAGGTTCGCCCTCGATGGTGCGCTTCGCGGCCGCCTTGAGCAGCCGGTTGATCTCCCCGGCGGCCTGGCGTTCCCTTGGATCCAGATAGGTATTGCGCGAACTCATGGCCAGGCCGTCAGCCTCGCGCACCAGCGGACCTTCGTGGATCTGGATCGGCATCTCCAGATCCTTGACCATGCGCTGGATCAGCCAGAGCTGCTGGGCGTCCTTGCGCCCGAAGATGGCGTGATGAGGTTGCACCCAGTTGAGCAGTCGCCAGACAATGGTCAGCACACCGCGGAAATGCCCCGGGCGCCAGGGCCCGCAGGCATGTTTCACGGCCTGACCCGGTTCGATCCAGGTGTCAAAGCTCGCCGGGTAGACTTCCTCGGCCTCGGGGTGAAAGATCACGTCCACCCCGGCCCCGGCGCACAGCGCTGTGTCACGTTCCAGATCACGCGGGTACTTGGCCAGGTCCTCGCCCTTGCCGAACTGGCTGGGGTTCACGAAAACCGAGACCACCAGCCTGTCGCACTGCGGCCGCAGCAGCTCCATCAGGCGACGGTGTCCCTCGTGCAGAAAACCCATGGTGGGCACCAGTCCAATGGTCAGGCCCGCCGAATGCCAGCCCGCGCGCTGCAGGCGCATCTCGTCCAGGGTCCGCAGAAGACGCGGAGTGTCGCTCATCAGACTTCATCCTTCCCGGGAAACTCGCCGGAACGCACGGCCGTGGCGTAGTCTCCCACGGCCCGGCGCACATCCTCGGCCAGATGGGCGAACTGACGCACGAAGCGTGGTTTGAACTCTTCGAACAGGCCCAGCATGTCCACGTTCACCAGCACCTGGCCGTCGCAGTCCACACCGCTGCCGATGCCGATGGTGGGGATCCGCAGTGAGGCGCTGATTTCCCTGGCCAGTCCCGGTTCCACCTTCTCCAGCACAAGCGAGAAACAGCCCGCATCCTGCAGGGCCAGTGCGTCGTGGCGCAAGGTCTCGGCCTCGCTGGTCTCGGTGCCCCGTGTGCGGTAACTGCCCAGACTGTGAATGCTCTGGGGAATCAGCCCCAGATGGCCCATCACGGGAATGCCCGCGTCCACGATGCTGGCGATGGTGGACGCGATGGCTCCACCGCCTTCGATCTTGACCGCCTGCACACCCGTTTCGGCCAGCATCCGGCCACAGTTGGTCAGGGCCTGTTCGCGCGAGATCTGCACGCTGAGAAAGGGCATGTCCACGATCACGAAGGCGCGCTTCACACCGCGTGTGACACAGGCCGCGTGGTACAGCATCTGCTCCATGGTCACGGGCAGGGTGGTCTCGTGTCCGGCCACCACCATGCCCGCGCTGTCGCCCACCAGAATCGCATCGACGCCGGCCTGGTCCTCGAGGCGCGCGAAGAGGGCGTCGTAGGCCGTGAGCACCACGATCTTGTTGCCTTCCTGCTTGCTCCGGGCGAAGTGCTGCACGCTCAGGCGACGCGGGCTGCTGGATTTCTGCTGGCTCATCTGGGATTTCCTGGCTGCGGACGTGCGGATCATCTACGGGTGAAAACAGGCGCAGAACTTACGAAGCCTGAGCTTGCGGGCAAATCGGGTGAACAGGCAAAGCCCGCCCGCGACGAGTCAGAATTCAAGGCGCAGATTCAGGGTGGCCCAGAGATTCCAGTCGCGCCGCGCGTTGTCATCCACGCGCTCGCCGAACAGGGTCAGGCTGGAACTGAGCCCCTGACGCATCCACTCCAGTTCCAGATCCGGCCCCCGGCGGAACAGGTCGCGGCGTTGCAGGCGCTCGCGCTGGCCCTGGTCCAGTTCCCAGACATAGTCCCGATGGCTGAACCAGCGCAGGCCCGGCGCCAGCAGCAGGCCTGCGCGCTGCATGCGCCACTGCAGGTGCAGCTGGCGTTCGTTGGCGGAATCGGAGAGCAGTTCCAGATGACTCTGGCGCAGGTAGCGTCCGCCATCTTCCAGCACCAGCCCGGCCCGCACGCGCAGGCGCTCGCGCCAGCCCGGAAAGAAGGACAGGCGCCCGATCAGAGGAAAGGGGGCGCTCAGCAGGGTTTCCTCCAGGATCCAGCGCCGCTGAAGAGTGCTGCGCGGATCTTCGACGGATTCATACTGGAACAGTCGGTAGGCCGCCAGCGTGCGTGCGCTGCCCTCGAGGCGCCAGGCCCCCTGAGGAGCCAGTTGGTGCCGAAACTCCAGCAGCCAGCGCCGGTTCTCGTGGTTGGCCGAGCTGCGACTGGCCTGCAGATGCTGTTCGCCCATGCGGGCCAGACCTGCGGAGAGCCAGATCCGGGCCCAGGGCCCCAGCTCGTGACGCCACCCGGAGAGCAGATCCAGGGCCAGGCGATCGGTGTAATCGGCATCGCGGACCTGTTCGCCGCGTTGCTGGTCCGTGTCGCGGCGGCGCAGTTCCAGGCTGGCGCCCACCCCCAGACTGTCGGCCCCCTGCTGCCAGCTCACTCCACTGTCCACTCGATTGGACAGAATGCGGCTCAGGGTGGTCTGCAGAGCCTCGCCCGGGGAGCGATAGCGGCTGTCCTGGCGCTGGCGGCGCAGTGCGAAGCCCAAGCGTCCTTCCCAGGGTCCCCACCAGGCGCGCTGGCTGAAGCGCGCCTCGAAACCAAGATCCTCGTGGCGACTTTCGCGAGTGGGCTGGCTGAGCGCCGCGGTGACCTCGGCCGGGGTTTCCCAGGGCAGACGATCCTGGCGCAGGCGCCAGACATTGGTTTCCAGTCGGGATTCGCTCCAGTCCACGGGGCGGCTCAGCAGGGTGTTGCCGAAAGTGGTGGATACCTCGGTGCGCCGTTCCAGCTGGCGGGACTCCGTGTCCAGGTACAGATCCTCGCGCTGGTACTGCAGGGCCAGCCGGGCGTCGTCCCGCGCGATGGGGCTGGCTCCGTAGTGGGCGTCCAGCGAGAGATCGGCTCCGCGGTTGCGCCGACGGTCCAGATTTTCCAGTCGCCCCGAACTCTGCCCGGCCCAGTTGAAGGGACCTTCCTCACCACGGCTCTCGCCCGAGAACCGGAACAGGGGGCCGCCTTCGGTGCTTTCCCGCCGGGCATCGCCACCGACACCGGCCAGGGCTTTCACCCGGGCCAGCGGCCAGCGATGGGCCAGGCCGGCCGCCAGATCACCCTGGAGAGTACGGCGCCGTTCGCGGTCGCCCTGGAAAGTCTCCGAGAAGGCGCTGTTGCGTCCTTCCAGCAACCAGCTCCAGTCCCCGGCCGGACGTTCCCAGCCCAGCACCAGACTCTGCTGCAGGCGCGCGCTTTCCTTGTTGTATTGGCGAAATCCCTGACGGACATCCAGTTGCAGTTGCAGACGCAGGGTGTCGGCCCAGAAAGGCTGTTCCAGGCGGGAATCGAGGGTAATGGTGTGATACTCGAGCCCGCGCTCCAGTCGGGCTCCCAGGCCCGGAATGCGGGCCAGCGCGGGAGAAGCCAGCAGCAACAGCAGAGGCAGTATCGCCTTCCCTCTCATGACCGGAGCGGACGGCAGCGAGGTGCGAACCGGCAGCTCACCTCGGCTCCGCGGGAGGGTCCGTGGAGGATCCGGATTGGTCGGGACCGGGAATCGGCTCGCCGCGTCGCTGATCGTTGAGGCGTGTGGTATCCTCGTCGGTCACCAGATAGTAGACCTCGTCGCCGGGACGCACCATGCCGATCTTGCGGGCCTCTTCCTCCAGCAGACGGGGGTCCTTGCGGCGCAGGGCATTGATCTCGCCCGAGATGCGCTCATTCTCGCCTTCCAGCTGGAGCTTGAGCCCCTGCAGCGAATCCAGTCTGGCGTGATACCCGCGCTGTTCCAGGAATCCTCCGTCAAACAGCAGCAGCCAGGCCAGCAGTGGCACGGCAGCAAGCAGCATCCAGCGGTATTTGGGCGAGAGAACGTTCACAGCGGCCTTTGAAGCGATGGCCGGCGCGCAGCAGGTTGCGCGCCGGCGCGATCAATCGAATCCTTGAATGCCGCCCTAGCGCCAGATGGAGCCGTAATACACGGCGGCGTTGCCGAGGGCTTCTTCGATGCGCAGCAACTGGTTGTACTTGGCGATGCGATCGGTGCGGCTCAGCGAGCCGGTCTTGATCTGGCCCGCGTTGGTGGCCACCACCAGGTCGGCGATGGTGGTGTCTTCGCTCTCGCCGCTGCGGTGGCTGACCACGCAGGTGTAACGGTTGCGCATGGCCAGGCTCATGGCGTCCAGGGTTTCGGTGAGGGTCCCGATCTGGTTGACCTTCACCAGCAGGGAATTGGCCACGCCCTTGTCCAGGCCCATCTGCAGGCGCGTGACATTGGTGACGAAGAGGTCGTCGCCCACCAGCTGCATCCTGCTGCCCAGAGCGTCGGTCAGCAGCTTCCAGCCGGTCCAGTCGCTCTCGTCCATGCCGTCTTCAATGCTCAGGATCGGGTACTTCTTCGCCAGTTTGGCGTAGAACTCGACCAGCTGCTCGGAGGTGTATTCCTTGTTCTCGCCGGCCAGCACATAGCGCTTCTTGCGCTTGTTGTAGAACTCGCTGGCGGCGCAGTCCAGAGCCAGGAAGATGTCCTTGCCCGGCTCGTAACCCGCGCCCTCGATGGCGGCCACGATCAGGTCCAGCGGCTCGGTGTTGCTGCCCAGGCTGGGGGCATACCCGCCCTCGTCGCCCACGGCTGTGCCATAGCCCTTCTTCTGCAGCACCTTCTTCAGCGAGTGGAAGGTTTCGGCCCCCATGCGCAGGGCTTCGGAGAAGCTGCTGGCCCCGCGCGGAATGATCATGTATTCCTGGATGTCCACGTTGTTGTCGCTGTGGGCACCGCCGTTGAGCACATTCATCATCGGCACGGGCAGCACGTGGGCGTGCACGCCGCCCAGATACTGGTACAGCGGCAGCTCGGCGGCGTCGGCCGCGGCGCGCGCGCTGGCCAGCGACACTCCCAGCAGGGCGTTGGCGCCCAGTTTCTTCTTGTTGGCCGTGCCGTCCAGGGCGATCAGGGCATGATCCAGTTCCACCTGGCTGCTGGCGTCCATGCCCAGCACGGCGGGAGCGATCAGCTCGTTGACGTTGTAGACCGCCTTGCTGACACCTTTGCCACCATAGCGCTTGGCATTGCCGTCGCGCAGTTCCATGGCTTCGTAGGCGCCCGTCGAGGCTCCGCTGGGCACGATGGTGCTGCCGAATGCGCCACCGGAAAGCTGAACTTCCACTTCGATGGTGGGATTGCCGCGGGAGTCGAGTACCTCGCGTGCGTGTACATCAATGATCTCGAACATGAAATCCTCCTCAGGGGGTCTAAGGTCCGTTGCGGGAACACGGGGCCAAGGTAGGAATGCGCCCCGGATTGGGCAGGCCGTCAATGGCTGTCTCACGAAAAACCCCGGCGGAGGGCGTCGGGGTTCTTCTTCAATCAAGGTCGGGTGGGATCAATTGGGTTCGCTGGGGGCGGGGCGCTTCAAAATCATCACCGTGGCTTCGCCGCAGGCTCCGATGGCGCAGACCATCCAGCCTTCATGCTCGCGCTGGAGCAGGATCTTCTTCAGGGTGTCGTCCTTGCGCCCGGTGACCGCCACCACCTGATGGCTCCACTGCTTGCCGTCCTTGAACATGAACAGCCGCTCGCCCGAGATGTTGCCCATGCCCACCACGCTGTATCCCAGCGCTTCATGTTCGACCAACAAGGATTCCAGTGCTTCCCGGTTTCGTAGGTCGGGAGCCAGGATGGTATGCTTCATGGGGTTCCTCGCAAGGGGAGATCACAGTACCTGCCAGTGCATTTATCGACAGACGCCCCCCGCGAATCCATTCCGGCGCACGAGAAAATGACAGGGAACTCCCCCCGGAGCCGGGGAGCGCCAACCGGAACGCATGACTATCTTGGGCGGTCATTCACACAATCCGGGACCCGCCCCATGAATTCTCCGCGCGATCGCTTCGAAAACCCGCTGACCGCCCGCTACTCCAGTGCGGAGATGAGCCGCATCTTCAGCCCCGACACCAAGTTCCGCACCTGGCGCAAGCTCTGGATCGCTCTGGCCGAGTCCGAACAGGAACTGGGTCTGGAGATCAGCACGTCCCAGCTGGAGGCCATGCGCGCCACCGCCGACGAGATCAACTACGAGGTGGCCGAAGCCCGCGAGCGCGAGACGCGCCACGATGTGATGTCCCACGTGCACGCCTGGGGCCTGCAATGCCCCGAGGCCGCGGGCATCATCCACCTGGGGGCCACCAGCTGTTTCGTGGGCGACAATACCGACCTGCTGCAGATGCGCGAAGGACTGCTGCTGCTCCAGCGCCGTCTGCTGGGTGTGATCCGGCGGCTGGCTGCCTTCTGCGCCACCTGGGCCGACACACCCACTCTCGGCTACACCCACGCCCAGCCCGCCCAGCCCACCACGGTGGGCAAACGCGCCAGCCTCTGGCTGCAGGACCTGATGATGGATCACGAAGACCTGGAGCAGCGTCTGGCCTGCCTGCGCTTCCGCGGCGTCAAGGGCACCACGGGCACCCAGGCCAGCTTCCTGACCCTTTTCGAGGGCAACGAGGAGAAGGTGCGCCAGCTGGACGAGCGTGTCGCACGCAAGATGGGCTTCGAGCGGCTCTGGCGTGTCACGGGACAGACCTACCCGCGCAAGGAGGACGCGCGCATCATGGACTGGCTGGCCGGGCTGGGCCGCAGCGCCCACCGCATCACCAACGACCTGCGTCTGCTGCAGCACCTGAAGGAGATCGAGGAGCCCTTCGAGAAACACCAGATCGGCAGCAGCGCCATGGCCTACAAGCGCAATCCCATGCGCAGCGAGCGGATCAGCAGCCTGGCCAAGTTCATGATGGCGCTGCCCGCCGGGCTGGGCGCCACCGCCGCCACCCAGTGGTTCGAGCGCACCCTGGACGACAGCGCCCAGAAGCGCATCGCGATTCCCGAGGGCTTCCTGGCCGCCGACGCGATCCTGCTGATCTTCCAGAACCTCTTCGACGGGCTGGTGGTGTACACGGGCGTGATCCAGAAACACCTGATGGCCGAGCTGCCCTTCATGGCCACCGAGACCGTGCTGATGGAGTCGGTCAAGCGCGGCGGCGACCGCCAGCGCCTGCACGAGGTGATCCGCCGCCATTCCATGGCCACCGCACGCCGGGTGAAGGAGGAAGGCGGCGACAACGACCTGCTGGAACGGCTGGCCAACGACCCCAACATTCCCTTCAGTCTGACCGACCTGACCGTGATGATGAACCCGCGGGCCTTCACGGGACGCGCGGGCAACCAGGTACGCGAGTTCCTGGCCGCCGAGGTGCAGCCCCTGCTGGACGCCCACCCCGAAGCCGCCGAGAACGACACCGTGGATCTGCGGGTCTGAGCGCCTTGGAAACCATGTCTCACGAACGCCCGACGGGCAGAACGCGAGCC